>JAPOXO010000013.1 GCA_026707045.1 Gammaproteobacteria bacterium | reverse complement strand
CACGGCTTGGACTCAAGCTGTACTGTACGGGGAAGACCAGCTCTGCCAAAGAGTGGCATGGGCACTCAGCCAGATCTTTGTAGTGTCTAGGAAAGGAATCCCGACGCCTTCCCATCATTGGACGACTTACTATGACAATCTCGTACGAGGAGCATTCGGTAACTTTCGGGATCTGTTGAAAGATGTGACATACAGCGCACAAATGGGCATGATGCTCAGTCACGTGAACAACAGTCGCGCACGTCCAGCGAAGAGGCTCTTTCCCGACGAGAACTATGCGCGCGAACTGATGCAGCTGTTCAGTCTAGGGCTGTTCGAATTGAATGTCGACGGTACTTCAAAATTGGACGAGAACGGAAGTACGATCCCGTCCTACACACCTGAGGACATTGCCGAGCTTTCACGGGTTATGACGGGACTTTCATTCGATGGAGAAGAAGCCCAATTCGGTGGACATCGGTGGCAGGTAGACTCCCATTTGCCGATGATTCCTTTCAACTGGCATCATGACAAAGGCGAGAAAGTGATCGTCGGAGGAACAGTGATTCCTGCCGGTCAAGACGCTCCTCACGACATCGAACAAGCTCTGGACTCGATATTCGAGCACCCGAATACCGGTCCGTTCATCGCACGACAACTCATCCAACATCTAGTGACTTCAAATCCCGAACCTGAGTATGTGGAGCGGGTTGCCGAGGCCTTTGCCAACGATGAACAAGGTACTCGCGGCAACATGAAGCATGTAATAAGGACGATTCTCACAGACCCGGAAGCCCAAGAACCGGCAAACCCAGACACTTTTGGAAAACTGAAGGATCCGATTATTCGGCTCGTTAGCTTGGATCGGATGTTTCCATTGAAACTGGCGTATCCCGATGAGCAGAGTTGGCCGGAAGGGCTTCATTCGTACAACTTCGGTAGTTTTGACGGGGCAGTACAGCAGATACCTCTCAATGCTCCTTCCGTATTTAACTTTTACTCCCCTTTTTATTCACCTAAAGGAGATTTGTCCGACAACGAAATCGTGACACCCGCATTTCAACTGTTCAATATGCAAACAGTAATCGCTACCAGCAATTTTCTGTTTCATAGTGTTCAATTCAATCGATCCCACTCGACTGACTGGCACCTGGAGTACCACATCGATGACGAAGAACAAGAGATTCTGTCATTTGTCCCCGATTACGAGGATTACCTTGAATTGGCAGATTCACCGGAAGATCTCGTGAATCGTTTGGATTTGGTGATGTGCGCCGGAAGAATGACCGCCAACTCGCGCCAGCTGCTCGACCAACGAATCGGGCAGATTGATCATCCAGAGGAAGAAGACGAACGTCGATATCGACGAGTCGGTTTCGCGGTTTGGTACATCACAAACCTTCCTGAATTCAGCGTGGAGAATTGAGCATGAACTTCAATCGAAGAACATTTCTACAAACTTCCGTCGGTGCGGGACTACTGACCGCTGCAGGTCCATGGTGGACTAGCACATTGGCAGCACCCAAGACACAGTACGACTTTGAGGACTATCGAGCATTGGTTTGCGTATTGTTCGCAGGCGGGATGGATTCTTTCAATTTGCTAATCCCGTACGACAATGACGAGTACGACGCGTACAAGGACCTGCGAAGTGACCTTGCCTACTTAAAGAACGACGACCAGCTGCTTGAACTGAGTCGTTATCACACGGACCGAAGATTCGCCGTGCCATGGATTGCACCGGAGCTCCGTGACCTGTTCAACGCTGGAGAGCTGTCGTTTATTGCCAACGTGGGGCCGCTCGTTAAACACATGAATCGAGAACAGTTCCTGGATGTGAGTTTGGACAAACCCTTGAATTTGGAATCGCACTCCGACCAGATCGCACAATGGCAGTCCGCATCCTCGCTCCTGCCTCTCGCACAGCAGAATGTGGGCTGGCTTGGAAAGATTGCCGACAGGTTTGGGAACACTCTGCCAAACGACTTGAACATGAACTGGTCTCTTTCCGGGAACAATCAAGCACAAACCGGAACTTCAACAACTCCTCTTGTAGTTATGGATCCCCATAACGATCGAGGTTTCGAGGAGCTGTGGGAAGAAAACTGGTATCCACAAAAGGCTTCTGCCCACCGAGACTACGAACGGCGAATCAATCCAGAGCACTACGAAAATCTCTTGCAACAGGCCTACATTTCAAAGCTCAAAGCGGCAATGCGGGACAACGAGAGAGCTGTCGAAGACTTCACGGATGGTTTGGAAGGATTGGACACCGAGTTTGACGACCACCCTTGGGCATTGAGTCTCAAGAGAATCGCACAGGTGATAAGCGCTCATTCGACTATTGACGCAAGAAGACAAACATTCTTTGTAAACATGGGGGGATGGGACCATCACGAAGACTTGCACGAAAATTTCGAACAAATTCAAACAGTATCGCGAGCATTCAAGTCTTTCCGTGATGCGCTCGACGAAGTCGATCTGCTCGACAACGTCGTGCTATTCACGACATCGGATTTTGGCCGCACTCTAACTTCTAATGGAGGCGGTTCCGACCACGGATGGGGTGGCAACGCCATGGTTCTCGGCGGCCCTATCAGGGGTGAGCGTGTGCTTGGAACCTATCCGGAAATGAGTTTGGATAACAAACCGGAGAGTCAGCTATCGAACACGGACCGTGGCAACTTCATTCCCACTACCTCTTTGGAAGAGTACTTTTCTGAACTGGCCATCTGGTTTGGGCTGGATGTGGAAGACTTGGAGCTAATATTGCCAAACGTTCAGAACTTCATTCCAGAGGATTCGGATCGCCCAGAAAAAGTGGGAATCGTCGCTTAAGCCAGATCGGAGATAGACATTAGTTAAACAGTCCAGCATTAAAAATTCTAAAGTGCACGTCACAGTCCAACCGATGTGAACAATCCGGCTACCTGACGACCCGGAAGACATCTACATTTCCGAGAGCCGTCTGGAAGAACTGCGATCCGGCAAGGTTAATCCACTCACGCTGGACTATCTGATTAAGACTAATGCTGTGGACCCTTGAGATTGCACCAGGCGTATATCGTGACTTAAACCGCATCGATCCTGTACAAGGAGGACGAATCATCAAATCCCTGAGCACTGCCGATCCCGCAGAAATTTCTGATGTCTAAGTTAACGAGTGAGCAGGGAGCTTTGTACTTTGCTGATTCGCTCATTGAGTCCAGCTAGTGTACGCCCAGCATCACCGAACTCAAAGAGCTCCTTGAATTAGTCAACAAATCTATGATGTCAAAGTGGTGCCTATCATTCTCAACGACATTTCGAGCTTCCTTGATTCTGCTTCTCCACTCGTGATAGAGCACTTCGGACTGCCTGAGGAATTCCGGACGTTCCTTAGAACCAACCCAAGTTAGAACCGATGCCGTCTCGACGGGCTCGTGTAAAGATGGACTTTCAGATATTGCTTCCTCTGCAGTCAATCGCAATCGCTTGTTCATCTGCGTGTGCAATAGATTCCGCAAATCGTGAACTCCGCTTATGGATACGAAACGTTGAATTCGTTCTCGAATTTCAATAGAAATGACCGTGTTCTTGCAGGCCATTCGCGTTACAAGGTGACCGCCCGCTGAATGACCTACGAGGACGATTGGACCGGCTACAACTTGGGCACATTTTTCGATCATTTGGACCATCATGTGGGTGATCTCGGAAATTCGTGCCTCAGGTGCCAAAACATAGCTAGGAATAGCGACAGCCCAACCCTGATCGCTTGACCCTTTGGCCAGGTGTGACCAATAGGACTTGTCGAAATCAATCCAATAGCCGCCGTGTACGAAAACTACCAAGCCCCGCGGCTGAGATGAGGGCCAAAAGAGATCAAATACCTGACGAGGATGTGACCCATAGGCAATATCGAGCTCAACTCGCGCATGATTTTCTATGAATGAGGTGGCAGCGTCTTTCCATCGTTGAGGGTACGACATACCTTGTGGGATGTATTTGGCATTCGAAAACTCGTCGTCCCAATCTGTGTGCGCCATCGTACGTCTTGGCTAATGCAATCGTTCAGCGTTGAATATCAGGCTAAGATACACTACAAGTCCTCTTGATGTACGCGGTTACTTTACCGCTATCTATTAGTCGTCGAAGGTTGTTTCGAATGCAAATTGCGTGTTTGGGTGGCGGTCCCGGGGGACTGTACTTCGCAATTTCGATGAAGCTTCGAAACCCTCAGCACGACATTACAGTCTTTGAGAGAAACAAGCCTGACGACACCTTTGGATGGGGAGTCGTGCTGTCGGACGACACCTTGAGCAAACTTCAGGCTAACGATCCCATCAGCGAGAAATCCATTCGGAGCCACTTTGCGTATTGGGACGACATTGCATTGCACTACAAGGGAAAACGGCTTGTTTCATCCGGACATGGCTTTTGCGGAATCGGTCGAAAAAAGCTGCTCAACATTCTTCAAGACCGTGCACGCAGTCTCGACATCAAAATGAACTTCGAGACCGAGGTGGAAGATGTTTCTGAATTGGCTCAGAGCTACGATCTTGTCATAGCCAGCGATGGATTGAATTCACGAACTCGAAACGAGTTCCAATCAGCGTTTGAACCGAAAATCGACCAACGACTTTGCCACTTTGTTTGGTTAGGAACACACCAGAAATTCGATGACGCATTTACGTTTATCTTCGAGCCAACCAAACACGGCTGGATATGGGCACATGCTTATCAGTTCGACAAGGACACAGCTACATTCATAGTCGAGTGTTCTCAGGAGACATTTGACGCTTTTGGGTTCGATGTATTAACCCAAGAAGAGAGCATCGAGGTCTGCGAGGAAATTTTTGCGGAACACTTAGACGGTCATTCATTGATGACCAACGCCAGTCACATTCGTGGCTCTGCTTGGATCCGTTTTCCTAGAGTTCTTTGCGAACGATGGAGCTACAAAAACATTGTTCTGTTGGGCGATGCGGCAGCGACGGCACACTTCTCCATTGGATCTGGAACGAAGTTGGCTCTGGAATCGGCAATTGCTCTGGCAGATGACATTGACTCAGAGCCCGGACTGAACGACGCTCTCAAGAAATATGAAGAAGAACGCAGAGTCGAAGTACTTCGTCTTCAATCAGCTGCTCGCAACTCTGTCGAATGGTTCGAAAACGTTGAACGTTATCTTCAGTTGGATCCAATGCAGCTGAACTACTCATTGCTGACACGCAGCCAACGCATCAGCCATGAGAACCTACGGATGCGAGATGGTGACTGGTTGGAATCTGCGGAGAAGTGGTTTCAGGAGGAAGCCGGAGTTTCCTCCAACGCTCGGGTCCGTCCACCCATGTTCGCTCCCTTCACACTTCGAGACATGGACTTAAAGAATCGTATCGTTGTGTCTCCCATGGCTCAGTACAAGGCTGTCGACGGATGTCCAACCGATTGGCATCTCATTCACTACGGAGAGCGAGCTAAAGGTGGAGCAGGACTCGTCTACACAGAAATGACCTGTGTTTCCGACACAGGACGCATATCGCCTGGGTGTCCAGGTCTCTATGCTGACGAGCATGTCGAGGCGTGGGGACGTCTTACCAAATTCGTGCACGAGGAGACTGACGCGAGGATAAGTTGCCAAATTGGACATTCCGGAAGAAAAGGATCGACGAAAATCGGATGGGAGGGTATGGACGAGCCGCTGGACAAGGGAAACTGGGAAGTGGTTTCTGCTTCATCGATTCCGTGGTCGCCGCAAAACTCCATTCCGCGACAAGCTACAGTTGACGACCTCGAAGAAATCAGACGGCAGTTCGTAACCGCAACTGAAATGGCTGAAGAAGCTGGATTTGACATGATTGAACTTCATGCGGCGCACGGCTACTTCATTTCTTCGTTTATTTCTTCAATCTCCAATACTCGCTCCGACGAATATGGAGGATCACTCGAAAACCGCATGCGCTATCCAATGGAAGTCTTGCAAGGTATGCGTTCTGTATGGCCTGAACACAAACCGATCTCCGTCAGGATTTCCGCTACCGATTGGCTGGAGGACAAGGGTGTAACTCCTGGGGATGCCGTTCAAATCGCGAGACTATTTGCACAGGCAGGTGCGGACATCATCAACGTTTCTGCTGGTCAAACGAGCACAGAGGCTCAGCCGGTCTATGGACGCATGTTTCAAACACCATTGTCGGACCGGATCCGCAACGACGGGAATCTGAAGACCATAGCAGTTGGCAACATTTACGAAGCCGATCACGTAAATTCGATTTTGCTTGCCGGTCGTGCCGACCTGGTTTGCATAGGACGGCCGCATTTGTCTGATCCGTATTGGACACTTCATCGAGCCACTGAATTGGGTGATCGAGAGGAAGGTTGGCCATCTCCCTACTTGCAGGGACGCGACCAGCTATGGCGTCTTGCAGATCGCGAAGCCGAACAGGTCAACCAAGTTTGACTTTGTCTGGAAAACACGCTGTCGTCACAGGTGGTGGATCCGGAATTGGCGCAGAGACAGCTAGGGAATTGGCCGGAGCGGGTGCAAAAGTCACGATCTTGGGTCGTTCCAAAGATTCACTACAAGCTCAAGGAATTCCTTACCAGATCTGCGATGTCACCGACTTTGCTGCGGTAGGTGAAGTCTATGAAAAGGCGCGAACTGAACGAGGTCCCATTTCCATTGTCGTTGCCAATGCTGGGGCTGCGCAAAGCGAACCTATCGAACGCACGGATCCGACACTCCTGAGCAACATGTTTGCCGTAAACGTAATCGGAGTGTTCAACGTCTGGAAAGCCGCACTGAACGATATGCGATCTGAGAGTTGGGGCCGAATGGTTGTGATTGCTTCCACAGCAGCCCTTAAGGGCTACCCATACGTGTCCGCATATACGGCATCAAAGCATGCCGTCGTGGGTCTGATGCGTTCGTTTTCGTTGGAACTAGCGAAGACAGGTATTACCGTAAACGCTATCTGCCCGGGATATACAAGTACGCCTCTCCTCGAGAGAACATTGCAAAATATCGAAGACAAGACTGGAATGTCTCAAGATAGGGCGAGCTCGATGCTACGCAAAAACAATCCGCAAGAGAGATTCATAGAACCTCGGCAAGTCGCTAGCGCAGTCAAATGGTTATGCTCGGATGCATCGGATGCTGTAAATGGGCATACACTTAGTGTTTCAGGAGGAGAGATCTAGCATCTTGCACCAATTGCGATTCGCACCTGAATCAATCCAAGTGTGCCGCGAGCACGTCTTATCCAGGCTCTACTACACCTGGCTTTGGCGTTAGATTACGTACGAGGTTCAGGCGATGTCCAGCAGCACACAGCACTTCAACTGTTCAATTTCAGACGGCATTGCTCAAATCTCTCTCAATCGACCCGAACGTAAAAATCCTCTGACGTTTGATAGCTATGCCGAACTACGCGACTGGTTTCGAGGCTTAAAACTCAACGAAGACATCAAGTCGGTGGTCATCGTGTCCAACGGAGGAAATTTCTGCTCAGGTGGAGATGTCTACGACATCATTGGTCCGCTTACTCAAATGAACACTAGGCGTCTCCTTGAGTTCACAAGGATGACCGGAGACTTGGTGAAGGCAATGATCAACTGCGGAACTCCCATCATCGCTGCTGTTGACGGTGTGTGTGTTGGTGCCGGAGCAATTATTGCAATGGTTTGCGACATTCGAGTTGCCTCGCCCGACGCAAAAGTAGCCTTCTTGTTCAATCGAGTGGGATTGGCAGGTTGTGATATGGGGGCTTGCGCAATACTGCCTCGAATCATTGGACAGGGGAGAGCGGCTGAGCTATTGCTTTTGGGACGCTCGATGTCGGCTGACGAAGGGGAGCGATGGGGATTCTTCAACAAAGTGGTTTCTCAATCCGATCTTGACCAGGAAGCAATGGACTTGGCGACCAGAATTGCGACCGGACCTGGGTTCGCCAACATGATGACTAAGACCATGCTAGCTCAGGAATGGTCGTTGTCTCTGGAACAAGCTATTGAATCCGAGGCGCAAGCCCAAGCACTGTGCATGCAGACCGAGGATTTCCAGCGAGCGTACCGCGCGTTTGTTGCTAAAGAGAGACCTAGATTCGAAGGTGAATAGTTGCTCACATTTTCAAACCCGTTCAACCCAATGTGGTTGATTTCGATCTCCCATCTTTGAGTTCACCAGGAGAGGTTTAAATGCTAAGACCTTCCGCACACGAAGACACTTTTGCGCGAGACAATCTGCCCGACTTCGAAAGTTGGCCCGCTCTAGTCTTGGACGGCTTCAACTATCCCGACCGCCTCAATGTCGCAGTGGAGCTCACCGAATCCATGGTTGCCAGAGGATTTGGAAGTCGAACGGCCCTGATCGGAGAAGATCGACAACGAACTTATCAGGAACTCAACGAATGGACCAATCAGCTCGCACATGCATTGGTCGATGACCTGGGAGTTCGACCAGGCAACCGAGTTCTCATCCGCTCCGCAAACAATCCAGCCTTTGTCGCGTGCTGGCTGGCCGTGACAAAGGTGGGTGCGGTAGCAGTCAACACAATGCCCTTGCTCCGTGCTACGGAACTTGTGAAGTACGTAGAGAAAGCCCAAGTGAGCCATGCTCTCTGCGACACAAGGCTAATGGACGAACTACTCCAGTGCCAAAACCGATGTTCAGAACTGCAATCGGTTGCTGGGTTCGATGGAACGTCCGGCCACGATGCGGAACTCGACCGCCTTGCAGTAAACAAACCAAAACAATTCGATTCTGCTAATACATCACAAGATGATGTAGCTCTCTTGGCGTTTACTTCCGGTTCGACAGGCGAACCAAAGGCAACGATGCACTTCCATCGTGATCTATTGATAATCGCAGACGGCTATGCCAAGGAAATCCTGGGCGTTACTCCGGAAGACGTTTTCGTCGGATCGCCGCCTCTTGCTTTCACCTTTGGTTTGGGAGGACTGGCAGTCTTTCCTCTGCGATTTGGCGCAACCGGCGTTTTATATGAAGCCGCGGCCCCTCCCGTAATGGGTGAGATCATCGCCCGCCATCGCGCAACGATTTGCTTCACGGCTCCAACCGCATATCGAGTGGTCCTTCAATCTCTGGAGAACCACGACATTTCATCGCTTCGTCTTGCGGTTTCCGCTGGCGAAACCTTGCCGGGTCCCATTTACGACGAGTGGATCGCAAAGACGGGCAAACCAATCCTAGACGGCATTGGCACGACAGAGTTATTGCACATATTCATTAGCAACCGAATTGGAGACCACCGTGGCTCGTGCACCGGACGACCTGTCAACGGGTACGAAGCCAAAGTAGTCGACGCCGAAGGTAAGGAGGTACCGGCGGGGATAACGGGAAGTTTGGCCCTTCGAGGTCCCACGGGCTGTCGGTATCTGTGCGGAGACCGACAAAGAGAGTACGTTCAAAATGGGTGGAATATTTGTGGAGACGCATTTTCAAAGGATTCTGAAGGGTATTTCCACTTCGCTGCTCGCAATGACGACATGATTATTTCTTCGGGCTATAACATCGCTGGACCCGAAGTCGAATCGGCGCTTCTGTCACATCCAAGTGTTGCCGAATGTGCAGTTGTCGGAGCACCTGATGAAGCCAGAGGGTTCATTGTTCAAGCACACGTGGTGCTTGCTGAGGGCGCATTGCCCGGCGAAGAAACAACGAAGTCTCTTCAGGATCACGTGAAGGCAACCATCGCTCCATACAAATATCCTCGTTCTGTCGTATTTGTAGACGAATTGCCCAAGACGGCTACTGGAAAAGTTCAGCGATATCGGCTGAGGTCTAGCAAGTGAAAAACCACAAAGAAGAAATCGAACATCCAACTAGTAGCGTTGCGGAGAACTCATACGACGAGTACCTTCACCTCGACTCAATATTGGCGGCGCAATGTGTCCATACATCCGCTCATGATGAGATGTTGTTCATTGTTCAGCATCAAACGACTGAGTTGTGGATGAAGTTGGTTATCCACGAACTAGGAGTGGTTCGAGAGGACATCGCTGCCAACCGGCTTGAACCAGCTTTCAAGACCTTGAGTCGAGTGGCGAGAATTTTCGACCAGCTAAATGGTGCGTGGGATGTGTTGCGCACGATGACTCCAAGCGACTACACTGAGTTTCGACGTGCACTCGGCACATCCTCTGGTTTTCAGTCATTTCAATACCGGCTGATCGAGTACATGCTCGGTAACCGAGTTATTGAGTTTGTCGACAATTACAAGGAGACTCCTTGGCACTACGACGCACTCCAAGAAGAACTAGCGCGTCCAAGCATTTACGATCTTGCTGTCTGTGTGCTTTACCGCATTGTCGATGGTTTTGACACTCCCGCACCCCCCTATCAACTGCGCCAACCTCGTAAGCTCGACCCGGCCATCCAGAACCACTGGAGAATCGTTTACGAAAACCCATATAAGTACTGGTCGCTTTACGAACTGGCAGAAAAGCTAGTTGACCTCGAAGACTATTTCCGGCGCTGGAGGTTCAACCACGTAACTACCGTGGAAAGAGTGATTGGAAACAAACGGGGTACGGGAGGAACCATCGGCGTGCCGTTGCTGCGACAAAGACTCGACGTAATACTGTTTCCCGAACTGTGGCGGGTTCGAGGCGACCTTTGACCACCCGGACCACAGGGCTTCCTCGCAAAGATCTCTTCGATATTCCTAGCGACATCGTCTACCTAGACGGAAACTCCCTCGGGCCTCCACTTAGAGGAAGCGCTCAGCAAGCCGTCGAGGTTGTTAGCGATGAGTGGGAGAAAGACTTAATCCAAGCATGGAACAGTGCAAATTGGATGTCGATGCCGAGAATCGTTGGAGATCAGATAGCCCCTGTGATCGGTGTGCAACCTGGAAGCGTTGCAATGGGAGACACTCTTTCGATCAAGGCATACCAAGCACTGGCCGCGGCTCTAGATATCCGTCCAGATCGTCGTGTGATTCTGTCTGACTCCGGAAACTTTCCGACTGATCTCTACATAGCACAAGGACTCATCGACACACTCGACAGAGGTCACAAACTCGCAACCCCGCCTCCTGATGAAGTCGAGGAACATATAGATGAGGAAGTGGCTGTCGTCTATTTGACTCATGTCGACTACAGAACCGGAAGAATGCACGACATGGATGCAATCACGAAACGGGCTCATGAATGCGGGGCGGTGACAATTTGGGACTTAGCTCATTCAGCGGGGGCGGTTCCATTAGAGATGCGACAAACAAATACCGAATTTGCCGTGGGTTGTACCTACAAATTTTTAAATGGCGGACCAGGAGCCCCGGCGTTCATATACATTCGGCCCGACATTGTCAATTCGATTCGACCTGCACTTACCGGATGGCTGGGGCACAAAGATCCCTTTGCCATGGATCTTCGATACGACCCCGCCATGAGCACCGAACGATTTCGTATAGGCACTCCACCGGTTGTGCAATTCAAGCTTCTGCACTTTGCAATGAAAATTTGGGATCTGGTTGACATGTCGGACATTCGACTAGCTGCTACAAGGCTAAGCGAACTCTTCATTGAAGAAGTAGAACGTCGCTGTCCAATACTGGATCTAGTTTCGCCTCGGAATGCATCGAATCGGGGGTCCCAGGTTTCTTTTGCATCCGACGAAGCGTATTCGATCATCCAAGCGCTGATCGACAGCGGCGTCATAGGTGACTTTAGGGAGCCGAACATCTTGAGGTTCGGCATTGCACCGCTTTATCTGGATGAAAACGACATGGTTAGGGCAGCGGAGACTCTCGAGCACGTCATGAAAGCTGAGATTTGGCGCGAACCCAAGTACCAAGTCAAAAAGCAGGTAACGTGACGCCTCCAATTCTGGACCAGCCGGCACATCCATTTCCAAATGTCAAACTCGATCATTAATCCTTTGCACTGGCCGCATCCTCGAGGCTACTCGAATGGACTTCTCACCGAAGACGGACTGCTGTTCGTTGCCGGCCAAATCGGCTGGAACGCAAAGCAGGAAATTGAATCGGACGACCTAGTGGTGCAAATCAAACACGCGCTACAAAACGTGCTCGCCGTTGTTGAATCGGCGGGAGGGAAGGCTTCGGACATCGTCCGACTGACTTGGTACCTCATAGACAAGAATTCGTACATTGAACAGCAACGAGTGATCGGGGAAGTCTATCGGGAAGTTTTTGGAAAACACTTTCCCGCAATGTCCGTGTTGATAGTCCAAGAACTGGTGGAAGACGCTGCCTTGGTGGAGATCGAAGCAACGGCTCACATCAAGAAGTAGAGCTCTAACACACCTACGGCAATCTGGTAGACAAGCTTGTTGAGTCGAAGCAAATCACTCGACTTTAGCACCCGCCATGAACCTTGTTGTCCACTGTTCGGAACGCCGCTGCTCTTTGGTAATCTAATTGCGGTTCCGCGGATGCCAAATTGCTTGTTGAGCAATGTTGTAACAACCGCGATCCGATCCTCAAGAGTGGTAAATACCTAGCATGGCTCGAAGACAAAAAACGGCCAATGTCGCGTTGGTAAGAAATGCAATATTGGGAGCAATCGCGCTAATCGTAATCGTGATTCTCGGCTACGCAATACTTTACTCGGTCGGCGTCTTGGACCCCAACAAGGGGGAGTTGTACTTCACAATTCCCGATCGTGATGTGAAGAACGATCCTATAGAGGTCTTAGAGTTCTTTTCCTATGCTTGCCCCAATTGCAAAGAACTAGAAGAATTGCTGAGGGGTTGGGAAAACTCACTGCCCGAGGATGTTGAGCTAACCGAAATCCATGTTGCCCATTCTGTACAAACAACCAATTTGGCTCGAATCCACGTTGCATTGAGCGAACGAAACATAGTTGCCCAAAACAAGAAACGAATCTTCGCCGAAGCAGAGAAGCGGCCACGAACGTTTGGCACTCTCGATTCCACATCCGAGTTCTTCGACGGACACGGGATTGATAAGGAGCAATTCGAACTCATCGCTCAAAGTGACCGTGTCCAATCAATTCTCGATAGACAGGAAGCCGTCGTTAGAGAGTTTGGAATAATCTCGGTTCCTACATTTGTAGTTGCCAACAAGTACATAGTTCCCTCGAAAACGACCCAAAAGGAAACGGTGAGAGCTCTTCACAAAGTCATCGACATGGTTAGAAGAGGTGAGCTTCCCATCAAAGAGGAGCCAGCCACCAATGATGACGAAGCCGCTCTGGACGATTCCGAAGTAATTAGTTCAACTCCGGACCAGGAACAACAAGCGGAAGTCAAGACCGAAGAATCGGACTAGCTTAGGAGGCTGATTCTTCCTTTGAAACATCCAGCAGTTCAACCCAATGTCTAACGGGTTTGTTCATGGCTGCTTCCAAATGCAATTGGCAACCCACGTTGGCAGTCGCAATCAGTTCCGGGTCGTCGTGGAGGAGTGCTTCTATCTTTCGTTCACGAAGCGACCTGGCAATATCTGGCTGAAGTAGCGAGTAACTTCCTGCAGAACCGCAACACTGGTGCGCGTCTGGAATCGAACACAATTCGTAGCCCGCGCGAAGCAAGAGGTTCTCGATCAATCCGGAAATTTTTTGTCCGTGCTGTAGCGTACATGGAGATTGAAAAGCAATACGCTGATAGTCCAAACGCTTAGTGAACTTAAACTCCCGCAAAAACTCTGAGACGTCTTGCACGGCTGCCGAAAATCTCTTGGCAGCATCATCTTCAGACAAAATGCGACCGTAGTCTTTCAGAGTTGCTCCGCATCCGCTGGCAGTCGAAATGATCGCTTCTCCCTCTCTCGGCGCAATGGCCCTAATGTTTGCTCGCATAAACACTTTCGCTGGCTCTGTATGTCCAAGATGTAGATGCAGGGCACCGCAACATTTCTCAGCTTCTAATATGCGATGCTTGATGCCTAGTTTCGTCAACAAATCTGTGAGATGCTGCACGACCTCAGGAGTTAACGACCGTTGCACGCAGCCTTGAAGAATCACGACTCGGCCTTGCTGTGTAAACAAGTCAGCTCTCTTTGCCAACCGACGGAACAGCGTTTCTCGGTAGCGAACCGGGGCAAAGAACCTGAAGAGCCGAACCAACCTATAAAGCGATCGAAACAATCCTGGTTTGGGAATAACGTACAGTAGCAGCCGTTCTAGCATTGAAGGTTTTCGATGGCCTTTGCTCATGGCGTTTCTTGCGAATTCAGCCAACTCGCCGAACTCAACTCCAGAAGGACACGTAGATTCGCAGGCTCGACACGTCAGGCACTTTGAAAGGCTATCTTCTAACGTGCTGTTGACCTCGTTTGTTTCAAGCAATCCCTTAACGAGGTAGATGCGGCCCCTCGGACCTTGCAATTCATCCCCAAAGTGCCGAAATGTTGGACATGTAGCATTGCAAAAACCACAATGCACGCACTTTTGAATTATCTGAGCACTGCGAATGGCTTCGTTGTCGTCCTCCAGAGCCGTAGCAATTCTTGTTTGCATCAGGCAACGACGTTGGGTTCAAAAATACCGGATGGGTCGAAAGCTTGCTTAATCCGAGCCGCGTACTTTGCAGGACGTGCGGCTTCGAGATAGAGATTGCGAAATGGTTCGGCACGTCCAATATACTTCGATACGGGCGGTGGCGACTCCGTTGGTGTCTTAACCCAAATCAGACTTCCGTTCCACTCCGAAAGCACTTCGAACTCATCTACGTTTTCGAAAAGGATTCCTCTCTCTAGACTCACTCTCCAAATCGGGACAGGATCGCCAAAAAATGGCAATGCTTGGTCTCGAAGTTCAGTCCATGAAAGACTCGTGCCGATGGAACCACGTGACTCCTCAACATCGTTCTTTACAGCTGAACTAGCACCAGCAAATCGTAAATAGAGAGTTCCTTCGAAATGGCAAGATCCTGAAAGGGTTGATGGTCTGCGGCTGTACGATTCCAACACTTGGTGGGCATCCACATCGGAACACTCAAGTTCAACCGTTTGCACAAGCTCAGGTAGGGGCAAAAGCTTAAAAGTAGCACTCAGGATCAATCCAAGTGTTCCTTTCGACCCCGCATATAGTCTCGTGATATCGAATCCGGCAACATTCTTTATCACTTTTCCGCCAAAGTTGAGACGCTGTCCCTTGCCATTGACCACTTCCACACCAAGCAAACTGTCGCGAGTGGAACCGTACCAAGGTCTGCCCGGACCAGAAAGACCGCTAGCGACCGCACCTCCAATAGTTCCTTTCCGATTGAACATTGGCGGGTCCGAGGGCAACATTTGTCCTTGTGCATGTACGACTTCTTCAATTTCCGCAAGAGGAGTTCCTGAGCGCGCACTGATGACTAGTTCATCCGGTCGATACTCTGTGATGCCCGAATGATCAGCTGTGCAGAGGAATGCATTTTCGTCATTCTCGACCAATCTCGGCTTACTGCCGTGACCAAGGAACGAGATCGGCTCTCCGTTGGACACAGCACTCTCTATTGCGCCGACAAGAAAACCGGAGTCGTCCAAGTCCGTCACTAGAAACGCTCGAGTTCCGGATGCGGCAACTCACCTCGATGCACATGCATACCGCCGATTTCAGAGCATCGAGCTAGAGTAGGAATCGCCTTGCCAGGATTCATGAGTCCATATGGATCGAATACTTTCCGCAGCAAATGGAATTGCTCTAGTTCTTCATCGGAAAACTGAGCGCACATCTGATCGATTTTCTCGACTCCCACCCCGTGTTCCCCCGTAATCGTGCCCCCCGCCAAAATGCAGCACTCGAGAATTTCAGCCCCAAACTCTTCTGCTTTCGACTGTTGATCTTTTACTGCAGCGTCGTAGAGAATCAGTGGATGCAAATTTCCATCCCCAGCATGAAAGACATTGGCAACCGCAAGTCCATACTTGCGTGACATGGACGCAATAGAGGAAAGTACGGAGCCGATTTTTCGTCTCGGAATTGTTCCATCCATGCAGTAGTAATCTGGCGCAATTCTTCCTGCGGCAGGAAAAGCGGACTTTCGTCCTCGCCATAGTCGTTCGCATTCTTCTGGGTCCTTTGCGACATCGATTTTGAATGCTCCAAAAGACTTCATTAGCTTCTCAACCTCGGTGGAGTGGTGTTCGACTTCCACCTCACCTCCATCGATCTCGCAAAGCAAAATTGCTTCCGCTTCTGTCGGATAGCCCACCTTGGCATATTCTTCAGCTGCTGTAATGGCCAATTTGTCCATCATCTCGAGTCCCGCGGGGACCAAGCCTGTTGAAATAATTCCAGCTACACATTCGCCTGCTCGCTCGAGGTCGCGGAACGCGCCGAGCATCACGATTCGATGAGAAGGTAACGGCAACAATTTCACGGTGACCTCCGTTACCACGCCTAGCATGCCTTCAGAACCAACCATCAGTGCCATGTAGTCGTAACCCGAACTGTCGTAGGATTTGCCGCCAAGTACTAGTTCATCGCCTTCAATGGTTTGAACTTTCAATCCAACTACGTTGTGCAAGGTTAATCCGTACTTAAGGCAGTGCACTCCACCTGCGTTTTCTGCCACGTTGCCACCAATACTGCAGGCGATTTGAGAAGAAGGATCGGGTGCATAAAACAGCCCGTGTTTTTGAACGGCTTCGGAAATTGCTAAGTTTGTTACACCGGGTTCCACGGTCGCTGTACAGCTTTGCAAATCAACCTCGAGAATCTCTCGCATTTTTGTCAACACTAGAAGAACCCCTTCGGCGTTCGGACGTGCACCTCCTGAAAGTCCGGTGCCGGCACCTCTTGTGACGACAGGCACTCTGCACTCGTTGCAAATCCGAAGCACAGATTGAACCTGATCCACTGATTCAGCCAAAACTACGGCCCAAGGTGTCTCTTTGTACGCGGTCAAGCCATCGGTTTCGAAAGGTCTGACGGCGTGTCGGTCAGTTAAGACCACATGTCTGGAAAGTTCGCTTCGCAGTAGTTCAAGAGCAAATGTATTCTTCACGGAAAATTAGTTGTGTTAGCCAACTGGGTGATTGAAGTGCGGACCAAGCAAGTAGCGGTGTCAGCTAGCTTCAGCCACGATCCAATGCGCATTGTGTCAATTTACAAACCGTTCTGCAATTCACTTTAATGTTGGTTGGTAGTACATTGCAGAGTGCAAGCTTGCGTTTCTTCATCTCAGATGTCGTTATTCATGCGAGCAGATCAGCACTTCGTTAACATTCACGCCACGCCTCGTATAGGTGGTTCAAATTGATTCAAGTGGAGGATCTGTGCCAAATCGCTACGTATTGAAGAATGGCACTATTGTCAACGAAAACCAGCGTATCGAGGGCGACATCGCCATCGATGAATTTGGACGGATTGGCCAAATTGGTGGAACAGCGACCGGAAGCACTGAAATTGACGTTTCTGGCTCTTGGATTCTTCCTGGCATGATCGACGACCAAGTTCATTTCCGTGAACCCGGAATGGAACACAAAGCCACAATTGCGACAGAGTCTCGAGCTGCACTTGCGGGGGGAATAACCAGTTACATGGAAATGCCCAACTGCATCCCGCAAACCATAAACCGATCGCGCTTGCTCGATAAACACGAACGCGCCAGCCAACGCTCCCTGGCAAACTTCGGTTTTTACCTCGGCGCAACCAACGAAAACCTTGAAGAAATCAAGGCTGTGGATCAAGAAAAGGCATGTGGAGTCAAGGTGTTTATGGGTGCTTCAACAGGCAATATGCTCGTTGATGAACCGCTGACGCTGGAAGGCATTTTCGCATCGTGCCCTCTTGTGATCGCGACTCATTGTGAGGATACACCGACCATACTTGCCAATGAAGAAGCTGTACGAGAACGATATGGAGCAAACGCCCCTCCCGGGACACACGCAAGCATCCGATCAGCCGAAGCATGTTTCAAATCATCCAGCTTAGCCGTTGACCTTGCAAAGCGAATGGGTTCGCGTCTTCACGTTTTGCACCTCACAACTTCCGTCGAGATGGGCTTGTTTGAAACCGGACCAATCGAGTCCAAGCAAATTACCGCGGAAGTCTGCATCCATCACCTTCATTTCAATTCAGACTCTTATGAATCCAAAGGAGCCGACATCAAGTGCAATCCGTCAATCAAGAGTAAAGAAGATCAGCTGGCTCTTCAGACTGCGCTCAACGACGATCGCATCGATGCCATAGCTACGGACCATGCACCCCACACTCGAGAAGAGAAGAATCAACCGTTTCTCGACGCACCAGCGGGACTTCCGCTTGTTGAGTTTGCATTGCCTTGCGTATTGGAATTTGTAAAAAGGGGAACTTACGACCTAGAACGAATCGTTGAAAAAGTTTCGCACGCGCCTGCAAAACTATTCAATGTCAGGGAACGAGGATTCTTGCGTGAAGGCTATTGGGCAGACCTTGTGGTAGTAGATCCAACACAAGACACAGTTGTGGACGAACGTACCGTATTTTCGAAGTGTGGTTGGACACCATTCGCCGGTTCCACCTTTTCCACCCAAGTGACCAACACATTTGTAAATGGCAATCACATGTATTCGCGAGGGGAATTTCTAACTAACACCTGTGGTATGGCATTACAGTACGACCGCTAGAGTAGGTAGATTGATAAAACGCGTCAAAAATCTCTCAGACGGTCTTATAGCGATCCAAATCAGAGGCACTGAGCAAGCGCCCCAGACAGGAACAAGGAGCAAGTTTTGAAAATAGTCGATTTCAAGACCTATGTAATTCGAACGCCTAGACCGCATCGTGGTGGCCGCTATTGGGTCTTCGTCAAGCTCCGGTCCGATAGTTCCATTGAAGGAATCGGAGAAGCCTACAAAGTTCCGTTTCATCCACTCACCGTTTCACGAATGATTGAGGATGTTTGCGAAACCTATGTAGTAGGCAACGATCCCTTCCAGATTGAAAGACTCTGGCGGTCCGTTTATTACGGAGAAGGCTACGAATCGCACGACCATCATCAACACCCGGATCACACTGTCTTGGGAATACTTAGCGCAATTGAGATGGCTTGCTGGGACATCGTTGGCAAAGCACTTGATCAGCCAATTTACAACCTACTAGGAGGCAAGTATCACGAACGTTTGAGGTCGTATACATACCTGTGGCCCGCGCCTGACGACAATTCTAGAAAGTCTCCTCATACAAATGCCGAAGCTGCCAGCCGAAGCGCGGCAGCCCACGTAGCCGAGGGATTCACAGCGTTGAAGTTTGATCCGCTAATCGACGTAATGGGAAATGAAGACCCTCGCGAACCTCCGTTGGATCGCCTGGAAAACGCCGAGTCTGTGGTTCGAGCTGTTCGCGAAACCGTTGGCAATAAAGCCGACATACTGATTGGAACGCATGGCCAATCCACGACGTCTGGAACCATACGATTTGCAAAACGAATTGAAAAATATGATCCGCTTTGGTTCGAAGAGCCGGTTCCGCCTGAGAATCGAGATGAAATGGCGCGGGTAGCACGAGTAACAAGCATTCCAGTCGCTTCCGGCGAAAGGCTGTCTACGAAGTTCGAGTTTCGCGAATTGCTCGAAAAGCAAGCCGCTGCAATTCTCCAAATGGCGTTGGGGCGCGTTGGAGGCATTCTGGAAGCACGAAAAATTGCTGGCATGGCCGAAGCGTACTACGGACAAATCGCACCGCATCTATATTGCGGACCCATCGAAGCCGCCGCGAATATTCAAATAGACACATGCAGTCCAAATTTTCTGATACAGGAGAGTATCGGCCGCTTTGACGGTTTTCACGCAGACATTTTGGAGAAACCCATACTGTGGGAGAATGGCTACATCATTCCTCCAACAGAACCCGGTCTAGGTGTGGTTCTCAATGAGCAATGTGCGAAAGAGCACCAGTATGTCAAGGAATAATTGGAAACTACGCCTCTAGCGCATGTCTGGCAAAACGTAACCGTCAGTATCAAGTTGAGCTCGAACAGTTTTCTTGTCCAGCTTGCCAGTCGAAGTTAGCGGAATGTGGTCGACATACAAGACATCGTCCGGCAATTGCCACTTCGCAAACTTCAGCGAACAGTGATCTTTAATCTCATCGGCGGATACTGATTCGCTGTCGTCTAATACCACCAATGCAACCGGTCGCTCTCCCCACCGAGGATGCGGTTGTGCCACCACGCATGCTTGAGCGATTCCGTCCATCGCTACGATGTGATTTTCCAAGTCGACGGAGGAAATCCACTCTCCGCCACTCTTGACGAGATCCTTAGATCGATCTGCAATGATTAGATTTTCTTCTGGATCGATCGATCCAACGTCTCCGGTAATCAACCAATCTTCATGAAATTTTGATGGTTGAGGATCCCGAAAATACTCGGAACAAATCCAAGGACCTCGAATCAGTATTTCTCCCACGGACTCACCATCGTGTGGGACGCGATTAAAGTCCTCGTCAAAGACATCCAGTTCAAGACCGGGCATCAATAGACCCGCTTTGCAGGAGTTTTGAGTCAATTGAGAGGGTGAGGCCGTCAGATGCCATTGTTTGGAGGTACGTCGAGCGAGCGTTCCAAGCGGGCTTGTCTCCGTCATGCCCCAGCCTTGAATCATCTCAACACCGAGCTCATCCCAATACCATTCAACTAGTGACTCAGGCGGAGCGGATCCTCCGCAGGTGAGCCTGCTCACTTGCGATAGGTCATGCTTTTTGGGATTCTGCTCTATAAAGGCCTTGATGCCTTGCCAAATCGTTGGAACTCCGGCAGAGAGAGTCACTCGTTCTTGAGACATAAGGTCGACCAATCGTTCTGGCGACATGAATCGATGAGGCAGAACTTGCTTGCATCCCAACATAAGCCCAGCCCAAGGCAATCCCCACCCCATTGCATGAAACATCGGGACGATTCCGCACAGCGTGTCGGTCGCCGACAGAGACATCGCGTCCGTCATGCAAATTGCCAATGTATGCAAGAATTGGGCTCGGTGTTCATATTCCACACCCTTAGGGTTTCCAGTGGTTCCGCTCGTGTAGCACAATCCTAAAGGCGCGTTCTCATGAATGTCCGGAGGATCAAACACAGTTGGCATGTCACCAATGAACTCTTCGTAGTCGATGGTATTGGGCAACGATGTTTCCCAATCCTCGAGTCCTGGTTCGGCGGCAATCACAAACCGTTCCACGGTTGGAATTCTTTCTTTCAGTTGCTCTAGAGTTGGAAGCAGATCGGCATCAACAATCATCAGTTTGTCCTCGGCATGATTGATCACATACTCGAGGTCTACTGGAGACAAACGAATGTTCACCGTATGAAGCACCACTCCCATGTTGGCTGTTGCGTAATAAGCCTCAACATGACGCGACCCGTTCCACATGAACGTACCGACACGGTCGCCAATTTCCATTCCTGCTCTTTGGAGAGCATTTGCGAGTTGGTTGGAACGAGAGACTGTCTGAGCATAAGTCTGCCTGCGAACCCCGTCGTCCGTCGCAGTCACAATTTCCGAGTTGGGTTGAAGAGTGGCTCCGCGACTGATGATCCGCGACATCGTCAACGGAGTGTGTTGCATACCCATGGGCGAAGATCTCAGTTTGTCAACAAACAGAACACAATGAGATTGTTTGACCTACCTCGATTCACGGCAAGAATCCCGTTAATTCACTTGTGCTGTGGTTATGTCGAGAAACAATTCAGGCACTAATTCGCGACGAGTTATTCGGCCATCGGACAGCGTTTCAATACAAAGCATTAGAACAGGATCGATATTGCGAAACTTGGCTTTCGTCGCCAAGTAGGAAAGCTGCCCGGCATTGAACTGTCTGGGGTATCCGAGTTCAGTCGCTTTCTTGGATAGCGCTCGCGCCAAATTGGTGGGATTCCCATACTGTTCTATTACCTGCCCAATCAGTCTGCGACGTTCGGCGTGAATTTCGTGCTCGTTAAGAGTGTCGGATAGCTCGGGTTCATCTCCAACATGAAGAACTGATGCACGTGCTTCAATGTCTCGGATTCGTTCCTCGGCTAGTGCACGTGCCCATTTGTAGTCCGCCTTTCCAGCTGGTGATCGCCGCACCGTGTCCTCTACAAAGACCTGTTTCGGAATTTTGTAACCAGCGATGTGCTCCCGGGCGAAGTCTATGAGATCCCGTTCAGTGACGTCTTGTCCTTCAACGCGGGACACCACTGCTACGATCCGGTGTCCGAACCTCTCGTCCGGAACTCCCACGACTAAACAGTCAGACACATCAGGGTGCTGCTTTGCAATCTCCTCAACTTCCTCGGGATAGACTTTCTCACCGGCAGTATTAATGCAGTTACTCCCCCGACCCAGCAATGTAATGGTCAAATCACTTTCGACTACTGCGAAGTCTCCGGGAAAGCTGTATCGAACGCCGTCAACTTCACGAAAGGTTGCCTGAGACTTCTCGAGATCCTTGTAGTAACCAAGGGGGACCAGACCACTCGTCGCCAGCCTCCCTGCCTGTCCGCTTCCAGGTACAACTTCTTTGTCGTTGTCATCAAAGACTTTGACCCCGGGACTCAATGTGAACTGAGCCGTCTTGGGAGTGTCTTCTCGGTTTGACACAGAACTGCCAATTCCACCTTCCGTAGAGCCCATTGCATCAATGAGTTGCATTTCGTGATGCTCGAGCAACGCTTCCTTGATCTCGCTACTCCACATCACACCGCTAGAAATGATCTGCTGAACTGAATTGATGTCATAGGGGCGTTGCATGACAATGGATTCGTTGAGGGCGTCCAGCATCGGTCGCGCAAAAGCATCGCCGACAATGACCACCTTATCGACTTTGTTCCGTTCCACTTCGCTCCAGATTAGATGTGGGTCGAGTCCCAACTTGGAAATCGTGACTACTGTCCCGCCACAAAGCATCGGAATCATTGCCCCCAGCCACATTCCTGTTCCATGCATCAACGGGCATGCAGGTAATGAAATGGGAGGCGATTGAACTGCCTCGATTGTGCTCAGAAAGCTTGCGAACTCTCCTGGTTCTTCTGGAGGCTCTACTCCCTCCACTGTGTAGTGCGACAAAACCCGATGAATGAACTCACCTTGTGCGTACATGACTCCTTTTGGCATTCCAGTTGTTCCGCCTGTATAGAGCATGTAGACATCGTCCGGAGAACGATTTGGATCGCGTTCACATGGTGAATAAGACTTGATCGCGTGTTCGTAGTCGATCGAACTGTCTAGTAGTGCCTCCGTTCCATCGGCAATCTGAACAAACAGCTTGACTTTCTCAAGTCGGTCTCTGATTTCCCAGATACGCGCGGCGTAGCACGCCTGATAGAACAATGCTTCGGTATCCGAATTGTCAAGAATGTATACCAGTTCGTCGGACGTGTAGCGATAGTTGACATTTATAGGGCAGGCCCGAAGCTTAAAAATTCCATACTGTGCTTCAAGATACTCGTTTGAGTTGTGAGCATAGATGCCAACTTTCGAACCTTGACTAATTCCATGTTCCTGAAGCAACGAAGCCAACTTTGCTGCGCGATCGTCATATTCGAACCAAGTGCGACGGACATCCCCGCACACCAAGGCCTCGCGGTTCGGTACTAAGTCTGTTATGGCTTCCCACGCACTCGCGAAATGCACGGCCATGTATTTCTCCCCCTTAATTCAAGAGTCGTGTTGAATCCCATTCAGGTGCAAATTGGAAGACCCCTTCGTCAGTGATTCTGCACGGCGATCCTGACGAAGCACATTTTATTTGGTAGGACTTGTGCAAAAAAATTTTCGGCAACCGACAATTGTTGCGAGCTATCTGGACGCGATCAACGAAGTTTTTCGCAGAAACAATGACGTTCATTTCAAGACCCATAGTTCAACTTTGATAGTGGTGCGAGATCCTCCTGTTAGCGTTGCCACCACCTTCGAGAAGTCTTGTCGCCGCTAGCTATCGTTCGTAAAAGTCCGCTCCGTGTCGATGGTCCACGCCTGCGGTCATCCTAAGTAACTCCTTTTGGCGCAGCGTCATGCCTTGAAGCCATTCTTCTCGAAACCCATCGTGCGGATCGCACTGAAAGCGCATCCAATGACTGTGGCGGTAGTGTCCAAACATGGCCGTTCGCAGCTGATCCGTACGGTTTTCGCCCCCGCCGTGCCAGGTCTGACCATGAAAGATCACCACCGATCCAGCAGATAGAGTTGGCTGCATTTCGTACGGAAGTGTCAAATTTGTCGGTGGTTCAGACAGATGGCTCTGATGGCTACCAGGCACAAGCCTCGTACCTCCATTCTCCGGCGTTAGATCCGACAGTGCCCATACCGTGTTCATCATCAAAGGGGAATCGTGCCCGTAACGATGCATCGCCAACGGTACGTCACTGTGTAGCGTCTGAGACCCTTCGCCAGGTCTTACTATGCGTGCACTCAAGGAACCTAGAATCAAGTCTCGTCCCATCGTTTTTTCGATATATGGCAACACAGCCTCATGGTCGATCACGGAAAGAAACATTGGATCGAGCGTAACTAGGTTGGCCAAATGACGTGCGGTGCCTCGATGCCTATGTTCGACACCCATACGGAAAGCCTGCTCTTCGACGAAATTCCGCATCGCTTTCACGCTAGTCGCGTCTAGTACGTCTCGGATAACAGTGAAGCCCCAAACCACAAGCTCCGCTAGTCGTTCCTGATTGATCATGGATTGCACTCGCTCAGTTTGCTGTCAATGTCAATCAAGGCAATTCTCAAGCTCTTTCAGAACCTGTTCATGTAGCCTTTCGTTGCTGGTAGCAACGGCGCGATCACCCATGCAGGGATCGCTCCCATCCCAGGTGGTTATACACCCTCCCGCTCCTGTGACAATCGGTATCAACGCCTGAATGTCCCAGGGGTTGACCGAGTTTTCAATGACGATGTCGATGAATCCCATCGCCACTAGCCCGTATTGATAACAGTCACCCCCATAACGACAAATTCTTACCTTTCGCTCCACC
>JAPOXO010000105.1 GCA_026707045.1 Gammaproteobacteria bacterium | reverse complement strand
TCTTTTACACGGCGATTGTTCGCGATCCGGGCGAGATGGCTGACAATCTCAAGCGGCAAGGTGCCTACATTCCGGGTATTCGACCTGGGAAGCAAACTGCAGACTACATTGACGACGTAACGACCAAACTAACAATGTTTGGTTCTCTTTACGTCACCAGCGTGTGTCTGTTGCCAGAATTCATGATCGTACTGTTCGGCGTGACATTTCAGCTGGGAGGCACCGCGCTACTGATTGTCGTCGTTGTTTCAATGGATTTCATGTCTCAAGTACAGGCTCACCTGATGTCCAGCCAATATGCCAAGCTCATGGAACAGTCAAACTTGAGGAACTACAGCCGTCGTCCACGGTAGGAATGAGGGAACGAAGAGGATCTGTAGATGAAAGTACGAGCGTCAGTAAAAAAGATGTGCAGAAATTGCAAGATTGTTCGAAGAAAGAGAACTGTCTATGTAATCTGCAAGACCGAACCGCGGCATAAGCAAAGACAGGGCTAACTAAATGGCACGAATCGCAGGCGTTATGGTTCCAGACAACAAGCATGCTGGAGTCTCGCTTACCTACATTTTTGGAATTGGCCGCACAACTGCGATTAAAGTGTGTGAAGCGGCGAACGTAGACCCCAACGTCAAGATCCAAGACCTCTCAGAAGATCAGATGGATAGGGTTCGGGCTCAAATTGGAACGCTGGCTGTCGAAGGCGATCTTCGCCGTATCGATTCCATGAACATTAAGAGACTCATGGATTTGCGATGCTACCGGGGTCTTCGACATCGTCGAGGCTTACCGGTACGTGGACAACAGACCCAAACAAATGCTCGGACTAGAAAGGGTCCTCGACGGATCATTAGGAAATAAAAATGCCAGGACGTCGCACCAGAGGTGGGGAAGGAACCGGTCGTCGACGCGGTAGAAGAGTCGTGACTGACGGGCTGGCTCATGTGCACGCGTCGTACAACAACACAATCATCACGATCACAGATCGTCATGGCAGAACTCTCGGCTGGGCAACAGCTGGGGGTGCAGGATTTAGTGGGGCACGAAAGAGCACGGCTTACGCTGCGCAAACGGCAGCAGAAAACGTCACTGCAAGAGTCATGGAGAACCATGGATTGAAAAGTGTGGACGTCTTTGTCAAAGGACCTGGTCCTGGTCGCGACTCTGCTGTACGGGCGCTAAATGCAGGTGGACTTCGCGTGAACAGTATCTCAGATGTGACACCCATTCCGCATAACGGATGTCGTCCTCCTAAGAGACGGCGACCTTAGAGGTTCAATTCATGGCTCGATATTTGGGACCAAAATTAAAACTTTCGCGTCGCGAAGGGACCGATCTCTACTTGAAGAGCGGCACACGCACACTGGAAGAAAAGTGCAAGGAAGGCAGATTGCCCGGAGAGCCTGGAACGCGCAGAACTCCTGTACGAAAGAGCGACTTCGCAATACAGCTTCGAGAGAAACAAAAAGTTCGACGTCTCTACGGTGTGTTGGAAAAGCAGTTTCGCAACTACTACAAGAAGGCCGATCGCCAGCAAGGAGCCACGGGGATAAATCTACTGAGACTACTGGAGAGCAGACTCGACAATGTTGTATACAGATCTGGTTTCGGCTCGACACGTGCGGAGTCCAGACAGCTAGTGTCGCATAAGGCCGTTCGAGTCAACGGTCAGAACGTGAATATTCCGTCCTACCACGTTCGTCCCGGCGATCAAATCAGCATTGGAGATCGACAAAAATCTCAAGCTCGAATCGGAATGGCATTGGAACTTGCCGATCAGCGAGGTTTTGTGGAGTGGATTGAAGTCGATTCTGAAAATAGGGCTTCAGTTTTCACTCGATTGCCAGATCGAGAGGAACTGCCGATGGAAATCCAAGAAAACCTAATCGTCGAACTGTATTCCAAATAGCACCAGTCAGACTCGGTTGGCAACAGAGGGAAACTAACGTATGAGTAGCGTAGACACCGATCTATTGCAAGTTACACCTATCGAAGTTGAGAACATCAGCGATACGCGAGCGCGCGTGGTGCTCACGCCGTTGGAACGGGGATATGGTCACACCGTGGGAAACGCCCTTCGGAGAATCCTTCTGTCATCGATGCCTGGAGCAGCAATTTCCGAAGTCTCCATTGACGGTGCTTTGCACGAGTATTCGACGCTGCCGGGCGTTCGGGAGGACCTTCTCAACATCTGCTTGAATTTGAAAGGAGTAGCCGTTCGACTAACGGCGGGTGATGAGAGTACGATGCGTTTGAGCGCAAATGGCCCGGGTGAAGTATCTGCAAAGGACTTCATAACAACACAAGAGGTCGAAATTGCCAATCCAGACCATCCTATATGCACATTGAACGACGATGGCTCGATCTACTTGGAGGCGACTGTGACGCGTGGTCGCGGTTACCAACCTGCCGATCAACAACTCGTTGCCGAACACGATCGCACCATTGGACGCCTTCGGCTTGATGCCTCATATAGCCCGATGCGAAGTGTCGACTATACGGTTGAGAACACCCGCGTCGAACGACGGACCGACATGGACAAGCTAATCATAACGCTCGAATCCAATGGAACTATCAGTCCAGTCGAAGCAGTGAAACGTGCCGCCACAATTCTGACGCAGCAGTTGGCGCCGTTTGTCGATCTCAACCTTCTCGAGGAAGTAGAGAAAGAGATGCAGGCTCATGCCATCGATCCCTTCCTGTTCGAATCTATCGAATCGCTCAATCTTCCCGTTCGATCAAAGAACTGCCTTAAAGGTGAAAACGTTGCAACGGTTGGAGAGCTTGTGCACAAGACGGAGAAGGATTTGATGGCGACTCCGAATTTGGGCAAGAAATCCTTGGAGGAGATCAAGGAGGCATTGGCACTTCGCGGTCTTCATCTTGGAATGACGATTAGTGGTTGGGAAGATCAGAACGGCAATTGACTAGCTCAGACAAGAGCATGTTGAAAGCTTGAACTTGGAGGACACTAGACAATGCGGCACATGAAGAGCGGAAGGCAGCTCAACCGGACCTCATCGCATCGCAGGCGAATGTTGTCCAATATGTGCGCTTCATTAATCGAGCACGAAGTGATTCGCACCACTGTACCAAAGGCCAAGGAACTTCGAAGAGCGATTGAACCACTAATCACTCGTGCGGCTGTTGATTCCGTCGCGAATCGACGGCACGCATTCGCCTTCTTGCGCAGCAAGTCTGCCGTGGGCAAGCTCTTCAGTGAGCTGGGCCCCAGATTTCAAGAAAGGCCCGGTGGTTATACGCGAATATTGAAAGCCGGTTATCGCAATGGTGACTCTGCAATGGTTTGTTACGTAGAGTTGGTTGACCGACCAGGACACGATCTTGACGAAGGTGCGGACGATTCCGCCACTGAAAACGAAGAAACAGACAGCGAGTCTTAGTCGCCACTAACCTATTCGCCGCAAAGCCGGTTTATTTATGAGCAGACTACCCGGCAGCGGTCTTGAGCGGTTCGTCTTCGATGTCCACTTTTGCTAGAGCTTTCTTTAAATAGACTCCTGTGTGGGAGTGTTTGAGCTTTGCTATTTGTTCCGGTGTTCCGCAGGCAACAATCTCTCCTCCAGCACCGCCTCCTTCCGGTCCCATGTCGATAATCCAGTCTGCCGTCTTGATTACGTCAAGATTGTGTTCGATGACTACAACTGTATTTCCATTGTCACGTAGACGCGACAGCACTCCGAGAAGCAGTTCTATGTCGTGGAAGTGCAATCCTGTGGTAGGTTCGTCAAGGATGTAGAGATTCTTTCCGGTGTCCTTCTTGGATAGTTCTCTGGAGAGCTTCACGCGTTGTGCCTCTCCTCCAGAAAGAGTTGTGGCACTTTGTCCCAAACGA
The DNA here is from genome assembly GCA_026707045.1 of Gammaproteobacteria bacterium. GTDB lineage: Bacteria > Pseudomonadota > Gammaproteobacteria > Pseudomonadales > Azotimanducaceae > Bin55. The sequence goes on along the minus strand of JAPOXO010000105.1, from coordinate 21,228 downwards.
ATGTAGGACAGTCCAACATCCATCAATGTTTGCAGCTTCTGCCTTAGCGGCGGAATGGCATGAAAGAAGCCATTGGCTTCCTCAACGGTCATGTCCAATACTTCGTGAATGTTCTTGTCTTTGTAGCGAACTTGGAGGGTTTCTCTGTTGTAGCGAGTTCCCTTGCAGATGTCGCAGTTGACATAGACATCGGGCAAGAAATGCATTTCGACTTTGATCAGACCGTCGCCTTTGCATGCTTCGCATCTTCCGCCTTTCACATTAAAGCTGAATCGACCTGGTTTGTATCCTCGTATTCGGGCTTCTTGAGTACGTGCGAACAACTCGCGGATTGGCGTGAACAAGCCGGTATAAGTGGCAGGATTGGATCTTGGTGTTCGGCCTATTGGACTTTGGTCGATATCAACCACCTTTTGAAGATGATTCAATCCTGTGATCCGCTGGTGCGCAAACGGTACTACGCTCGTAGCACTGTTTAGGGATCGAGCTGCTACTGGATAGAGGGTGTGATTTACCAAAGTGGACTTTCCAGAGCCTGAGACCCCGGTTACGCAGGTGAACAGTCCAACTGGTATCGATACCTCGATGTTTTTTAAATTGTTACCGGCAGCACCTTTCAAAACGATCTGCTTTGCCGAGTTTCTAGGGGTGCGAACAGGAGGAATTTCGATTGACCGTTTGCCGGACAGGTATTGAGCCGTCAATGATTGATTGGAACGCATTACCTGTCGCAACGGTCCCTGTGTCACTATGTTGCCACCGTGTACACCTGGTCCTGGTCCTATGTCAACTATATGATCTGCGGTTCTAATGGCTTCTTCGTCATGCTCCACCACAATAACGGTGTTTCCCAAGTCCCGCAGGTGTGTGAGTGTCGACAGCAAGCGCCCATTGTCCCTCTGGTGCAAGCCAATCGACGGTTCGTCCAGTATGTACATTACCCCTACAAGTCCTGCTCCTATCTGGCTCGCCAGACGGATTCGTTGAGCCTCTCCTCCGGAAAGGGTTCCCGCGCTGCGGTCCAACGTCAAATAGTTGAGGCCGACGTTTGCAAGAAAGCTTAATCGCGCCTGAATTTCCTTGAGAAGCTTTTCGGCGATGATTGCGTCTTTACCGGACAGCTCTAAATTCAAGAAATAGTCGAGCGCATGCTCAATTGACATTGAGGAAATAGTGGCGAGGGAAGCACCTTCAACGAATACGTTTCTAGACTCCGTTCTGAGGCGGGCTCCATCGCACTCGTCGCAATTCTTGTCGCTCATGAACGCGTGCAGCTGTTCTCTAACTTGCGCCGAGGATGTCTTGCGGTAGCGTCTTTCTAGCAACGGAATGATTCCGTTGTACTTTAGCTTGCGAGAGATTTTGTTTTTGCCGTAGCTCCATGTGACGTTAATCGGTTCTGGCAGCCCGAACAAAACCGCCTCACGACAGTTCTTTGTCAGCTTTCGAAATGGGGTGCTGACATCGAATTCCAAGTGTTTGGCAACGGCACGAATCATCGTAAATTGCCATCGGGTACTCTGATCCCAACCCGGTATTGCTCCTTCGGAGAGGCTGAGTGAAGAATCCACAACAACCAGCGAGGGATCAAATTTATGCTCAGTCCCCAGTCCGTCGCACGCAGGACAAGCCCCAGCGGGATTGTTGAAGGAGAACATCCGAGGTTCAAGCTCGGCAATACTGTAGTCGCACTTGGTGCAGCCAAACTTTGAAGAAAAGGTCAATTCATCAAAATCGTCGGTCATTGATGCAACAATTGCCAGTCCTTCGGAAAGTTGCAACGCTGTTTCAAACGATTCTGCTAGACGCTGCTCAATGTCAGGTCTGACGACCAATCTGTCCACCACGGCTTCAATCGTGTGTTTCTTGTTCTTGTCCAGTTCAGGCGGGTGCTCCAGTTCAGTAACAATTCCATCGATACGGGCACGTATGAATCCATTTGCAATGAGGTCCGCAAACACATGGAGATGCTCGCCCTTCCTTTGGACCACGACAGGGGAAAGCAACAGAATCCGACTTTCTTCAGGCAAGTTCATCGCCGTATCAACCATATCGCTGACCATTTGGGCGGCGAGAGGAACTCCATGATCGGGACAGCGAGGTTCGCCAACGCGAGCGAACAGCAATCGCAAGTAGTCGTAGATCTCGGTGATTGTGCCCACGGTGGAGCGAGGATTGCGTGAAGTGGACTTTTGTTCGATAGATATTGCGGGCGAGAGGCCTTCAATGAGGTCTACATCGGGTTTGTCCATCATTGACAGGAACTGTCGCGCGTATGCGGAGAGCGACTCGACGTAGCGTCTTTGTCCCTCCGCATAAAGCGTATCGAAGGCTAGTGAGGACTTGCCTGAACCTGAAAGACCCGTGACCACGACGAGCTTGTCCCGGGGAATGTCGAGGTCTATGTTCTGGAGGTTGTGAGTGCGGGCTCCCCGGATTGAAATCGTCGACGCAGCACTGGTCAATTCGGTAGCTTTTCGAAACCTAAACAGGTTATGTTAGCTGTGGCTATAGTTGAATTCAAGCTTGGAAACTGTTTGGTACTGCCTTTGCAGGCCTAAAAGGATCGAAAACGGTTTTCTATTCGTTCACAGACGATGCAGGGAAGTAGGAATTCAAGAATTCTTGCAAATCCGGTAGCCAAAGGTCCCTCTGAATAATGCAACCTTTCGTGTCGATAAGGTAATTCATTCCTCTGTGCACCAATGCAAAAGTTCTTGCCACCTCAGAGACAATATAGGTGTCAGAATCATACATTTGAATCCACGTGATGTCTTGAGGCACATCTAGTTCCATGCGAAGTTCAGAGTCTACGTCAAACAGCACCGCTACGATCTGCAGTCCTGCATCTCTATAGGATTCGTGAAGCGACCTTAGACGTTGTTGGAATCTTGAATAGTGGTCTGGATAACGGAGAAATTCCATGTATACAAGATCGCTCTTCTTGAGGATTTGGTGAAACTCTAGCGGAGTCCCCTCTAGATTGGACAGCACAAAATTCGGTGCCTTTTGACCAGGAACTGTACGGTGTTCGTTTCTTTCGGATTCCATTACAGCTGAAAAAAACCTTCGTGCTGGTTCTACTCTTGTTTCGGCGACATCTGGCGAGACCGTCTCTGACAGCTTCTCGTACATCTTCAATGCCTCATAACTTTCTTGAGGTGAATCATGCGCCCTTAATTCCAACGCAAGCAGAATGTCGAATGGGTCTTCTGCGTTTCGTGCAATGTCATTCAGACTACTGAGTCGAATGCTGTTTTGCTCATTCCACAATTTGTGTGATCTCGATTCATTCTGTGCAATCCGAACTTGAGCCCTACGATCTGGAAGTACTTGTGAGAGATCAACATGCTCACATCCCTTGTACAGCCTGTTGTTCACTCGATTGGAACCCTCGGGTTTTGAAGAGTCTTTCTCCTCCTCAAGGTTACTTCCGTCTTTCAGACTTGAACTCATCGCAAGCCATTCTTCATTCCGTGCAAAGTGGTCGTCGTCTGCTTCTATCAATTGTTGTTGCTTCAGCTGGTAGGTATAGCTACTTTTCCAGCTCTCTAGTAGCTTTGCGTGTCTTCCGCTTCCTGAAACTGCCACCAATTCCTGACCTAGCACACGCTGAGACTCTTCTTGGCTCTCCTGAAACCATCCTGTCGTGAGATTTGCCGAGGCATGCGCCGTGCGTCGAGAAGGATGGAGAAGAATCGAGCCTCCCGGTTCTGCAATCAACTCAGCCCAAGCATGAGACTGCTCTCCGTCAACGTACACGAAGGCCACGACAGGGTCCTCTATTTCCACCTCAATATTGAACTCTCCGTCTACAACAACCACATGGTCGATAAGCTCTGATCGCCTTTCACTTTTCTCACTCCAAGCTGTCTTTTCGAAAGTGACCAGCGCGTTAACCAAGTCATCATTTGATCGACTCAAATCTGCTGATAGAGTGAATTTCTTCGCTGGGTCCTGAACGTTGGTTAAAGTCCCCACATGGGCGATAGCGTTAGTCCAGTTTTTATCAACTACTGCTAGAGAAACTGTCTCACCGGGCTCTACAAATGCTCTTGTGATCAAAGGATTTGAAACTACGTCTGATTCGACCACAACTTCTAACCAGATGGAAGTCTCGCTTTGTCCGTGAAACTCGACTCTTCCTTCGTGAAGAGAAGCAACCATCAATTCGGCAACTGTGTCTTTGTTCGATTCGCTTTCGTAGACCTGTTTGATGGTTACAGTGGCCGAGGAGAATTCGTGCGATACCTTTCGACCTTGCTCCGCTAGCTCTTGCTCTACAACACCAACGGGAAGGTATTCGACGGACACTGAGTAGTTCTTTGAGGGGTATTCACTACAACTGGTGAATAGAAGAATAAGCGGCAGAATCCCGTACATGCCAATGGACGATTTCGACTTGACGGGTGTCTTCTTGTTAGCACTTGAAGAATTCATTTGAGAATTTTACGCAAGGTTTGGATGCTTTAGAGGTCCGTGAACATCAGAGTCTTACCGGTGCACGAGAGCCGACTAACCTCACAAGGAATCGGAGAAATTGTGAAAACAATAGGTCTATAGCGTATCAATGTAGTGTAGACCTGCTCAATTCGGTCTCGGTTCAATCTTCATCGACTGTACCAGTCTCGCGGTTTCTGAATTGATTAGGCCGAATTGATCGATGAATCTGACTAAGATTCCTTCAGTTTCTGCAAGTCGGGTATTGCTGATTCAATAATAGTTCTTCTAATTTGCAGGTCCAATTCGTGCATTTCCACCACAAGCTTGGGATACCAGGCGTAGTCATCGAGAAGTTGGCTTCTAGCGTTGTAGCAACAGTTTTCATTGGATTGCTGGGCGGCGAGCAGTGAGACCAAGAGATCATTGAACGTGTCGATTTTTCGCTTTAAAGACTCCATAGCAGGAGTGAGAATCACGATGTTGTTGATCGTATCAGTATTTAGCGATTCAAAATTTCGACTGTCGAATGCTGCTGACAAAACTAAACCGGGTATCGAGTAATGGAGTGGACGAGCTGGAATTTTCGGTCGGTTTCCTTTCACAATTTCTTCAACGGCACTTAAGTGCCACAACATGTTTCCTGACTCTTCGTCGAGGTGCTTGACCACTGAGCTCAACTCAACAATGAGACTCTCGTAGAACTTGATGCGAATGTCCCTTTTTTCCAACTCCTCTTGATAATCGGTCAAAAGGAACGCTAAGTAGACTCCAATAAACACCACTGATAGCTCAACAAACAAACGTGGAATGTGTGAAGTCGCAGTTCTCAGTTTCGACATGAACTGTTCTAAGTTCAATTTACTTGAAGCGGATTTTTCTAGGTCAGTCATGACAAGAACGTTCTCCAACTGACGTACATGCAGAACTTATTGGGACCTCGTCTTTAAAGATCAGAGCTCGTCTATTCATGGCTTACAAGCGAGTTCCTTTGTTAGTGGTTGCACATTTGAGTTGGTTATTTGGGCAGAGAAACATTGACTGCAAATGTTGTTTGTTAATCATTAAAAGTAAGGAGTGAGTAGATCCTTCTTTGGGCCACTTTTTGCGCAATCGAACGTGGGCGAATGGTCAGTACTATACGTAAAAACATGTGGAATTTGGCTTGTATTCTTGGTATCATACTCAAAAATCACAGATTAACCACACTACATGCCCCGAAAGCCCACTGCTACAGCTGCTTCAATGCGTAAGACGCGCGAGGAGCTGGAACGTGATATGAAGGTTTTTCTTGAGAAGGGTGAGAAAATTGTAAAAGTTCCACCTGGTGCGACCGGACAAGACGAGAAAAATCGAAGCAAGCACATTGTTATTTCCAGAAAACATCAGCCTCCAAGAAAGAAGCCCGATCAGTAATTTCCGACAGGGCTGAGTCCCCACTCGAATCCCAATTATTGGGATCAATCCCGACACCAAAATTTGGCAAGTGAAGATCGCCTGACCATACCAGGTGAGTGCTCTATTCTGTCCTGTGCCACGATTACAATGTGTCCGCGGAGAAGCAGGTTGGAGCTTGGCAGTGTTTTATTCGATAGTCGAAAGTCCTGTAGGTCAATTACTTCTCGCAGGTGAACGCGATAGTTTGCATCAACTCTCATTTCTAGCGAGACGCGACCCCGATAAAGTGATCTCGCCTAAGTGGACCCATGATGAATCATACTTCACACAAATTACATCCCAACTGAAGGAATATTTTGACGGAATCCGACGGGAGTTTGATATTCATCTAGACATTGGGTCCAGCCGGAACAGTTTCAGCAGACTAGTTTGGAGCGAACTAAGGAAGATCCCTTACGGAGAAACATGCTCCTATAGAACGATTGCAGAACGTATTGGTCGACCAAAAGCGTACCGCGCGGTCGGACAGGCCAACCACCACAATCCAATTGCAATAATCATCCCGTGCCACCGAGTCATAGGAAGCAACGGAACCCTGACGGGATTTGGAGGGGGCCTAGATACGAAACGGTTCCTTCTGGATTTGGAACAGTCTCGATAATGCGGTTATGACGGAACTAGTACTTAGTACACGCCAATGGCTTAGATTCGGGACTTTTACCGCCTTCTACTTCGCGCAAGGCGTGCCTATTGGACTGTTTTCCATTGCTCTACCAGCGTTTCTCACTGAAAAAGGTGCCTCATTAGCTGAGATTGCAACCTACGCTGGATTCATCAGTCTTCCCTGGGCGTACAAACTCATCGCAGGACCAATCATGGACCGGTTCACGTATTTCCCCATGGGATTTCGCCGTCCTTGGGTGATCATTGCTCAAACTGGATTGGTTCTATCGCTGATCACGTTGGCACTAAGCAGTTCCTTTGGAACGCCATCCATCTTGATCTTGACTTGGTTCGGATTTGTGAGCAACGTGTTTTCCGCGTCGCAAGATGTCGCTACTGATGGTATGGCAATCGACATCCTCAAAGAAAACGAACGAGGACGCGCCAATGCCTTCATGGCCTGCGGGCAAACCCTTGGATTTTCCAGTTTTGGTGCTCTAAGCGGCTATCTACTCGTCACCTACGGCATGCAGACTACTGCGTTTGTCGCAGCTGTGATTGTTGGCTTAATCTGGTTGATCGCAATACTTATGCGAGAGAGACCCGGTGAAAAAATGCTTCCATGGACTGAAGGTGAGGCCGCCGAAGTGGAACATCGGAGCGACGCATCAATATTTGCCATCGGTTTTGATCTTGTCCGGACGCTGATCTTTCCTATGAGCATTGTTCTCGTGCTCATGGAATTCTTGAATCGAGCTAATGATGGAATAGCGATTGCGTTTATACCCTTTTATGCCGTGGACGTTCTGGGTGTGGAATCTGCCGAATACGCACGCGTAGTGGGACTAGTTGGAATCCTGTCCGCTGTCGTCGGATTGGTAATTGGTCCTTTTATTGACAAGTTGGGGGCGAAGCGATTGCTCATCTTTGTGCTTTTGGCGGGAGCAGCCATCCGAATCATTGGATGGGTGGGGATCGTCCACTATCAGTTTGATTTGGAGACTCTGACTTATCTCTACATTGCGATGTCAATCGTTGGCCAGTGCATTTTTGTTGCGACGATCGCAATCTTCATGACCATTTGCATGAAACGAATCGCAGCTTCGCAATTCTCCGTCTACATGTCTTTAGCCAATTTGAGCCGGTCGGTCGGTTCGTTCTTGTATGCCCGAGTCCCGGAGAATGTCCCTGTTGAGCACGGCTTGCTAATGATGGCAGGTCTATTGGTCTTGGCAGCCATCGTGACCGTGTTCTTCAACCCTGAGTCTCATCGTCAAAGAATCGAGCAATTGGAGGCGGAGTAGTCGGACTAGCCCTCACTTTCAAACAGTGACTTTAGGCCTTGCCGCTCCGGGTGCAGGTAGGGAGGCGCTGGCTTCAATCCACTGAGGAAATCTTGAAGGCTGTCAGCAACGGTACGCAGCGGCTTATAGCCAGGTCGTTCCAGCTGAACTTCGCCTGAGGTATTGTTTACTGCAAGGTAGAGATTGGAGTCTGGTTCGGTACAGGCAAAGAAAATACTGAGGGGAACACGAAATCGCTTTTGAGCTAGAGAGTGTCCGATAAGATTCTCCAACAACCGGTCTCGATCCTCGGGATTCCAAAGAAGAATCAGGCTAACGTGCCCCTCAGTAGCTTCCGCTTCCAGACAACCGGACCAATACATGCCATAGAAGTCTTTTATGGATGGGTGAATCTCCCGTTCGAATGCTTGTTCTAGTCCCTTGAAGTCATCAGCTCCAAATCGCTGAGAGGGACGCCACGGCACTGCGAAAGCGCCGTTGTGTTCTACGGGATCTCCGACTTCACATGGAGACCGCCAACTCGAATCATACACACTCCAGAGAGTGGGGTACTCTTCCAGCGTAGCGTCGATAAAAGCTCTCAGTTCTTTCATGTGATTGTGATGAATCAGCCATCGTTGTCAGCGGAACGTCGTCGATCCCGAGATTCTCTCTTCACGCGTCGCCATTCATGTCTTGCTGAGTCTAACAACACTTTGCGCTCTTCATGTGTCAATTGCTCCACAATACGCAGAAACACCTTGTCAGCACTTGCTCGGGCCGTGCAAAGGGACTCCCCGTACAGAGCAGATGATTTGTGAAGATCGTCAACATCGAAAGGTTCCGCCAGAAAATCGCTAAACATCAGGGTTTGAGCTCGTCCCACTTCTCGATATTCATCCACCAAATTCGATCGCTGATCGCGAATGCTTGTTATGAGTTCGGACATGCGTTCGGATGGCAATGCCCTCAATAGGCGCGGAAATCCATAACTTGGATCCATGGAAAGTTCCGGAGACATTGTTTTTGTTTCACGTCCAAGAATGTAACCAATCAGCATCAGATTTGCAAAAACAGAAGCACTGAGTGCAATAGTTAGGATTCGTCGCTTATTCATCGGAGATAGCCAAAAGATCGCTGTGATCGTCGAATTGAGTTGCGGTAATTTCGTTTTCCACGAATATGGAAGAGTCAGTTGCGGTCATTCCTAGCGCGAAGCCCATCACGAGGGGAAGGGCAACCAAAGCAGGTTTCAATAGCCACTGGGTGAGGAAGTGCAGCCAGGTTCGTTCACTGGACTCCGAGATGCCCCGCAGAATTCTTGCTTCCAAGTCGGCGGGGTAACGAACGGACATCGCCACGTTCAACAATCGAAACATTTTCCTGTTTTGATCCAACACTTGCCTCGCCCACTCCGCCTCTGCGAGGAGTCGTTGGGCCTTCTTCCCTTCCGGTGAATCGGGCCAGTTGGAGGTGTCGACACCGTGTTGATCGATAAACGACTGAAAAGACTTTTGATTCATGGTGGGATTAATCTCATGTAGATCTTGAACCAAGCGTTGTTCGGAGTCGGCGCCGTGCTCGAGCGAGTAGCGACTCGACAGCTTCAACGGACACTTTCATGACGTCTGCAACTTCAGCTTGCGACCATCCTTCAACTTGGCAAAGGACCAAGGCGGTTCGTTGTCGCTCTGGTAGTCGCAATACAACCTGGTTCAAAGCCATGATGAGTTCCTTGTCGCTATCTGATGTTGCATCAGGAATAAGATCCAAATCTGCACTTGAATCGAACCTTGCGCTTTGCTTTCTGAAACGATCAATACAAAAATTTCTTGCAATCTGAAAGAGCCACGTGGAGAATTTCACTCGATCAGGAATCCAAGTTTTCGCTCGTGACCAAACCCGCATGAAAGTCTCCTGAACAACCTCCTCAGAGTCAGACGAGTTTTGGCACAGCCTATATGCATAGGCGTGAAGTTGTCGAACGTGACGGTGCATCAGTTCCTCAAATGCTTCCGCATTCCCTTCTTGCACTCTCAACATCAGTGCAGCATCGGTTTCTTCGTGCTTCACCGCAGCTTGTTGTCAATGAAGTGGTTTCGTAGACGAGAGAACTTCTACGAAATCTGCGTGCATGACTGCCTATGAACCATACCTGAGAAAATTTCAGTACTCCCTTTTCTCCCCTCCATAAGATAACAGTAAGCTGCTCATCATTGGCTAGCGCAGCTACATCTTCCCCTTGACGGAGCTGTCATTGCAAACGATTGTTGTATCTTGTAGTAAACCTCTTTACAGAAATCTCTTTTGTCGTACTCTCTGTTACGTGAAAATGACGTGTTTCCGTCGAATCTGGTCGTGACCTTTCTCGAATTCACGATTATTAGCGTGACTGCGTTCAAGGAGTTCTTTGATGAGTGAAACTTCACAGTTTGGCCTCCTTACAAAAAAACGTCTTCTACCTCTCTTCATAACTCAGTTCTTCGGCGCGTTCAACGACAACATTTTCAAGTCTGCACTATCAGTCATTTTTGTATTTAGTTACCTGGTCGCTGATGAGCAGGAAGATCTGTATGTAAATCTAGCCACAGCACTTCTAATTCTTCCATTGTTCCTATTCTCCGCCACTGCCGGAACGCTCGCGGACCATTACGAGAAATCTAGGTTGATTCGATACGTCAAGATCGCGGAGATCGGGATTGCATGTCTGATTGGGGCTGCGCTGTATACACGTCAAGTCTGGTTGCTGCTTGTTGTTTTGTTTCTACTTGGTACTCAATCTGCATTCTTTAGTCCTCTAAAGTTCTCGATATTGCCTCAACACTTGCGTGAATCCGAACTCATTGGAGGAAATGGAGTGGTAGAGATGGGAACTTTCGTCGCAATATTGGTGGGAACCATTATTGGAAGCGTTGTGGCCGGAATGAGCAATCACGCGGATGTTGCTCTAGCTCTGTCGATCTTAATAGTCGCCGCTGCACTAGTTGGCTATAGCGCTTCACTTGCCATTCCCAAGGCAGTTTCTGTTTATTCGGGCAATCCTGGGTGGAATCCGTTCAAGGAAACCATTGGACTGATCAAGATCGCAGCTGAACGAAAGGCGGTCATGAGGTCAATTTTGGGTGTGTCATGGTTTTGGACTCTCGGAGCTGTGTACATTGCCCAGTTCGCCAAATTAACCGAAGAGCATTTGATGGGAGCGTCCCTTGTCGTGCCGGTTCTGCTGGGAATCGTAACCATATCCATTGCATTGGGTTCGATAACTTGCGAATGGCTCTCTGGGAGACGAATCGAAATTGGATTGGTACCTGTAGGTGCATTTGGAGTAAGTGTCTTCGGAATCGATTTCTTTTTTGCAGTTGAATCTGTTACCGCCACCGAGACTCGTGGACTCTTGGAATTTCTCTCGGCAGCCGGATCGTATCGTGTGCTGATAGACATGGCATTCATCGGATTCTTTCTTGGCCTGTATGTTGTCCCACTAAAGACTTTGATTCAAGCTCGAACGCCTCTTGATCGGCGGGCTCGAGTAATAGCCGCAAACAATGTGATCAATGCACTGTGCATCGTCTTGGGATCTGTACTTTCAATCGTATGGCTCACTGTACTGAACTTCAGCATCCCGACGCTGCTACTGTTGATGGTGCTCATCAACATAGGTGTATGCATCTATATATTCGTTCAAGTACCGGAATTCACATTGCGCTTCGTTGTCTGGATGTTGTCGCACTCTCTGTACAGGATTCGGCATACGGGAATCGAAAAAGTACCTGACCGAGGCGCAGCCCTCATCGTTTGCAACCATGTAAGTTACATCGATGCGTTGGTTCTCGCAGGGGCGGTGAAACGCCCAATACGATTCATCATGGCCAAGGACATATATGACGCCCCAGTCTTGAACTACTTATTCCGTACTGCACGCACGATTCCCATCTATCCCAAGAGTAAAGACGAAGAAGCTTACGAGAACGCCTTTGTCGAAATCGGTGAAGCCTTGGAAGCTGGAGACCTGCTTTGCATCTTTCCGGAAGGAGTTCTGACCAAAGACGGAGAATTGGGCGAATTCAAGAGTGGAGTGCTCAAGATTCTCGAGGACCACCCCGTTCCGGTTATTCCTTCGGCACTAAAAGGACTGTGGGGCTCTTTCTTCACACATAGTGGCAAGGGGCTTTGGAAAGGATCCATGCGTCTTTGGTCGCGAATCGAAGTCGTAATAGCAGATGCTCTGACTGTAGACAATATTTCCACTGACGGAATAAAGAACTCGGTTGCGATCTTGCGGGGAGATTCCCGCTAGTCACTTTCGATGAATACCAATCATCCTTTGCACCCGAGAGACTATCCAGTCTTCCGTCCTCACTGGGATGAACGTCCTGAAGAATTGTTGGGGCAGATTTTTCAGTCTGAGGAAGAACTCGATTGGGTTCGCATCGCGAAACATGAAAAGAAAGTCGTAGCGGCGTATCAAATTGCTAGGATCGACCAATTCAGCTTCTCGATCTCATCTCTCGCGGTGAATGAGCACTACAGCGGCGAAGGAATTGGTCACTGGATGCTGTTGCATGCATTGGGACTCATCGAGTCTAAGGGAGGAAGGATCGTTCGAGCAAAGTGGGGATGCAACCCCCCGTTGCTCGAGCGTGTAGGATTTAGATGTGATCAAGAAAATAGTCATTGGCTCCACTTGGATAGGGAATAGAGAAGTACATGGCACAACAGACTGTAGATCTCCGTAATTTGCCAATGATTGAGGATGCCTCAGTGGCTATCTTGTTGTCAAAGTGGTACCCGGAAATTGTCGAATCTATGCACGAGAAGTGCCGAGACTTGCTAATTGCACGAGGAGCCTTTGTGACTTCACATAAGTTGCCTGGAACCTTCGAGTTTCCCTTTGCCGCTCAAACTCTTGCTGAAACTGACATTGAACTTGAGGGAATCGTATGTTTGAGCGTTGTGGTCAAAGGCGAGACCCGGCATTTTGAGGCAATAGTAGATGCGACTACGCGACAGCTTGTTCAGATTTCATGCGAGCAAGGAATCGTGATCATTAACGAGATCCTTCCCGTTTTGGACAAACAGCACGCAATAGCTAGATCACAGGACGATCAGTTCAACAAGGGGATAGAGGCAGCTGTTGCAGCCATCGAAATGATTGATTGGTATCGTCACATCGAACCGCCCTTGAACTACGATGCCGTTGATCTTCACTGAGGTCCAATGATTTTCTCTGAGGAGTAGTACGTCGCCTGAATCAAGTTCTATGGAGGAGGCTCTACTTCCCCTACCTAACGTTTCCGTGCGACAGCAAGGGAGTTCACAGCTTGCGGGAGGGGGCTGCAGATTCAGGGAGTGCAAATCTGCGCGAGTACGTCAGCTTGTTTCCAGGCTCGACCTTGGTGGTATCGAGTTTTCGTGCAAGATTGAGAGTTCAGATTCTGACTCTATTCCGCGTCTGGATCACGACCATTCATACTCACTGGACATTAGTCGATCTTCCGTTGAGTTAAGAGCTATTTCTGAACAGGGCGCCTTAACGGGTTGCAGTACCTTGGCACAACTTTGTGCCACTGGTCCATTGCCACACTGCACTATAACGGATCGTCCTCGACATCCGTGGCGAGGACTTCTAGTCGACGTGAGCCGACACTTCATGGAATTGAAGACTCTTCGGTCCATGGTGGAGCTCATGCACCACTTCAAGCTCAATGTGCTTCATTTGCACCTAACTGACGATCAGGCGTTTCGATTCAGAAGTGAAGCTTTTCCGGATTTGGCGAGCGCTCAGTCGTACTCTAAAACTGAATTAGGCAAATTGATTGATTTCGCAGCGGACTACGCTGTTCGAGTTGTACCTGAAATAGACATTCCCGGACATGCCACGAGTTGGTTGGTTGCGCATCCCGAGTGGGGCTCGGAACCGGTAGATCCTTCGACACAGCGCCAGTTTGGGGCATTGAAAGCATGTTTGGACCCCTCGCGGGAGGTTGTGATTGAGTCTGTCCAAACTATCCTTGAGGAAGTAATCGATACATTTCCGGATCAATTCGTTCACATCGGCGGCGACGAAGTGGATCCTCTGTGGTGGAGTAGATCTGAATCCGTACAAGAGTGGGCTTGCTCACGCGAGTTGTACAGCGTTCGTGACATTCAAGCGGACTTTACGCGACACATCGTTCAGTTCATTGAAAGTAGAGATAGGACGGCAGTAGTCTGGGACGAAGCGTTGCACGAGACTCTTCCACAATCAGTTGTCGTTCAAGCTTGGCGAGGGATGCAAGCTCGAGAACTCTCCGTTGCTGGTGGCTATCGGACAATTGTTTCGTCCCCTTACTACCTCGATCTCAATTATCACGCTTCAACTCATTACGGCTATTGGCCATCCATGTCGGCATCAGACTGGAAGAGTCAGGATCGAAGAATGGAGACCAGTGATGTACTCGAACACGTACGAGAAGGGATAAAGTGGCATCAAACGTTTGGTGACTTTCCCAATGTTCCAAAGCGAAGCGGAGGATGCATATTGGGTGGAGAAGCTTGCATGTGGACGGAGCTAGTATCCGACGAACTTCTTCTGCGACGAGTCTGGTCCCGTATGCCTAGTGTTGCAGAACGTTTTTGGACGGAACCGTCGAACGCAAGCTCTAGGGACATTTCCGCACGACTCGACACGTCTCTTGCGCGTTTGCCGAAATTGGGTCTTACAGATATTGGTGCAGTTCCTCCCATTCACGAGTGTCGGACGCTTCAGCCTTTGTTTGAAATGCTCGAACCCGTCAAATGGTACGCAAGAATGCTAACCACAGGCGGTACTGAAGAGCGTGCGCAAGGGGAATCGATTGACCTCGAAGACCGTCCTTACAACACCGAATCAGCGCTCGATCGCGTAGTGGATAGATTGCCCCCCGATAGTTCTGCAGTCAGGAGGTGTCTCGCAGACGTTCGGGCCGGTCGAGACCTGAATGTATGGACCGACGGGTGGCGTAAACAACTGGATGACTTGCAACGCGAAAGTAAGAGGTTTTCGGATCTAGAAGATCTTCACGATGCTTCCCAGGCTTTATGTCGCTTAGCGGACGTTGCTGAGGGTCTTGCGTTGCCGAGTAAGAGTCTCGGAGGACCCTTCGGCGAGTATTTGCTGCCCATTGCCTTTGCCTTTCTCGACACGGTCAATGATTCCTGACTCCGTTCTTACCCATTGGAAGCTGTCGGGTTCAGTCAGTGAGCTCGGTTTTGGCAAGATCAACGACACCTTCAAAATTGGCGATGAAACGGTCGTTCAGCGCATCAACGCAAGCGTTTTCTTGAGTCCGAAAGATGTAGTGGGTAACTATCGAAGGGTACTTCCCTACGTTCGCGAATTGGTACCCGACATAGTTCAAACAGTTAACGGAAAAGACTTTGTAGTGGATGTAGACGGTAATGTGTGGAGAGCTTTTAAGTACTACGACTCACGCAGTTTCAAATCGCTACCCGACTCGATGTGTTTAGCTGCAGGGGAAGCATACGGACGACTCCTAAACCGTTTAAAGGACTGCGATGTTGAGTTAGTGCCATCCATAGAGGGTTTTCACTCTCTTTCACACTATGTCAAAGAATTCAATCATCATCGGAAGTTTGCACCCAATCTACCTGAGTGTGAATATGTTGATGAAATTCTCCAACAGATCCCGGATGTCAGTGTGCCAGTTCATGTCATTCATGGCGACTGCAAGATTGGAAACTTGCTTTTTGATCCGGTCCTTCCTCGTGTACTAAAGATAGTTGACCTGGATACTTTGATGTATGGATGCCCTTCATGGGATTTTGGAGACCTGGTGCGATCCTTGCTCACGGGAGTGGAAATGGATGAAAATCTTGGATTGCGCCACAGCTCTCGTATTCAGGAATTGTGTCGAGGCTTTTTCAGCCAGTACCGTCTCACCGATGAATCTTCAGTTTCTAGTTACGCCAGTGCCCCGTCCTATATGAGCTTTATGTTGGGCATTCGTTATTTCACGGATCACCTAGCGGGAGACGTCTATTTCAAAGTTGAGCAGAGAGGCTCAAATCTCGAACGTGCGAGGCAACAATTCAGCCTCTACCGTCGTCTCTCGAAGCAACAGCACGAACTAACTCAGTTGATCGAATCATCGATGGAAAGTAATAGACAGCAATAGCTGGAACAACTACTCCATCGTGCTCTGATACGAAGAGTTCTTTGCAGATAGATCATTCGAGATCCGTTCAGCCAAACCCACAACACGCTAAGAGTCGAGAAGTTTGGGTTCGCACTCCAATCGCGTTGCCCAATAGTCCGCATCAAAAGTCTCGTCCCCAATGAGTTTTCTCCAAAAGCGAATACGTTGGATGTACTCAATTCGCCCTGTGTCGTTTTCGAACCACGGTAAGGCTCGAGTCAGAATGGAGGCGATAGCTTCAGGGTCGTATCGTTCCTTCACGAAGAAAATTGGTCTCTGAGACGTATCTTCACGATTCAAATCAGACGTGTCCCAAAGTCTTACTTGCGGCACGGTTGGGTTTAGTCGGAGCTTATACATAAAACGAGAGAGGTTGGTCCGGTTCACTCCGCCACCGTGCCAAATTCCATGATGCATGAAAAACACCGAGCCCGCAGGACACTCGATATGTCGTTGTCCCAGCATGTTTTGGTAACGAGCAACGGCTGACTCGCTCACGACACGGAGATGGGTTCCAGGGACAAACCTCGTGCCGCCCATCTCAGACGTGACATCATGAGGGAAATAGAACATCTGAATATCGAACGCTGATTCTCTAGGATCGATGGTGGAATCTTGGTGAAGGTGTTGTGAAATCTGCTGTCGATTTCCATATACCAATGGACCGCTTGCTACATGGACAAAGTGATGATCCAAGACGCAATTCGCGCCGACCAAACTCTGGATTGCACCTCGAATCGATGGAACACGTACAAGGTCACCGAGAACTGTCGTCTCCTTGAAAGCGCTGAAGAGAGGGGTTCCTGCGGGTACAGCTGGAATGTCGCTTTTTGCCATAAGTCCGCCGAGTCGCGACAGTCTATCCAGATTTTCTTGCGAAACGTCTTCACGACGGTCGCTAGCCCCGATTGCATCCAAAAACCGTTCGTTGATCGTTGCTGGAACTTCCGCGGGAAGCTCGACAAAGCCGTTCGCCGCAAAGAAAGCAACTTGCTTAGTGGACAAGAGAATTGGTTCAGTCACTGTGTTCCAATTTTTCAAAGAAGAATTCGTACTTCAAATAGCCCATCCTAAACTCTTCTCCTTTTGAGTGATTGATGAGGGGAGATGCTTGGATTAGTCTCCAACCGTCCAAGAGTGCTTCAAGTCCGTTCGTGTATGGCGGCTTTTCCGAATCGCCCGGCATATGTCGTGTCTTGGCAGTACCGTCATAGATTGCCCACGCCTTCACAGACGAGTCCAACGACGAATTTGCCAAGTAAAGAACCAAGACCTGCTGACGCGTTTCTCCTGAACCCATGCGGTTGCCGGAATGGTGCTACCATTCGAATTGTGAGACGAATTATTCTAATTGCGGGACTGACACTCGCCCTTTCTCTTCAAGGTGGATGCGTCGGTACAAGTAATCAGCCATTCAGCTTGGTTCAGCCTGGGACTTTGGAATTCCCGCAGGAAGCTAGAGATGCTGGAGAAACCCAAGGATCAGTAGTCGTGGAATACGACATCGAAGTAGATGGCACCGTGAGTAATTTGCTCATCGTCAGTTCGGATCCTCCAGAACTGTTTGATGAAGAAGCTTTGCGTTTTGTTGGTGCCTGGCGGTTTCGACCCGCTTATGAAGACGGCAATCCAGTTGCAACAAGAGGGGTTCAAAGCACAATACGGTTTGAATTAAGCAACGAAGAAATCGAACTGCCGGATCTGTAGTTCGAATACTCCTTCAAAACAGAATCATGAAGTAGCAGACCGGCCGCAAAAAGCCTTGTTGCTCTCTTACGAAATGATTCAGATTTTGTCTTGACAAAGTGGCGTGAGTGAACTGAAAGATAAATTCTTCCACTTCTATGGTCCGTACCTAACCGAGATGAGCAACAGTGAAAGAGAAGATTGATAGAGTCTGCGTTTCCGTTGAAGTAATGATGCTTTATTTGTCGAAGGCTTGGTTGAGCATTTTCGCCGTACTGTTTATTGCGCAAGTCGTCATAGCAGCCGAGAGCGAAGCGAATGAGGAATTCACCTCTCTAGCACTTCGTATTGATTCTGAACACTTCGACAGCTCCGAGGTATGGTACGGACTCTTCGAAGGAGACATTACAGACAGAGCAGCTTTGCTTGCGTGGCACAACAACAGCAATCGAGAACAGTCAATTCCACTTGTCGGTCAACACGATGATTTGACGCTTGTGGTTTACAAGAGAGGCAGCGTACCGAACATCTTCAGATTGAATCCAGAATTGATTGATCAGGGCATCTTGATTAAGTTCTCTAACGGCGGTACTGTTCACGGTCAGGTCACTTCCTTGGATGGAGAGCCAATTCTGGACTCCTCTCTCGAGATCGAGTACCCCAAGGGGCTTCTCTTCTCGCCGCCGGATTCCTCACTGCTTGTCTGGGATATCGGTAAAGACGGCACGTTTCAAATTGATGGCTTGCCCGAGGGGACCAACACTCTAAGCGCGTTTGCTCCAGGTTTCATGCCCGCTTCACCGACGGACATTCAAATCGAACCGGACTCCCAGAGTCTCGAAATCGGCTTTCGACTTTCTAGAGCTGTTTACATTGTCGGTCAAGTTGTGGAGAGCGATGGCTCGCTAGCACAGGGCAATGTAGAAGCCTCAGTCGATGCGGAGCTACAACAAAACCTTGAGAAACACTTTGATCACGAAGGCAGGTTTCGAATCGGTCCATTTGCCGAGAATACCTGGGTTCAACTCTCTGCTTTCTCGCCGGACGGGCGACATTCTGACCCCTATACGGTGCGTGCACAGTCCGACACAAACGTGGACTTAACGCTCGTCGACCATCGAACACGGTTGACTGCCACGATAAGCAACAGTAAAACGGGCGAGCTAATCGACGAGTACACATTCTGGGCCAGTAAGAACAACCACCCTACCTGGCCCATAAAAGAAGACAATGCACGAGGCAAATTGGACGCACGAGTTGACAGCGTTAGTTTCCGGTTCAAGCTTCATGCACCTGGCTATGAAGTTTGGGCATCCGACATGTTCAGCATTGCTGGAAGGCCGGAGTTCGACTTGGGCATGATCGAGCTAGAACCCATCTATCTAGTGTCGGGAAGGATCGTCGACGAAATTACGAAAAAGCCGATCGAAAACGCCACGGTAATGAGAACTGACGGAGCTAATTATTTCGCTCGCGTCTTTAACCTGACCACTATGGATGCCAAAACAGATACCAATGGCGAGTTTACTCTGCAAGGATTTCCGAGCTCGGGTGGGGCGATTCTGGCATCTGCCAAAGGCTATCGATCTTTTAATCAAATCGTGACCGGGGTGGAGCCTCTACTCGAGATAGAGCTGACCCCAAGAAACCAATCGACCATTGAAGGCACCGTATTTTCCTCAGAAGGGATGCCGATGGCTGGGGCGGAAGTTATTCTCATGTACAGCCAAGGAGCATTCGGATCGGGAGGGGGTGCGACCGCGGCCCAAACCGACGAAGACGGTAGGTTCAAATTCGTCGGCAAAGACGATGGAACCTACACAGCCTACGCGTATTCCGATGTTGGACGGTCGCTGAAACAAAATGTCAATGTTGACAAAGGTCAGTCCGTCTCGAATGTAAAACTGGTCATTGGCACACTCGGACGTATCTACGGTGAAGTATGGGGCTTGACGAAAGACGAAGGAGCACTCGTGAAGGCTGACGGGCTGGAGTCGAATTTGGACGAGAACTTTTCTTATGAGCTGGTCGGCGTCTCGGATGGCCAACACCGGGTGTCAATCGTAACCAACGAGGGCCGGAGGCTTTGGAACAGCGTCGACATTGACCAAGGATCAGAAGAGCGCGTGGACTTTGAGTTTGGGGAGAGCCATACACTCACGGGTGTTGTTGCCGCAGACGGTCGGCCGATGGTGGATGTCGCTTTACGAGCGGTTTCGGTTGAGGACAGTTCGATAGTCAGCGCTCAAGCAAGAACTCGGCACGACGGTTCGTTTAGCTTAAGAGGACTAGCACGAGGGGCATATTGGATCGAGGTGAGAACCTATGGCCGATTTGTCAAAGTCGAGATTGACGGCGACACAGTCCGAGATATTGACCTTGGAACACATTCTCTGTCTGGCAAAGTGGTGGCACCCGGAGCCGATTCGCTGTTCAAAGCAAGCATTACTCTGACTGGCTTCGTAAAGGGCAATTTGGTTCGACTGTACCAGGTGGTTGATCGAAGTGGTAGCTACTCTTTCGATGGACTCGAAGCTGGAAAATATTCCCTCACGATAGAACACGAGGGCTACGAGACTCTTGCTCGGCAAGTAAGAATTGCTTCATCCAAGACCGATTACGATCTGCAGCTAGTGAAAGCATCCGAGAAAGAATAGCCGGCGAAGCGTCGCACCACTGAAAAATATCGATTGTGAGATGCTTCGGCTCAGCAGTACACCTTCAGCCATAGGAGAGCAATTCACGTCTTAGAGTCATTTTGCTTGGTAGCCAATATTTTTGATAGTGAGTAGAAACTTCATTTCGTGAGTTTGCGAAAATCGGTGTGAGGTTTTCCAAATGGCCCCCCACTGGCTGCTAGAACTTTGTTTCAGGGACCGCTTTCTTTGGAGGACGCTTGCTCAAGTCCGCTTGCTATGTCGGCCATGTCGGAGTAGCAGTTTTTCCAGGTCCAGTGAAACCAAGAAAATGTGATGTATGCGACTAGCGGTCCCACAATCATCCGAAAAATGACTGCAATGTAGAAGAGGGTTGTTGCATTGTCTTGAATGGCTGTATAGAGCCTAAAGGATGAAATGACTAAGAACCCCACGGAAAAAAGCATCAATAGCCAAAAAAGTACCCTTGCGTAGACCGCAAAAGTGAAGGACCCATGAACTTCGGCCTTTTGCTCGTTGTCCTGAATTGACACATATAGAATCGGCTTTCCCAAGTGAATGAATGGAAAGCGCATTCGAAACAGGATTGCTTTATCTTTGAAGACCAAAGCAACAATTCTGTTGGTCTTGCCAAAGACGGCTCTAAGGAACGACAGCTTCTTGAGCTCCGAAAGCAGACTCTTTGAATCTCGTTGCGCCGAGTAATGGAATTTCACTCCTCGAGCGGCAAACTTGATCGTGTCGAAAATCATAGATTGCGCTCAATCCTCTGCGTTGTTCAGAGGAGGAAGCTGCGATTGGAAATTGGTAACAGATTCCATAGCCTTCGCCATCTGCAAGAGTTTAAGGTCTTGGCGAATTGGCGCCGTGGCCTGCACACCAACCGGAAGGGCATCGCAAAAACCTGCGGGAAGCGATAGGGAT
>JAPOXO010000098.1:1528-2073 GCA_026707045.1 Gammaproteobacteria bacterium | reverse complement strand
GACCTTGCAGATGAACGATTCTGCGAGAGTCCAAGGCTTCTCAACGAACTGCTGAATCGAGACAAGCCTTCGGGTAGTGCAATTGCGGCACAAAACGCACTGCTGCGGCGGATGGTCCTCAATGTCGGAGAGCGTCGGTTAGGAATAAATGGCTATCCGGGAGAAGGAGGTCTCCTCGCCTCATTGCTCCTCGCGACTCAGCTCTACACATATGAGCAAGATAGGTGGAAGTTCGTACCGCCGTTGACTGCTGACCCCTGTCGACTAGCGCCAATATGGAATGCGGCCGTTGAGTACATCAAATCGAATGCGCATAGAGCAGTTGATGTTTCCGAAATCTTCCAAGTGTGGAGAGATCAGCCCTTCGGCGTTAAAGACGGGTTGATGACAGTTTTGGCAGTTGCATTTATTCAATCAAATATTCAGCATTTGGCCGTTTATAGAGAGGGAGTGTTTCGAGCACAGTTTGACGACGTTGATGTTGAGTATTTGGCAAAGGATCCTGCAGCGATTCAAATTCGCTGGATGGTACTGTCAGATGTATC
>JAPOXO010000098.1:0-1518 GCA_026707045.1 Gammaproteobacteria bacterium | reverse complement strand
GTCAGGAATGGCGGATATCGTCGGTACGCTGAATGACGATGTTGGTTTGGTACATCCCGAACCGATCGATGTTGCCCGTGGACTTGTCGCTATATTCGACCGATTGCCCAATTGGACGAAGCG
This sequence comes from Gammaproteobacteria bacterium, assembly GCA_026707045.1. Classification (GTDB taxonomy): domain Bacteria; phylum Pseudomonadota; class Gammaproteobacteria; order Pseudomonadales; family Azotimanducaceae; genus Bin55. The sequence continues at coordinate 1,395 of JAPOXO010000098.1, read as the reverse complement.
CACAATGCAGTTGTCGGATAATGCTGTGCGTTTTCGCGAAATCTTCAAGCGTGCACGGGACCCCAATCAGTTCCTGTTCAATGATCTCCCCGCCGTTAAATTAAAGGATGCTAGCGCGAATGAAGCGGATTCTTCCGCAAATCTCGTCGAAAGTCTGAAGGAAGGTCTTCAGGAACTGGTGCTTGCCTACCCTTCGATGTTGCACCGATTGCAAGATACGATGCTTTGTGAGTTGCAAGTACCTAATTTGACACCTCAATCCATTGAAGAACTTAAGTGTCGTGCTCGGAATGTTCAGCAAACCGCCGGAGATTTTCGTGTCGAGGCCTTTGTGCAAAGAATTGCTCAATTCGACGGCAGCGAAGCGGCATTCGAAGGTATAGCCAGCCTTGTCGCAAATAAACCTCCACGAGATTGGGTGGATCTGGATTTTGATAAATCGATGGTAGAGATTGCTGAATTGGCCCAAAAATTCCTGCGTATAGAAACATTTGCTCGCGTCAAGGGACGACCTGAGAAGCGGAACGCAATGGCAGTGATAGTCGGCCTAAATGGACGTCCTGCTCCAGTCCATGAAGAGTTCGATGTTGGAGATACGGACCGAGCTGCGATCGATGATCTCGTGCTACGAATGCAAAATTTGCTAGCCGATTCTGATTCAAATCGTCAAGAAGTCATCTTGGCCGCACTTGCCGAACTGAGTCTGCGTTACATGTCCGAGCCAAGCTCTAATACTGAACTTGCGGCAGAGGATCTAATTTCGAATGAGTGACAAGGAAAAGCATGTTCTGGGGCTATCGGGAGGACGGGATAGTGCCGCACTTGCCGTGTACATGAGACAACACCAACCAGATCTCGACATCGAGTACTTCTTCACTGACACCGGAAAGGAGTTGCCTGAAGTCTATGAATACTTGGGTCGCTTGGAGGGTTTCCTAGGTAAGACAATTTTGCGACTGAATCCTGATAGGGACTTTGACTTTTGGCTTAAGCAATACAACGACTACTTGCCCTCTCCCCAAAGTCGATGGTGTACTCGGCAGCTTAAGTTACGACCATTTGAACAATGGATTCGTCCGTTGCTGAAGCAGGGAGTTACCGTCTATAGCTACGTAGCTATACGAAGTGATGAGGAATTCAGAGAAGGGTATTCTTCAAAAAACAAAAAACTGATCATTACACTACCATTCAAGGATGCGGGAATTGACAAAGCCGGTGTATTGGATATTTTGGAGGGTGCCGGACTCGGTTTGCCACAGTACTACTCATGGCGCACACGAAGCGGTTGTACATTTTGCTTTTTTCAACAAAAGATCGAGTGGGTCAGGCTTAAGGAACAACATCCTGAAGCATTTGAACAGGCAAAAGCCTATGAGAAAACCGCTGTTGAACAAG
>JAPOXO010000068.1 GCA_026707045.1 Gammaproteobacteria bacterium | reverse complement strand
GGATTCGCTTCGTGACTGATCACTCTTTTGTGTCTTGCGTTCGTCGTCACTTAACACGTGGCCCTTCTTGAAAATATGCTGCAGTTTTTCCCGCAGGCCAGGAAATTGATCCGAGTGAGGATGCCACAAGTGCCAAAGCTCAACAAGGTCGAAACTCTCAAAGTAAGCCATTAGATGTTCCTCAGAAGGGGGTTCGGATGCGTCAAACTCGCGCAAGAGATTTTCGTAGTCTCGAGTTCTTCCTTTTGTTAATTGAAGCCACTGACACGCCTGTTCAAATTCCTTGAGAAAGTGAGCAGTCGAATTTACCTGGAAAAACATCTAATTGAGCACCTGCCGATAATCTGTCATGACTAGTCAGCTTCCAATTATGCTAGTGGTTTTTCTGTTTTAAATGGTGGTTGGTGTACCGCCTCTAGAAATCAACATCGATGAGGACGCAGACCCTTAAGTCACTGAGCCATGTGCAATGGCCCTAGCTCCACAAGGCATGAAATAGTAAATACGCTTTCTCGTCGAACTCACATGGCGCTTCTGCGTTACCCTGCATCGAAACAAGTCGCGAATCGGAGTTCGTGGCCATAGCTCTTCAACAGACGTCTGGCACATCTAGATAGTGTCCTTTTGGTTATCCAAAGCAAAATGCGAGCTGCCACCAAAAAACACTCAATCTCTCGTTAGACATTATTGCGACCTGTTCTTTTTCTCATCCAACATTGAGCAGGGTTTTTCCATTCCATGCGGATAGCTGATGACAACATGCCGCTTAAAACAGCATGCTTCGATTCCCTCTATTTGTGGTCAGTACATGAAAATCTAGAAGGGAACGAAGAAAGCGTCCTCTGACTTGTCTACAGAGGACGGTCGTCTTCTCCGAATGAATGTCTCGAAGAGTCGATGCATCCACCAAATTTACTCTTTCGCTTAGCTGGTTCCGTCCAATCGATCAAACTCCCTTTGTAGATTACGGTATCTTTCGAAAAGTGGTTCGTCGCCAAAAGATTTGGCCGCAAAAGCACAAGCCCAAATTGCTCTAAAAAAGTAATTCCGCAAGTCATCTTGATGCTCATCGTAGATTGGGGTGCCCTTCAATCCTCGCATATGAAATCGACCGGTGCTTCCAACGTACATTTCCATAACGTGAGGAGATGCGGCGTGAATATAACCGGAATACACATTACTAATGGTCCGCAGCAGTTCCTTTCCGGTACTTGGATCAAAGGGAGAGAATCCGTGCCGAGACAAATATGCCTGTATTTTCTTTCGAGGAACCGTTGATCGCTTTTGTGATGATCCTATTGCAGTGTCGGCATCGAACTCTTCTTGAAAAAAGACATCCAGATACCGCTGATGTAGTTGTGAATCTTCTTCATTGCGAAGAATCCCAACGGTGAGAAACAAAATGTCTTCTTGGATTTCTTCCAAGACTCTCTGTAGTGATGCCTGCTCCTGAACAAATCCATGGTTTAACAATATACGCGTAGCATCAAGCGTGCTAACCATACGAGCAAGCTTCTGAACAATAGCCTGACTTATGGTCCTCTCTACATGACGATACGCTCGAAGTTGTCGGATTTGTATCCATTGTGGCTGCGGCACCCGGTTAGCCAACTGATTCACTAAGGCTTCCATTTCGGCCAGGAGCCGATCATATCTACGACTCATTTCTGCATCCCCAAGCACAGCTGAGAGTATATTGAGATTGTCGGCAGAGCGCAGATGTTCGGCAAATTCTTCTCCAACGCATCGTGCGCTTCTACTGATTCAAGCTGTCGAGAAACATCTCTTAAAGCTCAGGGTGGTGCTATTCCCTTCGCTAACAAAACATTCTTGACGCCTCGAACATTACTAGAGGGTAGAACCACTCTTGAGGACCAATCGGCGAGCCCGCTAGTCGAGCGAATATTCAATAGCACTACTTTGTTGAAGCTATATCCCTGATACCTCGAAACCACTACTATGTTGGCAGCACGAGCTAAAATGTACAGGCAGGCTATCCTGGTTCCCTGCACCGCGAAAGTGGCTTCATCTAGACCGATTGAACTGCAATACAGGCCTTACACTTTTTGGCGGACGAGAATCCTTGAAACAAGTGTCGTTGAGGGACTCTCCGAAGCTCAATACAGTCTAGATTACCCTTCGATTACGAGAACTTATAGGAGTGCAGCTGTATTGGGA
>JAPOXO010000061.1 GCA_026707045.1 Gammaproteobacteria bacterium | reverse complement strand
TGACGAGCCGCAACAAGGATCGTACACCCGCCCGGAAGATGGCTCGAGCATCTCGACCAGAAGCCGACCGATGCAACGAGGAGTATAGAACTCTCCTCCCTTCTTGCCTTCGGCTCCAGCGAACTGACTCAGGAAGTACTCGTACACGCTGCCTAGCACATCATTCGATCGAGCCTCCTCGTTTCCGACCGAGATGTTCCCGATCATGTCAACGAGCTGACCTAAGCATTGTTTATCGAGAGCTGGTCGGGCGTAGTCTTTGGGCAGGACATCCTTTAGTACTGGGTTGTCATGCTCTATGGCAACCATCGCATCATCAACGAGCTGTCCGATAGTCGATTGACGAGCGTTGGACTTCAATTGAGACCAGCGTGCAACTTTGGGGATCCAGAAAATGTTCTCTGCTTTGTACTCGTCAGGATCTTCCGCCGCTTCTTCACCCCATTCCGTTAATACCTTTGCATAACGTTCCTCGAACGCATCGGAGACGTACTTGAGAAATATCAAACCCAGCACGACATGCTTGTATTCCGCAGCATCCATTGATCCACGCAAAGCATTTGCCGCAGCCCATAGCTCTGCTTCAAGGCTCGCAGCAGGCGATGGTTTCTCTGTTACAAACTTCGATTCAGTTGGGCTCAATTTTTTCCTTGTTGAATATGCTTCATCTACTCGTTATTGTCCCGTCTTGCTTGTTAGACCAAAAGCCCAATCAAGTTCGGTTCACGGTCCGCTAGCGTATGTCAATTCCTTTTCAGATTGTCACACCGTGGTTCGCATCCAGTCTGTCCAATATTCACTGCTGGACGGATGCGACTCGTTCGCCACTAGAAAAGTTTAGCAAGAGTGCATCAGCACTTCCAAGTGCTCGATTTTCCGTATAACAAGTGTCGCGGATACTTGCTGACAATGCGAAAAATCTGCCCTACTGGCCCACTACGATGCGAAAGGTTAGCGCAAGAGACCTATCTGGCACACGTAATGTCATAGTGGAACACACCTACCTTCATTGCAATTGCCGACAACTGTAACAGGATTCGTTCGAAACTGCCTTAGGTGGATCAAGGAATCCAAGTTGAATCCCAAGAGAATCCTGTGAAGTTGAGAATCAAATAGTAGACAGCCGTGAGCAAGGCCAGAAACCCCACCGTCTTGAATACATTCCTTGCTGCGGCCCAGTCGGGGTAATAAGCTAATAACCAAAGAAAAATAGCTATACAACTTGCGGCAATTGCGATACTAGCTATCAACGGCGGCAAGATGCTGACCTTAGTAGAGTAATCGATAAAAATTTTAGACCCACCTTGTCTCGATTCAAAAACCGATTATGTTCGTGATTGAAAGAAAAATCATCGCCAATATTTCAGGAAAAGAAATCCTATGATGTATGAACAGTTTTCTCGAGTGCGCAAATCTCGCCACCCAATATTGTTACAAATTTCTGTATTCACTTCTTGCCAACCCAGTGTGAGCATTGCGCTAGGCCTGACGAGCTTTTAGATCCTTGGCTACGAAGTTTCGAACGGTCGCATCATCCAAGAATGGAGTTTGACGCGGTTCAAATTTAATTTCAAAGACGTCTTTAAGCACAAGTCCTTCGTTTTGTTTCGCATAGTTTGGCACCAACTAATCAACGACTTAACAATTCGCTATCGCGGCTAAACGCACGGAAACCTATAAACTCTGGTGCCGGAACGCAGATTCGAACTGCGGACCTACTGATTACGAATCAGTCGCTCTGCCTAACTGAGCTATTCCGGCACGTCAGCGGACTGAGAATTATATTCTCCATCTAGGGACTCCCTGAGTTGCCGACTTCACGAGCGTGACCCGATCTACCTGTGCGGGACTCCCGGCGCAAAATGGTTTAATTCTTCAATGGACGAGTGGTTTGTATACGTGCTTGCAGTTGTTCTGGGGCTCATATTCGGTAGCCTCCTAAACGTAATCATCTCTCGCATCCCCTCAATGACCGAAACCAAACTTCGCGCCGAAGCCTTCGAGCTGTTGAACATCGACGTTCCCGCTCAATCCCCCTTTAATCTGTTTGTCCCTCGGTCACACTGTCCCGCTTGTCTGACTCCATTAAGCCCGTTGCACATGGTTCCCATTGTGAGCTGGATTTTTCTTCGAGGCGAGTGCGCTTATTGTGGAGCAAAGATTTCAGCGCGCTATCCGCTCATTGAG
>JAPOXO010000059.1 GCA_026707045.1 Gammaproteobacteria bacterium | reverse complement strand
CATCCTCGCATTTTACCAATGATGATCACTCCAGCAGGGACGATCTCACCAACAAGGGTGTTTGTAATTGGAGCAGGGGTCGCTGGACTTCAGGCAATTGCGACCGCACATCGACTTGGAGCGCGAATTGAGGCATTTGACACTCGTCCGGTCGTTGCCGAGGAAGTCCGCTCGTTGGGTGCCAAATTTGTTGAAATTGACATAGGCGAGACTGGGCAGACGGAACAAGGCTACGCAAAAGCACTCACACCCGAACAGATCGAAATGCAACGCGAAGGAATGGCTAAAGTGGTGGCCCGTTCCGATGTAGTCATAACAACTGCGCAAGTGTTTGGAAGACGGGCACCCAAAATCGTGACATCCGATATGATTCGATCCATGGACGAGACGAGTGTCGTGGTAGACATGGCTGTGGAAACCGGAGGCAATGTCGAAGGTTCGCAGTTGAATCAGATCGTCGAATGCGGTGGAGTCAAGATCATAGGACTCGGGAACTTGCCATCCCATGTGGCGGGGCATGCCAGTGAGATGTACTCGTCAAATTTGGTTCATTTCATTCGAGAGTTCAATTCCGATGAACCTGGAACCATCAATTTGGATCCTGAAAACGACATCGCAAAAGCTTGCGTACTCACAAGAGACGGCCAGGTGTTACACGCCTTTAGCAACGGAAAGTAATTTTTGATGGAAGCAATTCTTCTAGGTTTGATCCTCCTGTTGTCAATCTTTCTGGGATTCGAGCTCATCTCGAAAGTGCCAGCGACAATCCATACACCACTGATGTCAGGTGCCAACGCTATTTCCGGCATTACCTTGGTAGGCGCTTTGCTTGCGGCGGGCGCGGGAGCTGCGTCTCCTAGACTTGCCATCCTTCTAGGAGTCATTGCAGTTGCGTTCGCCACGATCAATGTGGTCGGCGGCTATCTAGTAACAGATCGAATGTTGGGTATGTTCAAAAAACGAGGAGACAACGGTTAACTCTTCTAGCTTGATTGTGCGTTTTCGCGTCTATATCCAGTTGGACTAACAGACCTTGTTGGACCACCTTTACATAAACGCAGCGTACATAGTTGCGGCTGCTTTCTTCATCTTCGGGCTAAAGCTCCTCGGCAAACCGGTAACCGCCCGAAAGGGAAATTTGTTCTCCGCAGTTGGGATGCTAATTGCGATTATTGCGACCCTGCTTTCCAACCAAATTCTCGACTGGAATTGGATATTGTTGGGCGTTGCGATTGGCATCGTAATAGGAGTGGCCGCATCTCGATTGATTGCCATGACTGCGATGCCGGAGATGGTCGCGGTATTCAATGGACTGGGAGGTGGCGCGAGCCTGCTCGTCGGTTGGGTTGCGCTGTTTGGAACGGTCAACTTGTTTGTTGCGATAACAGTTGTTCTCTCGATCTTGATTGGAGGAATGACGTTCTCGGGCAGCGCCATCGCATGGGGCAAACTCTCTGAAGCCATTACCAGTCGAGCGCTAGTTTTCGCGGGTCAGCGCTTTGTCAATTCCGGAATTCTCATCGCACTCATCACGTGTGCCGTAATGTTCGTATTGGAGCCTGCACACAACTCTCCGTATCTCTACGCTGTAATCGGCTTGGCGTGCCTGTTGGGAATCATGGCTGTCATACCAATTGGCGGCGCGGACATGCCAGTTGTGATTTCACTTCTGAACAGCTACTCAGGACTGGCCGCATGCGCCGCGGGATTTGCTATCAACAACGTGATCTTGATCGTTGCTGGTTCGCTTGTCGGCGCTGCAGGATTCATCCTCACGAATGTCATGTGCAAAGCGATGAATCGCTCCCTACCCAACGTTTTATTCAGCGGCTTTGGAGCCGCTAAAGCGGCAACAGAAGTCGATGGGGAAGTTCATCCCATTTCGGCGGAGGACGCAACTCTAATTCTCGAAGCGGCTTCTTCGGTTGCATTCGTTCCGGGCTACGGTATGGCTGTGGCTCAGGCTCAACACGTACTCTGCGAGCTAGGCGAGCTGCTGGAATCCAACGGAACCGAAGTGTCGTACGCGATCCACCCAGTCGCCGGACGAATGCCAGGACATATGAATGTACTCCTGGCGGAAGCCAATGTCTCCTATGACCAACTCATAGAAATGGACGACATCAATCCTCGCCTCGATTCGATTGACGTGGCAGTCGTAATCGGCGCCAATGATGTCGTCAATCCTGCAGCGCGAACCGACGAGAATAGCCCCATTTACGGCATGCCCATAATCAATGTGGATGAGGCCAAGACCGTTTTCGTGCTAAAAAGAACCATGGCATCGGGATTTGCAGGTATTGACAATCCTCTTTTCTTTGGATCCAACACTCGAATGCTGTTCGGCGACGCGAAGACCTCAATCTCGGCAATGATCTCGGAATTCAAGACGTAGCCCGCGTCAACTATTGCGTGAGTAGCTGATCTCTCGAATGTCAAAACCGCTACTTGAACTCAATCCTCTGCATTGGTTCTACGGATCCGCTTCTATTGCGTTCGGAATCAAAAACTACGCATTTAGCTACCTATTACTAATCTTTGCAACCCACGTACTGGGAATTCCTGCCGCCAGTGCTGCGTTGGCAATCGGAATTGGCGTAATCTGGGATGCTTTCTCCGATGTGTTTCTAGGCCACTGGTCCGACAAGACCAAGTCGCGCCTTGGACGACGGCACCCGTTCATGTACTCCTCGCTCCTCATCTTTCCCTTGTCATTTTGGTTGATTTTCAATCCCATAATCGAAATCAACGAGTCAAATGGATTCTGGTACTTCTTGGTGCTCTGCATTTTGATTCGAACAGGTACGACTCTCATTGAAGTTCCTTCCGTCGCGCAGCTCCCAGAACTCGAAACAGACTACGATCGTCGCAGTCGTTGGCTTGCACTGCGCCAGATGATGGGCTGGTACGGGGGCAACGGAATTCACTTAATCAACTTTTCGGTTTGGGTGGGTGCTTACGGAATTTCCTCTCACACGGGCTACAAAGTTTTTTCCACATTCGGCGCTATCCTCATCTCAATAGCGATCATAGTTTCATCATTGGGGACACAACGATTCGCGATGAATCTGCCTCAACCCAAAGAGAAGTTCCGAATGAAAGAGATTGGCAATGAACTCAAGCAACTTTTCCAGTCTCTCCACAATAGAAATTTTGCGACCCTGTTTGGGTATGGACTGATCAGCGGGATCGCAGCAGGACTGAGCACCGCCCTCTACTTATACAACACTACGTATTTCTTTGGATTCTCGGGATCTCAAATTGCTATCACTGCGTTAGGCGTGCTCATCGCTCCACTCATTGCGTATGTAGTAGGACCGATTCTCGGGAAAGCCCTAGAGAAGAAAAAGGCAGCCATCGTTACGATCGTGACGTATATCGCGCTGTATCCGATTCCCTATGTCCTGTTGTTGCTGGGCTATTGGCCAGGCCTAGGTTCGTACTCGTCTTTGGCTATCTATACGGGATTCATTGTCGTTGAGGTGGCTTGCATCATTATTGGTTCCATGATGTTGGATTCCATGATGGCGGATGTGGTTGAAGAGAGTGAAATCCAGACGGAACGACGATCGGAGGGCTTGTTCTTCGCGGCTCGTTCATTCGGTGCGAAAGCCATTTCGGCCGGAGGTATTTTTTCTGCAGGATTTATCCTTACTCTTGTTGGCATGGACTCGGTTCAAACCTTGGCCGATATGACAATGGAGCATCGAGTCAATTTGGCCACACTATTTCTGCCGTTGTTCTGTGTCTTGAACCTATTGGCAATATGGCTTGTTTCAAGGTATCGCATTCGACGCAAAGATCACGAGTCCAATTTGAAGCAGCTCGATGTTCGGCACGGTACTGACGAGCCAAAAGATGAAAAGTACTCGCTCAATATCTCCGGTCGTCTTAATCCGATAAGTAGTACATCGGAGACAAGCCAATAACGCACGACAGTTTGACCAAATTGATGTGTGGTCATCACGACCAAACCGAACGAGTGCAGGTCCTCTCCATTTAACAAATACTAGACATGGACGAATCAACGACAGTCGTAAGCTTGGTGGAATTCCTTGCTCAGCTGTTTGTGTTCGCAGTTGGCATAGCTGCTCTGCTGATTGTCGTTTTGTATGTACGCGACATCACCCAGCGCAGGCACGCCATTCGTCGCAATTTTCCAGTTATTGGAAGATTCCGAGACTTCTTCGAACACCTGGGTGTCTTTTTCCGGGCGTATTTCTTCGCTTTGGACCGCGAGGAAATGCCTTTCAATCGAGCCGAGAGATCCTGGGTGTATAAAGCGTCCAAAAACGAAAGCAATGTCGTTCCGTTCGGATCTACGAGAGATCTCAAAAAGCCAGGAACGATCATCTTTGCAAACACCGCCTATCCCACCCTTTCAGAAGACGCTGCAGAGCCCGATTCACTTCTCATTGGACCCTATGTTCCCATCCCCTACAAGGTCAAATCGTTTTTCCACATTTCCGCAATGAGCTACGGGGCGATTTCACGACCCGCAGCCATCGCGCTGTCGAATGGAGCGCGAATGGCAAATATTTGGATGAACACGGGAGAAGGTGGACTGTGCGAACACCATCTGGCTGGTGGTGCGGACATAGTCTTTCAGATTGGTACCGCAAAGTACGGTTGTCGAGATGAAAACGGCAACTTGTCCGATCAAGGACTAGCTGAATTGGCTCAACAGAATGCGGTGAAAATGTTCGAGATCAAAATCTCGCAGGGTGCAAAGCCCGGCAAAGGCGGAATTCTTCCCGCTGCGAAAGTTACCGAAGAAATTGCAGAAATTCGTGGCATTGAAGTAGGAAAGAGTTCTATAAGCCCTAATCGCCACGTCGAAATCGAAAATACTTCCGATCTCTTGGATTACGTAGCTCACATTCGAAACGTAACCAAAAAACCGACAGGATTCAAAGCTGTGATCGGCTCGGCAGATTGGATCGAAGAAGTCTGCGAAGAGATCGTGGCCCGAGGAGAGGAATCTGCACCCGACTTCATCGCTGTAGACAGCGCAGACGGCGGTAGCGGAGCTGCTCCAATGAGTTTGATCGACAACATGGGACTGCCCATTCGGGAAGCCCTACCTCTTGTTGACGACACACTGCGCGGTTATGGTCTAAGAGAACGTGTTCGAGTAATCTCCAGCGGGAAACTCATCACACCGGTCGAAGTCGCCTGGGCTTTGTGCATGGGAGCGGATTTTGTGACTTCTGCTCGAGGGTTCATGTTTTCTCTCGGTTGTATTCAGGCACTTCAATGCGACCGAAATACCTGCCCAACAGGTGTTACTACTCACAACAAGAGCTTGCAGAAGGGTCTAGACGTGAAGGACAAGTCTCTTCGTGTGATGCACTATGCACAAAATATTCAGCACGAAGTAGGCACCATTGCACATTCGTGCGGTGTTAGGGAGCCAAGAGAAATGGAACGATCTCACTGTAGGATCGTACAAGCAAATGGACTCTCTATTCCTCTGGATCTCATTCGTCCCAACGTGGAGCCAGGCTCACTATTAGCTAACAGGAAAAATACTTGACATGGAACTCTATGAGGTCATGCGGACTACGTTCGCGGCGAGGCAATTCACATCTGATAAAGTCCCAAATGATGTTCTGGCGAGGATTCTGGACAACGCCCGTTTTGCGCCGAGTGGCGGCAATCGTCAAGGCTGGCGTGTCATTGTGATACGGGACCAAGCCAAGCGTGAGACACTCGTGCCGATTGTGACCTCTGTAATGAGCCGATACCGGGCTCAGGTAAACGCCGGCGAAAACCCTTTCAATACCATCAATTCCTCCCAAGTGACGCAGGCTGACATCGACAACGCCGATCTTCCTCCGTCATACGCGCGGCAATTTGTCGACGCGCCAGTGCTCTTGCTAGTCCTTGTGGACCTAGCCGTTGTTGCGTCCATGGACAGTGAACTAGACCGTGTGGGAGTCGTATCGGGCGGATCGATCTACCCGTTCGCTTGGAACATCCTGTTGGCCGCTCGTAGCGAAGGCTATGGAGGAACGCTCACAACGTTTCTCGCGCCCTTCGAAGCGGATGTGAAGAAACTCTTCAACATTCCCGAACGCTACGCGGTGAGCGCTCTATTACCCATAGGCAAACCTGTCAAACAACTCACAAGGCTACGACGCAATCCGGTATCGAGTTTTGCGACCGTCGACTCTTTCGATGGTGAAACGTTCAAGTGAGCGCTAGATCTGTCATTTATTTCAATTTTCAGACTAGATGAGAACTCACAAGAGTATTATTGTTTGAACCTAGACGGACAGCCAGCAGGCCGTCCTTAAGGAAAGGATCCGTCAGAATTGACGCTCATGTCCAGTTGCATTGAGGAACGAGGAGCCTCGTGGAGTTTCAAGGTGAATCCAATATTCCAGCACCCTGTCAGGAGGTGTGGGACGCACTGTTGGATCCCGAAGTACTCAAGGAATGCATCGACGGATGCCAGGAGATGACCCAAGTCTCCGAGCATCAATACCTTGCCAAAGTTCGAGCCAGAATTGGCCCGGTTCGCACCACGTTTTCAGCCAACATCCAAATGGTCGATGTCGTAGCTCCCACAAGCTACACCTTGGAAGTTAGCGCTACCGGCGGAGCCGCAGGCTTTGGAAAGGGATCCGCCTCGATTTCGCTCGAAGACCACGGACCTGAAACCCAGATGCACTACGTCGTCAACGGAGTAGTCGGCGGAAAACTGGCACAAATCGGTTCGAGGCTTATCGGCGGAGTAATTGACAAGCTGACAACCCACTTTTTCACAAAGTTCGTCGAACGATGGACCCTTCAAACATAGATTCCCCAACAAGGAGAATGGAATGGTAGACGTTACCTTTTCTGTAAATGGGAAGGAGCATGCACTGTCTGTAAATGACAATGCTCTTCTTTCCGAAACCCTTCGTGAGAACTTAAATCTCACAGGAACCCACATTGGATGCGACACCAGTCAGTGCGGTAGTTGCACTGTGCACCTGGACGGAAAGGCCGTCAAGGCATGCACAGTTCTTACTGCCCAAGCTGCGGGAAGCGAGGTTACTACGATCGAAGGTATCGGAGAACCAGGTAGCTTACATCCCATGCAGGAGGCTTTCAATGAACATCACGCACTGCAATGCGGCTTTTGCACGCCTGGCATGATCATGGCGGCCATCGGATTGGTGAACGCGTCGGAATCGCTAGATGGCGATGCGGTTCGCAAAGGACTGGATGGAAACTTCTGTCGCTGCACGGGCTACCACAATATCGTCAAAGCTGTGCTTTCGGCACAACGGAACATGTAGGAGGATGTGATGGCAACAGAAACTGGAATAGGCGCATCCGTCCGAAGAACTGAGGATGCTCGATTCATCACGGGTACCGGTAGATATACCGACGATATCAATGTTCCCAATCAGACCTACTGTGTGTTCGTAAGGTCAACTCACGCCAGGGCCACAATCAAGAGTATCGACACTTCGGGTGCTCTTTCGACACCTGGGGTGGTAGCGGCATTTGTCGGCGCGGACCTCGCGAAGGACGAAATTGGCGACCTGCCCTGTGGTTGGTTGGTCAAATCCAAAGACGGTTCAGACATGGTCGCACCTCCGCATCCACCGATCGCGACGGAACGAGTCAACTATGTTGGCGAACCTTATGCACTCGTCATTGGCGAGACTGTGAAGGCGGCCAAGGACGGAGCGGAAGCAATTGTTGCCGAGTTTGATATGCAGAATCCTGTGCTGGATGTGGCTTCTGCCACGCAAAGTGAACAAATTCACGAGAGCGTTCCCTCGAACCGATCGTATGACTGGGAGTTGGGGGACAAGGCTGCAACGGACGCCGCATTCGAAAACGCCGCGCACGTGACATCACTCGACATCGTAAACAATCGATTGATTCCCAACGCAATCGAGCCACGTGCTGCGTTGGGCTCCTACGATGCCGCGTCAGAGACATACACGCTGCATACCACGTCACAAAACCCGCACTTGGAACGTCTGGTTCTAGCTGCATTTGTCAACATTGCGCCCGAAGCGAAATTGCATGTGATTTCCCCCGATGTGGGAGGCGGATTTGGATCGAAGATCTTCGTGTATGCGGAAGAAACGGCTGTGATATGGGCTTCGGCCAAAGTTGGGCGACCTGTCAAGTGGACCGCTGACCGAGTGGAATCGTTCTTGTCCGACGCACATGGCAGAGACCATGTGACTCATGCGGAATTGGCTCTCTCCGAAGAAGGCGATTTTCTGGGGTTAAGAGTCAAGACTACGGCCAACATGGGAGCCTATCTGTCGACGTTCGCATCGAGCGTTCCCACCTACCTCTACGGAACCCTGATGGCGGGGCAGTACAAGACACCCGCAATCTACGTTGAAGTACAGGCAGTGTTCACTAACACGGCTCCCGTTGACGCCTATAGAGGAGCCGGGAGACCGGAAGCAACCTACGTCGTCGAACGGCTCGTGGAAACTGCAGCCCGAGAGCTCAACACCGATGTAGCTGACTTGCGTCGACGAAACTTCATCAGACCCGAAGACTTCCCCTACGAAACTCCGGTAGCCCTCACGTATGACACCGGGAACTATGCCGCAAGTCTAGACAAGGCGTTGGATTACGCAGATTACGCTGGCTTTGCAGCACGAAAAGCCCAATCGGAAGCAGAGGGAAAGAAGCGAGGGCTTGGCTTTTCATGCTATATTGAGGCTTGCGGGCTTGCACCGTCGCAAGTAGCGCTTTCACTCGGCGCCGGTGTGGGACTCTTTGAGTCGGCCGAAGTTCGAGTGGATGTCACAGGTTCAGTTACGGTGATGACCGGAGCACACAGTCACGGACAAGGGCACGAAACAACCTTCGCTCAACTCGTTTCGGACAAGTTGGGCATCCCCTTTGAAAACGTTTCCGTCGTTCATGGAGACACTCGACGTTCAGACTACGGACTGGGAACATACGGGTCTCGTTCCATCGCGGTTGGGGGATCTGCGATCTCAACTGCCACGGATAAGATCATCGCCAAAGCAACAAAGATTGCCGCCCATATGCTGGAAACCAACGAAGACAAGGTGTCGTTTGATGATGGAATATTCACAATCCCCGATTCCAACGAATCACTGTCCTTTGGCGAAGTGGCATTTTCGGCTTACGTTCCCGGAAACTTCCCTCTAGACGAACTCGAACCCGGTCTGTCCGAGAAAGCCTTCTACGATCCGGCCAATTTCACATATCCAGCAGGTACTCATATCTGCGAGGTGGAAATCGATTCGGAAACAGGAACGACTTCTATTGTTTCATTCGTCGCAGTAGATGACTTCGGAAACGTAATCAATCCCATGATTGTGGAAGGCCAAGTTCATGGCGGGCTCGCTCAGGGTATTGGACAGGCACTGCTGGAACATGGAATCTACGATGCGGATGGTCAACTCGTTTCTGGATCCTACATGGACTACACCATGCCTCGAGCCGACGATCTTCCTGATTTTGTTGTTGACACAACCTCGACGCCTTGCACCCATAATCCGTTAGGAGTCAAAGGTTGCGGCGAAGCAGGAGCCATAGGCGCAACAGCGGCTGTGATGAATGCGATCACGGATGCGCTGGGCATCAAGGAGCTTCCAATGCCGGCGACATCTGAAACCGTTTGGCGAGCAATTCAAGGAGGTTAGACATGTACTCATTTCGATACCACAAGGCGGGATCGACCCAAGAAGCCCAGGAATTGCATGCGTCTAGCGGCGAGGCTACATATCTTGCAGGTGGAATGACTTTGATCCCCACTCTAAAGCAAAGATTGGCTAACGTCGATGACGTTATTGATCTGGCAGGAATCGAAAGTCTGAAGGGTGTGATGACCTCGGGCACGTCCATAAAAGTTGGAGGAATGGCAAGACACAATGAAGTGGCAGCTGACTCGACAATTGAAGCTCTCGTCTATTTGGCAAGCGGAATTGGAGATCCCCAGGTACGCAATCGAGGGACACTTGGAGGTTCCATAGCCAACAACGACCCAGCGGCGGACTACCCCGCCGCCGTCCTCGGTCTGAATGGAACTGTACACACTAGCGACCGAACGATCCCCGCAGACGAGTTCTTCACGGGTTTGTTCGAGACAGCTCTCAACGATGGTGAAGTGGTCACAGCAGTGGAGTTTCCCATGCCGTCTCGCGCTGCCTATGTCAAGTTCCCGAATCCGGCCTCTCGTTATGCAGTAGTGGGAGTCATGGTCTCCGAAACCAACGGCAACGTTCGGGTCGCCGTGACAGGCGCTGAGACTTGCGTGTTTCGAGTAACGGCGATGGAGGATGCACTTTCCGCAGACTTTTCTTCGGGTTCAATTAGCGGCATTTCCATTGATAGTTCGAATTTCAATTCTGATATTCATGCTTCAGCGGAGTATCGTGCGCATCTCGTAGGTGTGATGGCGCAGCGTGCCGTTTCGCAAATTTCGTAATGGCGCGAATACGAACGTATCGATGCCATGAACTAAACGAAGATATCGCGAGCATTAGGCTCGACGAAACTGATATTCCCGCACCCGGACCAGATGAGGTTCAGGTGCGGGTAATGGCTTGTTCAGTCAACTTCCCCGACCTGCTCATGGTTCAGGGGAAGTATCAGCACAAGCCGACTCTCCCTTTTGCTCCCGGAGGTGAAGGTGCAGGAGAAGTCGCCACGGTAGGAACCAACGTTTCCGGCGTGAAACCTGGCGATCCAGTTGTCTTCGGATGTCGCTCCGGCGGCTTTTCTGAAGCCATCAATTTACCTTCTGCCTCCGTCAGACCTCTACCCAAGAGCATGTCTTACGCCAAAGGGGCGAGCTACGGCACTGCGTACCAAACTGCATGGGTAGCACTCTCACATAGAGGATCACTTCAAAAGGACGAGTGGCTCATGGTTCATGGAGCAACCGGTGGAGTGGGCATGGCCGCAGTCGATGTTGGAAAACTGCTTGGAGCAAAAGTAATCGGTACGGGAGGTCGCGACGACAAACTCGCGGTTGTTTCCAGTCGCGGAGCGGATGAAGTCATCAACTACACCTTACCGGACGGAAGCCAAGGTGGATTTCGACAAAGAGTGAAAGAAGTAACAGGCTCGGGTGGAGCGGATGTCATCTTGGATCCTGTCGGCGGAGATGTCTTCGACGAAAGCATGCGATGCGTCAACTTCGGCGGCCGGATACTGACTGTGGGTTTCACGAGTGGTCGCTGGCCGCAGGCAGCCGTAAACCTCATTCTCATCAAGGAGATTTCTGTTATTGGTGTGCGTGCAGGAGAAATAGGGCGGAGAAACCCTGAGCTGGGTCGACGCTTGGCTGGAGAGCTACGAGATTTGGCGTACTCCGGAGCAATTGATCCCTACGTTTGTGCTGGTTTTCCTCTTGAACGAGCCGTTGATGCAATGAAAATGCTGGAATTGAGAAACGTAGTGGGAAAATGTGTTGTGACCATGAATGGCTATGAATTCGAACCCGATGATGAGACAGCCGATAGTTCAGAACAAAACTAGAGGATGGCTGTTTTTGGGTTGCAGCCATTTAAGGAATTCTCACGTAACCAAAAGCTGTCGGTGTTCAGAAGGCAAATTAAAAGGAGGCACATATGCCACATGAAACTATCCTGACGGAGAGTCGCGATCGAGTCGGAATTATCAGACTGAATCGCCCGCACAAGTTGAACGCATGGAATGCAACCATGTCAGGTGAAATCGTAGAACAAATCACCCATTGGAACGATGACCCATCCATAGGAGCAATCCTCATGACGGGTGAGGGACGAGCTTTCTGCGCGGGTGCCGACATTGATGGATTTGCTGAACGCGTTAGGACGAACACCCAACAAGGAGGAGGTGAGACCATTCGGCGAGGCGGCGCTTCGCTGACACACTTTCTTCGATCATCCAAGCCTACAGTGGCTGCAATCAATGGTTATGCAGTTGGAGTCGGATTGACCATGATTCTTCCCTTCGATGTTCGAATTGCCTCCAAAAATGCATTGCTCAGTATTCGATTTATCAAGATGGGTTTGATGCCCGAGCTAGGATCGACTCGCCTTTTGGCCAATTTAATCGGACTCGGGCCAGCAACTGACATGTGCCTCACAGGTCGCATGGTTCCAGCCGATGAAGCACTAGCGATGGGATTGGTTACTGCAGTCACTGAGCCTGAGGATCTCGAAACCGTTGCAATGGAAAAAGCCACCGAAATTGCGAACAATCCGACTCAGGCTGTCATGATGATCAAGGAACTGCTCAGTCGCAATCCGATGGATGCAGACCTTGAAGCGGTGATGGAGCGCGAGAATATAAGAGACCAGATCGCCAGACGGCTTCCCGATCATCGAGAGGCAGTGGAAGCGTTCAAGGAAAAACGCAAGC
This sequence comes from Gammaproteobacteria bacterium, assembly GCA_026707045.1. Taxonomy (GTDB): domain Bacteria; phylum Pseudomonadota; class Gammaproteobacteria; order Pseudomonadales; family Azotimanducaceae; genus Bin55. The sequence continues at coordinate 14,350 of JAPOXO010000059.1, read as the reverse complement.
CCAACTTCAATTAAAAGTGACCAGCTGCTCTCGGGATTTCAACCAATTGAGTAGAGAACTACATTAATTCACCGACCTCTCAACACGTTTGGCAGGGCACATGGCCGCATCTTCTAAGTTTCTGATATGTATATTCAGTTTCGTCTAGCCATTGCAACGATTGCCATCTTGCTCAGCGGTTGCGTGACGATTCCGCGTCCAGAAATTCCACTAGCCGAACCAGGTGGATCTACTAGACAAATTGAGAAACGAGTCCGCTTGCTTGAAGAAAACTGGTCGAGGCAGGCTCGGATCGCCGGCATTGCTCAGCCGATTCTGACAGCCAACTCAGACTTGTGTGGTTCAAGAGTGATTTGGGATGTTGGCGTTCAATGGATCACTTTAAACGACTTGGACGATCCCATCGACAAAAGTGCGGGCTTAGAAATTGGTGTCACAGAATACCCTTACGTAACAGGAGTTACCCCAGGTTCGCCGGCTTTTGCCGCTGGACTGCGTTCAGGGGATACATTGCGGGCGATTGATGGTGATTCGCTAAACAAAGATCTTTGGACATTTGAGCGCCAGCGAACCTATGCCACCACAGGACGAAACCGCTATCGTTCCCACCTCGAAAGCGTAGTGCAGAATGCTTCGCGAGACGGTGCTGTTTCGATTGAGTATCAGCGTGAAAGCACACATTACACGATTGAACTTAGTCCTATTCGAAGATGCGATTACAACGTCTTCGTACTTGCATACCTGGACTTGGCATCGCAAATATCGCCAACTCAAGACATTCTCATATCAAGTGGTTTGTATTCATACGCGCAGTCTGACAGTGACCTGCAGTCGATTGTGGCTCATGAGTTAGCTCACGTATTAGCCAAACACCGCCCGCGGACATCAACAGAACAGCACCTCGCCAGGGGACACGAGATGTTAGGCCAAGCAATGATAGATGGAATGGAGACACGCAATTCAGAAGTGGTTTTCTCCAATCCAACTTCACCAAGAACCTATGGACGCAGACTAGAACTCGAAGCAGACTCCCTGGCAATGTACTTGCTGGCACGGGCTGAAATTGAACCGAGCAAATACATAGATTTTTGGAAACGCATCCCTGCAGAGACACCACTTGTTCACACCCATGTCGTGGATAAAGTCCGGACAGACAATCTGGAAGCTGCACATCGCGAAATCCAGAAAAAGATTGATGCCGGTCTACCCCTAATTCCCAACGAAAGCTAGACGCCTTTCGAGAAAGACGGACGACACGGTAGCTCGATGCCGCTGCAAAGTACAAATTTCAAATCGCTCGAACAACTGCCCGGACTAACATTCTCTATTCCAGAACTGCTCCAGTTTAAATCTAAGAAAAGAATCTGCGTAGCTGTTCAAGTTGGCACGAGTTTTGCTTAATCAGAGTAGACTATCCAGACTCGCTGGAGCTGCTTGTTTGTTTCATGACTCGCGTCTATTCCGTTTCCCCATTTCGATTTGCATAGAGAGAAAACCCATATGAGCATGTTTTCAAATCGTTGGTTCAACATCGGAGGGATTGTTGTCGTTTCCTTAGTGGCTGGGGCTACAACATCAGCAATATTTTTCTTCTCAGTTTTGGGATACAACAAGGCCAACCCTTCCGATTCAACTCCAACCCAATTATCTGTACCCAACGCTATAGCAAATATCGATACGGACCCCGGTGAATCTACTCGGAGCGAGCAAACGAACGATAGAGGCACGTATTCAGATGGTCCTGCATTCTTGTCGCAGACCGACAACGAATTCGATCGGACACTTGAACTGTATCAGCACCTATCCAATTTGGACGAAAACCAGCTAGTCGAAATGCTCAATGAGTCTTCGACGCTTGAACCAGATGCTCGACTAGATGTTCAACGTCCCATATTTCAGCGATTGGCTACCCTTGACTCAAAGCTGGCATTTGATCATGCCCAGAAATTGCACCCCAGTCTGATCACCACAGTCTTCCTTCAATGGTCTGTCACGGATGTAAATGAGGCCATAGCACATGCCAAGTCCCTTGATCGACTGCGAAGGTCTGCCGCTTTGCGAGGCATATTCAAGTCAAGAGATGACTTGCCTGAGGACATACTTCTACAAATCGGCAAAGAACTCGACAATGAAGTAGAGGCGCAACGCTTTATCAACTCGTCGAAGACCGACGACTATCTTGAGAATCCAGGAGAGTCATGGCATGAAGTGGTAGGCACGGTACAGGATGACCCCGCACAACTTGGATTGCTCCACACCTTGGCTCGGACTTGGTTTGAGGAGGAGGGATTGCCAGTAATTGAGGAAATTAACAGAACGCTTAAAAATGATCAGGCTAGGGCTTCTATATTGGATTCAGTGCTACACATGGCGGTGAGAGGCAATCCACAAGCTACCTTCGACTACGTCACTGGAATTCAAAATGAATCCAGTCACGAGGTTGTCTTGAAAGTAATAAACATTTGGGGGAGCACCGATCCAGTTTCAGCTCTCAATGCGGCATTTGCTCTAGAAAACTCGCCACTGCGTCAGAGTTTGTTGAATTCCGTGACGCAATCCTGGGCGGACATCGATCCTCAAGCACTTCTCGAAAACCTTGGTTCTTTGCCTGAGGAGATGCAATCCACCGGCCTGGAACTCGCAATTAGGTCCATAGCAAGAGATGCTCCCGAGCAAGCGGCACCTTTGATAGCGCAGATTGAAAACGGTTCGAAGAAGCACCGCGCAGCGCAAATAGTTGTTTGGAGCTGGATTCGCTCCGAACCTGCCGCAGCCCTTGATTGGATCCTAACAGACGCAGAGGTATTGCCTTTCCAACAAGATTTGCTAGGTTCTGTGTTGCCGAGCCTCGCTGAGGAAAACCCTCAACTGGCATTTGATACGGCATTGGCTCAGCCTTTAGCAAATGGGAGTCCAGGTCTAGAAGTCTCGGTGATTGCCCGGATTGCAGAGCAGAACAACGATTTGGCTCTCGATTTGCTGCCCAGGGTGCGAGAAGGAAAAACGAAGACTGTCGCATTCGGCATAGTCGGTAGCATGTTGGTCCAAAAGGGAAATCCCTTGGAAGCCATGAAAATGTCGAGCCAATTGCCGGAATCTGATCAAGAGGGCTTCTTTGTGTTCACGATGGGCACTTGGGCGCAAAGCGACCCTGAAAGCTTGATTGACACAATTGACCGTCTTCCATCGCCTTTAGCTCAATCAAAAGCTGCGGCCATGCTCTCCTTCATGAGTCGATTCAGCGAACAATCTTTGACCGACAGTCAGTTAGAAAAGGTGGAACAGTACCTTTCAGAAGAGGATGCACAGTCCGTGGCAGAAGGCGAAGCTGGACTGATCAAACAGATGATGAGTTTTGGATTGGACTTCATGCCGTAGTCTAGAACTGTGTTTCGAACAATGTTTCGTTCTTCAAGGGGCAACGAAATCATCCCATACAAAAACGGGACTACAATTAATTAGTTTTGCTCAGCGGGCGTTGTATAACGGCATTACCCCAGCTTCCCAAGCTGGAGACGAGGGTTCGACTCCCTTCGCCCGCACCATTCGAATCCTACTCGAACATTACGACGTTTCGAGCAACCTCACCGGTTTCCAGCTGCGAAAATCCATCGTTTACTGAACCAAGTTCCATGTGTCCGCTTATCAGATCGTCAAGGTGTAGCTTTCCTGCCAAGTAGAAATCTACAAAGCGAGGCATGTCTACGCGAAAACGATTTGAACCCATGCTCGATCCTTGAATGCGCTTCTCGCGCAAGAGTTCTGGACCGTGAATCTCAATGGAAGTACCTACGGGAATCATGCCGATAACCGTGGCCGTACCACCGGCGCGGATCATCTTCCACGCCTGCTCGGTAGTGACCTTCAAGCCGATGGCCTCAAAGGAATAATGAACACCACCTTGCGTTAGTTCCCGCACCATCTCCACTGGATCTGTTTCGCTTGAGTTAATGACATCGGTCGCACCGAATTTCTTGGCAAGATCTAGTTTGCTTGCAAGGGTATCGATAGCTATGATTCGACCAGCTCCCGCCAATTCAGCCCCATTGATACATGACAATCCGACACCACCACATCCAATTACTGCAACCGTAGTGCCAGGTTCGACCTTTGCGGTATGAATAACAGCACCAACTCCTGTTGTTACCCCACAACCAATCAGCGCGGCTCGATCAAGAGGCATGTCGTCTCGTATCTTTGCCAAAGCATGTTCGTGAACCAGCATGTACTCGGCAAACGAGGACAGATTGAGGAATTGCGCGATTGGGGTTCCATTTTGTGAGAGTCTTGGCTCCTCACCCATACCTCGTTGAAGTTCTGGTTCCTGACACAATGCCATTCTGCCGGTCAGACAGTGCTCGCAGTGCCCACAGAATGCTGAGAGACAAGTGATTACATGATCACCCGGTTTGACGTAGGAAACGTCGGACCCCACTGCTTCAACAACACCAGCGGATTCGTGTCCAAGAATCGTAGGAAGAAAGTACGGATACGACCCATTTTGGAAGTGCAAGTCCGAATGGCAGATCCCCGCCGCAACGGTTCGTATAAGCACCTCCCTGGCTAACGGTTTGCTGATTGAGACATCCTCAATTTCCAATGGCTTTGATACTTCTCGTAGAACCGCAGCTTTCACGTCGATCTTCTCCTAATGGAACAGTTTGGATTGTAAGGGAGCCCGCTAGGAAATCGAATGGACTCAGGCGACCGATGGCGTTTCCGCTAGTACACGACGAAAAGAGAAATTCACACGTGGACCAACATCTCGCTTTGTTTTGGGTAATTCATGCATCCAAAACCTTTGCAGCGGTGGATACATCATGAGCAAGCTGTTGTGTTCGAGATTTATCGTTACATTCTCTTTTCGTCGATGGTAGTGTCGTAATCTCAGCCTACGAGTGGAGCCGAGACTAAACGATGCAATGTTTACATCTGAACCAAGTTCGGGTTCATTGTCTGCGTGCCAACCTACGCTGTGCGAACCGTTCAGATAGAGATTGGCTAGAACTGAATTGAAAAGCAATCCAGTCGTTTCTTCTATACGTTGCTTGATCGATTCGACAAATGTAGGTATGGGTTGCGGTTGGTGGACGATACCGGAATACGCGTATGAGTGTCCTGAGTCACTATACCATGCCGATAAACGAGGCACGTCGTACTCTCTCCCGTAGACAACAATGCGTTCTTGACTCCACGAAAGTTCGCTTAAGGCCAGATGGTAAGCTTCTTCCGCCACCTCTTCAGCCATCAAGGAAGGAATGTAGTCTACGATTCCGTCTTGGTCTATTAATTGAATCCGATTTGAAATGAACTTAACACTCTATGTTGATGAGTTCCAATCACCCACTTAGTAGTTTTTCCCTTCGGTTTCCTCGTAGAAACGCAAGGCTGAAGATCATGAGGATAACCAGCGCCATAAATATTCGGTTTCGCAAGGACTCTGCTATTAACGCACGTAAGCCTTCATTGTCTATGGCATGTGGATTGTAGAAAGGCGTAAACCAAAGCTGCTGTCTTCCAAATTCCGTGAGAACAATGTTGAATCCAAGTGCCACCACTGCGACGATAGCTCCAGCAACTTCGCTTCGAAACAACGCGGAAAATCCCATCGCGACCGACATGTAAAAAACTCCCACTTGAAGAGCGCCATACAGTGACTCCAAGTTGTAGGGAGTGATGAGGAACCAGGTGTACACAGCCATGATGGCTTCCGTCAGCAGGAGAATCATCAAGCTTGCCAGGATCTTCACCCACCAAACTTTTTCGGCGCCACCAGGTACTGTGTATACGATTTCTAGAGTGCGAGCGTTGATTTCACTTGCAATGATTCTCAACCCCAGAAAGAGTCCGACTACTGCAAGCGGAATGGCCAATCGAAATGCAACTCCTTCGTCTCTTATGGTTACCCAGTTGAGGATTTCCATGCCCGTCTGAGGCAACAACCACACAATGGGCACGACGATTGGAATGAGCCAGAACTTATGGCCCGCCACTGCTATGGCAGCAAATCGCAGTACTTCAATCCCTTGAAGGACCTTGGAAAGGTGGGACGCTAAGCTCATGATGTTGCCAACAGCCAGAGATAGCCGTCTTCTGGACGCGGATTTAGTTGCTTGGCGTCGGCGGATGGGCTTTCATTCCAGATGATCCGCTGAATCGTATCGCCTGCCGCGTCTGGAGCTTCTTCGGCAAGAATCGCCCCTTCCGGTAGCGTCTTCTCCGCACCTTGCGGTATATGTTTTTCCCAAACCTTACCTTCGGCATTCGTGGCCAAATCGCTTGGTGATCCATCGAACCTCAGTCGACTCTTGGCTATCACAAGAACGCGTTCGCATGATATTGCAACGTCTTCGACAACATGGGTTGAGAATAGAACGATTCGTGATTCGGCCAGTCGCGCCAGCAAGTTCCTGAATCGAATTCTCTCTCGAGGATCGAGGCCGACAGTAGGTTCGTCCACGATGATGATTGCAGGCAAACGTAGAAGAGTTCTTGCCACTGCTACGCGCTGCTTCATTCCACCTGAAAGCGAACTGATCTTGTCGTCGATTTTGTCGGCCAACCCTACCTCTTCTATCAGGCTTGCCACTCGTTCCTTGCGAATCTCAGGATCAATGTCGTAAAGAGCTGCGTAGTATTGCAAGTAGTCGCGAGGTGTCAAGCTGAGGGGAAGACCTGCGTCCTGGGGCAAATACCCAACCCACCGAGCGAGCACTTTTTGAATAACAGGCAAATGCACGCCGCCGATTTTGATCGCACCACGTGTTGGGTTGATGATCCCGGCTAATTGACGAAGCAACGTGGTCTTGCCCGCACCGTTGGGGCCCAAAATCCCGATCATCCCTCGTTCCGCCGTGAAGCTCACGGACCATAGGGCACGGATTTCTTCCGCTGGCAGGTCCAGTCCACCGATGCGTCGACTGAGTCGCCTCCACCACGTTCGAGGATATTTCATAAAACCTCGCGCAACTCGATCCGGCAATTCTCCTCGTTCCTGTCTGGTCGCGCTACGTCGAATGAGTTGCCCGATTCCGAGAAAAATGACGGCAACGATCGGCCAGAACAGCGAAGTTTGGGTCCCGTCTTCATTGAGAATGGGACGTACAAAAGTTAAGTAAACGAAGCCACCGATGGTCAGCCAGGGGAGTAGTACGACGGCTACGCCTTCAATTCCCCCTCTCTTCGCTTTCCCGTCATCGGAAACCAATCCTCGAGCCTTTCTTAACTCCAAGAAGATTCGGGAGACAAATGCACAAGCGATCAACCAGAATATCAGCCCCCAGCCTCGCTCTGGCGTAAGCCACCCCAGCGCGCCTGCACCGAGTGCAAGAATCAGGTAGATCGAGGATCGCTCGATAGTATCTTTTCGGTTGAAAACTCTGCCCCCTGCCTCAACCACCTTTTGAGCAAATTTCTTCGGGGCGTTAAGCGTTCTGCGGATAGGACCGGGCAGTCCATAAATTTTGCTCAAGTAGCTAACTTCGAGCTTTGGAGGGCCGTCGCTGGTATCGGGTTCAGGAATGCGAACTCTACGGAAGAAAAACACGATCAAAGCGAGTAGGAAACTACCCACCAGCAAAGCAACAGCCACCTGCCAGAGCAGACCCTTGAGCCCGGCAACCACAATCAACAGCGTCATGATTCCGGTCAGTGCTACGCCCCACCCGATTGCCAGCCACGGACCAACTCGGCCGAAGAGCAGATCAAGTCTTCGCAACAATACGTAGCCAACAGGCACGATGATCAAGGTCATTACGGCTGAGGTCGCTAGTCCGGACATCACCACGATGGCAAACGGAGGCCAAATCTCTCCTTCTGCCCCCGTGGCTAGCGACAGTGGCCACAATGCAGCAATAGTTGTCGCTGCGGTCAGCAACACGGGACGAGTACGTTCCTTGACGGCTGCATATGCGGCAGCACCCGATGAGTAGCCTATACGCGTAAGTTGCTGCATTCGATCAATGAGCAGGATTGCTGGATTAACCATCAGCCCAATCAGCACCAGCATTCCTGCCATTGCCATTGGATTTGCGAATGTCAGTCCAGTCAGCGCAAGACCCCATAAGGTTCCTAATATCGCCAAGGGCACGGCCACCATGACGAGAACCGGCAGAATCAGTGACTCGAGGATGATCGCGAGCGAAAGAAAAACCAATCCAAGTGCAGTCAATCCAAGTTGCTGCCCAATGTTGACATTCTCCTCGTCTACGTCGGGAATGTCGATTACGTAGCCTTCCGGTCTTGGCACTGATCGAATGAAGTCTTTGACTTCGTTCTCTATCGCTTCGCGCCCGCTTCCAGAATCTGGTACCGAACGATCCAATCCATAGACGACTTTCATTTCTCTTCTGCCGTTCTTGTGGACAATTACGGCTGGTGCCGGCATTTCCGTGACTCGAGCAAAAGACGCAATAGGCAAAACACCTTGCGACGTCTTTATGCGCATGTCGTTGAAGTCTCGTCGAGTAACTGACTTTTCTCGAACGCCTTCGCGCTCAACGACCACTCCAATTTCTCTTCCGGTCGGCAGAGAGTAGGGAGACTGAAGCGTCTGTCCGTATTGACCAGCGATCTGCAGAAAGGGTAATGCTTCCGATGTTGTCAGTCCAAACGCTTGCAACGCTGTTTCATCGGGTTCGACCCAAATCTCACGATTCTGTGTTTCGACTGCGGTTCTGGCCTGCTCTACATAATTCACCTCATTCAATCTAGCCACAAGGTCGTCGGCCAGTGACTTAAGCATCTTCGGGTCTGGGCCGCTAAGGATGACTTCTTGGTCGGCAGAAGGTGTGTAAAAGCTCTCCCAACGCTGCCGGCCCCTTCCGGCCGAAGCGTAGTCACTTTCACCCACGTTGTAGGTAAGAAAGATGCCTGTATCCTGCGCAATGTCCTCAGCTGCTTCTTTGAGTCTCACTGCATTGAAATCATGCGGTCGATCTTTCTCATCCACGAAATACACGTTGAAAACCGCACGATCTTGGCCTATCGTTGATGATTCAACCGAATCGACGCCATCAAGATTCTTAATGTTGCGTCCGATTTCCGAGACGAAAGAGACCAATGTATCCAAGTCTATGTTTCTTTCATCTCTCGCCCTTATAGTGAAGTCGATGGAATCCGCTTGAGTTGCTTCGGACGGACCGGCGTTGAATCCTGCCCAGGGAAGTGCAATTACAACCGTTGCGGCCACAGCAATGAGAGTTCCCGCCAGCCAGGATGCAGGCTGGCGAAGCGCATTGGTCACGAATCCTGCCAGAAGAACTCGTGCCCGATCGGGAACCAGAATTCCACCACGCTGCTCTCGTCTCTGTTGCCGTTCCTTGACGCGTCGAAGAGCTGCCGGTGCGGCCAATCGATGGGCCAGTAGAGGAACTAATCCAAGGGCAACAAAAAGAGATGAAAACAGCGGCAAAATGACCGAAATGCTCAGCATCTGCAACATTTGTCGAAACATTGCATTTGAAATAGAGAGGAGAAATACTGGAAGAAAAACAACGGCTGTCGTGATACTAGCTCCCACGATAGCTCTCGCGGTCCTTCGCAGTCCCAACCTAGCCGCTTCAGTGGGCGTAATTCCTCGTTCAATCCCTCGGAGGATCGCTTCGTAGACTACAACGCTGTTGTCCACAAGCAGTCCAACCGACATGGCCAAACCGAACAACGTAAGTACGTTGATAGACTGACCTAGCAGGTACAAGCCTCCCACGGCGGTCATCAGGCTCACAGGAACAGCAATTCCTACGATGGCTACCGCTCGCCACTGGCGAAGAAAGACGAACAGCACCAGCAACGCAATGGCAAAACCTGTCAATCCGAGATTGATGAGACGTTGAATTTGATCGTCCAAAGCCTCCGAAGCATCGAAGCCTATCTTGAGATCCATCCCAATCGGCTGAACGATGGGACGCAATTCCTCAATGCGTTTGCGGACCTCTCTACCAATCTCAATGATGTTCGAGCCCTGTTCCTGGAACAAAGCAATCCCAACCGCCCGATTTCCATCAAACAGAGTGAACGACTGGCTTTGGGCATAACCAAAGTGTATGTCGGCGACATGACCCACGGTAAGCGGACTATTCGGCAAAATTCTGGTTTGCCGCAAAGAATTCAGCGAGTCGACCTTGCCATCAAATATGACATTTGTGCGACCGTTTTCTGACTCGAAATTACCCACATAGATTGCGGAGCCAAGTTTAGTGTTTAGGGCACCGATCACTTGTTCAATCGTCGCGCCCAAGCTTGCCGTTTTGTCAGTATCGACCGCAACTATGACCTGCCTTCCGCCTCCCCCTGAAGGTTGTACTTGTGCAACGCCTGGTATAGTTGAGAGTCGCGGCACGACCCATTGAACCGCCAAGTCGTAAAGTGCGTCAACTTCACGGTCTCCTCCTAGAACATTCACCGTCATAATGAATGTGTCGAGTCTACCCAACCTGTTGTCAGCGCTGGACACATTAATCCATGTTTCTCGAACCGCCGATTCTCGCTGCATTCTGCTCGCGATCCGACGTATTTCGTACTCTCGAATCTTTATGTTTGTGCCCGTGTCGAAAGTGATCGCTAGGTTCCCTCGATCACCATAAATTTGCCCGAGAGTTTCCTTCACGCCTTGAAGACCGTTGATCCGTGAAGTAAGAGGAATGAGAATTTCTCGTTCCACAACATCAGCGGTACTTCCGGGTCGAGAAAAGTTGACGTAGAGATTGTCCGGCGGAATCGGCGGCATTAGATGTACCGGCATGCGATTGATACCAATCGCGCCCAGAATGATGATCGCCACAAACAACATGGCGGTAGCCATCGGTCGCAAAACCGGCAGACTTAGGAAATCTGGAAGCAGTTTTAATCGCTTGGCTGTTACTTCCGCCACAGAGAGCTCACTGTGTCAACCATCAGTTGGACGCTAAGGATAACGCACCTCGTTACGAGGGTCTAAATGATGCAAAAACCGTGCCACAAATTTGCATCGAGTGAGTGAACGAATACGGCAACAAACAAAGTGAAATTAAGCTAATATTCGTTACAGGTGCAACAGTCATTGCTCGCACCAATTTTGTAACGAATAGTGCATGAGGGACGCTATGGATTTTATGGAATTCTTCAACTTCCTGGCTCGATGGGGACACATTGTGTTTGGTATCGCCTGGATTGGGTTGCTGTACTACTTCAACTTTGTGCAAGGTGCGTTCATGGCCTCCGCCTCGAACGACACGAAAGTCGAAGCATTCACGCTTCTTGTACCTAAGGCTCTTTGGTGGTTTAGGTGGGCTGCTGCATTTACCTTTCTCACAGGACTGTACCTGCTCTATGTCGTCATGAAGCAAGGGACCCTGACGGAAGACACGCTTGTAGCGGGTCTCTTGGCAACGTTTATGGCTGCGAACGTGTGGTTCATTATTTGGCCGAATCAGAAAGTCGTGATTGCTTCCAATGAAGCCGTCAAGAGCGGTGGCGAGGCAGATCCCAATCAAGCATCAGCCGCTGCGTCGGCTTTGCTGGCAAGCAGAACCAATACATTGTTCTCATTGCCAATGGTGTTCACCATGGTCTCGAGTGCGCATTACGTTCATGGGGGCGACGTTGGATCATCCGGTGCTTGGGCGTCCGCATGGGGTTTGTATATCGTCGCAGCCATCGCCGTCTTGCTCGAACTGAACGCCATATTCGGCAAGATGAATCCAGCGATCGAGAGCGTCAAGGCCGTCATTGGTTCAAGCGTTGTCTTGACGGCTATTGTCTGGCTTGTTCTTGCTTACGTGTAAATCCTTTCTCTTCATCAACTGACAGCATCATCAAGGGGGTTGGATCGCCCCCTTGAGTAAAATTCGGTTAATCCTCTACTAACTGCCGAATTTCACTGATGAGCGACCGCCCGATCATTGTTACGGACCCCGAAACGACAGCCACAGAACGGGTAAACCGCCGCCCTCGCAATCCCCCTCCAGGGGGCTCCAGCTTAGTCGTGACATTGCTCTTGATTGTTGCAATTGCGGCAATAATCGTTTTGAGCTGGTTTGTCTGGTCCTTCAATTCACTGCTAAGCGAAACAAGAAATTCGCTTACAGATGCAGAGGATCGAATTGGAACACTCGAATCCCGAATTCAACAAACAGAGGGAAACCTGACAGATTCGGGCACCACTACTCAAGAAGCACTAGAATTCTGGGAAACGGAAACTCGACAGATCTATGACTACGTTCACAAGACCAACAAACCCAATATTGCCAAGAACAAGGAGGATATTTCCGATTTGGGAGCACGGATAGATGGATTTTCAGGCACGATTTCCGACCTCGAAAACTCGATCACGCTTTCTGCTCGACAACAAAGGGACTTGACCGACAAACTCAACACTTCCATCCAGCAGACATCCTCCCGACTCGACGCACTCGAAACAAAAGCACGACATAACGAAGAAGCAATTGAAGCCATCGATCGTTCCAGACTGCAGAACAACAATCGGTTGCTTGAATTGGATCGCAGACTTCGGGATCTCGAAACGAACGATTGAAACCATTATCAACTTGAAATTGTGTACGCTGTCAAGCAATAATCTCTTCAATGGCTGACAAGAAAAATCCTTGACATGACACAAGAAAATGTAACGAACGGGCGGTTTCGATGGGAAATCAACTATCGCACTCTACGTGGCGACGAAGGGTTGTCGGTACGTCTGCTAGGCCCTGTGAAGAACAAGACAAAGGAACTTGCAAGATTCGACTGTTTTCAGAACTCTCCGCACTATCACACTGCGGTCTACGATCACAACACCATCCGGTCTATAGAAAATGCAGATCCGGTGAGTTGGTTCCTGGATCACGTGAGAGACGGATTTGGTGATCTCGTTGCGAGAACCGGAGGCGATGCACCAACCGAGTTAGAAATCTCCAATCACACCGATTCCTACGCAACTATCGAGAACCGATCAAGGCATATGGTTGAGAACGCTGCTAAGGCCGACACCTAGCCAACAACTCACACCCGACAACCACTGAAGCCAGTTGAATCTGTTGCCCATCTTTATTTGCTAGATCGGAGTTTCTCCAATCGTTCGTCTTTGCGCTCCCACAAGTCAAAGACAAACTCTTTCGGATTGGATTGAAAGTCATCCGATACGGCTATCGGTTGAATAAGAACATTCACTTTCTTGCAGCGACCACACAACAGATCCCAGAATCCGGGTACTGCTCCTGTGTAATTCAGAGTGAGATCAACGATGGTTGAAGTCTTTGTATTGAGTGCGTCGATGGTAAACAGCAACCCACCTGTTCGCGGTAAAAGCAGGTGTCGAAATGGCGACTCTTGTTTCAGGTGTTTCTTTTCCGTGAACCTTGTGCCTTCCAAGAAGCTGAGAACCGTGATTGGCCGTTCAAGAAACTGCGCCGAGGCACGAGACAAATTGCGCTTGTTGGTTTCGTAGGTACCGCTGTTTCCACGACCGGAAGAGCGCACCGGACGTTGAACATACGGAAAACGCAGTAGCCACATGGCAAATCCAACAAAAGGAACCCAAATCAGTTCTTTCTTCGTGAAAAACTTAATCGGTGGAGCTAACTTGAGCAGCAAGATCTGAATGAGGATCACATCTGACCAACTTTGATGATTGCTCGTCACGATCCACCAATTGGATCGATCACTCAAGTTTCCTTTGATCGTCGTCTCAATCTCGATGAGCCTCAATGATCGAAGTATCCACGCATTCACAGCGACCCAACAGGTGACCACGCCGTCCATGGTTCCCGTTAGTGCGGATCGGGCTCGGCGAATTGGAGCTATTAGCCTAATCAAGGCAAAAAAGTAGATCGCCAAGCAGCAAAAAACAGTCGCCGATACTAGGATGGTCACAGCAACCAGACCCTTTAATACATGTAGAACCGGCTCCATTCGATTGAGTTTTTTGTGACCCGAGCGCGTTCCTAGTTTGAAATTACAAACTCAAAAAGGCAACGTTACACCAAAATCAAGTGAACTTACCTCATTCGGTATCGTGCTTTCGTAACCGAATCCTGAGACTCGTCGCAAGTACTTGATTAATAGAAATTCTGTAGCACCAATATGCCAACAAGGACGAATCGGTCGGACTTTTCATTCCAGCAACTCGCCATCGACGTAATCTACTTCTTCCTTGCTACCGTCTTCATGCGTGATCGTCCACGTACCATGCCTTCGTCCATCGACATATGGACCTTTCCTTCGGCCCCCGTCCGGCGTTGGTTCGTCCCAAACACCGTGCTGAACACCATTGACCATTGGCCCTTCGGCTCGCACTCCCTCAGGGTCCATAAACACCCACTTACCGTGTGCTTTCCGTCGACACCCACAACGACACGGTGGTCGAGCGGACGCCGGA
>JAPOXO010000060.1 GCA_026707045.1 Gammaproteobacteria bacterium | reverse complement strand
CATTCCTCTGGTACATCGATCCGCAGGAACTCGATATAACGGCGCGCAACCTAGGTCCATCGTTTGAGCACCCATTCGGAACGGACAACTTGGGACGCGACATGCTTGCTCAAGTTCTTGCAGGAGGACGGATCGCGCTTGCCGTTGGATTCACCGCGATGTTGCTCTCATTGGTTCTAGGCACGGCAATAGGCGTGCTTGCGGGTTTCTTCAAGCGTCTCGACGGCCCTCTCATGCGACTGACGGACCTGTTTCTCGCACTGCCCCTGCTGCCACTGCTTCTCGTGATCATCATGCTGTTCCGAGACACCCTTCGAGCGAGCTTTGGCCCGGAAATGGGAATCTTCTTCTTGATTGTCTTTGTTATTGGAATTACAAGCTGGATGCAGACGGCCAGAATCGTTCGAGGGGAGACGTTGGCCATCAAAGAACGAGAATTTGTGCTTGCCGCAACAAGCGTTGGACTACCTGGCGTGCGCATTGTGTTCCGCCACATTCTTCCCAATATTCTTAGTCCTGTAATGGTTTCAGCAACCTTGGGTATTGCCAACGCAATCATTACAGAGTCAACGCTTTCATTCTTGGGATTGGGATTTCCGCCTGATTTCCCCACATGGGGAAGGCTCTTGTTTGATGGATCGAATTTTGTGACGGTTACCCCAATAAGAGTGCTTTGGCCTGGACTGGCCATATCACTAACCGTACTCAGTGTGAACTTTATCGGAGATGCGCTGAGAGACGCTATCGATCCCCGCGTGAGAAACGAATAATCAGAGAGTCCGCGACAGTCTCGTCACTGTTAAAGACCTTGCCACTAGCTGACGACTCTTCTCACTGTCGTTCGGTGGCTTACTTTATAGCTCTTAAATCGTCCGAGCGATAGATTGTTGCTCGGTTGTTCATTCAACAAAAGAACCCGATCGTGTCGTTTTAGGCGTTCGCAATGAGGTTATGCAATGGTCGATCCGCTCTGACCGAGCAAGCCGCAATGGTGGGATTCAAGCAAAAAGCTTGTTAATGAGGAACTCCGACACTGCAACTGTAATGCGAGCTTTGAATAGCCAAAAAGCAAAAGAACTCTTTACTCTTTCTAGCGTGCGATCGAAACTTGCAAGCCCATCTTTAAGCATGCAGTTCGTGCCACTGAGGCTGCGCCTGCGTTTTTTGATGCTGGCCTATCTGGCGACATCGCCTCTGTCCGCTCCTTTGATTGCACGCTCTATCGCATTCGAGACGGCCTTATTCGGCCAGTCGCATTGAAGCATCAAGAGTATCCCATGCTTTCGCAATTGACCTCAGTTTCGAATTCTGAGCTGAGGCCAAGAAGAGATTTGACCAATAAAAACGAAAACTCACTCACGTCAGTGCCGTGGGCAATTACTTGGTGACCCGTAAAATCTCCGCGAGTTTTGATAATCCGATTTAAGAACAAGGTGCAACACATGCTTGAACAGGTAAAAAGAGACATCCAAAATGAGTGGTTTCAGCAACGATTTTCCAACGATGGTCAGCGGTTTGTCGCATGGTATGTTCAGAACATACACCGGAGAGACGCAAATGAAACTGTCGAGGATGTCACGGATGGTTCTGATGACAAACAAATCGATGCAGTAGTAATCGATGACGACTCTTCGACGATATTTGTTATTCAAGGTAAGTTTGTGAATGGAAGCACAGTGGATGCGGAGCCGCTTCGAGAAGTTCTGTCGTCATGGGTTCTGCTCAAGGATCTTGTTCAACTTCAAGAAACCGCCAATCAAAAGCTTAAGCGAAGGCTGCCTGAATTCGCAACAGCACTTGAAGATGAGTACAGCGTGTCCTTCGAGTTGATTGTTACCGGTGAACTCACAGAGGCTGCAAACGCTGATCTCGCTCAGTTTCAACGTGAGCTAGCTGACGCTGAAGATTTTCCCGCTGAGATTCACATTGTTGACATAGAGGAGATGAAACGTCGATATAGCATGGCACTGGAACGAGAGAATCCTAGCTTAAGCCACACCCTCGAATTGGAACATGGTAAATACATGGACATGCAGCTTGGAACAACGAGATGTATTGTCGCCGCATTGTCACTGTCTGAGTGCATCAAATTGCCGGGAATAAAGGATGGCACTCTATTCCAGAAAAATGTTCGACAGTCCCTCGGCTTGAACAATCGAGTAAACAAAGGAATCAAAGACACAATCTACGGTATAGAAAGTGACGACTTTTTCTTTCGGCACAATGGAATTACCGCTCTCTGTAAGAGAGCCGAGGTCGAAGACCAAATGCTGCAAGTCACTGGCATCAATGTCGTTAATGGTTGCCAGTCACTAAACACATTTCTCTCTTGCAGCGAGCGAGTAAGGAAGTTAGACAACGCCTATGTCATGTTCCGGTTTTATGAAATACCAGAAAGAGAGAGAGCAGACCGAATAAGCATTTCAACAAATTCACAGAGCTCAGTAAAGCCTCGCGATCTTAGGAGCAATGACAGACGCGTATTGACGATCAAACAAAAATATGAGCAAAAGTATTCAGAAGGCTACTTCATTACCAAACGTGGTGAAGAAGCTCCGGCTGACAAGAATCAGCTGTACGTAGTTGATCTGCTCGAACTTGGTAAATACATGATGGCATGGCACTCCCAGAGACCTAATGTCTCGTACAGTGAAACTAAGATTTTTGACAAGCATTTCGAACAGCTCTTTAGAAGAAACACTGAGTATTTGCCCGAAAACGTGAATGCATTGAATCGCTGGATGGCAGAAGTCAATGAACGATGGGTTAAAGACAATCCACTTGCGATGAATGAATCGTTGCTGGCTATGAAAGCATATGCCCCATACCATCACCTCTACGCAGTGTCTTTGTTTTTTTGCCGTGCGAATCGCATAGGAAGCGGCGTTCCCAATCCAGCAATAACATATGAAAGAGCATTGAAATCTCAACTCATTAAACACGTCGTCGATTCAGCCGGAACGTGCCTTAACGGTGCGCTCGAAACAGCGGCAAATGAACCTCAGCCTGCAAATAGAGTATTCAGTCCTCAAAATTGGATTAGAACCAAGTCTTGTCTTGCAGGTATTAGACAATCTATTTCAAACTACTTCAATTTTCTGCCCTCCTTGCCCGAAGGAGGTGACTTGAGCAAGAAATTGCATGACGGTCTTAAAATGCAGAACGATCAGTTCGAAGAACGGTGGGCAGCGGATTAAATGTATGAATCCATTGAAGTTGAATCTTTCTTTCTTCCAAAGGGTTCGTCAAGCCAATCGTTTGCAGAGCGGAGAGAACGCCCGCCATGATCTAAGCCCCAGCAAATCGATTGGGGACTAAATTAGAGCTATGAGTTCTGCTTGAACCATTGAACTTTAACTTGCGTGAACACTACATTTGTTCGTAGAAATCGTTTTTCGATACGAACGGGTCCCTTGCAAGCATGTCTGCGCAACGCGCAATTAGATCACGTTCAATTCCTAGAGCGAGAGACACCGCATCATCCCAAGCCTCTCGAACAGCTACCCGTCCATCTTGAAATTGAGGTACCACTTCAT
Organism: Gammaproteobacteria bacterium; assembly: GCA_026707045.1. Classification (GTDB taxonomy): domain Bacteria; phylum Pseudomonadota; class Gammaproteobacteria; order Pseudomonadales; family Azotimanducaceae; genus Bin55. Next base: position 23,208 of record JAPOXO010000060.1, on the reverse strand, counting down.
CACAGGTTAAGTCATAGCTGGATCTCAAGATATCAACCATCGCTGCGTCGCTAATATCAACAAAAGGAACACCATCGAACGCTATAGGATTCAGGGTGGGATAGGCGATCGTTCTACCCGTCACCCGTCTCAAGGCGATACGGCCTAATGTGGAATTTAGCCATATTGCAATTGCCTTGGCGAACAAAAAGGAAATCGAATTTTCGCCAAGAACCGGCATCCAACCATAACCAATGTGTCTCTGTTCGCAGGCTAGCGCAACTAAACGTGATGAATTAAGACGAAATCGTTTTGCGATCAACAAATGTGAACGATATTTTGCAATTTTCTCCGCGTCACGTTTTACGCGTTGTAAGTACTTTGAACTTGACTCGTTTGGGAGTCTCGTCAGGCGTACCCACTTGTTAACATTACCCCTCAGTGTCGTTTGAGAATGCATGCCCACCCCGGCAATTACGGGTTCGCCATTCGCTACGGGTTCATCGAAGTGCTCATAGCGTTTCGTAGGTTTAGCTGTCATTCGCCATTCGCTACCGGCTGAGTCGACTTTGAGGTAAGCAGCACTTCTAGATATCGAATCGTGTAAGGTGCCATCTCCGCGTTCCCTTGGGGGGGGGAGGGTTTTCGACCAGTAGAACTATTGACTAGGTCGTAAGTCACATGGTCCGCTTTTGAGAGGGCCTCATAGGCGAGTTCAGCGAGTTCACAATCAGCAAACACCGCAGGAGACCAATCGCCTTCCTTCATCCGATCGTAGTCCCAAAGAACACTGGATCCATTGAACTGCTCTCCCTTAACTGCTCTATCTATCTGATCACAGACATCCTCAATCGATTCCGGAAATCGATGTAGATTAATAAAGCGAGTTGGGGAAGCGGGCAATGCCTCGGAGTGAGTCATGACAATCAAACATTCATTGATTGAGGTATCCCAGCTCATACTGAAATTAGACGGGTCGTGGCTGGTCAATACAAAGTCGACATGTGCCAGCTCAGCAAATTCTTTTCGAACCTTTCGAGCATCCTCGGCTGTTGTAACAGTCGAGGGTCGGACAAATGCCATGACCCCGCTAGAACTACTACTAAGCGTTAGCGCAATAGCCTCAAACAGTGTCGCAATCGAAGACTTCTTGCCCTTCAGAATTGGTTCATCGCTCTGCTTCAATTCCCAAATGTCCCCCAACCTACCACGGATAGCCTGTTGAATCTCTCGATCGAACTTTGTGCCAATTGAGGACCACGCGGTATAGGGTGGATTCATTAAAACGAACGAAACTGGCGACTCCACAAGATCGTCACCCAAGTTTGTTGAAGTTTCCTTTCTATTCAGATTGAGTTGAGTGCTAGGGGATTCGTGGTGAAGTGCTTCGATTTCATCGCGAACGGGAAACAATCTCTCGTCCAGTAACAGCTCGACGCTACCTGTACGCACAGTATCAATATCTTCGTTCCCTCCCGTCGGACCGTAGTCCATCAGGTAAAGATTTATTTTGTCGTACGCGACCTCAACATCTCCTAGGGTTAGCTGACAAGCGGCCAGTTGAAGTGCAACATGGTTGATGTCCGCGCCAATCATCAAGTGTTCTACTGCACGTCGATGAAAGCGCTTTACAGTTGCAGCATCACCACCTGCCAATCTTATCCGCCGCTTGATTGCACTCATCATGGCAACGAGAATGGTCCCGCTGCCACAGGATGGATCGAAGCAGCGTAATTGGTCCCACGACCGTTCGTCTAGCCAATCCCGATCTCCAGATGCGTGAAGTGCGAGTTCTGCGAGTATTGCAGCAGCTATGGGTCGGGTGAAGAATGCTCCGTCGCTATGCTGATTTCCCATAACTGAATTGAACAACTCACCCGCATGGTCCATTCCAAGATTAGCGTATTGTTCAGCAATGCTAACTGCGTTCTTGACCAAATGTCTCAATGCATCCGAAACAGACTCCGAGTCCCTAAACGCAACATCTTGAAGTAATTCGATCGCAATTTCGAAAATCGGTACGTAGTCCTTGATTAGCACTTTTCGCCAAGCATTCATCAGTCCAAGTGCTGGAATGACGTGGGAAATGCTGTCTGCTAGTGGTTCAACACTTCGGAGCTCCCGAATGCCGGCCTGTTCCAGTCGAGCATGCATGATTGCTGCGTTCAGCCAGATAATTGCTGAAACAGTACAGGCATCGGCGGCACCCCTTGACGAACGTTCCACGTTCTCCATCCCCAGTCGAATTGCCAAGACATCCTCTAAATCTTCGTTTCGCAGCAGTCTTGCAACAGTGTTTACAGTGCTCCGCAGGAGATTTACGTCCCTCACAGAACCTCCTTGGATGCCAGACTTTTCCAGAAGATTCAAGTGGATGCCTGTTTCTGTGAGCGTGTCCTTCTCAAGATGAAGCAATCGCAGACCAAGTTCTTGTTGACGATCAGGCCTTTTTGTCTTTCGTGGAGGCACTCGTCGCATTTGTTTTTTGCGGCGCTGACGATCGAGCCGAATAAAGCTTTTCGTTGATTCGACTGCTTGATAGGGATCCCAAGTATTCGCGTCTTCCGATCCTTCACGCGGGGTGATTACGGAATACGTTAGATCCTGAAGGGAGGTACTACCATCCTTGTCATGCACTACAGCAGACACAGACTTAGGGCGTTGGTATGCCGTGAGCTCTGATGGATCAGACACCGCCATCAGAGATCCACTGTCACTAAGGAGTCGCTTTTCGATTGTGCTCGAATCAGAATCCGTCTTCGGTGCAATAACCTGTTCTATGGTGGAAGATCTGGTGTGGAGTAGAAACGTCTTTGGTTGCTGGTAGGGTTCTTTAGCCACAATCAAGTGGTATGCCGGTTCGTTTATAGGTGGAGGAACGTAAAACTCCATTAAAGACTCGAGCTGGTCTTCAATGCGACCGTCATGCGCTCGTAACGCTTGAAGAATCTGACCCAATTCCTCCCACCCGTGGCTAGGACTGGAGTTGCGTAGAAAACTCTCCGGGTCGTGGTTTTCTGGAATGACGACTGGCACCAAAATGTAGCCAAAGGTCTTATCAGGAGACTTCCGCATAGCCCGACCAACCGCTTGAATGACATCCACAGGACTCTTTCTTGGATTGAGAAAAGCAACTGCGCTCAGGCTTGGCGAATCCGTACCTTCACCAAATATCCCAACATTTGAAATGCAAAAAGGCTGTTCTTCAGTTGCGATTCGCAATTGCTCAAGAGCGTTGTCTCGTTTGTTACTTGTGTGCGTCGCGTCGACATGTTCAACTTTCAGCTCTGCTGGCTGTTTTGTAATACCAAGACGTTTGAAATAGCGCTTAAGCCAATCCTGAACTGGTTGGGACCCTACAGCTTGTGCGAGTTCTGATGAAATCTTGACACGGTTGCAAAATGCAATGACGGACTTTATTGAAGTACTTGGCACACATCCCGCAACAAATGCTGCGAGCGTCAATGCACGCATAGCTAAACTTCTATCCCACCTCGACTCGTCTTGTTCGTCGGTTCTCGAAGCTTCGTTCAGCTGATCCGCAATTTGCTGAGCCTCTTCGGCCTCCCTTTCGCCTATGCCCCACGCGATAATGCGGTAGTCAGAGAGAAGGTTTCGTTCTACAGCATCGACATAACTTAGTCGATAGATTTCCGGTCCGAAAGTTGACACATCATGCATTGAGCGGACGTCCCACCCCGTATCGTCAGCGTCCAAAAGTGCTTGCGTCTTGGTTCCAATTGAGTACACACGTGGTGTTGCCGTCTGATAGAGTCGATACGTTGCGGGGAACTCATCCTTGTCGTGACACAAAGTAAAGTTGCGCAGCCGTTCACCATTCACGGGAATTCTCTTGATTCCAGCTGTTCGGTGCGCTTCATCACAGATCAGTAGGTCTGCTTTAAGCTTCAATTCGCGCATGCCTCCTGCTGTGTTATGTGACGACTGGTAGGTCGAGAAAACAGCAAGAAATTGCTCTTTTTCTCGGTTGAGGTTATCGGATAGCCAATCTACGACTTGCTGTTCGTTGGTGGCTGTGTCGCCAATGACTTCATAAGTTCGAGCATGACTGACATCCCGTGTTGGATCTCTTGCTAAGTTGATACGTTCCTCTGAATTCGAACCTCGACCCTTAACTTGACCAGCAGTTACGTCGGAACAGACTGCTAGAGTTCTGATTGAAATTCCATCGCGCCTTGCAAGTTTCTGAAATTCCTTCTTGATTTGTTTAACCAACGCAATAGAAGGTACGAGAACAATGACAATTCCCTTTCCCTCCGCGCGGACGACTTCCTTAGAAATCCGATAGGCGATTCTGGTTTTGCCCGTTCCACATGGAAGCACAATGTGGCCTCGAGCCTCGCCCTCATTCCAGCCCGAATGACCCTTTTCGGCATGCGAAGGCAAGTCACTAAGAATCGCGGAGACCACTTCATCCTGCATTGCCGTCAGGTTTTCGTCTTCACGAACGCCTAGACTTTCTTCAAGGGCAAGTTCCCGCACCGGTGCTACAAAATCGACTAACTTCAGCGGCCGTGATTCATTTCTTAGATTGCTCTCTGCAACATTGCTGCCAAATTGGGCATTCGAAACAACCCAATTTTCTTTCCATCTCTTGTCAGCAACATTCTGTATGAAAGTGCCGAGATCGTTTATTGAAAGCTGAGCCCTGCCGGAACGAGCCTTGCACTGAATAGCAACGAGAGAGCCATCTAAACGAATTCCTACGTTGTCAATTCCTAGGTCGACCGGGCTTGATCCTGGAACAAACTTCTCGCGCTCCGGCCAGTTTTTCCAGTTGAACACGTACTGAAAGTCCCAATCAGGGATTCGAGGCCCCAAATCGCACACCAATTTCTCCAACCACTTGCCATCACCTGCATCATTCAAATGTTGCTCTATGACTTGAAGCCATTCGGACGCCGTGCGTTGTTGCCTGTCTGTCATTGAATCGAACCAGTGAGCTAGTTGAAGTCGGGCAAGAATAACCGAAATCTCTTGGATGTACAGCAGTGTTTAGGTTGAGCCTGCATCTCGAATTTAGGTGCAAGTCGTTTTGAGGAACGTGAATACACTGCAATCGTCTGGTTTCTGTAGCGTTTTGCACCACTGTTTATCAATCGTTCTGAAATACGTCACTGGTGGAAATTAGCACATAGCTCTTGATATTTTGTGGCAGTCGGCACAACATGGACCTTGGTTGCGTCTCGTCGCATCCGTACGACTCAATAGAAAGCTGCGTAGGAGATTGGAAAATTTGCACTATGTAGGGAAAACCCAACTAAGGAATCGAAGACCCATTGATTGAGTCGCGCTAATTAATTGGTTTTGTTTGTACCGTGCTTTTGTCCAGATTCGATAAGCCTGATGTCGCTCTGAGGCAATTTGAAGCCCCGTGACAATTGAAACCGAATCGAAAGCCGTCGAATTTAACTGACTGATGATCTTTATATCAATGCGAGCAATCCAGACCATAAGGCAAAATGTATGCTGGAAGAATGGTTAGTTCATTAGTGTTAGTGTTCTATTCTCGCTCGTATATTCCGGGCCTACCGTATATTTGTCCAACTCTAGTTCTGGATTCATCATAGAGGTAGTGTAAATAAGTTGACAAGGTATTTCTAACTCGGTTACTTTCTCTACGAGAATGTTTTGGAATAAATGGCTACGTTCTGGCTCCATACCTTTGTCTTCAATGTTATCTATTAGTACAAATCGAGGGTGGAAGAACTTCTCGTCTCTTCCAGCAGCCAGAAATAACCCAAGAACTGCCGCATTCTTGAGAAAGACATTACTACTCTCAGCAAAGTTCATCAAGCCATCTACAGAGATTGAGTCACTTGGGAAATCAATCTCCACCTTATCCGCACTAGCAAATTCCTCTTGTCGATCCAAGTCCGAACGGAGCAGTGGGGCCGCCAACTTCGAAACAAGCGAGAGTGCATCGCGACGACGCTTTTTTGACTCATCCCGAACAACTCTCTCTCTTGACCTTAAAGATTCAATCATCGTCGTCAATTCAGTTCTTGCTTGGACGAGTTCAGCTATTTGTTCGGCCATCTCAAGACTCTTCTGCCGGAAATCAGTCTCTACTTCGATTTGGCCAAGTCTTTTAATACGAGAAGCAAGAAAAGCATCCCGCGGCGTGTTCGCTCCAGCATACTTAATATTGAAGTTTGACAAACTTCTTTCGTGTTCTTGTCGGAGTCTTCGAAGCTGTCTATGCAACTCAAGCCTTTCGCTATTTTTCTGCTCAATTAGCTGTCTCGATTCGCGTGCCTGAATTTCGAGGTCTAGCCTTATCTGGTTGTACCTTGCTCTCTCTTTTTCGGTGTTAACTGACGATTTACAAACAACACAATGAGTTCTTGGGGTGTGCATATCTAGCTCTTCTCCACATGCAGGACAATGCGTGAATTCAATTGATCCAATAGTTTCATAGGTTGCTTCTGCATAGCCGACTCTTTCCTTCATCTCTCCAAGAAAGTCAACGTAGTCCCGAATTTCGCTAAGTTCAAACTGAATAATTTTCTCAGATGATTCAAGGCCAGAAATTTTTTCTCTCTCCTTGTGCACTTTCAACTGCTCTTTCTTACGTGCGCTGAGGTAAGCCTTGACTTCTCCTTGTTCGACTAGCTCCTCAACCCTATTTATTTCATTCTTGAGAGTTTGAAATTCGTTGCTCAAGGCATGAATTTCAGTCTTGATTCTCTCTGGTAAGTTCGATCCTTCGCTGCCGGGCACCGCCTTTTGCAGTACTTGAAGCTGCACATTAATTTTTTCAAGACTACGCTCTCTTTCACGTAGTTCCAATCCAATTTCATAAAGCTCATAGTCGCTAATACCACAAATGAGGTCACCTACGGCTTCCCGGATCGCATGCGTGTCAAACTGCTCAAATCTGAACAACCGCGGTGCAGGAGTACGCTGATCTGAATAGCAGAGGCGAAGTAGTTGGTGCATGGTGATGTTTCCGGAACCCTCACTCTTGGCCTCTGGAATGTACATTGAACGAAACATCATTTGCGAAAAGCTCTCATGACCAGCATGTCGCCGGATTGGAAATCGTTCCCACCTCTCCTTCGAGTTCTCTAAAGCGTCAGTCATCGTTCCGAAGAAAACCGATATGGGTTCTGTTCTTCCCGCTACTCTTCGCATGAGCGTGAGACATCCACGAGACGTCTCGATTTCGGCATGTACTTCATCACATTGACTAGCAGCATCTTTCCAATCATCAAATTCACCGCCCAAAATATAAAAAATAAAGTCGGCGATAGTCGATTTTCCCGAACCGTTCTGTCCTCTAATGATGTTCGCTCCGACATGGAACTCTTGCTCATAGACAATGTGAACACCTTGCAAGATACGCAGGTACTTAAGACTTAGAAATCCTCCTCTCGGCATCATACGACTCTTCTGAGGCCAGTGTTTGACCGCAAACCATAAGGAGCATTCTCAGAAGCGGTTGCGAATTCGTCTACAAGAAATCGAACGAGTTTTCGTTCAACATCCCCCACCATTTCGGTCATTACTGAGGCAAATGCATTTTGACCAGCCTCACTAAAACTCGCAATGCCCCTTTGAAGTTCACTAACTGACAGCAATCCCTTTCCCCCCATTGCTCGGAGAGCTTCTCTCTGAACCGATTCCATTTTGCTAAACAGTAGCACTGGAGCTGGATAGGTAAGAAATGTGGCTTTGGGTCGAGGAATTTTCAATGCGACAAATTTTCTCCTTGTCTCCTGTCTCATCGTGCTAGAGTGAAGGAGCGGAGGATTGGCAAGATAGAAATCCGCAATATAGAGACGTTCAATGCCTGGCGGCTCACTGTATGCAAAAATTAGGGCCCCGATCCTGCGAATGCAGTCATACACATCCAATTGCGGAAACCAAAGTCGATCGTTCACTTCGGTGCATCCCATCGAATGTAGCACTGTTCCGTTAGGAAGTACACTGCGCTTAGTACGGACTTTGCATCAAATTTCGTGCCTCCTATTGACCTTCCCACAAGTGGGTCGATTACTCGGTCCTGCAGTGCTTGGGCAATTTCATGGTGCTCCGCTGACTGGCAGATTAATGGGTGATAAACATGTGTAATAAACCGTGTCTCAACTTCTGACAATAAATTGTCATGATTCTCACGTGCAGTGCTTAAAAGACCGGTTTTGGTATATCTACGTGCAAATCCGTTTTGTGCATTATTCGCGTAGCCATACTCGTGCTCGCGACCCGCGTCTAACAATTTCTGATGCAGATCGCGTCTATCTGCGGGACTCTTCTCCTCGTAGTATTCTGCAAGTGCGAAACTTTCAGGATCGTCAATCGATTGGATTAGCTTCTCGATGCGGCGCTTAACTCCCATGTAAATGGTGTCGAAACGATTAGCGGGTTTAGAGATGTTGATGTGATCCTTATCAACCGCGTTCAAATACGATCGCGCTACTCCGGGATCAGCCGAATCCCGTGTGACTACGACGACAGATTTTGTCGTATGTTTCTCGTAGTAGGATACAGTCGTCAAGTCCTGTCGTTTGTTCACAAATGCTTTGTAGTGTTCGTTCAGATCATCAAGAAATCCAGTTTCGTTGGTCAACAAAGCAATATGCTTTGATGTATAAGGGAACACCTTTCCGAGCTTTGCTAGCTCCGATCCATGGTGCGGCGTCGCAATGAAGAATACCATCTGAGTGGACGCCGCAACTTGACACCAATCTTCATCATCAGACTCAGTCGCTTTCCTTAGAATCTGTTTGACAAGGAGTCCACCAAGACTATGTGCCACAAAGACGATCGGCCTCTTTCCAATTCCGAAACCAGAGAGAATTTCTAAGACATTCGCTGCCCGTTCATACAAGTCCATTTCCTTTTTTGCGCGTTTCTCAAAGACCGATATTGGATAATCGAGAGTGTATACGGATACTTTTTCCAGGTCAGAAACAAGCCATGCTGGCCAGAAACCGTCATCCCCTTCATTACTCCAAGTCTTCCTTGCTTGTCCCTTCAGGCCATGAACGAACACCACGTCCACAACAGAGGATTCTTCCGCTGAAATCACTTCTAAATGCGTTTCGTTATTCACAATTGAACATTAATCGAATGACAGTCTTTATGACGGATTGTAGTAGCCGAATGTACTCTCCAAATGTTTATCTGGCTCGCAGGTCTAGCTAAATGTGTTGCTCAAGAATAGTGGGGATGAATTCCATGAGCTTTAGTATAGTTTTCCAAAGGAGTGATTGATCATGCCAAGACGATAAGATTTCGTTTGCATGCACCGTAAGCCTCTACAATACCTAGCGCTAGTCTAGTGGTCCGATTCAAAGTCTGCGACTTATCGCAAGTTTCCTCTGACACCTAACTTCATGAAAGTCTTCGTCAAAACTTACGGTTGCCAGATGAATGTCTACGACTCATCTCGCATGACCGAGCAGCTTGAAGTCACACACGGCGCTGAAGTTGTAGATTCCGCCGATAATGCCGATCTAATCCTCTTAAACACTTGTTCCATTCGCGAAAAAGCTCAAGAAAAGGTCTTTCATGAGCTAGGTAGGTACCGTTCACTCAAGAAGAACAATCCAAATCTCTTGATTGGGGTGGGGGGATGTGTGGCATCCCAGGAGGGAGAGCAGATTATTCAGCGGGCTCCGTATGTCGATTTGGTATTTGGGCCTCAGACATTGCATCGACTCCCTGAAATGATCGATGAGTCACGAAGCAAGAATCGACCTGTTGTTGACATTCAGTTTCCTGAAATCGAGAAGTTTGACCGACTTCCAACTCCGAACGCCAGCGGCGTTTCAGCGTACGTGTCTGTTATGGAAGGATGCAGCAAATACTGCACGTTTTGTGTTGTGCCCTATACCCGTGGTCCTGAAATCAGTCGGCCTGTCTCTGATGTAATGAGAGAAGTCGTTGCGTTGGTGTCGCAGGGTGTTAGAGAAATCCATTTTCTCGGACAGAACGTCAATGCGTATCGAGGAGAGTTCGAGGGTGGAACCGCTGATCTGGCCGAGCTTATCTACTACACATCAAGGATTGAAGGCGTAGAAAGGATTCGCTTCACTACTTCTCATCCGGTGGAGTTCTCGGATACGTTGATTGATGCGTATCGCTCCATACCTCAATTAGTGAGCCATGTGCATCTGCCAGTTCAATCGGGATCGGATCGAATTCTCGCTTCTATGAAGAGAGGACACACTGTATTGGAGTACAAGTCGAAGATTCGTAAATTGCGCGAAAATCGACCAGACATCGCCCTGTCCTCAGACTTCATCGTCGGATTTCCCGGAGAGACGGACGATGACTTTGAACAGACTATGTCGCTGGTTCATGATCTCAACTACGACCTATCTTTCAGCTTCATCTACAGTGCTAGACCGGGCACTCCTGCTGCTTCGATGGTGGATGAGTTGCCCATGGAAGCAAAGAAGGAACGACTGAACCGTCTTCAGGCACAGTTACGTGTCCAATCTGACGCACACGCGAGAAACATGGTCGCAAGTACCCAGCGGGTATTGGTAACAGGTCCTTCTCAGCGCACTCCTAATGCCATGCAAGGCAGAACCGAGAACAATCGAGTCGTAAATTTTGAGGCACCCGAAGAAATAGCACCCCTGGTAGACGTAGTAATTACAGAAGCCCTTCCAAATTCCCTAAGAGGACGACTCGCTTCACCAGGTAGAGATCAAGCACTCTCACCCAATCGACCATCTCGTCAGACGATCGCGGCAGATCACGCCTAACGCTCCGATAAAGAGTTCTTGATTATTTCGCTATGCGGTCAAGTTCATTAACTATCAGTGCGAGACTGTCCCTAATCGGAAAGTCCTCCATCTTCTGCTTTCTCGAGTCGAGATCGGAACCGAGCAATTCCAGTGCAGTCAGCAACGATTCCTGATTCAGTTTTTCTTGAGGAATTACCAAACTCCATCCCCGTTCTTCTGCATACTCGGCGTTTTCGATTTGATCACCTCGGCTGGTCGCAAGAGGCAGCGGCACCAGAATGTTCGGTTTGCGCAGAGTTAGTATTTCAAACAAGGAATTCGCTCCAGATCGCGATACTACGACTTCGGCTATCGCAAGAACGTCGCCCCACTGCTCGTCGATATATTCGAACTGGTGATAACCATCGACGCTAGATAGCCCATCGTCTATGTTCCCCGCCCCGCAAACGTGAACTACTGTGTAGTTTTCTAGTAATTTGTCTGCGCAATCCCTAATGACTAGGTTGACTTCCTCGGCTCCGAGACTGCCTCCGACAACAACAATCACCTGCTTGTGTTCAGAATCTAGACCCAGCCACTCTCTCCCTCGATGTGCATCTCCGTTCAGCAAGTCTTCTCGTATGGGAGTACCGGTCACTAGTGAATGTGATGCTCGTGTACGCGTACTGTCAAAGTTCAAACACTGTGTCTTGACAAACGGAGCGCACAGACGTGTTGCCAGCCCCGGGGTCAGGTCCGATTCGTGAGCGACTACCGGTACGCGCAACAGCCAGCTTGCAAACACAACTGGAAACGCAACATACCCGCCTTTCGAAAACACCACGTTTGGACGAATTCTTGCCACAAGAAAGAGCGACTGAAGTATTCCTATGGGAACTCGAAACATGTCGATCAAGTTCTGCAGAGAAAAATAGCGGCGCAATTTTCCGGTAACAATACTCTCGAACCGAATTTCGAGATCTGAAACCAATCTTTCTTCAAGTCCACTGTTCGAACCGACAAATACGACTGAATCACCTCGATTCAGAAACTCCTGCATGATCGGCTTTGCGGGAATTACATGACCTGCAGTCCCTCCACCCGTAAAGAGAATGGTCTTCAAAGTTGCAGTGCTTGCTTGATGAACGGAATTGTTATTCGACGCTGCTTGACGATGGACTCATCATCAAGGACTTCCAAGGCGCGGAGAAGATCATCTTGTGAACGACCAATACGCGTTTGCAAGTAGTCGATGACCACTCGAGAGACTTCAATTCCTCGATCCGCAGCCAAGTCACAGAAGAGTTCGATTCGTTCTTCGCTTGGAAGTGGCTGCAGCTCATAACGGGAGAAAAGCCGCATTCGCGACTCAAGGTCTGCGAGTGCGAATTCAGTCTCGTTGACTCCAATTCGAGATGTGACTACGATTCGGCCGTCGGCTACAGCTAGTTGCTCATAGAGTCCTACGAGCTGAGCTTCGACGTCTCTCTCTCCGATCCAATGTTCGACATCGTCGAACACGACGAGAGAAAACCCTTCAAGGCCAAGGAGGTTGTAGGTCGGATCATCGACAAGAATTGCGTTCTTCGACGAACCGACCAAAGCATGCGCTAGGTGAGTCTTGCCAATCGATGGAAGACCGAACAACCAAAGATTCTGAGAAGACGAAAGACGGTCAAAGACTTGATGGTTCAATCCAACGCGGTAGCGTTCATAAGTGAATTGCTCCTTCGGACGGAGTTGGAGAGTTGATTCCTTCAAGCAACGTTCTCCGTCGAGCTCTCGGATCGTGATTTGCGCCATTCTGCATGCGATTTGCGGCCCCATAGCAATGCATAGTCGATTCCGGAAGCGACTGCAAATGCGGCAGCTACCCAAAAGCCATACGGGCTTACCATCGCGTTAGCGATTTCGCTGACGTACCACTGCTGCGTGCCCAAAATAATCAATAAGGGAAGCAACACCTGAACTGCTGTATTGAGCTTGCTAACAAATGTCGGATCGATGTCGAGATTCTTGAATAGCAATCGATATAGACCCGCTCCTATCAAGATTGCTACATCCCTGCCAATGACTATGAGCATGAGCCAAAAGGGATACATCCCTTTGACAGTCAGCAATATGACAACCAATCCGAAAGTGAGTTTGTCAGCTATTGGATCTGCCACTCTTCCAAATCCTGATTCCCATTGAAACCTGCGCGCCATGGCGCCATCCACTAGGTCCGAAACACCGGCGACGAGGAGCAGAACCAATACGAGAATCCACTGATCCGTGAGAATGCAGTAGGCAAGAGGAATAGTTAGCGCTATTCGAAGCAGCGTTATCAAATTTGGCAGCTGCGAGATCATTTCAGGCCCTGCCACGCAAACTGCAACGCATCAGCCGAGGATTCCCTGTCTGATTGAAAAGCGTCTTCGATCAGCAGTTCAGGATCCACTAGTGTCGCTAATCTTTTCGCTGTTGAAGGTGTGTATATCTCCAATTCGATAACTCCGTCGCGATACGAAGCAATTTCGAGACGATCAATGAACTCTTGATGTTCCAAGTACCGAAGCAATTCTGCATAAGAGCGAATTGTGTCTACATTGCTTACCTGCAACGTCAACATGTGTTGAGTAGCGCGATCAATCGAGAATCTGTCGGTCAAGAACTGTACTGCGTGATCGAGCGCTACGGTCCCTGCGGTTCTTCTCTCAACGTCGTCAATTATTGAGGACTCCGATTGTTCCTGAAACCATACGGTGATATAGATCCGAGCGTTTCCAAAGACGTTTTCGTGAATTGAAACAGCAAGAGTCAAATCTGCGGAATACCTGTTTGAAGCTTCACGAACATCAAGCCAGAATTTTCCATCGATTGATGAAGCGTTAAGCAGCTGACGATCCTTCAAATCCATGAGGGGCAGTACTAGTTCAACTCCGCGATCCCTGGCTCGCTGAGCGATGCGAACGCCTTCGGCGGTACCCGTGCGAAGCACGGTGGATCTTGATCCCGAGCGAATTGACATCCAAATCAAAATTGACGGTCGATCGGCTGGCCATATTGGCAAGCGTGCCCTTTGACTAAGTTCCTGGATAAGCTTTTTGTCGAAATTCGCTTCAAGCACATCCTTTTCAGCTCCGGTTGGATCAGTAACCGTCTCGAAACGATATTGCATTAGGAACGCGGACGGCTCGGCAAGTGCACTCCGAATCACATCCGTTTCCTCGATCTCCGCCAATCCAGATACACGCATCAGGCAAATCTTCAACGCCCTTTCAATCGCATTTTCAGCAATCGCTGGAGAGCGCGTAGGAACCTCGACTTCGACGTCATACAACCATTCCAAAGTTTCGGCAACCAGAGGATGTGCACCAAAAACTACGATCAGCAGTACGAAAAACTTGGATGTTCGGGACAGAGGAGTGCCGTGAGAAACGAGCAATTTCATTCGCGCAATTCCAGTGAGACTGCACACGCCTTCATTGGTGGCGTAGGCAATGCTGGTTCGACAGTCGCCACAACGGACGATTCAAGCTCGTTCTTACTCATGAATCAATGATAGAAACTTAGGAGAACATGCACAGTCCTACAAGGCTCTAAGAGTCCTCTGAAAACGTTCCAAGTGCATTCATGTCTTTATTTGCCATTAGTTAGAATGGCATCGGTTGACCATAGTTGCTGAGCATGAGTGTCACCTACCGCGATTCTGGAGTCGATATTGATGCGGGCAATGAGCTGGTACGTCGTATTCGACCTTCTGTCGATCGCACTCTGCGCCCTGAGATTCTCACAGAACTAGGAGGATTTGCAGCTCTCTCCTCGCTGCCAAAGAACTACAAAGATCCCATCCTCGTATGCGGTACTGACGGCGCCGGCACGAAAGTTGAACTGGCCATCGCCCACGACAGACACGACACAATCGGACAAGACTTGGTAGCCATGTGTGTCAACGACATCTTGGTGCATGGTGCGGAACCCCTACTCTTCCTAGACTACTTCGCTACTGGGAAATTGGACGTCTCCACGGCCGAGCGCGTTGTCAAGGGCATCTCCGATGGTTGTCTCCTGGCCGGTTGCGCGTTGCCCGGCGGTGAAACCGCTGAAATGCCGGGAATGTACGCACCTGGCAAATACGATCTGGCTGGATTCTGCGTCGGCGTCGTCGAACGAGACCGTGTTGAAAACAGGCGCGAGGTTGCATTAAACGACGTAGTGATCGGACTCGCCAGCGACGGACCTCATTCCAACGGTTTTTCGCTGATCCGAAAGCTTCTGGATCAGGTGGATTCGCAAGATCAACCTAGTGCCACCGTATGGAGCGAATTCTTCGCACCCACTCGCATTTACGTGAAGTCCGTGCTTCCGGTCTTCGACTCAACTAGTGGTATGGCTCATATCACCGGAGGCGGATTGATAGAGAATCCTCCTCGAATGCTGAATGGCAAACTGGGAATCCAACTCAAGCTGGATTCGTGGCCGCGTCACGAGAGTTTTGATTGGATTCAGAAAGCCAGCAAGCTAGACGAATACGAAATGCTACGCACCTTCAACTGTGGGATTGGATTCGTAGTCTCCGCACGCGAAAAGGATTGTTCGACCTTAATGCAACGCCTTCAAGACGCAGGCGAACAACCGTTTGAAATCGGCCGAATCGTCGATCACGACGCTAACCCAGATGCGAATTGCGTTTTGATAGACGACAAAGGGTGTAGGTTCGGATAAGGTCTAATCACATTCTGGTAGCGACACATTCTGTCGCTTATACCAATCGAATAGGACCCGGGTATTTGGCAACCTCGCTATCGGTTGTGACAAGGATTGCTTTTTCTACCATCGCTTGTGCGACAAGAATTCGGTCAAAGGGGTCGCGATGTATATTCGGCAGTTTAATGAGCGAGAGTGCATGGTCGGAATGAATTGGAATTTCCGTATAGTCATTTTGAACAAGGCCGTCTCGCAACTGACTTGGAACTACTCGAAAGTCAGTTCGCCCAATAGTGCTCTTAATAACGACTTCCCAAATACTTGCAGCACTAAAGTGCAATTTGCTCGAGGAGTCACACAATAGTCGCATTGCATCGGGCGACAATCGTTCTGGAACACCTGCAGCCCATAGCAACAAATGCGTGTCGAGCAATAGCTTCATTCGTTCATTCCGAAATCTTTTGCAATCTCGTCAGAGCCCATCTCGTCAAAGTCATCGGGTACTGAAATCTTTCCCACAAGAAAACCGATTCTGTTTCGCATTCGACCGACATCGATGTAACTGAGACTTTGGTCCTCCAATCCAAACGAGGCGCTCAACTCAAGAAAAGTCTCGCGGATGGCGGCGCTTCCTTCACTGACGAACTCGAACATGCGTTGTAGGTTTGCGCCTCCATAGAGATGATCCACGGCTGTTTCTATGAAGTTTGCGACATCAGGGTTCGAGTAATCTTGTTGAATTGCCCATCTCCAGAACTTTGCCATAGCGACGTCTTGCGGATGGCCATATTCTTCGGGTTGCAGGCCTGCAACAGCCCAAGGTTTGCCAAGGCGTAGATCTGGATAGATTGAGTTCGCATAGCGCCAAATGCGTAGATCGACCATCAAGCTCGCGCAAATGAAAGCACCATTTGAGGTCAGAGTGTTAGAGGATTTGCCCTCGTCATCCCCTTGACCTGACTGTTCGTTAGCTTGCAGGAATTGATCGACACTTCGACTGAGAGTGTAGCTCGACTCTCGTTTTGGTGCGGGTCCGTTAAAGCGCTTTGCCCAGGCACATCCTCTCAATCTATAGCTCAGAGGAATCCGCCCGTCAACAAAATACCTGAGTGTATTGCGAATGTCATGTTCAAACTTTCCTCCTCTGCGCAGTTCATCTCGTGCTAGTTGTAGATCCTGCGGAGTTTTCTCAACTGTCCAATTTGCTACATCTGACACGCCTTCTTTTGCGCTGGCCCGTCGACGATGGCGCGATTGCCCCAATCCTTGTGAATTTAGTAACGGGTAAGCATCCAAAACTCTGTTCCGTTCTAGCTCAAACAAATCAGGGTCGACGAGGAGTCGGCTTGCCTTTGCCCAAAATACTTGGTTGTTAGTCATGAATTACTTGTGCTAATTCATTAAACATAAGAATTTTAGTTTAAACTATAGGGGATTAATTTTCCGATGTGATCTTCCTTCTTTGGGTTTGTTGATGAGTCTGTGGGATTTCGATGCCAAGAGCGCAATTGGACCAATCGCTTGTCATATAAGTAATTGATTTATAGGCTCTTTGATTTGAACTCGTTCTCACAATGCCTATATGAGCAATAGGCTCCAAAGCTATACAAGAACTCGTGGGCTTTTGTTTCGACTTACTAAAGTGTTCCCACCCGTGAGACTGAGTGAGAACATCCATCTAAGACTTTGATTGGACTCGAACTAGGCGCAGTTCCAGCAGTCACCCAGAAAAAGGAACCAATCCCCTAGAAAGAGTTTGTTTTCTGTTCAGATGAAATCATCCGAAGTTCAGTCGCTACCTCAAGTGCTCGCGGACTAAGATCCACATTCTCTAGCTGGTCAAAAGCTGTTTCGCAATCAACGGAAATTGGATTGTTGCGGCAGATTGCATGAATTAGCAATTCCTTGTCAATTTCCTTTCCAACGTTTTCGGCCAACACCACGGCGCTAATGGCATCTGTTAGAAGTTGAACTCTGGACACTCCCGTGAAGGTTGCACGTCGAAGGGAAGAATGCCAAGGCCGAAACTCGTCGAGCGAGTCGACAAATGCCTGATCTTTAGTTCCTCGTCTGTGGTACTCAACAATCGCCCAATCGTCTCCTAGTCTTGCGGCGACAGACAAAAGGCGGAGGTACTCTTTATCTAATACCTCTCGCTGGAATTCTAGTTCTTGGGCTTCTGTCCATTGAGAGAGACGATCTCCGAATTGATCCTCATAATCAGTCAAAACCGACTGTTGGATGGATGGCCAAATGTTTAGAGGTTGAGTGACTTTAGAATCGAATGCGGAGCACTTTGTTTCCAACCATGCCGACCGAAACACGTTTCTCGTCAGCGTTTCTTTTCTTTGCTCGTATATTTCAAGGTCCAAATCCCTTCTTGATTCGATCCAACGTAGTCGAACGTCGTAGTAGCTCGAGGGTGCACCCTCCCACTCTGAACCGTACCATGAACCGAACCAATCCTCTTGAAAAGAAGTACTGGATGGCTTGCAGTACTTTGTAAATAGAGCGTGACTTGCGATTGCTTCAGCATTGCAATTGGCCTGGAGCTCTTCATGAATCGCGCCGTGTTCCAATAGGCATTCTTTCCTGGCCAACGCCGCCAACGTCAAACTGCGATTGACACTCGGATTTTCAAACACACGTTCAAAAGTTGGAGGTGTTCCCAGATGCAGCAACGATCCAAGCCAGTTTTCCTCTTCTGGGAGTACTGAGTCCTTGAAGTACTCATCGAGCGCGTCCTTGCATTCGTTTGTCAATTTGGCTCGCATCTCCGAACACAGGATAGTCAAAGACTCCAAACTCAAACTAGTCGTCACACCAAGGACGGGCCAATCGTCTTCCTCTTTTGAATGAAAAAAATTTTCTTCATCGCTCGATTGTGACGCAGTGTCCCCAACACTTTCTGTATTATCAAAACCATTCGTAACTACGTGGAATATTGCGCCGGCGACTATGAACACGGTTGCCGCTGCAAAAGTAAACATCGCGAAACTCTTTCGATTTGCAGATTCCAAAGTCAATATTCTGAGTACGAATCAACGTTAGATATATCGTCTTTGCTCTTGCCGTAACGCCTATTTGGCATTGCGCTTCCTCTTCCGCTGCCAACTAAAGGCGGCTGCTTCTCCCGAACATCTTTGAATCGTCTAGTGGTTTTATTCCACCTATCGTTTTCTGTTCCAACCGAAATCGGTTCTTGGTCTCTATTTTCTGCACGTAACGACTCATACATAGACATGTTGATCGCCGAATCTTCAAAGTTTGCGGCTTCAAATCCTTGGTTAACCCTTGCTTTCGATGCTATTCAATCAATTTCAAGTGGATCAACCAAAACCGTGTGAGAGTCTGGCAGATATTGCTACATCCGGCCTTCGCCAGTGCCACCGCCCCCGGTATCCGATATCACAATGTTGTAATCCCTCTCGGACGGAGCGAGAAGAGATTTCAAATCTGGATCTCCTTGGCCAAGTCCACAATTTTGATGGTGTTTCGCGTACTACCCACCACGAGAGTCTCACTGTCTGCGGAAATGTCAAAATCATGAATCGGTCCGTCAAATTCAAACTCGTGCACCTGCTCGCCCGAGTCCAATCGATAAGCAAATAAACGCTTGCCGTCCTCTCTCGACCTAAAAAATACTACGCTGTCGTCGGGAGAAATCATCAGCTTGTCCACCACACCTACAAGCTGGGTAATCGTTGTGGGAGTTTCCGAACGCCAGTGAAGTACTTTGACCGTTCCATCACGAAACCCTAATGCAAGAAGTTCACCATCCGAAGAAGTATCCACGGCTGCAATCCCATTGGTTTCACTTTCAATCCAGTCTCCAATAACTTCTCCTGAAGTGAAATCTACAAGAATGACCCTTCCAATGTGACGGTCTAAATCGCGTTCTGCGTCTTCCTTGTTCTTGTGCTGCGCTAGACCGATTGCCAATAGCGATTCGTCACTGGACAACGCAACACTCGGACCATGTGAGTTCTCATAGTTCCATTCTCGGATGATTTGGCCAGTGTCCGACTCGATCTGTTGGATGTGTGCTATGTTCCTGTCCGTATCTGCTGCACCTCGAACGAGATACTCTCCCCCGTTCGAAAATTCCAGCGAGTACGTCCCGCCCTTTCCTGCAACTGCATAGCTCCGCACTTTCTTACATGTTTCTACATCGTAGAAAACGAACTCGGAGTGGTAGCCAATCAACTCCATAAGGACGTCGTGGAATCGATCTATCAGCAAGAGTTCGCCGCTAGGTGTGAAGATTGGCTCACGCGAAGAATAATTGGTAAACCATTCACATTTTTCCTCTCTTGAATCAACGGTGCTTGTAGTTACGAAATTAGGGTAATGTCGTGCGGCAATATGCTCGGTATTTGGAGAGAAATTGACGAAATATACGGGAGCCTTCTCTTTGTCTGGCCATTCGAGACGGATTCCGCAGGCACCCAAGAGAAGTGCAACGAATGCCACACATGTCGCGAACTTAAACTGGTCACAGAACCAAGAATTTGACATTGTTTTGACCTCGGCGCGCTCAGCACTTTGATCCGGTGGCGATTCAGTTCTTCGAAATTCTAGCTTAGTGTTTGGATATGCCCCTAATCAAAAAACACGCTTCTACATCTATGACAGAAATTCCCCACGATACAGGATCTTGGCCGGCGACGGAAGATGATTCGCACGCCACATGAGACGATGCGCTAGCTGAGATTCCTCGGGATCTTCGGTTTTAGCGGTACACGAACTAATCCAGTTACTTTCGCAGCATGGGAGAACATACACCATGGAACGTCCCGAGCAGGAAGCGTGTATAGTTCTCTATGGATTCCGTTCGGCACCCTGCAGGACTGCATGCCGCTCGTCGAAGAGTTCTTCCTGCCGCTTGCGGCGGAAATCTAGAAAATCGGGAATGTTGTCCTTGCCTCCCACGGGAGTGCTCCAACGGAAATTGTCGAGAGACCAATTCCGATCGTCACAGGGCTTTACGGCCATGGGCGGCGGTACGATCCGGCAAATCCGGCCGTAGAGTTGCTGAGCCCGTCGCTGCATCAGGCTCCGCAGCCTGGACGAGAAGTCCGTGGGCCTCAGGAAAGCGCTCGGTACATAAGCCAAGTTCGCCGCGCTCGTGAACAACCCGTACGGCAGTACCGGTTCTTTGGCATCCGGCATGTTATCCAACTCCTCGCGCCAACGGTTCCTGTATTCCTTGTGGTCGATGAGGTGCGCTAGGTGGTAGCCTTCCGGCCCGCGGTTGCGGAATGGCTTGCCAGTGCAGGCGAACGCCCACAAATGCTTAGGATAGTCGTTGTCGTCGAGCACAAGGCATTGCGGGGGAACTTCATCCGCCGCAGCTTGTTGCTTGAACACGGCAATCTCTGCGCTTCCAGCGTGCCGGCGAACGCCCGGAAAAACACAAGGCGAACCTTCCCAAAGATAGATGGCGGGATCGATGCCGAGCGCTTCAAGCCGCGAAGACCAGTCAGTCCACATATGGCGATTGTCCTCGACGACAGCGTAGACGATGCCGGGATCAAGGAAACGCACGAACGGTGTCATAGCTCCAGCAAGCTCGCGCAAATCCTCGTCGTTCGGCCTCGGCCAATCAGGCCAGTCTGGACCCTTTCGTCGAGACGGCCGCACTTGCGACGTGGGCTTAGCAGGAACACTAGCCAAATCGGCTTTGCCGCCGGCAACGTAATGGTCGAAAACCTCAACGAATCGCAGGAGCGTCCGAGAACCAGCGTGCTCCGATCGTCTCCGCGCGAGCGCGGACACGAACCTCGACAGAGCAAGGGCGTTAGTCTGGTGATGCTTCTTCCACCACTGCGAGCACACGAGGAACTCGTCAGCGTACACATGCTTCCAGTACCGACCGCGACCTTGAATCATGCGCCCTTGGTTTCGATGACGCAGAAGTGCGAAATTCAAGAGGTTCAGGCCGAGCACGTTCTTGCAATGCTCCGCATCCATCAGGCTAGCGATCTCCTTTTTGTCCAGAAGTGTGGGATGCTCCTCCAGCAACGTTCGCATGAGAGACTCCACAATCTTCTGAAACTCTCCCCTCACCTCGTGAACTTTCGGCTTTCTCATGACATCTCCGTCGCCGTATGAGCCGCAGGGTTGTGGGCAATCGAGCCTTTACACCCTTCGGCGCTTGCGCGTCACACCTCCTGAAGTCGACAAGAACGGGACATTTTTTCTTGACACTGACAGTTGCGTCAGTTTTGGTGTCGGCACTGCGTCAGTCTAAATGTCGCCTGACATAGCGCGATGGATCTTGTCCGGTAACAGCTGCGCCGTCCGCCAGGTCAACACGTAGGCTTGCCTTGTCTGCAACGCGGACACTGAAAGCCTTCCCGCTGTGGCACGCTGGACGATTGGCTTCACGACGCTTTTTTCTCATCCCATCCACGTCTCAGGGCGCACCTAATCTTCAGCATCTCTGCTAAAAGCCGGTTGCAATTTTGCGGTGCGAAGAGTCATATTTTGGGCAGCGTTACCCCTTTCTGTCCCTGATACTTGCCCTTTCTGTCCTTGTAGGACGTCTCGCAAGGCTCGTCCGCTTGAAAGAACAACATCTGAGCAACACCTTCATGAGCGTAGATTTTGGCCGGGAGATTGGTTGTATTGGAAAACTCCAATGTCACGTGTCCCTCCCATTCCGGTTCCAGCGGCGTTACATTGACTATGATTCCGCAGCGCGCGTAGGTCGATTTGCCAACGCAAATGGTCAAGACATCTCGAGGAATCCGGAAGTACTCGACTGTACTTGCCAGCACAAAGGAATTGGGCGGTATGATGCAAACGTCCCCGGTGGTTGGAACGAAACTCTGCTCACTGAACGACTTCGGATCAACCGTGGCGGAAAAAATGTTGGTAAACACCTTGAACTCGGGAGCGCATCGCACGTCGTACCCGTAGCTGGACGTACCCCACGAAACAACTTTTTGAGATTCAACGCTGCGAACCTGATTGGGTTCGTACGGCTCGATCATGCCGTGTTCTTCGGCCATGTGCCGAATCCAATGGTCAGCCTTGATCGTCAATTTGAGTCCATTGAAATGGTCGGGGGAGGTTCAGCGGCTTTACTTGTCCCCCAATGTGTTGCGGCAGTTATACGCGCGCAATCTACAAAGGATTGGCTTAGTTGACTTGTAGGATCCACCGAGACTGGGGGTGTTCCTTTGTCGGTTAACTCTCTCAGTTCGGCATTCAACGGAAATTCTCCGAGCAATTTCGTTCCATACTCCTTTGCAACACGAGATCCACCGGAGGAGTCAAAGATCTGGTGGCGTTTTCCACATTGATCGCACTCGAAGTAGCTCATGTTTTCAATGATTCCCAAGATGGGAACGTCAACCTTGCTGAACATCTCCATGCCCTTGCGTGCGTCTGCCAATGCAATATCCTGCGGCGTCGTAACGATTACCGTACCACCAAGAGTGACCTGTTGGGATAGAGTGAGTTGAATATCGCCGGTTCCTGGCGGCATGTCGACGATTAGATAGTCCAGATCGCTCCAAAGAGATTGGTTCAACAACTGCTGAAGCGCTCCAGATGCCATCGGACCCCGCCAGACCATAGGGGTTCGTTCCGAAACCAACATGCTCATCGACATGGCTTCAATGCCGTGCACTCGAATGGGAACGAAAAACTTTTCGTCTCGAACTTCGGGTCTTCGGCCTTCCACAATGCCCAACATGACTCCTTGGCTCGGACCGTAGATGTCCGCATCCAACAGACCAACTTTGGCACCGGCTTTAGCCAGGCCTAAGGCCAAATTTACAGCAATCGTGGACTTGCCAACACCGCCCTTGCCTGAAGCCACCGCAAT
>JAPOXO010000110.1 GCA_026707045.1 Gammaproteobacteria bacterium | reverse complement strand
AGGAAGTGTGCACCCATTGCCCTTTCCCGGTTGTCTGTCGTTGAATGAGTGCAAGAAGAACGCCTTGACCAAGGAACATGCCTGCCGTTGTATCACTGATGGCTATTCCAACCCGTACCGGATCTTGACCCTTGAAGCCGGTGATTGACATGAGTCCTGACATTCCTTGGACAATTTGGTCAACTCCTCTTCGATCGCTATAAGGGCCAGTTTGTCCAAACCCCGAAATACTGGCTAGGATCACGCGTTCATTGATGCGTTTCAACGCCTCGTAGTCGATTTTCAAGCGTTCTTTGACCGGTGCGCGAAAGTTCTCGACTATCACGTCGGCTTGCTGGACGAGCTTCACAAACGTCTCGTAACCCTCTTTAGTCTTCAGGTTCAAGCAAATACTTCGCTTATTTCGATGAAGATTCTGTTCGTCGGGTCCGTCTCGGCTTCCCGTGATTGGTCCGTCGGACGTAGGCGGAGGTTCAATTCGAATGACGTTTGCGCCCCAATCCGTCAAGAGGCGCACTGCAGTTGGACCGGCACGCGCAATGGTCAGATCGAGAACAATAAGACCCTTAAGTGGAAGCATGAGACTAGCAATTCGAAACTATGTAGCCAAATGATATTCACAGGTCCGAACTGCAAGCTGAATCAATAGCTTTGTGTCGATGGAACGATACTAATTGCCTGCACAAGTCCCGAAGACTTGATCAATTGTTGCCTGTCCATAGCCATCGAAAACGAATGTATACGATGCGCCCTTTGATGTCATGCACGAATCCATCATAACCCGGCCTCAAGTTATAGCGGTGAACTCCCGTGCGCCCGCTAGGAAGTGGTGGCGGATCTCTGTCGGTTAAATTACGCGCTCCAACATAAACGGTGCCCTTTCCTCGGAATGTATCGGAAAAGGCATGTCTGTATTGTGCGTCAATAGTGGTCCAGGCAGTAATTCTTCGTTGAGAAGCAACCTCGTCGTTCGTGTATGAATCCACATAACGAAGCGAGACTCCAGCAGAATGCCTACTTAGAGTCCAAGCAATTTCGAGGTTCAATCGCAATTCCGGCGTAGGTGCAAATCCATTCGTATCGTTGCGATTGCCAACTTTGTTAACAAATCCTTCATTCGGATAGTAAACGTCAAATTGCGTCAACAACGTAGCATCAAGTGATAGCTGAAAAGCTCCATACCGTGAATCTACGTCTAGTTGAGAATTCACATCGACTCCACGATTGTGTACTGCACCCACGTTTTCATAGCGGGTTGTTACGATGCTGAGTTGTCCAGACGAATCTCGAAAAATAAGAGGATCATTTGGATGTCCATCGTCTATGCAGTCTTCGTCGACAATAGACTGAAAACTCCGCCCCTGGGCAATGACACTTCGGTAGTTGAGGGACCACAGATCTACACTGATCGATGCGGTCTTGAGTGGTCGAAACAACAATCCAAAATTTCCCAATTTGGCCGTTTGAGGCTTCAATCCCCCGCCTCGCAGCACCGTTGCGACTGCAAAATTGTCGCCGCGGTTCACAATGGCTCCTGAAGAATCCAACATACAGTGCCCAATTCCCTGTCCATCAAACTGGAATGGATCTGTTAGTGTGCGGGAGCTTGTGTTGCCGGCCTTTTGAAATACGCTAGGAGCTTGAAATGAAGTGCCCCACGAGCTTCGAAGTGAAATTGAGTCGTGAATGTGGAATTGAACCGAAATTTTGGGATCGGTGGTCCCGCCTGACACTTGATATCGTTCGTGACGAGCCGCGACTTGCAGCTCGGCTCGACTGCCGAAGTAAGTCAAGGTCTCAGCAAAGACTGCCCATACTCTCTGATCCGCTGACCTTGGAAACTCACGAATGTCTTGAGGACCCTCGCCCGAGACATTCAATGGGTCAGGTTCAAAGTGATAATCGATATCGCGGTACTGTACCCCTGTCGCAAGACTAAGGTTGCTATTGCTCCACTCAATCAATTCTCCCGATGCTACAAATTCGGCGACTCGTTGTTCGCTTTTCGCACTCTCCATTCTTACGCTCTCGAACAACTTCTGCGTACTCCATTCGTTTGCGGCTCTGCTTCCAACCAAATTGGGATCGAGATCATCGTGCGTGATGGTCTTTGGTGTAACTAAATCGGGATTCACTAATCGGGTTCCAAATGGATTCCAAACACCACTTGCGATTGCATTCGCAAATCCAGCCGAAATCCAATGACGGTCGGCATTCACCTTGAGGTGCGTTTGTGCATAAGAAACATAGCCATCACTAGTCCATCCTCTACCTAAATCGTTTTGAATACCCAACATTAAGCGAACAGTGTCAAATTTCCGAATCTCGTTGCCCGAGTTTTCTCCTGCAGCCTCTGCACCCAATGGCCTTCCGAAGTAGCCTAACGAAACTGCATCGTGTGTTTCAGGTAACCAATCTTCAGGGGCTACATACGTGAGTATTCCGTCGTCGTCCGGGTCCGTCCAAAAGTTAAATGGATGATTGGCGGGAACAAAGAACTCATTGGTCCGCTCAACATTCCCATTGAAGAGAAGCATGTTCCCTACACGATCGGTGATCACGTTATGCGAGAACCCCAATTCTGAATAAACATTCACTTCGGGTGCGAAGTTGTATGCGGCTTGAACGTAGAGTTGCGCTCGTTCTTCAGCGGCAATCATCGTTCGTTGATCTGAAAAGTCCATACGACATAGCGAGCCACTAGGATATCCCCCGCCCGCATGGCAATCCGGATCGGGAAAACGTGGAGTGTCGACACCATTGATTGCGAAAGGTGTGAATGTGCCATTGGGATTTGCATTTGCACGGCGAAAACTACCAGGTGAGCCTCGTCCCGAGTCAAAAGAACCTTCAACAATGTCTCCGTCCCCGTCCGGATCAATTGCCCTAGGTAGCATCCAATCGAATTCTCTGCGAAAGTTCTCGTCCTGTTGAAGCCATGACCCGAAAATGCTCAAATGACCCCTTCCCGACTCAAATCCGGCTGCAATCCCCAGGTCGTATTGGGTGTTTGTCGCGGTTCGAACCCCACCAATCAACTCGAAACCTGTGAAATCTTTGCGCGTCACGATATTGGCGACTCCCGCTACGGCTTGAGATCCATACGTTGCGGACGCACCATCGCGAAGAATTTCGATTTGGTCAATCATCAGGACAGGTAGGGAATTTATGTCGAAGAAACTCTGTCCAACGTCATTTGACACAGGTGCAAAACCCGCTCTACGGCCGTTGATTAAGGTCAATGTGGAAGAAAGACCCACACCACGTAGACTAAACTGCGAAGTTCCTTGAAGATAATTTTGCTGTGTTGCAAGATAAGAGCCGGTGTTCGCTGTCAGGCTACTCAGAATGTCCACGGTTTGCGCTGCACCTATAGACGAGAACAATTCCGAATCTAATGTCTCGATGGGACCCCTGCCTTCGTATACCGCGCTTCGTTTGATCAGAGAACCGACAACGACCAACTCTTCAATTTCAGTTGCCGTTGTTGCTGCTCTAGCCTCATCGTCCGCAGAGATCGAACAAGCCCCTATGGCGGTGATGACTGACACCAAAATCGTAAAACTTCGGTTCTTCAACTTGCCTAAGGTCATGGCTGGATTCTGAAAACTATCCCGCGAGAGTATATGTTAGGCGTACAAACGGACTGCAGGCCCGAACGAATTGAATCCGTGTAGAAGCCCGGTTTGTTGAATTGGAGGGGTTAGTGAATGCAATTCACATGTCAGTCAACAACAATTGTTAAAACTCTCCGGTCAAAAGCCAATCCTTTGGCCTCCACATCAGCGCATGTAAGTTATGCCGGCTATCGATCAAATGAATAAGAAAAGAGATCCTTATCACAAGATTGACAAGAAGAACGCGCTACCGCTTGCAATATTGTTGCTGGATACACTATGATTGTTATTCACTTTGGGATGAACTAACGTCCATTCGCATGCTAGAGAGGCTTTAAGTGTGCAATTAGACACATCCAAATGTCGATCCTACCAGCCCCGCAAGTCCCGGATACACCTACGGAAGCTAAAGTGTCTATTGGCGGTATTCGTGGCTATCTTTGCTTTGAAGATCGGAGCGGATGACTCGTTCGGGATTCAGCTTCTGACAAATGAGGATTTAGGCCATCCTACATTTTCTAGTCCTCATTCCGACCCGATTGTTGCGCTTGAAGACTTGGTGTATGCGGTCAATACACCGTCAGGAACCCTCGACGTAATCGACACAGAGTCGAACGAGGTTGTTCAGCGAATCAATGTCGGCATCGATCCCGTAAGTGTCGCCGTTTCACCCGACGGGAAAGAAATATGGGTCGCAAACCACATTTCTGACACCATTAGTGTTATCGACTCGGATCCAGAAAGCCTTTTCTACCACCAAGTCGTCGCAACTATACAAGACGTCAACACTGAAACGCTTCAGACCAATTTCGATGAACCAGTAGGAATTGCCTTCGCTAGTCAATTTAAGGCCTACGTCGCTCTCGGACCTTCGAATCGAATTGCTGTTATCGACGTTGCCTCCAGATCTGTTCGAGGCCACCTCGAAATTAATGCCCAAGATCCGCGTGCCGTGGTTGTCCGCAACGGATTTCTATATGTCATTGCATTTGAGTCAGGAAATACGACCCAACTTTCTGGCTGTTATCCCCAAGACATTGATGGGGATACCTGTACCTACGATGCAATACAGGAAACTCATACCACTAATAACGTGCTTTCGCTGAATTACGACGCAGATATTGTCAAGAATTCCAAAGTTCCTGACAGAGATTTGTTTATTTTCAATACCTTAACTGATGAACTTGAAGCAGTGGTTGAGGGAACAGGATCCTTGCTATATGGACTCTCGGTAGACAGCAAAGGGAATGTGTATATCGCCCAGGCGGAAGCGCGCAACGACGCAAACGGTCGGGCTGGTACTCAGAAACACGGAATGGCTGAAATGGAGAACAGAGCCTTTCTAAATCAGATTACGAAAGTGGATTGTTCGTCGATTCCGTGCGAAACACCGGAGTTCTTTGAACTGGAACCGTTGCCACCAGACCATCCGGATCCAGGAATGGCACTGGCCACTCCATTTGCTGTGCAGGTGAGCGATGATGATTCCACTATCGTGGCAACAGCTGCGGGTTCGGACATGATATTTACTCTGGATGTATCGACTGGAGAAATATTGGGTAGGGTCGAAGTAGGTCCGGTCCCTCGAGGTCTACACTTGGTGTCAACAAGTGATGAAGGTGTACCTTCACATGCTTGGGTGCATAGCGTAGTAGAAAACACAGTCTCTCGAATCGATCTCAGTTCGCTATCGGACCCACAAATAGCTGCAACTATTCCGCTCGAAGACCCTACACCTAACTTGGTCAAGCAAGGTCGTATTGCTTTCAACGATGCCAATGCTTCTACCACAGGTACATTTTCGTGTGAGAGTTGCCATCCGGACAACAATGTAGACCAGTTAATTTGGGTATTGGACACACCAGAATGCGATCATCCTGGCTGTACACAGATTCCGCCACGTCTAACAATGCCAGCTCGTGGGCTTCGAGACACACAGCCATATCACTGGGACGGCATTCCTGGTGATCCTTATGGGGGCGTGAATGCCAGCTCGCTGTGGGACCCAGTGGATCCCAATTGCGAACATGGCGATCCCGAAGCATGCATCAGAGTACTGATAGACGGAAGCCTGGCTACAACCATGTGCGAAGAAGGCAATTGTGGGGAAAATGACGAAGGAAAGGCAGGTTTACTTGACGCATTAGAACGGGACGCACTGGCTAGATATTTGCTCAGTGTTCCTTTCCCTCCTGCACCCAACAGGCCGTTCGACAACGAACTCTCGGCATCCGCAAAAACTGGGATTTTCGAGTTCAATTTCTTGAACGACTCGGGAATTGCCACGGGCGCTCAAGCTTGTGGGGCATGCCATAAACCGCCCTTCCTAACAAGCACAAATACACCATCATCCGACAATCTAGATGCAGACGTCGGATCATTCAACGGGATGGACGCTCCGACGTGGCGAGGGGCTTACGACCGGTGGATTGTCACGCCTCAAGCTCGATTCAACGTCATAGATTTGATTGAACGCATAGGTATGGATCTCGGTGGAAGTCTTCCAGAGCAGGAGATTTGGTTTCACGCGGGGGCACGTACGCAAGCGAATTGGGATATGGTGCTTGAATTCAGCACAGGATTTAGCGGGACCTATGCGCGCCAGGTGACTTTGAGCGAACATTCGATTGATTCTGAAGTTACGAGCGACGTATTGGATGCATTAATAGGCGCTGCGAACGACAGCACGATTGTCCTTCGAGCCGATGGAATCGTCGTAGTTGATGCTGACAGCGAGACCGTGACTGGAATTAATCTAGAGTTTCAAGATGGCAAATTTGTCGATCGTGCTGACGAAGACGGCGAGGATGTAGCGAGTTACTCGAGAGTAGATCTCGAAGGATTGGCTGATTCAGGAAACTTGGTTCTCACTCTCACGGCACACATAGGTCCCAACGTAGGATTTGACACGCCACAGCCAGCGATATGGCCATATTGGACAATTGGTGAGAACACATTCAACGGCATCGAGCAACAATCTCCGACGGTTGAGATAACTTACGTTTCCGACAACCACTCAATCGACATGAAAGGAAGGCACATCCAACCAGATTCGACGATTTTGGTAAACGGCTTTCGAGTGGACGGAAAAGTCTCTTGTCAGGATGGTGAGCTTCCAAACTGCACTGACGAGCTCATAGTTGTTGAGTTGGACCAAGTGCCCGCTCGCTACGGACTGAATTTTCTTCAGATTCAGACTCCTAGAGGAATGATCAGCAATGACGTCATGTTCTTCTCGCAACAAAGCACCAAGCCGTTCTATTCGGGAAATCTGATCGTAAGCGGCGGCGACTTTACCTTTTTCGAGTTTCCCCTGGCTAGATTCTGGAACACCGTCGAACTTAACAACAACCGCATTTCCCATCGAAATGGAGCAATCCGGGCGACCATAGCAACTGTGAACACTCAACAACCATGGCGTGCGCAGATCAGCCACACTGTTTCTGTGGAAGCCGGACAGGAATACACACTCTGCTACAGCGCAAAGGCCACTTCAGATCGTACGATAACTGCGTACCTTGATCGCAATATGCATGGTTGGCAAAACTTGAGCGAAGGGCAATTTAGTTCGGATCTGACCACCGAGTGGCAGGACTTTGAACATACCTTCACGGTGGATGTAACCGATATAACCGCGCGGGTAGCGTTCGATCTTGCACAACATCGCGCAACGGTCGATTTGGACGACATCGGCTTTTATGAAGGGACCGTATGCGGAAATCCCCGAATCACCCACCAAATTGGATTTAGAGCAGGCAACTAGTAGATTTTCGACAATTCCCGTTTTTGCTGAGTGAGAAGGTTCTCTAATTGAACTGAAACTGTGTCGCTAGTCCGGTAGTCCCAACACACGTTTTGCGATGATGTTCAGTTGTACCTCTGAAGTACCGCCTTCAATGGAGTTAGCCTTCGACCGTAGCCATTGCCTAGTCATATCCAAGTCCCCCCGTTCAAAGTACTCTCCGCCCCATCCAAGTCCTTTAAGACCTTTCATGCTCATAAGAAGGTCATAACGGTTCTTGTTCTGTTCGGTACCGTAGTACTTGAGCATCGAAGACACAAAGGTTGGAGCAACACCAGCCCGCCCCTCTTCTCCAATACGACGCGATGTAAGAGAAAACGCTTGGTCATCAATTCTGTGCTTGATGAGTCGATCGCGAATGTCGGGGTCACCAATTTTTCCATTGGACTCTCCCACGCATTCCTTTGCTACGTTGGCAATGGTGCGTACTCTTCCACGACTTGCAATGTTGCCGCCTCCTCCAATTCCTCCAATTGAGGTTCTCTCATACTGAAGCAACCGCTTGGCGACAGTCCATCCCTTGTTGACCTCGCCAACAACGTTGCGTTTCGGCACTCGTACATCATCAAAAAATGTTTCGCAGAATGGCGAAGCGCCGCTGATTAAACGAATGGGCTTAACCGTTACGCCGGGCGATTTCATACTGAACAAAATAAAGGAGATGCCCTCGTGTTTGGGTGCGTCCGGACTTGTACGCACGAGACAGAACATCCAGTCCGCTCCGTCCGCTCCAGAGGTCCAAATCTTCGATCCGTTGATGATGTAGTCGTCACCATCTTCGACTGCTTTTGTTTGCAGACTTGCGAGATCCGACCCCGATCCTGGTTCGCTATATCCCTGACACCAAACAATTTCTTGCCGTACGATCGACGGAAGATGTTCATGGCATTGATCGTCGCTTCCAAATTCGAGCAATGCGGGACCGATCATGGTCAATCCCATACCGCCTACGGGTACCCACGCATTTGCCTTTCCCAATTCATCCTGAAGAATACGGACTTCCCTGCCTTCAAGCCCCCCTCCTCCATAAACAGATGGCCACGTTGGTGCGCTCCAGCCCCGCTCAAAGTACCTGTTACGCCACAGACGCACTTCGTCTCCCGACGCTTGTCTTGCGGGATCTCGAATTGACTCTGGACAGTTCTCCTCAATCCAGTTCCGTGTTTCCGATCTAAAGTCCATTTCTAACTCCGAATCTCGTATTCCGTTCCTTGAGACACAACCAGTGCTGGCCTTTGAAGTGCACCAAGATCTTTCATAGGATTTCCCTCAACGAAAAGCAAATCTGCTACCTTGCCAGATTCAATGGTACCCGTTACATGGTCAATCGCCAGAGCTTGGGCCGCGTTTGAAGTGGCAGTACGAAGGGTTTCTACACAACTCAAGCCGGCTAGTTTTGCAAATACTTCGAGCGAACGTGCTAACTCATGGTGTTTGACGTTTGGAATTCCAGCATCTGTAGAGGCAATGAACTGGATTCCAGCTTCTTTCATGGTCTTGAAGAGACCTCTTAACAGACGTTCGAATTTACCATTGCCGGCCATGAAGCGAGCCCAACCTGCATTCACGGTGGGCGATACCCAAATCTTACGTTTCGCAATTTCGCGAGCGACTTTCTTGTCGCAAGTGGATCGCGACCCATCTAGGCCCAGCCACGAACAGTGTTCAATCGTATCCACCCCGGCCAGTGCTGCTCTAGAAATTCCTTGAGTGCCATGACAATGGGCCGCCACCCGATAACCCAGGCTGTTCGCGGTTCGCACGGCAAAATCGAACTCCTGCTGTGAGAACTGAGCTAATCCAGGTTTGCTGATCTTTGTGTACATGCCCCCTGTGGCCATAACTTTGATGAGATCAACCTCATGCGTGTGTTGGCGATTAATAACCTCTTCAATTTCAGAATTGCAAGTGGCGACACCTCCCCAAAAGTGGCAATGTCCGTCTTTGGATGTCAATGGCTGGCCAGCACAAAGCAACCGGGGTCCCGGCACTTCTTTGCGTGCGATACGATTACGAAGGCCGAGCTCCAACCATCTCCCTCCTCCAAGATCCCGAGCCGTAGTGATTCCTGCATGCACCATCTCTCGGGCACGTGTGTCCATTTTTGGATGAATCTCTTCATCGGTTTGCGCCAACTGTTGTTCCATCGACAGGATTGCCGGGTCGAGCGTCATGTGGACGTGAGAATCAATCAATCCTGGAATCACTGTAAGCCCAGCCATGTCACGGGAATTTGGACCGGACTTGCCAATTGCAGAAATACTTCCGTTCTGGATTGACAGACTTGTCTCTTCGGAATAATCCGATGCAATCCCGTCCCAGATACGAAGGTTGGTGTATGTAACAGCTTTCAAGTAAAGTTATTGATTCCCATTGTTAATCAACTACTAGGCGAGTCAGACTTTCAGCAACGCAGCAGGGCTTTGCTTGGCCTTGTACTTCGACCACAACCTCGTTCATGGTTTCGATCATTCCTCCCTTGATTTCGACTCGCTTCAGGGTACTTTTGGCTCTAATTTTTGAACCCACAGGCACTGGTGCCGGAAATCGTACGCGATCAAATCCATAGTTTATGGACATTCGGTGCCCCCTGATTCGAGGGCTAGTTTCGGCGACTAATCGTGGGAGATGTCCCATAATCGACAATGTCAAGTGTCCGTGAGCGATAGTCGTTCCAAACGGACCTTGTTTGGCTCTTTCCCTATCAATGTGAATCCATTGATGATCCATCGTCACATCTGCGAAGTCGTTTATTCGTTCCTGGGAGACTTCGAACCATTCTGTCGGAGCTGAGCTCTGTCCAACGGTCGCTGTGAGAGTGTCAAAGGCTTCCTGAAGTGCTTCGCTCAATCGTCTTCTCCATCCTAGCTAATGGTTGTGTTTCATTCTACGAACCGGCACTAGTACGAAATGGAGGAACCAATGCTGAACAGACAGAAGAATGATTGTTTGTGTAAAGTAGTACGGGCACAGTGCATCAATCTCATTAAATAGAGAGGACTTCACGCATGTCAAAGAACGGTACGCAAACGGTAAGTTTTCCCAACGACTACGAAGAAAGAACGTATGCTGGAGTCCTTGGAAAGATCATCGGTGTGTATTTGGGGCGTCCATTCGAGGGGTGGACCAACGAGAGAATCGAAGAAAGACTAGGAGAAATCGACTACTACGTTCACGACAAATTGGGAGTACGCCTCGTTGTAACCGACGATGACATTTCCGGTACTTTCACATTCGTTCGTGCTCTGGAAGACTACGGATTCAACCCAGAATTGAGCCCAAAACAAATTGGACGCACATGGCTAAATTACTTGATTCAAGGACGGACTGTACTTTGGTGGGGAGGCCTTGGCAATTCCACTGAACACACTGCCTACCTAAGGCTGAATTCAGGAATTGACGCGCCATTGAGCGGTGCCATTGAAACTAACGGACAAGTGGTAGCTGAACAAATCGGCGCTCAAATCTTCATAGATGGATGGGGAATGGTAAATCCGGGCGACCCGGCCCGTGCCGCCGATTTCGCCCGTCGTGCTGCTTCCGTTTCGCACGACGGAGAAGCAGTAATTGGCGCTCAAATCCTAGCCGCCATGGAAGCTCAAGCCTATGTTGAGGAAGACATTGACTCGCTAATCGACGCCGGCCTGGCAACAGTACCGAGCAACTCACTAGTTGCAGGAATGATTCAGGATATTCGGGCGTGGCACGCTGACTCGGATGGAGACTGGCGCAAGACGTTTTCACAACTTAAGAACCAGTATGGGTACGACAAATATGGAGGCAATTGCCACATTGTCCCAAATCATGGATTGATTATTTTGGCGTTTTTGCACGGAAATGGTGACTTTGCGGAGTCTCTCAAGATTGTCAACACCGCCGGATGGGATACCGATTGCAACTCCGGTAACCTTGGTTGCCTGATGGGTATAAGAAACGGATTGAATGGAATTGATTCGGGACCAGATTGGCGCGGCCCGTTCAAGGACATCTGCTATCTCCCGACAGCAGACAGTGGTGGCGGTGTTTCCGATGCTGCAACAATCGCCCGCAGGCTTGTTCGGTCATCTAGCAAATTACATGGACTAGAGGACATCCCGCCTAAGGAAGGTGCTCGATTTCACTTCGCCTATCCCGGCTCAGTTCAAGGATTCGAGGGAGAAAACTGCAGTGTCGAAAACGCACTGATTCCTGGCATTGACCAAAGAGGATTGCGAATTCGTTATGAGTCCGATCCAAAATCGCAAATACGTGCAATGACTCCTGTCTTTGTTGACTCTCTGGAAACCTCGCAGTACTTTGAAGGACGCGGGTACGGGCTAATGACAAGCCCCATGGTCAATCCAGGGCAGATAGTTAGTTGCCAAGTATTTCAAGAAGATCAGGATGCTGGTCTGATCGACATAGCACTAAATTTCGGAGTTTTCGATGAAGAAGATCAGGTTGTGTTTCATCGAGGACCCACAAAGGCTCTCAAACAAAATGGCATGGTCACTCTTGAATGTGAGGTTCCAGATTTCGATGGCTTTCCAATTAGCAGTATTGGATTGGAAGTGGTTGACCCAAGATCAGGCGGTACAGTTTTCTTGAATAGTCTGAACTGGTCCGGGAGCCCAAAAGTTTCCTTGGGACGGCGACCGGGTCGCATGTGGAGCAGAGCTTGGGTGAACGGTGTTGATTCGTACTGGTCGTGGGCGGAGAGCTTTCGACTGATACACAATACAGGAACCGGATTGCTCCTTTATGGAAATAGAGATTGGACCGACTATCGAATTCGTGCTGATGTTACTCCCCACCTTGTGAATCAAGTGGGCATCGCTTGTCGAGTCCAGGGTATGCGTCGTTACTACGCCCTCATCCTCACAAGAGACAATCGGCTTCAAATCGTTCGCGAATTAGATGGTAGAGCGATTCTTGCGGAGACTTTCTTTGAGCTTGTTTTGGGCAAATCATACGATTTCGCCCTAACCGTATTTGGACATACTCTTATTGGTGCAATCGACGGCCAAGAATTTCTCAGGGCCGAAGATTCTTCTCTATCAGAGGGCGGGATTGCTCTTCTCATCAATGAGGGACGTACCGCGACACAAACCGTCTCAATCGAACCTGCCTAATCACAAACGAGCCTTTTTCTCGACGATGGTAGGGATAACCTCGGCTCACGATTTCTCGCATATTTGTGAGCCAAGACCATTAGTGCAAACTATTCGTGCTATACAATTCTGGCTGATTGAGTCACTGAATCTGAGATCGGATTTACGCTCTTTCAACCTACTACCATGCTGCTCGTTTTGAGAGCAAATTGAGGTTAGCAAAAGATGACTGACTGGACGAGAAAAAAGAACTCATCAGCAGCTCGAGACTTCGACGCAGATCGATTTGCCTCAACCATCTTCGACGATATCCGCACCCGAATGTCGCGATTGAAAAAGGCTTGGGTTGCTGTACGAGCGCTTTTCGAGGATCCTGAAGACACAGAGCAAGTGTTTCGCGTGGTATCCGCGTTGCGAGGGAGATCATTGGAACGTGCATACATGAGATTTAGATCCACTGATATCGGAAACAGGATTTTGTTGGAGGACATCGACCTACTTTCTTCGCTTCGTGATCGCGAGTTCCTAAATACGCACAATGAGGGGACTCTTGCACAGGCATACTTGAAATTTGTTAGGTCCGGAGACCTGACCGCGGACGGACTTGTGGAAGCAAGTTATGAAGCCACTGAGAATATCGAAGACCGAGACTTGCTGCGCTACCTCAACCGCATCCGGGACATGCATGACTTGTGGCACACTCTGACTCAATATGGTAGAGAACCTCTTGGCGAAGCTTGTTTGTTGGCGTTTACCTACGCTCAAATGAAGAACCCAGGTACGGCATTTATTGTCGTGCTGGGAAGCCGTCGCCTGGCGAGAGGATACGGTCGGGGAACCATTCACGCTCTGTGGCGTGCCTATCGTGATGGAAAGCGAGCGAGCTGGCTTGCCGCCCAGCCGTTTGAAAAAATGTTAGCAACCAATGTTCAAGAGTTGCGCAGCATGTTGTCTATTCCAGAACCAACCGCCTATTGGCTTGTTTTGGAACAACACGGCTTGCGTTGACAGTACAAGATAGCGACCTGAACCGTCAGGCTCGATACCTTTGGCTTGCTTGAAGCAAACTCTCGACAACGCACTCTCCTAATCCGCTCAATCAGGACTTGACTCCTATGGCTGAACTTATTACTACACTCGACGAATTCGAACAGGAATACGCAAAGGGAATCGGACAGACATTGCACTCAAGGGGCTATCGTCAGGCAAGTCTGGACAACATACGAAGATTCGGTGATGGTGTTGGGGACTACAACCCGCTGTGGCGCAACGAAACTCATGCGGAGGCCAGTAGATTTGGGGGCATTACTGCTCCACCCATGTTTATCTATGGTGCCAGCCTTGGAATTGGTGCGGCAATTAATGGGACAATCGACGGCAGACGCCTCTCCTCTGCTAACTTTCCGATGAATTACGCAGGTGGAGAAATTACCTTTCTTCGTCCCATTTGGCGCGATGACCGCATCCGCGCTGAGGAATCCGTCGTAGGGATTGATCGAAAACACAGCGACCGAATTGGAGATTTTTGTATTTGTACTGCGCTTGTGGAGTACTTCAACAATCGCAATGAGCTTGTCGCGACGAAAAAGACGAACATGGCTAGATACAAAAATCTTGGCGGCGGAAGAACTATGAAGTACGACCGTGAAGTAAAGACCAACGTGACACCAACTCCGCCGGACCCGCTTGTGTACGAGAGACAAAGGCGAGGATCCGATGTTAGAAGATGGGAGGATGTAGTCGAAGGTGAAGCCATTCCCACTCTGCCAAAGGGCACATACACGGTAACGGAGCTTTTCCTGTTTACACACGGAGTAGTTGGTACCGGAAGAAGTCCTCGAGGAGCATTGGAAGCGGAAGACTCGTCCGATCTTGGCGGTGGCGGAAGGTACGATAAGAAACATGCGCAAGTGCGACGTAATATGCCTGGACAATTCGACTGGGGTCCACAACGTGTTTGCTGGCTTTGCCAGATAGCGACAGATTGGGCCGGCGATGACGCAACTGTATTGTCGCTCAACACTCGTGTTCGACACCCCAACATTGTGGGGGACACCAACACTGTATATGGCAACGTCGAACGAAAATACACGGATGGAGACAGGAATCTTGTCGAATTGCGTGTGTGGAACGAAAATCAAGCAGGACTTCATACAGCTGAGGGCACTGTAGTTGTACAGCTAGTGGGTTAATCTTCCTTCTGCCCGCACTTCCAGAAATGTCTACCCGGATCGATGAACTTCAGTTCCCCGAGCAGAATGTATGTACTGCTCGGACGTGAACCCACACATGTGCCAAGCCTATGCCGCTACAGATCAGGATGATCCACCGGATTGATTTGCTCATAGCTCTTCTTCTTTGGTTCATTTGTTACAACGCAAGACGGTAAGCGACCACCCTCTCTAGATCCGCACTCAAATTAGCCATTTGCAGCTTCTGAGGTTCCACGATCACTATGAAGGAATCAGCACACTGAACGAAGATGCGACCAAGAGCAAGGTTGCACAAAATACCTTCCCAAGTAGAGAACATAGGTTGAATTCACCGGTATCTTGCTTAGTGCCCGGCAGGTCTGTCAGCCATTCTTGAATATACCAAACGGCTACTAATTCGTGGGAGTGCTTGTTCAGCACTTTGATTCGAAACGTATAATCACCGTAATTTTGTCGAATCAAAGGAGGTGGTACATGTCTACAGTCAAAGGGAGTTGGACTCTCTAACTCCCAAGATTGGACAGCAGAGCCTCCCCAGGCTCTGCTGTTTTCACTTATGCCTCCTAAGTATTTTCCCTCCACTTAGAAAGCGTCAAATCTCTAATACAACGACTTCTAATTCAGTCGGTCGTTTCCGTATGTTTCGATGAATGAAACTCTCTGTTGAATTCCCAGCCATTAGCTTTCGTGAAGGCCCGAGCGCAATGGCGAGACTTGCTCGATCTATCGAAGAAATGGGATATGACCACATCGACATTTTTGATCATGTAGTAATGGGTTTTCCTACGGCCAATCGAGAAGCTCCGCGCTATCCATCGCGTATGCCTATTCTTGAAGCTTTCATGACGCTTTCATTCATTGCAGCGAACACCAAGCACATAGGAATTGGAACTGAAGTTCTTGTATTGCCTCAACGACAGCCAGTCCTGGTGGCCAAGCAAGTCTCGACACTCGACATTCTCTCCGGGGGTCGCGTGAGACTGGGCGTAGGTGTGGGTTGGCAAGAATCCGAATACGACATGCTCCACGAATCGTTCCACAATCGAGGCAAACGCATGGACCAGGCAATCCACGTGTTACGAGAGTGTTGGGGCAATGAAATCGTGAGCTACGAAATGGACCACTATTCTGCCGACTCCATGGCATTTGAACCCAAATCCCCCCAAGGAGCGCATATTCCTATTTGGATTGGTGGGATGTCCGAACGAGCCCTCCAACGGGTCGGTGAACTTGGTGATGGCTGGCTTTCGATGCCTTTGGTAGACATGGACTGGGCACGACAAGCTGTAGACACCATAAGAGCACATGCTGTAGGTGCAGGAAGGGACCCGGAAGCTTTAGGCTTTCAAATGATGCTCGACTCTCCTCCTCAAGATGAGGAGGGCAAGTTGTTCTACAAGAACATGGACAACATCAAAGCTCGAATTGAAATTGTTCAAGAACTGGGTTTCGAATGGGGCTCGTTGAACGCAACCGCTATCTTTCAGGCAGGATATCGGACGGTTGACGCAATGATTGAAAAACTGGACCAGATTCGCGAGGCGGTTACCTGAATTACAGGTTATATATCGACAAAGCCAAAACGGAAAGAAATCCCACGAGCAACGCAATGGAGTACATGAAGAGAATGAGCAAGTATTTCAAAATTCCGGAGAGGTGGCCACCGCCGTAGAACTTGTGGAATGCCAAGTATGTGTGCACCAACAACACTACGAGAGCTATGAACATCACCCATCCAGCCAATTCAGTTCCGCGCAGTAAGAATCTAGCGAGAATAAGGTCCGTTGATAGCAGCAAGAAAGCGAAAGTGAATGCGTGCATCCAAAAAACCAATTGATGAACCATTCGCACATGCCTGCCAATGTTCAACAAGGCTGAAACTAAGACCATCCAAGGCAGCAGTACGACCATGATCAGCGCGAGATTGTTTTTGAACTCCTCCACCAGCTGACTAGAATCATGCAAAATCTTCACCAATAGGGGGATAAGCCACAAGTGTTCGGGAGTTTCCGCGTTATCCAACATCGCAAGCAATCCTACAAGAAGATCTCGTGAAGGCGAATCTTCTGGCCGAGTAAGGATTTCACGTACCAATTGGTAAGTATCGTCATCCATGTACTCGCGTGTAGACTCTGCCAAATTCAATGCATCCTCTACTCGGATCGGATCTTCTTGCGCCACAGCTGCGCTTGAGGGACTGTCCTCATTCGCTCCGAAGTCGCTTTCACTGCTCTCGCTTGTATCAGAGTCTGAATTGTGTTGATAAGTGTCGATTGAGAAAGAGAAGACCCTATCGTCTCGTGGACTCGTGGAAATGGCAATTAGGAAAAAAAACAAGAGACTACTAAACAAATACATGCGGATCGGAGTGACGTAACTGGCACGCCGATTTGACTTAAACTCAACGGCCAATTGGCCTGGCCGTAGTACTAACGTTCGGATAGTGCGAGTTGCCCGAGAGTGAAAATCGAACTGTTCGCGCAGAATGTCGCCGATTACACGCCACAGAGATCTTTCGTAATTTCTGTCGTTTTGCCCGCATATCGGACAAAAGCGCCCCACAACTTCTAGATTGCAGTTGTCACACGTGCGTTTCTCCAAGGATTCCAAATCCGTCTGCATCCGAGCGCCCCCCACTCTTTCAAGCGGCTCATAGGTTAATCGATTTCGCCGCGGGTTCTACCGCCTATTAGTTGAACTACGCCGATGGTACGTGAGGCCTATTGTTTAGAGGTCAATGCCACAAACTGGTACGTACTTGCCTAAAAACTGTAAAAAAATTGCTAGTTGACCATTCAAGAGTTAACGATGCAATCTTGTTCAAGATCGCTTAACCAAATCCCATGATCCAATCGTTTTTTGACTTAAACGTGCGCCGAATCAGACCACCTACATACACAGTTGATTGAAATTAAACTCAAGTCACAAACTGCAATGCAAAAGTCCTCATAACGATCAATATTGTTCGTTGTCTCGCTCTCAAGTCCTTCAGGAACCTGTGTGTCTCAATCTATAAACCAATGCTCTTTAAAATGGACTGAAGGCGGGAGTATTTGACGTGGCCGAGTCAAATCTAGCAATGCTCAGTTGCTATAGAGAAAAATGGAAATCTCACCAGCCACATTTCATTGGCTAGCTTTACAAAAATGCTGTTGTGACACCTGAAACTGCAATTCGACACGCGAAATCGTTGGTTGAGGTCGTTCGTTCAGATGCCGAGACGTCTGATGCGAATCGACAATTGAGTCAGTCAATTGCAAACGCAATGGCAGTTTGCAATCTTTACCGGATAGCGGCTCCTCAAGAATTTAACGGGCTTGATGCCGATTCGACAACCCAAATGCAAGTACTTGAAATCATTTCGCAAGCAAGTGGAGCGGCGGGATGGAATCTGATGATTGGTGTTGAAATATTCGGACTCCTCGCACCCTCGCTCAACACTTGCAAAGACCTCCTTGCAGATCCATTGGCCATCATGGCAGGATCAACCGCATTCGTGGGAAACGCTGAAGAATCCAACGGCAGCTATAAAGTCTCTGGCCAATGGCAATTTGTTAGCGGCATTAATAATGCTGACGTGTTTGGAGCAACCGTTCGATTGACAAACAATGGAGAGGCTATCGACGACAGACTCTTCTATGCCATGATTCCTAAGGGTAAGTACGAAATATTGGACACATGGCATGTAGCAGGACTGAGAGGATCGGGGTCGCACGACGTTAAGGTCGATGAGGTAACCGTTCCATCTGACAGAATAGTCGCTACGCTGGGACACGGCAATATGAAGTCTCTACAACTTAACCTCCCGCTTGGAGTACGACTGACCTTCAATAAAGTCGCGGTTGCTCTGGGAATAGCAAGATCGGGAATTGATGCGTTTTGCGAACTGGCAAGCGGAAAAGTTCCTCGCTTTTCGACACGAACTCTTTACCAACGGCCTTTTGCGCATCAAGCCGTTGCTCGAGCAGAAGCTCGATTGCGCGGAGCACGAGCAGCGATGTACGAGCATGCCGAGCAAGTTTGGGATGTGTGTCAGCGAGGCGATCAACTGAATTACCATGACCGTGCCATCGCACATGTTCTTGCCTGCGATGCAGTCAAGGCGGCAATTGAGTCCGTGAACTACGTTACTGAAGCAGCTGGAACCTCCGCCAATATCCTGGGCAGTCCGTTAGAAAGAATAATTCGTGACGTACGAGTTGTTCAACAACACGTCACCGTTGCACCTCACCATATGGAAGACGCAGGAAGAGTGTTGCTTGGCATGGAACCTCGAGGAATTCTATTGATGTAGCAGTACATCGTGCAGTTTCCTGTTAGGTCGCCTTCAAAAGTCCAGTAAATAGCTTGCACTAGGGAGAAACAGGAGACTCAATTTCCTGAATGGGTCTTTGTCCGATATTTCTGATTGTGGAACTGGTAAGACCAATACTTAATACTGAAACTCCAAAAATCAGACAACCAATTCCTATTGCTGAGACAATTCCAAGAACCTCAGCAAGAAAACCAAGAAATAAACCTCCTAGAGGGATCAGGTTGTAACAAACCGTATGAAAACCCATTACCCTTCCTCGCAACCTATGTGGCACTGCTAACTGCATGATTGTCACCCCACTAATTTGAAAAATCGATGCCAAAATCGCGCTGACTAGAGCAAATGCGAATGTCAGCATCAGCAAGTTCCAAGACACCATGAGGGACATCAGAAACGTACCGACCGCAGAAAACAATGCACATGCAAGCAATGTCTTGCCCGAAACTCGACTCGATTTCATTGCTCCAACCGCCAGAGTACCGACCATCGAGCCTATTCCCCCGGCAGCCAATAACAGTCCGTACACCGCTTCGTTCTGATCAAGCAATTCCACAATGTACGGCATGATTTGAACGTAGGACTGCACGAAGAACATTGCCAGGAAAGTCAATCCAAGCAGCCACTTGAACAGTTCGTGCCTATAAATAAACGAGAGTCCTTCCAAAAGTTCTTGAATGGGCGATGTCTTGGCCGCCTTTGTTTCTTCCATCGGAATTGTTAGAACAACTAGAAACATCGTTAGGAATCCGGCAGCACCAACTGCAAAAACGGAAGCCGTACCAGCAAGAAACAGCAATGCTCCTCCAATGGCAGGGATGGTCGCCCTCGACGATTGCCAAATGAAAGAATTGAGAGCAACAGCACTCAAATATGCCGGTCGACGAACGAGCAATGGATAAATTGAAGCCCGAACCGGCCAATCAATTCCCGTGACTAATGAGGTTAGCGCGGCGATCGTATACACATGCCAAACCTTTACGACGTTTGTGGCATCCAAAAGAGCTAAAGTTGCCAAGAGGACTGTATTGCACAAACAACTGAAAAGAATGATCTTCTTTTTGTCGAACCGGTCGGCGAACACTCCTCCCATCAAGTTCACAACGATTCCAGGGACTGCTGCTGCCGCGCCTAACACTCCAAGTTGAAAGGGAGATCCCGTAAGCTCAAATACCAACCATCCCTGTCCGAGAATTAGTAGGTTGGCTCCGGCAATCGAAGCAAGTGAAGCGAACCAGTAGCGTCGAAATGGTGAATATAGAAACGCGGGATATCTGCGAAGAAACTTTCGTAGCAGCACGTTTCTAACTAGGCAATCAGCGGAGAATCGGAAGCAAAGAGTAATTTGAAACCGATAGCAATCCTAGCAATTGTCCAAATAATCCAAAACTGCTCTGCGAAGAACGTACTCTCGAGCATCGAAATGGGGTTCGTACCGGGACTACATGTGCTGCAATTAGCAACCTCGGCGTTTAACGACCGTTAAGCCTTGAAAGACTCTTTCGATTGTTCCTTTGCACGGCGGCGGGCTTCGATCTTTAGCTTCATCTGATAGATATGCAGATTTTCCTTCTTCTCAATGGGTACTGGAGAATCTAGTGCGCGAATTCGACGGTACTTGCCCTCTTCCATCGCTAGTCTAGTTGCGACGGTGGTTTTGGGACCAGAATACGACCCAATTTCTAAGAGACCTGAAGTGAAGTACCCCATTCGTTGCAGTAGTTTGTCGGAAGCGTTTTCCAGAACTTCAGGATCTACTGAAAGTTGCCAATTCTCTTGTTGTCTCAGCCATGGCTTGACGTTTGAATTTGTCATGATGTAACGCCATTCGTTAGTATGATTCACGCCAGTTCCGTGAAGCAATCGACCGTCCATAAGCATCACTGTTCCTCCCTTTGCCTCTACATTGACTGCGGGAGGCAATGCGCCCACTTCATGACCTGGCTTGGTTTGAGAAACCAGTCTATGGCTAGTTGGAATCACCAAGGTACCACCATTTATCTCGTTTACGTCCTGCATGATGTAGACGGTATTAACGAGTATCGGCGCAAAAGGAGTTTGTATGGGATGTATCGCTCCCGAGTCCTGGTGTAATGTCTGGGGATAACTTCCAGGTCGAGCTATATTCGAAGCGAAGGAGTAGGCATAGTGGCCCGGTCCCAACAGCTCGTTGTTGAGCTGCTCGATCATTGGACCGCCTTGTACCCACTCTGAATCGAATTCGATGCACTTGGCGAAGCAATCTCCCTTGTTCACTAGTGTCCACATGATGTGAAAATGTGGCGACATGTCGGCAAGACCACATTCACGTTCAGCCTCAGCTTGTCTCTCCAATCGATCGCGCATGTATGACCGCTGATACTCGCTCATAGCATCTTCAATCAGACAAAAACCGTAAGTCCTTAGGTCTCGCCTTGCTTTGTTG
The DNA here is from genome assembly GCA_026707045.1 of Gammaproteobacteria bacterium. Taxonomy (GTDB): domain Bacteria; phylum Pseudomonadota; class Gammaproteobacteria; order Pseudomonadales; family Azotimanducaceae; genus Bin55. The sequence goes on along the minus strand of JAPOXO010000110.1, from coordinate 5,545 downwards.
ATGTCCTTCGTTTCATGAGGCAAATCATTGAATTGTTTCCAATAGTTGTGCTTTCTTGGGACTGTGGTGTCGTAGTAGGGTGTGCCATTGAGTCCGCCGCCCTCGGCGCTTCGTCCTTCTTCGAATAGCGGACATCGAAATCTTTTCGTAAGACGACCGTCTCGTCGCATTGCGGGTACACCATTTCCCCCAGTGGGCGGTTTAAGCCATGGATTGTTCTTGTGCATTGAACGAAAAGGTTCTCCGGAACGGAACCATCGCGAGTCCTTCATCTGAGAATCGTCGTCCGACAATGCGGCTACGTTTTCGGGAAGAAATTCTTCTGGGACCCTCATTTGGTCATCATTGATTGCGTCTTTCATCGCTTCCTCCCCTACCTGTGCTCCGGAATCGGTTGCAAGGGCAATCATCGTCATCCACTGACACCATATGAAACCCGAGCTTGCGTCGGAACAAACGGTCAAAAATGCTATAGTAATTTTAGCGACATACGTTATGTATATGACTTCATTGAGAACGTCGTCGAATCTACATTCATTTCAAATTGCCAGATTGCCCCTAGCTGTCTGCATATTCTGTTTGATTCTCTTTGGCCCGATAGCGGCGAACGAGCAAGCAGAAGGCCAGGATGGAGACGATTCGAATTTCCCTTGGATTTCGACTCTGGATTCCGGCAACTGGCAGGAGAAATTGTGGGGTGATCGAGAACTTCGGAGAAATGGCAGTCGTCTCTTGAAGTTGGAGAAGGGACTTCATTTTCTCGAGCAAACACTTAGTCCACAAAATGACGTCCTTATCGCCATTCACGGATTTGGCGCTCATGGCTACGAATGGGTCTATCCACTTCTGACGTTGGACAATGAAAAACTCGATACTTACTTCTTTAGATGGGCGTGGGGCCGACCAACAGAAAGAGCAGAAAAGCTCTTTCTGAATGAGTTCAAGGAGATGCACTCAAGTCGTGGTGAGTCGTTGAAAAAAGTGCATGTTGTTGCTCACAGTTGTGGAGGCACAGTCATCATGTCCGTTCTTGAATCCTTACCCAAAGATATGAACTTTGAAGTTCACGTTGTAGCCTCTCCTCTAGGCGGATTAGGAATATTTACTGTCTGTGACGTCGATTTACCGAAAGAGATTCCAGCAAACATTGAAGTAACTCAGTGGAAAACCCAACAGCACCTGGATTCCGTGTACTTGTACTTTCCGTGGGACACCCAAGATGCTGGATTAGATGGAATCGAGGTGATTGACCTACCAGAACGAATCAAAGGAAAACGCATCGGCCACGTACGCGCTCTCTCATGGGTAGCCGATCAGATTGCGAATCCAAACACAGCGGAAAACGACGAATCTACTCCATCAAGTGGCGCTTCACAATAGTCTCAACGCCGCTAAATTCAAGACAATATCAACGAACAACTTTTTGCTTGACGCACCGACCACTACGTTGTGGTTCTAGTTCACATTAACTAGCTGCTGCAGCTCTTTCCTTGGCCTTCTCAGTCGCGACAACTTCTGTCATTCCTTCCCACTCGTCCCACATGTCGCAAAGCATGTCCTTGGAGCGTTCCCACGGATTGTTGCCTTCTTCAAACTCCAGCCATTCCCCTCGCTGACCACGATCGGGGTGGTCCGAAATACCATTGACCATGATGTTGGGTTGCCGCTTCTTATTGCGAATTCGAAAGATTATGTTCTTACGAGATTCCGTTCCGTTCTCATTTCGAGTGCCCGAATGTGGAATGTGATACAGAGTTATGCATGCATCTCCCTTTTCCATCAAGACTTGGGTTGGTCGAGGCCACTTCACACCGTCCGGAGTCGACTCTGAGGATTTGTCGATGAACTTGTTGCGAACCATTTCGGGCAAGTAGACATGACCACAACCGTTGGGAGCATCGTAGTTCAACCGAGGCCAACCTGGAGCTTCCGGTCCAACGGTGTTTTCCTGCGCACGTTGCCATCTAAAAAACTTCTCGGTCTCGTGGTGAGCTCCGCGAAGTAGCGCTGTTTGACCACAACCTTCGCGGGTCTGATCATTCAGACACACAAAGACAAATGCTGTAAAGCTGCCCATACCCAGAGTCATTTCAGGATCTTCGAACAACGGAACACTGTTATGTCCCATGACTTCAGGAGATCGGCCAATGTCCCCTTTTGGACCAGACGAAATGTAGTGGTGGTATCGTTCCTCAGGTGTCCCGGAGATGGGTTTTTGGGGGACTCCTATAGTGCATAGTCCATCCATGTGGGATTCTGCACCGTAGTATGGCATGTCCTTGTCCTGATAACCCAAATTGTTGAAATGCTCACCGGGCTTTCTCACGGGCAATATCCCCACTTGACAGACCTTTGGAGGATCAAAGTAACCCATCGCTTCGTGAAGAATTGGAGTTACCGAACTCGCATTCACCAAGTCAGTCAAGGCCTTTGTGGCTCCGGCATACTCTCCCTCCACAGGATTCTCAATACGATGCAATGCTGCATCAACAAGCTCCTCAGAAACAGCACCTTTGACGACGATGTAGCCGTCTCGATACAAATTCCTTTTCTGATCAAGCGTTAACGATTCTTGCATGATGTCTCCCTCGAAATCTCTACCTCGCATCTGCAAATTGTCTACCCGCACTCTTTCTCAAATCGTGAATCTACTGCGAGTGAATTCAAAATATTAGCAATTTGGCAGTTTGTACCGTTTCCGGACTTCGCTTGAACGGAGAAAACAGTCTTTCGTTTAGAACGAAGCTAAGGCACCCCGTATTCGTTCTGCATGGTCCTCGAGTACTGATGAGTCTTCAACATTTCGACTGTGGAACGCCATTTGCAGCCCGCCCCAACGAGGAATTACATGAAAATGCAAGTGAAAAACACTTTGACCGGCACCTGCACGATTCAGTTGCACAATCATTACGCCTTCCGGTTCAAAAGCCATATCTACGGCTCTGGCGACACGACGCGTTTGAAGAATGAGATGCTCAAGTCCTCGATCGGATACATCCAGAATATTGACCGATGGTTCCTTCGGAATCACAAGAGTGTGTCCCTTGCTTTGCGGCATGATGTCCATCATGGTCAAACAATGGTCGTTCTCTTCGACAAGATAAGCTGGCGCTTCCTTTCGGATAATCTTCGCAAAAATGTTGTCATTGTCGTAGGGCATTTTCCGCACCTCAGCATAAAGTTCGAGTAAAGTAACTAATTGGCTAGCTGCCCGTCGAGTGCAATGTTACTTGGATTACAGAACTCGCTCTGTTGGTTTCTATTTCTCGATGGCGAGTTATATTGCGCGTCTTCCTTAAGTGTCGACACATGCATTTAGCCAAAAGCTGCAAATCCCATTTTTTGCGAAAAGCAATATCGCTTTCCTTCTGTGTCTTAATGTTTGGTTGGTTTGCGACGGCTTTCGCTGAAGAGTTTGACAACCACTCCAACCGTATAGGACCTGCCAGCCTTCTTGAAGACTGGTACGCAGTTGTTCAGCGATCCGAGAAAGAGCACGCACAAATCGAAGCATGTTTGGAGGATGAATCCAAGTGCACGCAACATATGAAATCGATGCGCACATTGATTCTTCGGGGGAGAGATCTCAAACCAAGACAAAAACTCTCGTTGGTAAACCGCTTCATAAATAAAGAAAGACGCTATACACGGGACCGACGATCGAATGACGCCTCAGTCGAAAGCCATGTCGACCAAAGGCAGCATTGGTCCACCTTGTTGGACTTTCTCGAAAAAGGCGGTGACTGCGAAGACTATGCAACATCAAAGTACGCTTTGCTGAAGTTACTTGGATTCAAACCCCGGGAATTAAGAGTACTCATCGTGTACGACCGAACCGCAAGGGAACACCATGCACTCACTCTAGTCAAAAACGAAGAACTAGGTCTCCATTTGTTAGACAGTGACAATGCCATCTATCGAGTTAGGCCATTCCACTATCGATATGTGTACTCCGTGAACGAAGAATCAATCTGGGATCACTCTCTGGATCGTGAACCATCTGCTAGACGGCTTAGAATGCGGCGTTCCCGTTAATTTCTCCCGCATCCCAGATCTCGCTGACGACGAGCCTCGAAGAGCATCACTGTCGCAGTCATCGCGGCATTAAGTGAGTCGGACTGCCCAAGCTGCGGTAAGTGGACTACTTCGTCTGCACTCTCAAACCATACATCATCCAATCCTTTCGATTCGCTACCCACCACAATCGCGGTTGCTTTGGTGTAGTCAATATCGGAGTAAATCTTCTTCCCGAATGGGGTCGACGCAACAAGACATAGTCCGTGTTTGCCTGACCAACTAAGAGCTTCTTCTCGTTCCGCCAAAGCAACAGGAACGGAGAATACTGTTCCAAGACTTGAACGTACGACGTTAGGGTTGAACACGTCGGTGACCTGATCACAGACAATGACAGCATCTATTCCGCTGGCATCCGCGGAACGCAATACACTTCCAAGATTTCCCGGTTTTTCCAATCCTACCGCTATAAGCACTAGGTAATTCTCAGTTACCTTCAGCCTGCTCAGTTCTAAAGGGAATTTGTGGGCGATCCCAACTAATTTTGAGGATGTACCTCGATAGCAAACCATCCGCAATATGGATTTGTCGACATAGACAAGCTCTGAGTCGCTCACAGAGACGATGTGCCCTAGTAATTCGGTTCGAAATGAATCTTGCACTTGACTCTTGTCAGCAAGAACAAACTCGAACTGCAATCCTGCTTCTATGGCTCGCTCTAGTTCGCGTTCTCCTTCAATCAGGAACAGTCCGTGTTCATCACGCTTCTTTTTTGCACGAAGCTGTAATGCCAACTTAATCCGTGGATTATGGCGGCTAGTGACTAAGCGCAATCCAGGATGCCGAAAGTCCCCAACCAGATTTCACGAGGGAGAATTATCACTCCTCTTTTTTGGTCGGATATTTGTACCAATCGTTGCCCACGTACATAGGGTCGCGCCATGCAATTGCGTGCTTCAGGCCACCTTCCCGCATGTGATCCTGCCAAGCATAGCTGGATCCTGTCATTTGACCGGCAGCATCAAGATCGGTGCTGCTTCTAACAGAAGAGTAGATTCCCATGTTCTCGTAGAAACGGTTCATGTTGACTTTGAGAATTGCTAGATGGTCTGCCGTCATATTGGCCAATCGATCAGCAAAAGCAACAGTTCGTTCATCGAGTTCCTCTAGTGGCCAGGCGTAGTTAATCATGCCAATTTTTTCGGCTTCGGATCCCGTGATGTTTTCTCCGGTGTAATACAGCTCCTTCGCCTTCCGCATTCCGATCACCAATGGCCAAATGACCCCCGTCCGAGAGGTTCCAAGACCGCGACAGCCTGGATGACCAAGCTGTGCATCATCTGCAGCGACTACCATGTCGGCCATCATTGCAACCTCGCATCCACCAGCAATTGCGTAGCCGTGAACCTGTGCGATGGTTACTTTTGCCATGTTCCAAAAGTACATGTGAATGTCAGTGATTTGCTGCATTCCGGTGCGAATGCCCATAACCAATCTACGACCTTTAGAGTCAGCTCCTCGAAAGCGACGC
>JAPOXO010000139.1 GCA_026707045.1 Gammaproteobacteria bacterium | reverse complement strand
ACCGCAATCACGAAATACGGCTAAACCAGTTCTTCGAAAAACATACAAGAGATGCTGGATTCTCCAGCAGCCAGCTACTAAGCGGCTTTGATTCACTCGCATTGAACGCCCAGGTCGAATTGCTAGAAATCGCTAGCGACATTCGTTCTTCGGAGCCACTATTTCGTTCAGTATTGCGTGGAGGTCCCGCTCGCATACAGGAAGTACTGCAGCGAGAAGCGAGTGAAGAGGAACTTCAGCGGATTTATACCTACCTTCAATCCTATGGCAGGCAAGTTTTCACCCTTGACTTCGTAGAACCAGCACCAATTGAAGACCCTGGTCCTACCTACAGGAACCTCTTTTCACTCGTAATTGACGCAGAGTATGACTTTGTCGCCCAGCAACAGAAACTTAAAGAGCTCAGAGATGAGACTACTGCACGCATAAACGAATATTTTGGGCCAATTCAACGAATGCAGTTCCGCCTCCTGTTGCGACGTGTGCAACGCGACTATCACCTGCGCGAAGAAGCCCTCAGCTACCTGGGCCACGCGTGGCCAGCCTTGCGTCGGTTTGCACTGGAACTGGGAATGCGGCTAAAGACGAGAAATCTCCTCTTGGAACCAGATGAGATCTTCTTCCTGACTCCGGAAGAAATTTCCGATGCAATTAGGGCGGCGACCGATGTGAATGCCATGACCGCAGAACTGCAAAAGCGTGCAACTGGTCGCAAGCTATTACGAGAAGCACAAAAGTTTCTCAATCCTCCTCTTCGTATTGGACGAGATCCAAACTTTCCCGAAAAGCCGATAGCCAAAGACCCCGATCCTGCAGTTCTCGAGGGATCGGCAGTGAGTTCGGGGATCGTCAATGCCCCAGCGTGTGTGATACTTGAAACCAAGGACTTTGACCAGATGCAGCCAGGTTGCGTATTGATTTGTCCAACAACCAATCCTGCATGGACTCCTTTGTTTCCACTTGCATCTGCACTAGTAACGGATATTGGAGGCTTGCTCGCACATGGATCGATCATCGCACGCGAATATGGGATTCCCGCAGTTCTGGGACTCGGTGATGCAACGAGAAAAATCAGCACCGGCGACATGCTAACGGTGGATGGCAATCAAGGAACGGTGCGCATTCACAACCACTAGACCAAGGCAATCGAGAATGAAATTGCACCGACCACTAGACGACTTGCCTATGAGCCGGAACGCTACTAGCGGATACTGTGGTTTACAGCTGCCCAATGCTTTGAACTTGGGCAAAGCACCAATAAATTAAGTGAATAGAGAGGAACATTCGGAATTTCCAAAGCTTCATAACAGTCTACTAATACGTTCTCAACCCAAAGCAGTCAGGTCACCATTTCGCCTTTGTCCAATCCACATAGTTTGGACTCAAACAAACGCACAATCGTATTTAATTGGTCAACTGATAGAAGGACGCTAGTAACGGGACAAATTCAGTTCAAAAGAGTTGCGACAACGTACTAGGACGGTGCTCATTTGGTTGACTTGCACCAGATACGGGGCTCAAGCTGGTTTCTCGCCAAATCTCGCATGTTTGTTGAATGCTCTCCCATTGCTCTACGTCCTGCTCAACCTCGGCTTTGTCAATCTTGCCGTCGTCATTGCAGTCGATAGAATTGAACTCGCTCTCAAGACAAGATTTACCCGAATTCGAACCAAAAATGAGGATCTTTTCATCAGTGTCGGTTGAATCGACCTGAGTTTCGTCTTCCAGGTAATCGGCACAGAATCCAACGTGTCCTTGGTATTAGGATCACCCTCCAGAGCGGATACTCGGCCTCTCTATGCAATTCAACAAAAACCTTGGCTGGAAGTATTACATTCGTGCCCAATTGTCAGTGTTTCGTCTCAGCTGTGATTACTCGAGAATGTAAAGTGGGGAAAGTGTTTAAGCAAAAAATTCGATTTGCGGTCAGTCTAACAACTTGCACGAGGTTCATACTCCTCGAATTCCGCTACATGAAACGTGAAATCGGTACCCACTGTATGTGCTATGTACATTGTTTCATCGTCTTTCACCACGAACTGGTGGTGAGTGAGCAACTTAATGATTTGTGATTGAGATTTGCGCAATTGCCTTAAGACACGCCTGAAATCCTTTTTTGAGTTCAAATTGATTCGCTGTTTGTTTGAAAACGGGTCTGGAGTGTGCAATACCCTGCTACATCGCGTGTAGAGCGTAGTGAACTGCTCCTTCGTTAAGTAGCCACCTCTTAATTCCTGAAGTGGAATGACACCATCCTCGTCCTTTCTGCCCGGTTTGGTTGGTTTCGGGTAAAAATCAGGATTGAAATCTTCGAT
>JAPOXO010000016.1 GCA_026707045.1 Gammaproteobacteria bacterium | reverse complement strand
TCCTTGCTGCTTTTCAATTCGTTCCACAATTTCTCGCAGGTGAAGTTCACCCATACCACGGATCACCGTCTCGTTCAACGCTGCAACGTGGACCACTTTGAATGAAGGGTCTTCAAGTGCTATGTTGTGCAGAACTTCGGAAACCTTTTGTGCTTCATTGTCGTTTGGAACATGAACTGCCTTTCCCAAAACAGGTAGGGGTATGGGAATCGGCTCCATATGCACTCTTTGTTCATCTCGCGACTCGTGCAGAATGCCGTTATAGGTGACAGTTTCCATCCTAGGAAGTGCACAAATGTCACCAGCAACCGCTTCATCAATCTCTATTTGCTCTCCTCCAACCAAACGGAAGATATGAGCAATCTTGGTTGGTTTTCGATCTGATCCGACATAAACCTGAGATCCAGACTTCAACGTACCTTGATGTACGCGAACAACAGCCATCCGGCCACGAAATGGATCGATGGAGACTTTTGAAACGTGTGCCAATAGAGCGCCTGAAGAATCGGATTCGACATCTAGCTCAGCATCTCCATTTGCTGTGGATTGTCGGAAGGGAGGTGGATTTGCTTCAGTGGGATTCGGCAACAACTTGCATCCTATGTCCAAAAATTCAGACACGCCCGTACCTGTTTCCGCCGAAACGAAGCAAATGGGGATGAGGTGTCCGTCACGGAGGGCTGTCTCAAATGCAGCATGCAGCTGATCCTTTGGCAAATCGTCGCCCTGTTCCAGGTACAACTCCATCAAGTCTTCGTCGACTTCGACTACTTGATCAAGAATCTTCTCGTGCGCGGAATCAAAACTGTCGAAATCGGGCTCGGTTTCACTTTGTTCAAAGAAGCAGTCCACAACGCTTTTTCCCGATTCCGCAGGCAAGTTTATCGGCAGACACTCCGAACCAATTGAGATTTGAAGCTGGTCGACCAACCCTTCTGCATCAGCGTTTTCAGCGTCGATCTTGCTGACAACGACCATACGACATAGACCTCGGTCTCCGGCTCGAGAGAACAGCCGCTGGGCGTATGTATCGATTCCCGACGTTGCATCTACAACCAAAACTGCAGTTTCAACCGCCGGAAGCACTGAGAGTGTTCGTCCCAGGTAGTCGTGAAAACCAGGAGTATCGACAACCGTGAGGTGCTTATTCGCATATGCAAAACTCATGAAAGACGGATCTATGGAATGTTTGGATTCCTTCTCGGCCGGCAAGAAATCGGACACAGTGTCGCCAGCATCAACTGACCCCTGTGCATTGATCACGCCTGCCTTATGCAACAAGGCTTCGACAAGTGACGTCTTCCCGACGCCGCCCGATCCAATGAAAGCGACGTTCAATGTGTCTTGCGTTTGATGTGCCATTTTCTAAGCCTTAAAGCCCAATGTCATTTTCATGTATTCAATATACCCAAGCAATTGCCTCGATTACAAGCACAATTCAACTAACAATTGGCTTGGAGTAATTCGTTAGAGAACTCGACAATTCGAGTGTCGATGAGTCGGTCCTAAACTCGCCGAATCTATCCCCGAAACGATTGGCTATTCCCATTCAATTGTTGCGGGAGGTTTGCTCGTAACGTCATACACAACCCGAGAAATTCCCTTGATCTCGTTGACGATTCGATTTGCTATTCGACCGATTAAATCATGAGGAAGATCTGCCCAGTCAGCAGTCATGAAATCAACGGTTGTCACAGCTCTCAGGGCGACAACATTTTCGTATACACGAGTATCTCCCACAACTCCAACCGAACGAACCGGCAAAAATACGACAAATGCCTGAGACACTTTTTCGTACCATCCGCTTGATCTCAACTCTTCAAGAAATATTGCATCCGCCTTTTGCAATGGTTCTACGTACTGAGACCGGAAAGGACCTGCCATCCGAACGGCCAATCCTGGGCCCGGAAATGGATGACGATTGACGATATCGTCTGGAAGACCCAATTGCAATCCAAGTGCCCTGACCTCGTCCTTGAACAATTCTCTGAGCGGTTCAAGAACCTTCAAATTAAGCCTTTCGGGCAGTCCCCCGACATTGTGATGGCTCTTAATCACATGAGATTTTCCGTGTTTAGTAGCGGCAGACTCAACAACGTCTGGATAAATTGTTCCCTGGGCAAGCCACTTCAAATCCTTGAGTTTCCTTGCCTCTTCTTCGAAGACATCGATAAAGGTCTTGCCAATAATCTTGCGTTTTGTCTCGGGATCTTCCACTCCTTCGAGAGCGTTCAAGAACTTCGAACTTGCATTCACGACATCGAGCTTTGAACTAAAGGCGTTGGTCGAATGAAATCGACGTTCTACTGCTGCTGCCTCGTTCTCACGTAGCAAACCGGTATCGACGAGAATGCATGTAAGTTGATCACCAACCGCTCGTTCCAAGAGAGCGCACAGCACGCTCGAATCAACACCTCCCGAGAGTGCAAGCAGGACTTGATCGCTACCAACTTCCTGCCTTGTTCGATCGATGAGTTCATCGGCAATTTGAGATGGAGTCCAGTCTGGAGTGCATTTGCAGACATCTAGAACAAACCGACGAAGCATTTCGATGCCGTGCTTGGTGTGGGTTACCTCAGGATGAAACTGAACGCCAAACTTTCTGCCGTCGTTGCTTGCAAATGAGGCGATTTCGCAGTTTGAAGTAGTCGCGGTGACTTGCATGCACTCGGGGAGTCTTGTCACATGATCTCCGTGGCTCATCCAAACTCTGAATGACTCTCCAAGTCCGTGCAATAACGGGCTTTCATTGCAAACACTCAATTCGGAAAATCCGAATTCACTCTTGCCTGTAAGCTGTATCGTTCCCCCCAGCTGACCCACCATCGCTTGCATGCCGTAGCAGATTCCAAGCATTGGAAGATTGCTCTGGAAAAGTGAATCGTCAATTCGTGGAGTTTGAGTCTCTGTCACCGATTCAGGACCACCGGAAAGCACGATTCCCTTCGGGGCAAATTCATCGATCAGATTTGGCGAATGATCGTAAGGATGAATTTCACAATACACCCCGATCTCCCGAAGACGACGCGCGATCAATTGTGTGTACTGAGAGCCAAAGTCAATGACAAGGATTGCATCGTGCTCATCGTGAACACTAACGGGATGGATAGCCATCTAGGTCGACGTAATATGTCTAGTTAGCGGGGTAATTTGGCGCTTCTTTCGTGATCGTTACATCGTGCACATGGCTCTCGGCCATGGCTGCGGATGTGATCGCTACAAACTTGGTTTCAGTCCGTAGTTCATCGATGGTCTTGCAGCCTGTATATCCCATGGCAGCTCGCAATCCACCAACCAACTGATGCACGATTGGACCCATTGGCCCTCGATAGGGAACGCGACCTTCAACTCCTTCGGGCACAAGTTTTTCCGAATTCTGTACTTCGTCCTGAAAGTAACGATCACTGTAGCCTTCATCCGAACCCATTGCGCCAAGTGATCCCATGCCACGATAGTTCTTGTAAGTTCTGCCTTGGTAGAGTTCGATGTCTCCTGGAGATTCATCGGTTCCTGCAAAAAGAGAACCGATCATCACGCAATGGGAACCAGCGGCAATAGCTTTAGCCAAGTCCCCCGAGTAACGGATTCCTCCGTCCGCGACTACAGGAACTTCCTCCTTTTCTGCTACTTCAAATGCTTCAGCCACTGCTGAAACCTGAGGCATTCCTACACCGCTCACAATTCGAGTCGTGCAAATGCTGCCCGGGCCGATACCAACTTTCACCGAATCCGCCCCCGCATCAATAATCGCCTGTGTCCCGTCTCCGGTCGCAATATTTCCACCCATGACCTGTACCTGGGGAAACTTCTGCTTGATCCAACTAATACGGTCGAGCACACCCTTGGAATGTCCGTGGGCAGAATCAACAACAATGATGTCAACATCGGCTTCAACCAATGCTGACACTCTGTCGTCCGTTTCCGGACTTGTTCCAACCGACGCTCCGGTACGCAATCGTCCGAGTGAATCCTTGCATGCATTGGGGTAGGCCTTCGCCTTTTCGATGTCCTTGACCGTGACCATGCCTGACAGTTTTCCTGCATCGTCAACAAGGAGCACTTTCTCAATTCTGTGTTCATGCAATAGCCGGGTGATTTGTTTGTCCGAGGTAGTGTCTTTTGCGGTCACAAGTTTGGACCTGGGTGTCATGACACTAGAAACCAGAGCATCCAGGTCGCTTTGAAAGCGTATGTCGCGATGAGTAACGATGCCCACGAGTTCATCACCGTCTACCACAGGAACTCCAGAAATTCGGTGTTGTGTAGTCAACGCAACCAATTCTTGAACTGTTGCGCTGGATCTAATCGTGATGGGATCTCGGATGATTCCCGCTTCAAATTTCTTGACTAAACGAACCTGATTGGATTGAGATTCAATCGACATGTTCTTGTGTACGATGCCGATTCCTCCCTCCTGAGCAAGCGCTATTGCGAGTTGAGACTCCGTAACGGTGTCCATTGCAGCAGCAACCAAAGGAATGTTGAGTCCAATCTCCCGACTCAGCCGAGTTCGGGTTGAGACATCGCGCGGAAGTACTTCGGAATATGCCGGTCGAAGCAGGACATCATCGAAGGTATATGCTTCGTTGGATACGTTGACCAAATTCGCACCTCCTACCAAATTGCGCATATTAGCGACATTGACGGGGATTGTGAACCGATTCCGTGTTTAAATCGAAGCCTGCGACAAAGATCTCCATGTGTCCGAATTCGCGAAGGGTTCGTTGGAGGCACAATTTGAAGTATGGGACATTGTGAATTCCTCATACAACGCATTTGGCGAAGCAATTACAAAATGGTAATTGATAGATCTTCCATGCGCATCGTTCACATACTTTTGCTTCTCTGGATTCTGCAAGGATGCGTGTCGACCACGGGCGTCAACACAAACTGTCCCGGACGTGGGGATCTTTGGTCAGACGAAATTTGGCAAATCTGCGAACTGAACATGCCAGACTCTTACTCGCAATGCGAAGAGAAAATTAGAGCACTAAGCGCGAAGGACAATCCAACTTTGCAAGATCGCTTCGACCTTGCACGATTTCGTACCTCTTTGGCTAGTCGGGAAGAACGAAAAGACCACGCAAAAGCGTTGGCCATGTATCGCCAATCGCGTAATGAACTCCGTGTTCTAGCGGAGGAATATCCAAATAGCTTCGATGTATTAAGTGAGCTCGCATCTGTTGAAAATATTGATTCTCGTAGATTTGCTGTGCAGTGGCGAATGATGAAACTTGCGCCATCGTGCTCGAATGCGTTGTTTTGGTTGGTACAAAACGACGTGGGTCCTTATGACTGGGACCGGGACCCGAAGAATTTGACAAATCGCGTAACTTCAGAACGCATTGAGCACAGGAACCGACTTTTGCTGCATGGATACCGCTATGGACCAACCAAAAAGAAGAAACTTCTATATGCCTTGATGAGGTTCCATGTGTTGCGGAACGACGGAGACGCCAGTGGTGCACAGGAGTTTAGGAGAGAAGTCATCAGACAGTTGGGCCTTGAGGACCTATCGTTCAACCGCAAGAATCGAGCTGAAAATCTCAAGCTGGTCTGTCACTTTTGGGCGTTCGGTATGGGGTTGGCACCATTGTGCGTCGATGCGATTGAAGAGCTGCTTGAGTCCGATCTTAGAAAGCTGACTAAACCTAATGTTGATGTTTTACGTGCAATTCGCAGACTCCTTCATGATGTTTCCGACAAACTAGGACCGTGGCAATATGTCGATGGGTTGCCACATGTTCGGTATCAATATGGATCTGAAATCTATGACACACTGAATCGACTGCAGAACGCAATCCTTCAGATTCCATCCTCAATTCGGCAGGATGAATTAAGCGACATTCAAATACACATGGACCATCTAATTAAAGAACTTTCTCGTCTCAAGCAGAATCAGAGCGCGCAAGAGCATGATGCACAAAAAGTAGATCCGTTTGTACTAATGAAAGAATGGAACCCTTAAGCATCTCTGAGGAAGCTGCAACCGGCAATTTTTGACTGTGGCACTTGCTGCTCGTTTGAATCTTTCACAGACTCAGTACTCGCTCTCGATTCAACACCAAATTGCAGCAGACATTAGGATCCCAGAGCTTCCGAGACCTGTGGAACTCTTCCGGAACTAATCTAGATACGACACAAACTCCTGAACCGTGGGCCCAATGTCTCGGGCAGTGCATTGCAGTAAGATCGGTGAGACGTCCCTTCCGCGATGGACGGGCACAGTAGTCGCCCTGCCGTCAGCATGACGAAATTGCTTATGCGAACCACTCTGGCGCACTTTCGCAAATCCAAGCGCAATAGGCACTGCGATGAGTTCCCGCGGCTTGAGGACAAGAACCGAAGCCACCTAAGCTTAGGGTATTGCAACGACCTGTGTGCCAACGAATTCGCCATCCATCTCTGGCTGGCCTCCATCAAGAATTATTGCAATGACTTCCTTGAGATTGTCATTGAGTTCTTCGAGCGTCCCCCCCCTGGCTGTGCGCTCCCGGAAAACACGGAACGTAACCGACGTACGACCCCGTATGCGAACAATACTCAACAATAGAGGTATAGATCTGCACTCACAATATTTCCAGTCTCTTAGAAAGGTATTATGTTGCGATTCTTGCAACTAGAAATGAAATCGAGCTTTCCGCACATATCCGACTGTGCAAATGAACCACATTCGCGTTGCCTGTTCCACACTCCATAGTTCGCGGTGGTAGTGGGCACATGAAATTGGACTGATAGCGGCTCAATTCAACAGAAAAACAAATCGGTGGACCAAGAAGACGCCCTGAACACCGGTCGGAATGAACCAGTACTTCGCGTAAGCGAAGTCAATGCAACGGTACGCGAACTGTTACGAGACACCTTTCCTTTGATTTACATTGAAGGTGAGGTATCGGGACTTACAAAGCATAGAAGCGGTCACTGGTATTTCACACTCAAAGACGATCGAGCATCGATGAGATGTGTAATGTTTGCTTCCAATGCTCGACGTATCCGCAGCAACATAGACGATGGTGACCTCGTTCGCATTCGGGCCGAGCTTTCGCTCTATGAGGCGCGCGGCGATTTTCAAGCTGTCGCCAAGCACATCGAACCAGTCGGGGAAGGAGCATTACGACAAGCATTTGAGGAACTCCGGGCAAAGCTCTTAGCGCTAGGATGGTTCGACGACTCTCTGAAGAAAACACTTCCAGCCTTTCCCAAAGTCATCGCAGTCGTTAGTTCTCCGGAAGGAGATGCGCTCAGAGATGTCTTCACAAATATATACAGACGATTTCCTATTGTCGAGTTGGTGCTTGAACCTACGGCAGTACAAGGTCAGGCGGCCATCAGAGAGATTTGCGAAGCTCTGAAAAGCGTCAATGCAATGGACCCTCTTCCGGACCTTGCCATTTTGACAAGAGGAGGCGGCTCGCTCGAGGACCTCTATGTTTTCAACTCGGAGCAGGTAGCGAGAGCAATCTATGAAAGCGACGTACCCATAGTCTCCGCAGTCGGTCACGAAGCGGACTACACGATCTCTGACTATTGCGCTGATTTGAGAGCACCAACTCCATCCACCGCTGCTGAATTAGTTACGCCGGACGCAAGAGAAATTTCTGGTTACTTTAGCGGATTCGAACAGAGATTGGCTGAATTAGCATCTGGCGCAATAATCGATTTGCTGAGTCGAACAACTAGCCTCGAATCTCGAATGAGGGACCCTCGAGAAAAGCTGGTCTCGTGGAATTCACGTGTTAGTGACTCGAAACTAAGGCTTCGTCGGACGATCCAAAACATAGTGAAACAGAGAAATTTGAGCGTTTCTCACTCAGAGCAGCTTCTTTTTCGACAATCACCCTCCAAGCGCATTTCTGAGTACGGAATACAATTGTCGCGACATAGGCGGCAACTTGTCGGACTGGCTCGGTCTAATTTGGAACGACTTCAAGCTGAAATTGCAAGCGTCGGTAGGAATCTCCATGCGGTTAGCCCACTTGCAGTACTTGATCGGGGCTTTGCAGTCGTAGCAGAACCAGACGAATCCGAATTTGGGCAAGTTGTTCGAAAAACATCGGATGTTGAAATCGGTGCAGATATTGATGTCCATCTCATCGATGGAACTTTACATTCGGAGGTAAAAGGAATTGCCAAGAAACATCGTGAATAGGGCCTTACTCATCCTATTGTGCTGTGCCATGACTAATTCACTACTCGCAAAATTTGAAGGCGTGAACGGAGGTGTAGTCGCGGTCGATCTTCCAGTTGGTGCGACACATGCAATTTTCAAAGGCGAGAACCAGCTCATCGTAGATAACACCGCAATTGTGGCAATTCCACTCGATCAAGAACCTGGACAGCCTTATCTTCGCGTTCTCCTAAGCGGAAATCTTGCCACCGACATTCATTTCACTGTTAACGCCAAGAAATACCCCGAACAACACATAACAATTTCAGACGAGAAAATGGTTACGCCTCCAGAGGAAGTGTTGGAACGCATCGGCAGGGAAAGTGCACGAATGAAAGAGGCATATGCACTGAGAACACGGCAGCAACCCGACCTATTCCCTATTCTTATACCTGTTTCCGGCCCGGTTTCGGGTGTCTTCGGAAGTCGACGGGTTTTTAACGGAAAGCCAAGAAATCCTCATTCAGGGATCGATTATGCTGCGGATGAAGGCACACCGATAGTTGCTCCCGCCCCGGGTACTGTCGCCCTCACAGGTGATCTATATTTCAACGGCAACACAGTTGTAATCGATCATGGTGGTGGGTTTGTTAGTGTGATGTGTCATTTGCATGAAGTCTTTGTCGAAGTGAATCAGCAACTCAAACGAGGAGACACGATAGGTACGGTTGGCTCTACGGGTCGATCAACCGGACCACATCTGCATTGGACTATTAGCCTACAAGGGACGAAGGTCGATCCGGCCGTGTTTATGGACGTTACCAATCAATTGGCGAAAAAAGGCAAGGACAAAAAACAAGAATAGAGACAACTCCATTTCTTATATTAATCTGCTAGAAGGATCTAACCGTAATTTTTAGATGTCTTTGATTCTTATGTAGAATTTGAAAGTCTCGCTGGCACGGCAAGAGTCTCGACCAGACAATCATTTGCACTATAGCGCCGTCTAACATGCAGCATCCTAATTAAGATGAACATACATTCCTGTATCGAAAGTAATGTGCAGGTAGTCGAAGCAACTGGTCGCGTCGATAGCGAGAACGCAATTAACTTTGAGGAGAAACTTCGTAACTCACTCGAGCATTCAGCAACCGGATTTGTCCTAGACCTCTCCGAACTGGAGTATATGGCTAGCGCAGGAATGCGGGCGATCTTGTTAGTCGCTAAGGAACTGGATACTCGAAAAATACAGTTTGCTCTTGCAGCAGTGCCAAAGCCCATTCTCGAAGTATTGAAAATCGCCGGATTTCTGCAATTGATGGAAGCATTTCCCTCACGCGAAGAGGCAATTGACCGATTCATCCAACAGTAGTGGCGCAAATCAAACTGGAGTACTGATAGGACTAGACGAAATCCGAAGTCGTTGCGTTTCTCCTACCTTGCCGCAACGCTTTCAATTTCAAGAGTCAGTCTTGGTGGTCTGTTTCCTATGCCACAATTCGCGGATAGCCTTGCCAATTCCAGGTAGAAAGACCAGTAGCAATATCACAACGCTTGCACAAGTAGCGACAATTGACCAATGCACCCGCCATGAGACGATTGCATTAGCGGCGTGGACCAAAACGAGAATCACGAGAAGAGCACGCGCTATTCTTGACCAGAAGATCTGATCATGCCGAATGATTGCTCTCGAACAAGTACTAAATTGCTTCGGCTCGCAGGAGGCTTACTTCTATAAGACACACCGAGGCGCAGAACTCGATCTCTTGCTTCTACGACGCAGGCAACGTTGGGGATTCGAATTTAAGTGTACAGATGCACCTCGAACATCCAAGTCTATGCACATCGCGCTTGAAGATTTGTGACTCCGCCAACTTTGGGTGATTTATCCTGGTGAGCTCGAGTATCCATTGACGGATTCCATTACGGCAATGCCCTTGCGAAATTTGTCGAGTATTGCATTTAGCTAGACGAAGTGCGGAACAAGCGAGTCCAAAGTCGATTGCTTACGGAATGAATCGTGTAGAGCTACAACGACTTACTTCGACGGCGAATTATTCGGTCTCTCTTCCTTTGTTGTCTCGGAGTTAGACGATTTTGACGATCCCTAAAAGGATTCTTGCTAGTCCGATACTTAATGACAACTGGCCAACCGTCCAAGTCGAGAAGCTGTCGAAACCCGTTCTCCAAATATCGTTTGTAGCTGGCAGGAAGCAAATCGGTTTGATTTCCGTGAACCATGATGCTTGGAGGATGTGAATCTATGGGGTGCGCATAACGAAGCTTGATCGACCTGCCCCTCACCAAAGGTGGTGAATGCGCGAGCAATAGGTCTGCCAGAGTCTCCGTCAGTTCACTGGAAGAAACGGTGACTGCACCATTCGAATGTATTCGTACGATATCGTCAAGTAGCGAATCGATTCCCGACTGAAGCAATGCCGACACGTATCGAATCTGGATCCAATCAGCAAATTTCAAGCGTCGGTTGATTTGGCGCTGACATTTTGCTCTTTGTTCCGAGTCGAGCTTGTCCCACTTATTGACGACAAGAACGATCCCGGTACCAGCTTCGATTGCGAATTGAATTAGGTGAAGATCCTGCTCAACTATACCCTCGTTCGCATCGATGACGAGTAGAGTCATTTCGGATGCTCGTAGCGCATTCAACGCCTTCACAATCGAAAACTTCTCGATTACGTCGTCCACGCTCCCCTTTCGACGTATTCCGGCAGTGTCCGTAAATGCGAATGACACGTCGCCTCGATCCAAGACAACTTGGATTGCGTCTCGGGTTGTTCCGGGTTGGTCACTAACGATGCACCGTTGATCGTTCAATAGAGCATTTACCAGTGTGGACTTACCAACGTTTGGACGCCCCAGAACTGCGACTGGCAACGCAGAATTCACATTTAAGTCTTCAGACTCATTGAGGGGTAAATGTGTCGTAAGCACTTCGGTCAGCAATTGAACACCGTGACCGTTTGAGGCTGATATCGGAAGACACTTCTCAAAACCGAGTGGAGAAAACTCGATGAGAGCGTAGTCAGATCCATGGGTCACGCCATCAATCTTGTTTACGACAAGCAAAACTTCCGAGCCGGCGCGACGCAACTCCTTCGAGATCTGAATGTCGTCCGAGGTCAATCCATCACGTGCATTGACCAGAAAGATAACCAAGTCGGACTCGGAAATCGCCAATTGGACTTGCTCGTCCACGTGTCTCGATACTGAACCTTCATCGTGGAGACCTCCAGTATCGATGAGAGTCACCGTCGCGTCATCAATAGAGCGAGCGGTTCCGTATTTTCGGTCTCGTGTTAAGCCAGCTCGATCGTGTACAAGGGCATCGCGGCTTCTACACAAACGATTGAACAGAGTTGATTTTCCAACATTGGGACGTCCAACAATGGCAGCTACGCCCGACTTGCTTACGGTCATTCAATTCGAGAGATCCGAAACGCGGCAAGCCTGCCTTTCCGATTCATTGCATAGACGACACCTCTTTCCTCGATCATCGGAGATCGCAAAGATTTTCCATGTCGTGCTCGTCCTAGCATGCGTCCGTCGCTTTGAGCTAGGACGTGAACATAGCCTTTGTCGTCGCCCATGATGAGATAGTTGCTATATGCCAAAGGGTCGGAGAGTTCCCTTTTGAACAAGGCGTCCTGTCGCCACACTTCACTGCCCCCATTTTGTTCTGCAGCGACCACCACATCGTCGTCGCGCACAACAAACAGCAAATCGTAGCCTTCCGCAAGAGAGTGATGCGAGGGCTCGTCTTTTTCCCACAAGATTGAGCCATCAGCTCGCGACATTGCTCGCAACTTTCCTTGATGACTCACTGCGTATACCACCGATTCCATAACGAGCGGTCGTCCATCTACATCGACCATTCGTTCAAGTTCCGAAGTTCCTTCCGGTAGAGCAATTCGTTGCTCCCATGCTGGAAAACCACTCTCAATTTCGACTGAGGCCACCAATCCATTTGCAAATCCGGCAAAGACGTGATTTCTTTCAATCACTGGATAACCAGTCCCACGCAACGTCAGTATGGGATCTTGTGTATCAAACACCCATCGCACATCGCCGCTTGCGACCTCGAGCGCATACAGTTTTCCGTCACTGGTCTGAACCGCTACGATTCCTTGGTCCGCAACAGCGGGAGAAAGAATCTCGCCGCTGAGTTGTGTACGCCAAATTTCTTTCCCATCGCCAATGTCCAAAGCGATGATGTCTCCGCGGACTGTTCCGAGAAATAGTAGACCTTCACCTACACCGATTCCGCCCGCCACAAACGACGGATCACTTCGATTGTTTACATCAAAAAGCCCCTTACTGTCCGGTCTTCCTACTCGGGTCTTCCAAAACACCTCGCCATCTAGACGATTTAGTGCCATGACAGTTCCATAGGCATCGGCCACTAGGACGCGATCCTCGACAATCGCTGGGACTATCTCAATGTATTTCTTCCCCAGTCCTCTCCCAACCTTTCGAGACCAAATGCGATCTAGCTGAACCTCTGGTACGAAGTCAACGAGATCTGCTGGTCCGCTGCTCTCCGAATCCTCACCTTCTCTGGGTTTGTCACCTGCCGAAAACGGATTGAAACGATTAAGCCCGCTGAGAGGTCCTATGCAACCTGCCAGCAAAAAAATCACGCAACCGAGAGCTACGAATCTGGCGGTTCTAGCATGTGCATTCATTGAGGACTATTCCTCTGGAGACGGAGTGTTTGACTCCAATTCCGTCTCGGAAGTTCGTGGCATAGTCGCTAGTTTTGCGGAAATCCGCTCTCGCTCCACGTACGACTGCGCCATTTCAACGGCTTCTTCGTAACTCGTTGTCGCGCTTTCAAAATCACTTTGAGCGCGGTGAATATCCCCTTTCAACTCTAGCGAAGCCATCTCGTAGCCTTCGCCAATCTGGTTGGCGGAGGCCAAAGCGTCGTCCAACCGATCCAATTGAAACTCGACGCGAGCGATACGTAGCCGAATCATGTCTTGATAAGTCTTGTCTTTTGCCAATGCGTGCGCTTGCTCAAGGAAGCCAAGAGATTTCTCCCATTCGTTCTCATCTGCCGCATCTTTGGCGTTGTATAGATATACAAACATCTCGTAGCTTGAATTGGGATACTGTTCGTGGATAGTCTGGGCGATTTCGTCGACAGGACCCATAAGCCCCCTCGCATTCTCGAATTCTGCAAATAAGTCCGCAGCTTCCTGTCTAACGTCGGCTCGATGCTCTTGAAACATATTCCAACCTATAACGCCGCCAATAGCCAAGACCACGCTAAGCACGATGACCAATCCGTAGTCACGCCACGCTTTTCGTATACGTTCGGCTTGTTCCTCGTCAGTCAAAAAATCTGCCAAGACCTTACTCCTAAGCTGCCTTTAAAACTTCGAGCATTCCGACTAGCGGAACTCGCAACTGTTCGCGGTCACTGCGTAGCCATTTGATTGATACGTTGAGCTCCACCTCTTCACTCTCTCCCGCTATAACTGCCCATGTCGCACCCGACTTGTCCGCCCAGCGCATTTTGGAACCCATTCGACCGGGTTCTGTGTGTTCTCGAACTCTCAAGTTTGTTCCTTGCCTAATGCGCTTTGCGATTTCAGATACATACGATCGTTGATCTTCACTCAGTGCAATTAAGTAGACATCTGTACTTCGATAGCTCGCATCTTCTTGAGTTTCACTTTTGAGCAGCGCAATGCGATCGACACCCGCAGCAAATCCAATACCCGGTGTCGGTTTTCCACCTAGCAATTCTATGAGTCCGTCATAGCGACCGCCTGCACAAACAGCATCCTGAGCTCCGATTTGATCTGTGACCCACTCGAACACTGAGTCCGTGTAGTAGTCGAATCCTCTCACCAGTTGGTCCGCGACCTCATAGGCAATTTGGGCTTCACTCAACATACCAAGAATCAACTCAAAGCGTTCGGTCGAGTGATCGCCGACAAATTCCTTGAGTTTTGGTGCCCCTTCCAAGATCGTCTGTGTCCGTTCGTTCTTTGAATCCAGAATTCGCATTGGATTTTTATGCAGACGCGTCCTACTATCCGAATCGAGGTCAGACTCATACGGGTTCAAGTAATTTACCAATGCGTCCCGAAAACGTGCTCTAGCTGTTGCGTCGCCGATGTTATTGATCAGTAGCGTAACCGACTCAATCAATCCAAGGCTCTCGAGTACATTGGTAACAATTTGGATCAATTCAAAGTCAATAGCTGGACCCGAGTAGCCAAACGCCTCCGCTCCCACTTGCTGGAACTGTCTATACCTACCAGCTTGAGGACGTTCGTGACGGAACATCGGACCGGCATACCAAAGTCTTGGTTTATCTTCATGGGCCATGCTGTGATTGACTATTGCACGCGCACAGGAAGCTGTTCCCTCCGGGCGCAACGCCAATTCTGAGCTGTCCCTGTCATGGAATGAGTACATCTCCTTAGACACTGCATCTGTTGACTCTCCGAGGCCACGATCAAAGAGATTCTTAGATTCCACGATCGGCAACCGAATCTCCTCATAGGAGTATCCACTCAGCACCGAGCGAAACGTGTCTTCGATTAACGAGAACCGTGCCGAATCTTCTGGAAGTATGTCGCGCATACCCCGCACGGGCTTAAGTCTCTGATTCACGGCTGCAAGGTGAATTCTGCGGCGTTATTGCGGCCTGTGTACTGCCCCAATGCAACTTCCTCTCCGCGATAGAGCAACTTCACTGCAGAAGCGTTCCCAAGCCTAATATCAAATGGGGCTTCGCCGTCCAGGCTCAATTCAGTATCTGCTTCCTGCACTCCATTGACAAGCACATCTCCAGTGGCATCCGTCACCTGAACCCATGTGATGTCATCGAATGTGAATTCGAGATCATGGCTCCCATCATCAGTAGGGATTTCTTCGTTTTGCGTGTCGATTGTGTCCGTATTCTCGGAACCATTGGATTCTTCCTGCGAGAGATCGTCCTCACTATCTGTGAATGGCAGAGTTGTACCACTCCCTGAATCAGTTTCATTGAACAACTCGTTCAAGTCTCGTGAATCCTCGCTTGGCTCTTGTTGGACCGACTCGGATCCAATTGAGATGGGGTCGGATTCTTGGGTCAACGAATCGTCAATGGATTCATCGTCAGAACTTGCAGATTCTGGGGAGATTGGCGATACCACATCCGAAGAGCTAGAGTCTTCCAGATCGCCACCTTCTGTAGAGGTTGACTCGTTTTGCTCGATCGTTTCGACCGGAGCTGTGGTGCTGCCATCTGCACGTTCTCCTCGATTGGTGCCAAACCACCAAATCGCGACCGCGGTGATCAGGACGATCAGTGCAAATATCGCCAAACCGACAATGATGGCGCTTCCTTGCATGTCTCGAAAAAATCCACGTTTGATTGATCCTGCAAAGCTCACTGGGACCAATTGCTCTTTGTGTGGGTCAGTCTCCGTCAGCCTTTCAATCATCTCGTCAGGATCTAGATTAAGAAACTTGGAATAGTTCCTAACAAACCCCTTCAAAATGCCTTCTGAAGGCATATTCTCGAAATCGTCGCTTTCGATTGCTTCAAGATGACTCACAGGGATGCGTGTGTCTTGATAGACATCTTCCCAAGTCGCACCAATCTTCTCCCTTTCGGCGCGGAAAAGTTGACCCAGCGTGACTTGGTCTTGGGATTCTTCCGGTGCATCGGACAGACTGTCGTCTGCTACTTCTTGACCTTTTTCGCTCACGTTAATGTCCAGGGCGGCTAATGGATATTGATCGAATTTGAAAATGCTTTAGCTAGACGAGTCTTGGGACTTTATAGTTCGACTCGCCGATATCGCGCCGGCCGACTCGTAGCGCGCACAATTTTACATTGCTGCCGCGTTCTGCCGAGCGTAGCGGCTCCGTCTTTTGGTCTTGTCGGCAAAGTCACCGACTAGCTGTCCGCATGCCGCATCTATATCCAAACCTCTCGTCTTCCTATGGGTTACCATGATTTTGCTATCCATCAACACCTTTTGAAAACGCCGCAGCCTTTGAAGACTAGGTCTCTGAAACTCCGAATTCCCTATGGGATTGAACTGAATGAGATTAACTTTGCAGCGAAAGTCCCTCAACAGTCGTGCAAGATCCCGCGCGATAGACTCGGAATCGTTGATGTCCTCAATGAGCGTGTACTCAAACGTCACAATACGTCGGTCCCCAAGGGATGCCAAGTATTCACGACATGCATTCAACAGTTCGGTGATTGGGTGCTTACGGTTGATAGGAACGAGATAGTCTCGCAGTTCGTCGTTCGGTGCATGAAGAGAAACTGCGAGCGAAGCCTCTGTACGTCCGCACATATCCAAAATGCAAGGAACTACGCCTGCCGTACTGATGGTTACTCGACGCTTCGACAATCCAAAAGCGAGATCGTCCATGAAGATATCACTTGCGGTCATGGTTGATTCGAAGTTCATCAGAGGTTCGCCCATTCCCATGAACACAATATTCGTTAGATCACCACGACCAGCATCCGCCGCCAACCAATCTCGGGCAAGAATCGCCTGACCTACCATATCTTCCACCCGAAGATTTCCCGCAAATCCCTGTTTGCCGGTAGCACAGAATGCACAGTCCAGCGAACAGCCTCGTTGGGAGGAAATGCACAACGTGTTCCGTCTTCCATCGGGAATCAAGACGCTCTCTACCGCTCCGCCATCGATCGTATTCACAATCCACTTTGCCGTACCATCAGCGGAGACGGATTCACTGAGCGCGGTAGGCAAAGTCACGTCTGTCATCGAAGCCAACTCGGTACGAAATGGCTTGGACAGATTTGTCATGGCACTAACGTCCATCTCGCGTTCGTGGTACAGCCACTTTAGTACTTGGTTGGCACGATACGGCCGGTCGTCAATGCCTCGCAGAAGACCAGCTAACTGATCCCTCGATACACCGAACAGGTTCGTTCGGTTGTCTCCTTCAGCCAACGAATCCATATCTAGTCGCGACAGTAAATCTCGTGCGACTCAAAGAAGAACTTAATCTCACGAGTGGCCGACTTGAGCGAGTCGGACCCGTGCACGCCATTTTCATCCAAACTGTCGCCATATTTGGCACGAATCGATCCAGATTCCGCCTCAGCAGGATTGGTAGCCCCCATTATTGAACGATTTCGGGAGATTGCATCTTCACCTTCAAGGACCTGGACGCAAATGGGTCCTGAACTCATAAACTCGCAAAGATTTCTATAAAACGGCTTTTCCTCGTGTTCACGATAGAAGTCTTTGGCCTTTTTGAAGGACAATTTGATCATTTTTAGAGCGACAATCTTAAGTCCCTCCTCTTCAAATCGAGCAAAGATGTCCCCAATCACGTTTTTCTTGACCGCGTTGGGTTTGACAATGGACAAAGTGCGTTCAATCGACATAGCAGATTTTGAATTGATTTAGCAAGTGGGGCTGCTTGCTTGTAGACACAACACTGGGCGACGAATTGGTGACTGCCCCAGTGTAAATCCAAGCTAGTTAGCGATGTCTATTTTACGAACTGCTCGGCATTTTCACGGAGTGCCAACGCAATCTCCGACACTCGTCTTCCGGCATAGTCAACATCATCTTCCGTGGTAAACCGTCCAATCGAAAATCGAATGGAACTAGCTGCCAATTCATAGGGAATGTCTAGTTCACGCAGAACATATGACGGCTCAACCGTGGCTGACGTACAAGCCGATCCAGAAGAAACGGCAATATCGTCAAGAGCCATGAGCAACGACTCATCGTTGATACCTTCAAACCCGACATTGAGAATTCCTGGAACCCGATGTAATTCGCTTCCATTGAGACTGACTCCCGGTATTTGCCGAAGGTGAGACCAGAGACGTTTGCGTAGACGCAAGATTCTTGCACTCTCAGACTCGAGCTCTTGTGCACAGATTCGTGCCGCGGTACCGATACCTACGATCTGATGGGTTGGAAGTGTCCCCGATCTCATGCCCCGTTCGTGTCCTCCGCCGTGAATCGTAGCTGCGATTTGAACGGGAGGATTTCTTCGAACGAAAAGGGCACCGATGCCCTTAGGTCCATAAATTTTGTGTCCAGAAACACTCAACAAATCAATTTTCATTTTCTGTACATCTACGGGAATCTTGCCCACGCTCTGTGCTCCGTCTACGTGAAACACTATTCCCCGATTCCGACACACGCTGCCTATTGACTCGATATCGTTGACTACTCCGATCTCGTTGTTGACATGCATCACAGAAACGACAAATGTTTCATCGGTGATTGCTGCTTCCACAGATTCCGCTTGGATCAGTCCCTGTGAGTCAGGCTTTACATACGTGACCTGGACTCCGCGGTCTTCCAAGTAATGACAGGTATCCAATACCGCTTTGTGTTCGTAGGAAGTGGTAACAATGTGCTTTCTTTGATCGGTTTCAGCAAGACCTTTCAGAGCCAGATTGTCCGATTCTGTCGCTCCCGAAGTCCAGACAATTTCCAATGGGTCTGCTCCGATCAAGTCCGCAAGGTCTACCCGAGCTTTCTCAACCAGTTCTTCGGCCTCCCAGCCAAAGACATGGGTACTGCTAGCAGGATTTCCAAAATTCCCATCCATCATCAGACACGCACTCATGCTGTGTGCGACGCGCGGGTCCACGGGGGTGGTTGCCGCATAGTCCATGTACAGAGCTCTAGATCGTTGGGCCACAGCGAGAACTATTCAGTCAGTTAGAGAACACTAGCAAAAACTATGTTACAAGCAAGATTCGATTGTCAGGTCTTGGGACTAGCTAGTCGTTGTGCACTGCCTTCTCGACGTGCGAAAGAATCCCTCGAAGTATCTGCACTTCAGTTTGATCCAGTTCAGTGCGGCTGAATAGCCGTCGCAGTCGAGTCATTGCTTCCCTGGGATTGTCAGGGTCGTAGAAGTCGAGCTGAGTTAGGACAGACTCGAGGTGGGCAAAAAATGCGCCAAGTTCTTGATGAGTAGCTAAGGGTCGATCCCAACTGTTCTCGTTCGGTTTATCTTGATTCAGTACCCGAAACAGGTCGTAGGCAACAACTTGTACGGACATGGCCAGGTTCAAAGAACCATAAACTCTGCTGGATGGAATCCGAACCTGAATGTTGCACAGATTCAGTTCTTCGTTAGTCAGTCCACTGTCTTCTCGACCAAACACAACGCTAATAACATCGTTCGGTGCATACTGGGCGTGGACATGTTGTGCAAACTCAGCCGAGCTCAACACCGGCCATGGAATATGACGACTCCTTACGCTGGTAGCTGCCGACAACACGCTTGGACGCAAAGCCTCTTCCAGAGTCTCAAAGATTACGGTACTTCTGATTACATCTAATGCCCCTGCAGCCCGCCAATCAGCTTGGGGATCTGGAAATCGCTTCGGGTTGACTAGTACCAGTTTCGACAACCCCATCGTTTTCATTGCACGGGCGGCCCCTCCGATGTTTCCTGGATGGGATGGTTCAACAAGAACAACCTGCACTTCACTCATGACTGTTGAGTCTAAACTCTTGAATCTTTAGATCTGGCTCTTGATTGCACAGACGTGCTAGCATTCGCATCTTCGATCCGCGGAAAGAGCCTTGCACCCATACGTTCGAATCGGTTTGCGGGCCGCAAGACAATGCGGTCAGGTTCTACTGCGAACATTCGATCGACCACCGGCAAATCGTATGGGGAGGCGAGCGCTCCACGAATATACATTAGCCACACGTGAATTTCTTCTAAATACATTGAAAGACGCAACGCGAAGTGCTTTTCCCGATCACAACGTAACCCAAGATCCGACCGAGCTCGAAGAACATTCGTCTACGACTTGGTTGCTGCAACCACTTGATGGTGAAACAAATTTTTTGCGTTCGTTGCAAAGCTACTGTGCAGTTATCGGCATTTTTGAAGGTCAGGTTCTCCAACACTCGATTGTCTACGACTATTTCCAGGACGAGGAGTACTACGCTTCTCGTGACGAAACAGCAATGGTCAATCAAAACCGACTTCGAGTGTCAGGAATTGAAGCACTGTCCGATGCGGTAATTGCATGCTCAATGCCCAACCAACCGTCATCAATTGACAATCGTGTGTTGGCCCAACTAGATTCGATCTTGAGTCATTCCAACTGTAATCTCCGTGTAAACGGTTCGTTGGGCATGGATATTGCTCAAGTTGCGCGCGGTCGGTTAGATGCATTGATTGCACCCTGGAACCCAAGTGACGTGGTGCTTCAATCAACTTCCATACTGATCACAGAATCCGGTGGCTACATTAAGGGTGTCAAGATTCCAAAAGACACGAACTCATTGGTTGTGATTGCGAATCCCAAATTGAGTCTAACGATCAGCGACCTCATCAGCACGCAGGCCGATACAAACGAGCAAGCAGAGAGTCCGCAACCTGCCGTTAATAGCAAGCAAACAGGAAACTAGACGAACGCGCAAGGCTACCGCCGAACAAGATCACCACCTTCTTTTTCAGGCACGGCTAGGTCTTCGCCTTGAATTCCCAGCATCACAAGCATGCTTGCGGCGATGTAGATTGAAGAATAAGTACCGACAATTACTCCAATTGTTAGCGCCGATGCAAATCCTCGCAGTTGCTCTCCTCCTGCGATGAGCAGTGCGACAAGAACCAGCAACGTCGTCAACGAGGTTACCAACGTCCTTCCAAGCATCTGGTTGAGAGACCGATTGATCACATCTATTGCTGTTCCCCTTTTTATCGATCTGAAGTTTTCACGAATTCGGTCGGACACGACGATGGTGTCATTCAACGAATATCCGATTACTGCGAGCAATGCCGCAAGTTCGGGCAGGTCAAAGGTCCATTGAAAGATTGAGAATATCCCAACCACTACAAGAACATCGTGAACTAGAGCCGCAACAGCTCCGAGTGCAAACTTTCCAGTAAATCTAAACATGATGTAAATCATCACGGAAATGAGAGCAATCAGAAGCGCC
Organism: Gammaproteobacteria bacterium; assembly: GCA_026707045.1. Classification (GTDB taxonomy): domain Bacteria; phylum Pseudomonadota; class Gammaproteobacteria; order Pseudomonadales; family Azotimanducaceae; genus Bin55. The sequence goes on along the minus strand of JAPOXO010000016.1, from coordinate 6,934 downwards.
AATCCGCCCTGTTCGGTTAGCTCATTCCCGACTGCAGGGCCTACATAGTCGGATCTACGCAAATCGACCGACGAATATTTCTCCTCCAGCATTGAATGAATGCTGTCTCCAACCAGGGACTGGTCGACATCAGTGTCGTCTCCTGGAGGAATGCGAATTACGATTTCTCTCTCTGATCCAAGATTCTGAACAACGGTATTTTCGTATCCTTCTGCTTCTAGAATCTGACGAACTTCCAAGGGATCGACTGGTGACTCAAACCCGATCTCAACCAGTACCCCGCCAGTGAACCCCAATCCTCGGTTGATGCCAAAAAACACGAGAGACACTATGGAAACAACAAGCAAAGTCACCGATGCGATCAGTGCGTAGTTGCGTTTGGACATGAAGTCAATATTCATTAGATCCAGACCTTTTCCACTCGTCGATAGCCATAGATAAGATGCACCAGTCCACGCGAGACGAAAACTGCGGTGAACATTGAAGTAACAATTCCTATGGACAAAGTTACAGCAAATCCTGCAATGGGGCCGCTACCAATTGTCAGCAGAATCAAAGCAACAAAAAGGGTTGTAAGATTGGCGTCCAAGATAGTTAGAAACGCTCTGTTATAACCTGCTGGAATTGCAACATGCGGCATCGAATGTTTCAATTCCTCACGAATGCGCGAGAAGATCAGAACATTGGCATCCACGGCCATGCCCACCGTGAGTACGATGCCTGCAATACCTGGCAACGTCAGTGTAGCTCCAAGGATCGACATAATCGCCACCAGAATTACAAGGTTTAGCGTTAGTGCAATGTTCGCGACAAACCCAAATACCTTGTAATAGACCAACATAAACGCAAGGACCAGCGCAAAGCCTATCGTCACTGCAAGCACGCCTCTATCGATGTTTTCAGCGCCGAGCGATGCACCCACTGTCCTCTCCTCTACGAAGTACATGGGCGCTGCTAGTGCACCAGCTCGCAACAGAAGTGCAAGTTCTCGGGCTTCCTGTACATCGAGTCCAGTGATTCGAGACTTATAGCCCAATGCGGACTCTATGGTTGCGACACTTATGAGTCGGCGCTCAGGGACAATTATCGTGTCCGGCACCGGTTCCCCGTCCACCATCTTTGTTCTGACAACCGGCTTTTGTTCGATGAACACAATTGCCATCGAATGACCCACGTTCTCCGAAGTGATATCGTGCAATCGCTCGCCACCTGTGCTGTCTAACGTGAAGTTCACTTGTGGAAGGCTCGTTTCGGGGTCTCGGGATTGAATCGCATTGATAACGTTGTCCCCGGTCACAATGATCGATTTATTGATTCGGATTTCGCGTCCTTCGTACGGCAGGATTTCGATCTGGGAAGGTCGGTCTTGCGGCTTTGCAACGAGGTGAAACTCAAGAGTTGCGAACTTACCAATAATTCGTTTGGCTTCAGCACTATCTTGTACTCCGGGCAAATCGACAATTACACGTGTTCTTCCCTGTCTTTGAACTAAGGGTTCAGAGACATTCAGTTCGTTTACCCTGCTTCGCAAACCCGTGAGGTTTTGCTCAATCGCAACGTCTTCGACTTCTCGAAGTCTATCCTCCGTGATCGTCAGTTGAATAGCAAAGCCAGTCTCGTTATCGACTTCATCGAACTCATAGTCGGGAGGTCCGTATTGATCGGAAAGAACCGAAAAAGCGGCAGATCGACTGTCGGATGTAGCAAAGTAAACCCGCAACGAACGATCGTCAAATTCGCTTGAACCCGCGACGTAGCGAATGCCAGCGTCCCGTAGGTCAGAGAGAATCTTGTCGTTTTCATCCTCGAGTTGGGATTCAATCGCCTGAGTCATATCCACCTGGAGAACGAAATGAATGCCGCCCGCCAAGTCCAATCCCAAGGTCATAGGTTTTCCGCCAATGTCTGCTAACCAGTCCGGGGTTGTTTCAGCTAGGTTCAATGCAACGACGAATTGGCGGTCCATACCTGCTGGATTCAAACGCTGTTCCAGTAGCGTTTTGGCTCGCAACTGGTCGGCGTTGTTCTGCAGGCGAATGATTGCCATGGACTCTAGGTGTTCGGCACTTTTTACATCTACACCCTCCTCTCTCAGGTAATTTGCAAATTGACCAACAGTTGAATCTCCGATATGAAACGGTTCGCCATTTGCGTTCTTAGCATTGTCGGTTTGGACTTGAATAGCCGGATCAGGAGGGAAGAGGTTGGGCAACGCGTACACGAGACCTACGGCCACAATTACAGCGGAAACTACATACCGCCACGCAGAAACGCCTCCTCCAGCCTTTGAAGTACTTTGGGTACCAAAAAGGTTCTGTCCGAAGACTCTGTTTTCGGGCATTTAGAGTTCGAGGGTACCTTTGGGAAGAGATGCGTTCACAGCACCTTTCTGAAATCGAAGCTCGACGCTTTTTGATACACGTACGATGACGTAGTCATCCTCTACCTTCTTGATAATCCCCATCATGCCGCTCGCCATGATGACTTCGTCTCCAGGAGAAAGTGCGCCAACGAGTTCTTGGTGAGCTTTTCGTTGTTTCTGTTGTGGTCTTATCAGCAAGAAGTAAAACAGAGCCACCATGCCCACTAACATGGCGATTGTCAGCCAACCGCCTCCGGTGCCCCCGCCGCCAGCTCCAGCATATGCAACGGATTCAATCAGATTCATTTACTTCTCCCGAAATCTCAAATGGCTATGAATTAGGGAACGAACCACAACCAGAAAACTATCTTACCCGACCACCACTTGCATTGCGGCTATTCCAACAAGCAGGCAGTTGAAAGACGCTCAGTTCGATTGTGACGTCGGCACTTCCCATCCATTAAAGGTTTCTGTAACAAAATCTGCCAAGTTTCGGTCGAGGATTGCGGACCGAATATTTGCCATTAAGTTGGTGTAGTAATGCAAATTGTGAATGGACATGAGAGTCGAACCCAGCATTTCGCCTCTCTTGTCCATCAGGTGCAAGTACGCTCGTGAAAATTTCGAGCAGGTCACACATGAGCAATTGGCATCCACTGGACCAGGGTCGTCTCGATATCGCGAGTTTCTAATCTTGACGACTCCCGTCGAGGTGAACAGGTAGCCATTGCGAGCGTTTCGAGTAGGCATTACGCAATCGAACATGTCGACGCCCAATTGAACTCCGCGAAGAAGATCTGAAGGCGTACCGACGCCCATGAGGTAGCGCGGGTTCTCTCGAGGCATATTGGGAACCACACCTTGGAGGAGTTCGAACATCTCAGCAGGTGATTCTCCTACGGACAAGCCACCGATTGCGTATCCATCGAAACCAATCCCCTGGAGAATTTCCAGACTCTCGGCCCTCAATTCTTCGAATAGTCCACCTTGCACGATCCCAAACAGCGCACCTTGACCTTCATACGAATCCTTAGACTGTTTTGCCCATTTCATGGACCGAAGCATCGACCGTCGGACTGTTTTCTGCGAGGCCGGATATTCTGTGCACTCATCGAACGCCATCACGATGTCAGCCCCGAGTTTTCGTTGAATTGACATGGACTTTTCTGGCGTTAGTCGCAGCAGATCACCGTTGTACGGAGAACGAAAGGTGACGCCGTCGTCATCAACTCTAGCAAGATCACGGAGTGAGTGCACCTGGTAGCCTCCAGAGTCTGAAAGAATTGGTCGATGCCATTGCATGAACTCATGCAGGCCGCCAAGCGAGTTGATGAGCTCCTCACCGGGAAGAATCCAGAGATGGAACGTATTGCCCAATAGCATCTGAATACCAACGTCCAAGAGTTGATCCGGTGTCAAGCCTTTTACCGAACCATAGGTACCGCACGGCATAAACACAGGAGTTTCGACAATTCCATGGTCCAGTTCCAATCGGCCCGCACGTGCACGGCCGTCACATGCAATCACGTCAAAATGCATGCTTCCCACACAACATAGCGTCGCCATAGCTAAAGAACCTGTACTTCTCTTCCACGGCAGTTTTGTAAGCATTCATCACTTGGTCGTAGCCTGCGAATGCGCACACCAACATTAGCAACGTCGATTCTGGAAGGTGAAAATTGGTGATGAGCGCTTCTACGACACGAAACTTGAACCCGGGCGCAATGAACAAGCTTGTTTCTCCTTGGTCTTCACCCGTGAGTTTTGCAGTTTCAAGCGTCCTGACCACTGTTGTTCCGACTGCAACAATTCTTCCGCGAGGACGATCAATTACTCTACGGGTCAATCGAGGAATCTCGTAACGTTCTGCATGCATCGACACGTTAGACAGTTCGTTTTCTCGTAGCGATTGAAATGTGCCTGCACCGACATGCAAGGTTATCGGTACTACACGAATGTTCATGTCTTGGATTTGTTGCAGCAATTTGGCGTCGAAGTGAAGTCCTGCTGTAGGCGCGGCAATAGAACCCTCTTCCCTGGCATAAATCGTTTGGTACCGTGCTTCGTCTTCTTCTGTGCTTGGCCGTTGAATGTAATGAGGTAAAGGTACATGACCGCATTGGTCAAGAATTTGGCGAATAGGAGCATCAAAAGCGATTCGATACAAATCTTCATCACGATCAACAAGTCGTGCAGAATACTGACCGATTCTTACATCGTGTCCAATCTTGAATCCCCGACTGGACTTCACGTGACAAACCGCAACAAACTCCGACTCAATTCTTTCAATCAGAATTTCGGTCCTGCCACCAGTTCTCTTGGAACCGAGTAGACGCGCTTTCAAGACTTTGGTGTCATTGACAACCAAGACATCACCTGGAAGCAATAATTGAGGCAAGTCAGTAAATCGGCGATGGCTAACACTATCACCTGAAAGCGCCAATAGCCGACTGGCAGAACGATCTGATGTTGGTTTGGATGCTATCAATTGTGATGGAAGCGAGTAGTTGAAGTCAGATTTTGTAAAAATCTTCTCCGACATCATTGGATTATTTGTGGTTTGTTCAATGCCGTACTATTCTCAAAATTCAATTCAATATGCATGGACGATGCATCGCACTAGATTCAGAGTCGAAGTTGGTCGTGTTCAACCTGCTCGAAAACGAACCGACCTGTATCCAAAATTTCGGATTCTAGGAATTGCTCTCTTGATCATCCTGTCCGCTCCCGTGACATCCGATGAAATCGAATCCTTGTGGGAACACAAAATCCAAGAATTTGAAGAACTGGACATGGAAAGCATGCCTCCCGAAGGAGCCATTCTGTTCGTCGGTAGTTCAAGTATTGTATTTTGGTCAAAACTTGCGGAAGACATGGCTCCTCTGGCTGTTATAAACCGCGGGTTTGGTGGTTCGCAGATGCATGAGCTCAATGAGTTTCGTGACCGAATAGTGACGAATTACAATCCGAGGGCAATCGTAATTTATGAAGGGGACAACGATGTTGCCCTGGGCAAGTCGCCAGATGAAATACTTGCAAGCTACGACGATTTCATAAGTCATATCGACGAAAATTTACCGAGCGCAGATATATGTTTCATCGCTGTGAAGCCATCGATTCGGCGCGAGCAGCTGTGGCCACAAATGGAAATAGTCAACACAGGATTAAAGGAACGATCGGCAAGTCGCGATGATCTTTGCTATCTGGACATAGCAACTCCCATGATGAAAGGCGAGGGTTTTGTACGAGAGGACCTGTTTGCGGCTGACGGACTTCATCTCAATCGAAAGGGTTATGAAGTTTGGACGGAGACTATTCGCCCCATATTGGTTGACCGCTACGGTTCCGATTCCACGAGTCCAGCAACACTTCAAGAAAAGATACTCCCGGAAAAGGAGCACTGACTGCAAACGTGTTGATGCTAGACAAACCAATCATCAAATTTTGAGTGTGAGCTCCGCATCGTATCAGCCGCAAACGGCTTCCTGCCGAGAAAACGGGCCAGAGCTTTAAATGAATTGAAGTATTGGTGTAAGGCACGTCACGTTTCAACCAAAACCCGAGCAAAATAATTCTTTTTTGGAGCAGGGATACTGTCTATTTGTATACTACAGTTGGCCACAGTTCCCCTGTCTCTTCACAAGTCCTATTGAAAGGTAACGAACACTGCGAAAATGCGTGCAAAATCAGTTTACTCACCCCCATCACCTCTAGCACTTCACGAACTGAATTATTTGCTCATCGACAATCGTCGAATTGAAATTCGCATGCGGAGTGGAGGACGACGCCGTACGCGTGTCATGTTTTCGTACCACCCCGATGGAATTCTGTTCGTCGATGCCCCTGCTAACACAACTGACCGAACCCTACGGATCTTGATCCACCGAAATGAATGGTGGTTGCGAAAGGAAATTGAGAAATACAGTGAGGGGGAGCATGTCGTATTTCCATCGAAGTATGAGACAGGTCAAATACTCTACTTTCTAGGTGACCCTACAACACTACGGGTTCGTTCAGGCCGCGCTCCTACAGTCAGACACAAAGGCTCGGAGCTCATTGTCAAAGCCCCGGACGACGAACCGATTCAGAATCTTGTGCATGAGTGGTATCGAGAAGTGGCTCATCCGATTCTGCTGAATTCGGTTCGGCGTGTTTGGTATTCGACAAGGGTGCTTGAACTGCTACCTAAGTGGCGGCACAAATTCATGAGTTCAAAATGGGGCAGTTGCAGTTCGAAAGGAACGATGAACCTCAATACCCACCTAGTAAAGGTTCCCCAGAAGTCAATCGACATGGTTGTCCTCCACGAACTATGCCACTTCAGAGAGTTGAATCACGGTCCCAAGTTCTACGAGCTTATGGACCGCTACATGCCCGATTGGAAGCTACATGATTCAACACTTACAAAGTTTCAGGGACTATTGCAAGAGCCACTTGGTTAGTTCTTGCGATTTCAAGAGTCGAAGTGTTAGTGCATGGAACGCATGGTGCCTGAGGAGAGACTCGAACTCTCACGGTGTTGCCACCACCAGATTTTGAGTCTGGCGCGTATACCAATTTCGCCACTCAGGC
>JAPOXO010000026.1 GCA_026707045.1 Gammaproteobacteria bacterium | reverse complement strand
GACGGAAACACTACTGTCCGCGAGGACAGTCTTAGCTCCACGTGATGTGGTGTCGGTAGCTATAGTGGACTATAGAGCTCAATTTTCGCGCAATAAGTTGGCCTTGGTTGGCCGATCGCAATTGGCCGTCAATCAGGAGAGAAAGTTCACAATCGTGGGCAATCTTAGTTCGGTTGACTTCGACCTATCCAATACAACTGCTACCGTTAGTGTGTATGGGCACGATGAGACCGTCAGTTTTGGCACAGTACTGCTCAAAGATGGCTGTTTTCTGATCGAAGGCGAGGTTGTCGAGCCGACAGTTGTACACATCTCGATCAGCACCGGAGAGATGGGGTATGGGGCTTCTACAAGTGCAATAGTCGAGCCCAAGTCGGTGATTCGCGTCCTACCAGACGGTCCGGTTCATCACCAATTGCTCGCCACATCCGGAACGGGAAAGCACTTGCAGCTGATTGAGAGCTGGTTGCAGAGCGTGGAATATCGCGATTTAGTAGACGCGTACACCGTTGCGTTGGATGAGCTTTACACCGAAGTGGACACCAGACGGGAGGTATTGAGCAGGAATGCGGATGCAACCTTCAAGCCAATTGAAGAAACCGACCTTTATAAGCGAAAGGAGCAGTTGTGGGAACAATTGTGGACTCTTCGCCAAGATTCAAGGAACTCGATTGCAAAGACAGCCTCGGATCCCTTCGATAGACTGCTGGCCCTGGAAATGGGAGCCTACTTCAGAAATGCATCAGTTCAACTGCGCATTTACGACGAATTGGAATTGCTTCTAGATGAGGACCTAGTCGCCCGACGTGTCAAACCAGCTCGGGACGCTTTATTCGACTTCCTGCAAAATGCAGCTAACAGAAGAAGCTTGGATGTGGGTGATAAAGCGCCCCAATTTGCGTTGCCAAACTTGGAAGGTGAAGAGGTTGCACTTTCTCATGTACTTGACGACAACCAATTGATTCTGATCGACTTTTGGGCATCCTGGTGTGCGCCCTGCATTGCCCAATTCCCAAAATTGAAGGAACTTTACGCCGAGTACAACACGAATGGATTTGAGATAGCTACTATCTCCATCGATGACACTCTCGACGAGTGGAAGATAGCTTCCACCGAACAGGAACTGCCATGGCTGGATTTGGGTGCTATAGGCGGTTTCTCGGCAGATGTGCCTCTGTCTTATGGAATACTCTTTGTTCCGATGAACTATCTTCTTGATTCAAACGGAATAGTCATTCAAAAAGACATCGACCCTGACCAGCTCGAAGAGCTACTCGGAGCTCGTCGCAAAGGCCAGCTGTAGACTTGGTTCGTAGTGCGACAGGTGCCATTGAAGCTGCAACAGACGCTTGATTTGGGATTTGTCCAAAGTGAACAAGTTAACCACGGTGAGTTCTTGGCTCGGCATGACACGTCTCGCTGAGAGCACAGGCACTCGTTCAAGCCAACCTACGATATGTAACGGAGGAGAAAAATGACTCGCACAATTGGAACGATTGGGTTGTTTTTCCTCACATCCGGGCTTGTGGCCGATGAGAGCATGCCAGCGAATCAATTCACGATTGTCGGCCAATACACTTTGGATGAAACGGTGACATCGGACGACGTTTCTGGAAACGAGAACGTGGAAGTGAAGGTTGTCGTCAGAAGCAATGCACAAGATGAGGTCTATACAGCAAGAGAAGCGGAGCTTGTCTCCGGGTCTTTTACCGAAGGGAACGTTGTACTCAAGGGGGAGGTCGACAAACCTACCGAAGTGACTATTGCCGTACGTTTGGACCAATACAGGGAACTGACCACAAATGCACTCGTTGTTCCTGGTGGCGAGACAGTTTCGTTCGCAGTAATTGACCGCAACGATTCCGAATTGGATCAATTGCTACTAGTCGGCTCGTCTCGACGCGCTCTTGATCCTGCAAAGAAGTTCTCTATTTCTCGAGAATACCAGTCTAGTAGCAGTGGAACAAATGAGACGATTCGTTGGGTGACTGTTTCGTCTGAGGAATTTGCTCCTGATGGGACGCCGCGTCAAATCGATTTTGGCACCGTAATGATTGAGGACGGGAAGTATCTGATCGAGGCCGACGTGAACGAGCCTAGAGTGGCGCAAATAAGCGTTTTCCGAGGATCCGATGCTGAATACCCGATCTCTGGCACCATCGTAGTGATCGAACCGGGTGCGAAAATCAAATTTACAAGACACGGACCCGGGGACGGAGTCGTGCGAGCGACTTCCGCGTCTGGAAGGCATGCCAAACTTCTCGATAGCTGGCGTATAAGCGATGAATACTTGAGGCTCGAACAGGAGTACTACGAAGCCCAACGACTCCATTTCGCGGGAAGGGACCCGCATGAAGTGATTGCCGAACAGAA
>JAPOXO010000128.1 GCA_026707045.1 Gammaproteobacteria bacterium | reverse complement strand
ATACTGGCCAAGCCGTTCGCCCACTCGAGACATACAAACTACTCCACAAGACATGGAAATTGGAATCCAAGAATTGACAAAATCCTTTATGAAACTAAAGTCCAATAGCGTCACCGAACTGGAGTGACTTCGACCTTCTTAAGCAAGAGTCTTGTCAAACTTCGAGAGGCGATACAAGAGTATTGGACCGCACTAGGGAACATCTAGACTTCTCTCAGCAGTATCGACCATTCAATACCACTAGAGTCGAAATGCAGTGTGTGTCGGTTTCAATTATGCGCTTCACCCCTTTGTGTTTCATAGCCGCAACCTAGGAAATGTCAAATGCAAGTCCGCGATGATCCAATTCGGGTACTCAAATGGGGGCGGATTCAAGCGGTCTTGTTTTGTTGCTGCTATTTTCGACAATTGTTCGATTTGCCGAACTCGTCGAGAATGTCTTCCTGCATCGGCAACCGACCTCCTTTTCCGCGAATCTCGAGGTAGTAATCGTCATATTTGAGAAAGGTAAAGCCAATTAAATCTTTGAGTCTAAGTTTTTTGATCAGACTCGCCGATCGATTAGACAAATGGTTCGCCATGCAATACTTCAAAAGACATCATGTCAATTTCTGCAACCACGACACCTGCCGTTGGGACATTGTATTCACGCATCGACTTTGGTGTTTGTGTTCTCGGGTCTGCTTTTTGTTTGGTTTGACCATGATTATTTTACCATATATAATGCCTTGCTTTACTTTGCCACGAATTGTTGCTTGCGAGCTGAAATCGATTAAACCGCACTCTGGTGCGGGGAAATCCAACACCGTGAGTTTGCAGTGCGGGAGAAATATTCTTGAACGACACAGAGCCATTCAGCATCAGTTCAGTCGAAGAAGCACAACAGTTTGAGAAACTAATTCATCTATACAAGAGTCAGGTGATAGGGCTTGCCATTACCGACGGATCCGGAACCGACATTCTCCTGTCTTCGCTGTATCAGCTGTGTCAGACTCATTGTTATTTTGACAATAGACTCTTCTATGCCTTTATCGATTTACAAATCACCTTTCTGTTCATGTATAAGGACTCTATGCAAGCTGGTGGGACTTGGAACAGCCGCTTCACGCCTGACCATCCCCAGGCTGATTCGGTTCTGCAAGATATACAAGTATTTTCGGGCAAATTAGACATCCTATACAGCCTCAATGCTTTCGCATTTCGATGCAGGGCGTTTTGGGACAAGTATCTCGGCATTTTGTTCTTGTTATATGACAAAGAAAACTATGACAAATACAGCAAGTCAAAGAGTCGAAGAAACAACTTTCGAACGTTGGCCACCAAGTGGTGTGGAATTTCCCCAAGGTTGGAGGAATGTCTTGGTAAAAACATTGGCGATCTGATCTTTCAAGCTGCAAAACTTGCGGGAAGCCCGATTCCAAGAAACGAACTTCCTGAGAACGTACCTTTCCCTGATCCGTTCGTTGACTGCCTACTGGATCTGATCGCCGACCTAGATGTGATCAGAACTGCTGAAGCACACGGTACAGGTATTCTCAGAAAGTGGTCCTTAGCAATGCTGCCCTTAGACAAAGCAAGAGACCTTGCACTCATGAATCATTGGAATGTTGCCAATGAATTTATGAACACCTTAGAAGCTCTTGTTGCAACAATCGCCTCAGACGGGCGTCGAAAGAATTTGTTTTAAAACTATTGGTTCGAGACGCAAGGACCGCTTGTCAGCAGCTCAAGACAAGCTTCCGAAAGTCTTCGGTCCAGTTCAAATTCCCCTGCAAATGTCGAGTGGACACGTCGTTCGCCTGACGCTTGACAAACGTCTTCAAGTCCTGGCGCAGCGCGTTAACCCACGCGAGCTCAACTTTCCTCCCTCGGCATCCCGCCGTGGCTATAGTCAGTCCTCGATGACATTCCGACTTGGGGAATACGGACCGCAACGTGCTCCACAACATCTGCAAGCTGCTCGGGTAGTAGTTGTTCGGCAGACTCAGGACGAATGCGGAGCGGGGGTTTTCAATCACGCGTCAAACGGCAATGAGGTATAACTGAAAAATGCACAGTTTGCACCAGCTTTGTCAATCCCAGACGAAACTGGAATCGAGCCAAAATTAATCCGCGATTGCCCATGCCTAGTCGTTGAGAATGTGCACGGATCCGTGATTGCCATCCACCGTTAGCATGTCTCCGGACTTAATCTTTCTCGTTGCATCACCGAGTCCCAGAACAGCTGGAATCCCATATTCGCGTGCAATGATCGATCCGTGAGCGAGCAAACCTCCAATATCCGTTACTAGTGCAGATGCAAGTGGAAACAGGGGAGTCCATGCAGGATTGGTTGTTGGACAAACCAATACGCACCCTGGCTGCATCATGTGAAAGTCTTTGGTTTCAAGTATCACACACGCTGG
>JAPOXO010000049.1 GCA_026707045.1 Gammaproteobacteria bacterium | reverse complement strand
CTCTCTTCAGAATGGATTGGCGGAGTATCACAGCTTTAGCGAGGGCCGAATCGATCGCTCCGCTAAGTTCCGCAGCTACTTGGAAATTCACATCAAGGATCTGAACGATTTCAGCTTGTTCCTCGGTAGATGGAAGTTCAATAGTTTGATCTCTAACTTGCTCTTCCTTTATGGCCGGATAGCTAACGCCGTACTGTTCGCCAGTTAAGGCAGAGACAAAATCGTAAGAAATGCTCTTGTAGAACAAATACTTAGGATTTATCCCTTTCGCACCTCTAAGGACTGCAAACCCTGTTGACGCAATTTCTCCATTGAGAGAATGTTCTACTTGTGCAATGTTTCGAAGATAGGGGCGTACGGTAGAGAACAATACATCGCCTGTACGAATTTTCTGGCGTGCACGTGAGGGCGCATCAACCAAATTCATACGCTTTGGACTTCTGATTTGATTGTCTTGATTGTCGATGCTCGCTATGTCAACGTACCAAATCAACCGGTTTTTTTCGTGTTTACCTGTCTTTTGAACTGGTAGGAGCACTTCTCCAATTCTGCAGGTTGCCCATCCTGATTTGTCAATGCTGCCCAGTGCCGACGGCGTATCTCGACTGCTCTTCGGTTTAACAGGTTTCCTACACTTTTTGTCCTTATTCCACTCGGCAATGGCCTTCTCCCGATCCTTGACGGATACTTGATACTGCCTTTCGCGCTCTTCATGAATACTAGCCAAGAGCGCTACGGGGCTTTCCAGCTTGTCCGCGTTTTCCTGTCGCCATTTGGCCGTTAGCCGACCTTCAAATGCCGACTTGAGTAGCGACTGGCGATAGAGTTGGACCAGCTTCTTTGCAGATCTGAGGCTTGCCGCTCCTTTGTCTATCTCTTTGAACAGAACGTCAATCTTCGCAACAATTCGATGCTGTTCAGCCAATGGGGGCAACCAGAACGGAGTCGAAAGAAACACCCTTTTTGTCACGTGAACCATGCCAGATCCATGCGCCTTGGTGTACAGTTCCGCGATTGTGTTCTTTAAGGCGTAATACAGAAATAAACGGTTTACTTCTGGACCGTGATCCACCCTAAATATGTGCTGGTTTAACCATGCTGTTTCACCTCGCCAAATGTGAGCTCCAAGCGATGCAGACCACGCGAACAGCAGATCTCCATTTCTTACTGCAAACTTGTCTTCATGAGGACTATCAGAGTAATTGAATGAAGCTGCGTTATTGTTGAGGTTTTGAATGCGGATTATGGGTATTCCATTTGGTCGCCATTCTGACGGTTTAAAAGCTCGACCGTTCTGATACGAAGCAACTTCGCCGAGAGTGGTAACGATCCAACCATTGGGAAGATGATTGACCACGGTCACGCTGCTAATGTCTCGTTTATTTCGGACAGAAGGTCATCCATCTTGTCGCCAAAAAGAACATGCATTTTCGCCATCCCTCCCTTGGAATTGAAGGGGGCCATCTCAAGGTCGCTAGTTTCAATGTGGAATGATGTCTCGAGGTGGTCACGGATCATGTGGAGCCAAACCATCTGTTCTTCGGAGAATTTCTCGCCTGCGCCCGCGTGACGATTCATGATCCAGCTTTGGAAGTTGCGCCGTACGCGGTCAGAATGACGCGTCAGAGTCTCATCCAATCCACAGACACGCCTGATGAGAGCGACGAGCGCAGTCAATTGGCTAGCTGGATTCGCTCCCTTGTATTCATCTAGATGGGCAAACGCGTTCCAAACAGTCAACGGGGCCAGACTCGGCCGGTCTCTCTTCAGATTGTCCAGAACTTCTGTGATCATTTCATAGGTCAGTTTGCTCCTCCTGTGAGGCTGACCATAGAAGATCGAAAGCGCTTCGATGTTGTCCCGGTTTGCATTCAGATATTCCTTGAATTCTTGGGCAATCCTCTGCGCGTTCTCTGTCGCATCGCCCTCCCACCCAGCTCGAACAAGAGTGTCCAAGCCTTCGTGATCGATAGTCTGTTCCTTGGTCCGACGAATGCCGTCGATCAGGTCGATGAATTCACCACTGAATACGCTTGCCGCTTCACCAACGAGGTGGTCCTGCGCTTTGTTGAGGGACTCATCGCTAGGCTCGATATCCTCGGGAATGAACTCCAGTTCACGAGCTTTGCTTTCAACACGATCCGGGTCGATCGACTCTAGCAAACTCGCGACTATGCTGCGAAGTTCAACACCCCCTGCCTTCTCACGAATTCGGGAGTGCTCTTCAGAGTTCAACTGCTTGTCAAGACGTGCTAGCCGACCGGCCAAGGAACTGACAATGTCCTCGTCCCGGACACCCATCATGACTCCCATGGCCAGATCCTTAAGCGACACGTTTGGTTTGGTGATTAGCGGTTGACTGGCAGTCTTCAGAGATTTCGTCACTCCAATGGCATCAGCAATGACGTAGTGCGTCTTAGCACTCGTTGCGGAT
>JAPOXO010000075.1:1895-2503 GCA_026707045.1 Gammaproteobacteria bacterium | reverse complement strand
CTCACATAATCGCGGAGGAATTTGCAAGGTACCGTGTTCGTCCGGGACACTCTGGTGACAACAGACTTGTGCCCACTGTGTTGGATCTCGGCACGGAAGAGCAAAAACGATGGCTCGTTCCGCCGACAGTTCGAGGCGAAATGACATGGTGCCAGGGATATTCGGAACCGCAGAGCGGGTCAGATTTGGCTTCTCTGTCGACACGAGCGGATGTAGATGGCGACGATTTCGTAATAAATGGACAAAAAATCTGGACTTCAGGTGCTCAGCGAGCCGACATGATTTTTTGCCTCGTTCGTACGGAACCTGAAGCCCCAAAACATCAGGGTATTAGCTATCTAGTGTTTTCAATGAAGACTCCAGGCATTGATGTACGTCCGCTTGTAACGATGACAGGCGAAGCAACGTTCAACGAGGTCTTTTTCACTGACGTGCGGGTGCCGACGACTCAAATAATCGGTAAACGTGGAGAAGGTTGGTTTGTCGCGAACAACACACTGAAGTACGAACGCGAGGGATTAGGTGATCCCAATCAAGCCGAAAGTCGTTTGCGAGAGGTTGTAGCGATCATGGAACGCGAAACAGTAGATGGACGAAGAATCATCGAC
>JAPOXO010000075.1:0-1885 GCA_026707045.1 Gammaproteobacteria bacterium | reverse complement strand
CGACAACCCCGTATATCGGGACAGACTGCTGCGGCTACAGGGCCAGGTCCTTGCCATGAAATACAACAGCATGCGCATTCTGACTAGCAGAAGCAAAGGTGAAGAACCAGGGCTGCCTCGGTGGATCGTAAAGCTTCAAGGATGCGAACTCAATCACCAGCTGGCAGGTCTGGTAATTGACGCCTTGGGTGAATTGGGGACGTTGTACTACAACTCTCCACTACTTCGCGACCGGGGCATGTGGCAACAACGCTACATGATGGATCTAGGATTGATCATTGGAGGTGGAACAGCTCAAATCCAGAAGAACATCATTGGTGAACGCGCGCTAGGTCTTCCCAAGGAACCTAAGTACGCTCAAGCGACGAGTTAGCAGTATGGATTTCGCGCTGAGTGAAGAACAGCAGTTTCTGCAGACAACGGTCACAGAATTTCTTGCCAACAATTGCACGCTTGATCGAGTTCGAGAGTGTGTCAAAGAGTCCCAAACTAGCGATCCTTCGTTAACCGAAGGATTGGTATCTCTGGGAGTTCCTGGAGTGGTCATTCCGGAAGAATTTGGAGGAACCGAACTTGGCTACTTGGAAGCAGCCCTCATTGCGGAAGCCCTCGGAGGGGCAATCGCTCCATTTCCCTATATCGGTACGAGCGTAATTGCTCCGTATCTTCTCACTCTTGCTGGTAGCGACGAACAACGAGCAGACTTTCTTCCCAAGATCGCATCGGGGGAAGTGCGGTTTGCCATTGCGTTCACTGAGAGCATTGCTCGACGGGTTACCCACCCAACCGAAGTAACCAACGGTCGACTCACCGGAGAACAGACATTCGTTATAGATGGAAATGACTGCGAGATGGTTTTGGTTTCTATCGAAGGTGGCAGAGTATTCTTGGTGGATAGTTCGACAGTAGAAAGAGAAGTGCTAAAGTCCATCGATCAAACTCGGTCGCTTGCGAGCCTAAAGCTGGACAACACACCAGGAGATGTCTTGCCAGGAACGGTTGATAATCCATCCATGCTCTCCCACGCTCTCGATTTAGGCCGAATCATGATCGCAGCCGATACCCTGGGAGCTGCTCAAACGATGCTTGAAAAGTCAGTTGACTATGCCGGAGAGCGCAAACAGTTCAATCGAGTGATCGGCTCATTCCAAGCAGTAAAGCACATGTGTGCCGAGATGGCAGCAGAACTGGAACCATGTCGCTCTTTAGTTTGGTACGCCGCCCACTCTATGCTCGCAATTCCCTCCGAGACCCATGTGGTAGCTTGCCACGCCAAGGCGCACCTATCGGAAGTTGGCCAATTCGTAGCACGTAAGGCAACGGAAGTTCACGGAGGCATGGGGTTTACCGACTTGTTGGGGCTCCACTATTGGTTCAAACGCATCGGATTGAATCGGCAGCTTCTAGGTACACCAGATCAAGTTCGTGAAGACGCCGCAAGAGCACAAGGCTGGTGACATCTTCGGTCGCAATTGAACGGACCAACCAGTCATTAGTTTTGGGATTACTAGGATATTGGTCTCAACGCAGACTGGTACTCTTGGCAGGATCAGGCATCTCCACGAATTGCGTATTAAGCCATGCTCCAATTGCATTCAGAATGTGATCGTGCCAAAGCACGTTGTTGTGATGCCCCTGCGACGTAACTATATGTGCTTGAGGCAAGTGTTCAAGCACGTGCAGGGTCTCTTCAGTAGGTATCAAGGTATCGTCTTTGGAATAAAGGACTAGCACTTTCTCAGGAAGAGAATCGAGACGGGAGCGCACATCGAGCTTGGTTCTCATCAACAAACGCAGCGGAAAGAATCAACCGGGAGTCTTCCGTCCCACATGAACTAGTGAGCGGTACGGCGAAGCAAGTATGAGCCCTTGAACATTTTCGTCA
>JAPOXO010000129.1:88154-151982 GCA_026707045.1 Gammaproteobacteria bacterium | reverse complement strand
CCTCTTTCTCGCGTCCACACAGACACCAATCTCTCAAAGTCGTCGTCAGACCGGACACAGCCTGCGGTAGCTCCTAGTTCTTTGCACTTTTCAATCTTTTCCGTAGAGCCTGCGGTTACAAAGCATGGATTTTGAAACGACTTACATAATTGAACTGCTGATGTACCTACCCCGCTACCACCGGCATGGATGAGTACTGACTCTCCAGGCCGCAATTGAGCTTCCATATAGAGGTTCAAGTATGCAGTCGCAAACACTTCCGGAAGCGCAGCCGCACATTCGAAACTTAGATCGCCGGGAATCCGCAAGACTTGCGAAGCCGGTACGGTTACGGATTCGGCATACCCTCCACCGGACAAGAGAGCACACACGCGGTCACCCTTGTCAATACTGTTTACTCCTTCACCGACTTTGTCCACAACTCCAGCACATTCAAGTCCAAGAATTGGACTTGCTCCCGGTGGTGGCGGATACCCGCCCGCTCTTTGAGACAGGTCTGCGCGATTTATAGCGCTCGCTCGAACCGCAATCCGAACCTCGCCTCGTTTTGGTTGCAATCCCGGTACTTCCTTCCACACTAGGCGATCTTCATGTTGCACAATGGCCTTCATTTACCGAATAGACTCGTAGGCTGCTGTTGACAACAAGCATTATCGGCAACGATAGTTTCATCGGAGAAAATAGTGTCAAACGAAGGTATTTGTTGAATTGAAGGAAACGCCCCGGAAAGTCCGTGTACAGAGGCTGAATCGAAGATTCTTTCACCCAACATATTGCGTGTTCAGTTTCATAAAAACCGTATCAAACCGAATCTAGCAATTGAAATGAGTCTGCGAGTTGTAGTTGCAAATCTTGGATCCCCGGCTTCGCCCTCCAGAGCCCATGTCCGAGAATTCCTCGGAGAATTTCTCACCGATCCCTACGTGATTGACTTGCCTAGCCCCATCCGCCAAATGTTGGTTAAGGGCTTCGCGGCTCCCCTTCGTAGTAAGCGTTCCTCTGTCGCATACAAGTCAATCTGGTCCCATGAAGGAGGCCCACTTCGTTACTTCACCGAAGCAATTGCTCAGGAGCTGAGACACGAAGACCTTCCCGCCGTTGCGGGAATGCGCTACGGCGAACCTTCAATACTGAGAGCGTTCGAGTCAGAACCGTATGCGAATCACATTGTGCTCGTCCCGCTCTATCCTCAATATGCAGATTCGACCATCACAACAATGGTGGACCACGCTCGACGATTTCTCGGTGATCGTAGACTTTCAGTAATTGCACCTTTCTTCGACAGACCTGAGTATCTCGAAGCGCTGTCGCAACACACGAATAGCGAACTTCGTAGCGACATCGAGCATATCGTGATCAGTTTCCACAGCCTTCCAGAAAGGCACATTTCGAAAGCGGACCCGACCGGTGCTCACTGCCTAAAGAGCAGTAATTGCTGTGTCATGAATTCTGTCGCTCATGCCACCTGTTATAGGCATCAGTGCCTACAGACGGCGCACTCCTTAGGAGAAAATCTCGGAATTCCGTTTTCCGTGTCGTTTCAATCCCGATTGGGAAGGCTCAAATGGTTAGAACCTTCTACGGTGCAAACCATTAGGAATCTTGCTGCTCGAGGAATTCGAAGAATTGCCGTTGTCTGTCCTTCATTTACGGTAGACAATCTGGAAACACTTGAAGAAATCGGAATTCAGGCTCGGAAACTATTTCTCTCTCTTGGTGGTCACGAGCTGCAACTGATTTCATCGCTCAATACGGATTCAGCTTGGATTCGGTTTCTAGTCAAACTAATCCGCGAGGAAATAGAGAAATAGCACTCTCTCAATCTTGTTGGCACTAGACTTGTCAACTGTCGCTCGTTAGTTCCCCGATCGGGTTCAGGTTGCTTTGGGTAATACCCATCATGTGTTTGAGCCGATCCGACAGTAATTCGTAGATGTCGTCGGGCACGTGATGGTTTGCGCCGCTTTGCTCATGCAATGCTCGAATGAAATGCCTGTTGTAGTGGCACCTCATGCCGTAACGTGTTCCAGGAGCTGTGCGACGTCCTCCACAGTGCAGCACACGCGTATCGGTAAGAATACATGTCCCAGCGGGCGCGCAGATAGCCACTAATCCAGGATCGGAGTCAACTAAATCCACCAAATTCACACCTACGGAAAACACCGTCGTTCCGTCTGAAGTTCGATGGGACCCGGGAACGATGTACGTCGCGCCCTCTTCAAGACTGAAGTCGCTGAAACACCAAATGATGAGAGAACCAAATGGCCACGGGGGGTAAGGAAGTGGCATCAATCCTTGGTCGATATGAAGCTCCTGAAGCCCACCTCCTTGATGAACTATGGAGCCATGAGCACAACCAAGTCCAAATCCCTGTCCCATGATCTTGGTCAACAGTCGATCTACCAACGGGCCTTGTTGTGCTGCTGATTCCTTAAACTCCACGATGTCTCGAAAGACATCGCCTTTGAGAACCAGATTGTTGACAAGCTGTGCGCGTTCATTTCGGCTGGTCATGATGGCCGTATCAATCTTACGTTCGGCCTCCGCTTGATCCAGGAGGCGATCCAGCTGACGTTGAATCTGCGTTGGACTTAATGCATCCTGTACCAAACAATACCCCCACCTAACGAAATCAGCTTCCAACTGGGCTTCGTTCGTAGATGGACGAGGCAAATATTCGAACTCGTTGCTATTGCGAATTCTGCCGGTCTTCATTCGTTCCTTTGAAATACCTGACAGTTGTCGGAGAAGTCTTCCAGCACCAATCGAGCTAGTCTGAGACTGCCCATCCGAGTATGAGATGCCACGTCTCATCGCATCTGTCCAGATTTCTTCGGAGTCTTGTGCCCGCGATTTCGCTACGACGTGCTCTAGGTCAGATCTGAGACGAGCATTCTCCTCACGTAAGAGACGAATGGTCTCGTGCTGATCAGCTACTTTGGGCAATGTGCCTGACGCGGTTGAGCTTGAATCTTGTTGCATGTGGTTCTAATTGTGCCTTCGACTCAATTTCTATTGGAGCTCGAGCCTTTAGTTTGATCACAAACGATAGTTTAATACGTCATGTACTCACAATCTTTACTGAAAAACGCCACTGACATATCTGAGAAAACTCGCCTAAGGTACATTTTGAAGTTTGACTCAAGCCGTGGTTTCGACGGAATGCCGTATTGGCTACGTAGAATCAACAAAGGCTTCAATACAACACGAGATTGATGTTCAGTAGGATTCAGAAAATCTCGTTTAGAATCAAACTGTTGAGAGTTGCCGCCGAGTGTAGGCAATAATTGCCGCCTTCAAGCAAACGGTTTCAAGAGGGCACTGAGCCTTGAGTTACCGCCTAGCAAGATCTAGAGACCACACCTATGACGACGCAATCTAACAAGAAAAC
The DNA here is from genome assembly GCA_026707045.1 of Gammaproteobacteria bacterium. Classification (GTDB taxonomy): domain Bacteria; phylum Pseudomonadota; class Gammaproteobacteria; order Pseudomonadales; family Azotimanducaceae; genus Bin55. The sequence goes on along the minus strand of JAPOXO010000129.1, from coordinate 148,591 downwards.
TCGAAGGTCAACGATAGTGCTTACTTGCACTATTGCGGGGCTAATTGTCTTCGTTGGCGGGTTGCTGGCTTTCTTGCACAAGCCAAAGTCAAATGATCCGCTCGATGCACCCTCCGCTGACTCTGCAACGCACCAGTCATCTGTGAGAGATACGGACTTAACACAATCAAGAACCGTTACTAATCCTAAGCACATACAAAGTCTCAAGCAGTTAAGTGACATTGGGAGCGACTTCGATCGAAAAGTCGCTCTTTACGGATTCCTAGATGGCGCTAACGAACAGACTTTGATGAAGCTAATAATCCAGTCGAAAGAGATTTCTTCCGACAGTTTGCAAGACACCGTTCAACAAGCGATTTTTCAACGATTCGCATCGATTAGTCCAAACAAGGCCATCGGGCAGCTTGATCAATTTCCAGCACATCGGCAACAATCACTAACAACAGCGATATTTGTCGAATGGTCGCAAAGTCATTTGGATGACGCAATAGCGCGCGCTTCTAAGCTCAATAAATCCAGAAAAAACGCTGCTCTACTGGGGATCTTGCAGGCTCGAAGCGATCTCTCTGATGATTTGAGAAAGGGAATTGCGAAAGAACTGGGAAACGAGCAATTTGCACTTGACCTGATGGCAAAGTCCCGAATTGCTGAATCGGGTGGTGACCCGAGCACGACTTGGGGAATCTTGACAAACGACGACCAACAAAACATGGCCCAAATCGCCACTCTCGTTGAGACAGCGAAGGCTTGGTATGACGAAACTGGATTTAGTGCGTTGCTCTCAATGCAGGAGACTTTAGGTGATTGGACGACGCGTCAAATCGTTCTCGGTGCCACTATCTATCGAATGTCTCCGGATGAATTGGAACAAGCATTCCATCAAGCAGTTCTCCATGACCAAGGGGGTCGATGGTCTATCGCCCACCTAGTCACACAAGCTTGGGTAGGAACGGACCCGGAGCGCGCATTTGCAGCTGTATCGACACTAGACTCGAGCGAACTCAAGAATCGATTGCAAGAAACGGTGGTTCGAAGTTGGGCTAGTGACGATCCGTACGTGGTACTGGAACGGATCGACGAATTGCCGGATAACGTACAGAGACTGGCCCACGAAGGAGCAATTGTTGCAATTGCACGAAGCGACCCAATGGAGGCTTCACAGCTTCTCTCCGATGTGGAAGATAACAGAACCAGGTCGAGTATTGCGTGGTCTCTCACCTCTATTTGGTCTAGGGAGGATGTCCATGAAGCTTTGAATTGGGTTCTTACGGATCCTACAGTTGCGAATATGAGGCGAGAATTGTTGGCTGAGGTGCTCTACCAACTCGCAGGCGTTGATCCCGAGCTTGCGCTTGACACCGCTCTCAATCAACCAATACCTGAGAACAGGGAAGGCCTTGAATCCTCTGTGATTGCACACCTTGCACGAACAAACTTGCAGCAAGCCATCGACATGCTCTCCAAAGTTCGAGACGGAAGAACAAAAGTCTCCGCCTACGGAAACGTTGGCAACGAATTAGTTCGCCAGGGCGACATCAACCAGGCTTTGAAACTCGCAGAAGAATTTGTTGAACCCAACCAGACGCAGTACTACCAATCAATCGTCAACGTGTGGTCTCGGTCCAATCCAGAAAATCTTCTTGACTCCCTGAATCGTCTTCCCTCCACCGAAGTACAGTCCCGAGCGGCAATGACGCTGATTGCCTCAAATCGTTGGCGCGGCAACTTGACTGATGAACAGCTTGATCAAGCAAAGGCATTCCTGAGCGAGCAAGACGCGCGTCTGGTCGAACGCGGTCGCGTACAGGTCCGGCGCGGAAATGTCATTTGGCCGCGAAACAGGGGGACTTCGACCGCTCGGCCGACACCACGAAGTACCCGTTGAGTCCCTCGATTTCCTTAGAACTCTTTCTTTAGTCCACGGGATTGAGTTGGAGTACGTAGTTTGTGCTGTCCTACTGTAGAAGGGTCTGCTAGCGAGACCCTACACAGTTTACAGCTCAAGGAACCTTTACTTCTACTGAAACTCTTACATATCAGCCGTATAACTGGTGTGTGATGTGAATCAATCGATCTCTGGCCGCCCATTTGTTCTTCTTTCCTTAGGTGGTTTTGGTGGCGCTGCAATAGTGGCTGTCGTTTACTTTTGTTGCGGCCTGATTGGAAGTCCAACTATCCCCAGTGACAACGAGTCAACGGACAATGTCAAATCGAGAATCTCTTCAAATCCCAAAGTTGACATCGATTTGCCCCGAAATCAGAACATGGAACCCAATTCAGTTGGCAGTATAGAAAGTTTGAAGGATCTTGAGAGACTCAATAGTCAATTCGAACGGTCTCTTTCCCTGCACAAATTGGTTTCGCGGGCAGACGAAGCTTCACTGATCAACCTGATTGATGACTCTCTCGCAATTGAACAGCAAAGCATGCGACGATTGGTTCTATCGACAGTATTCCGAAAACTTGCAACGATCAATCCGGAGAATGCAGTCTCAGCAATCGAAAAACTCTCTCGCTTCGATATTGAACCGATGTTGTCTGTAGTTTTTGAAGAGTGGTCACTCATCGATTTGGAAGGAGCAATCGAGGGCTTAAAAGTTCAGCCTGGGTCGAAAGGGGAAGCTGCTCTGACGGGACTACTGCAAGCACGAGATGACCTCTCAGACCAAGCAATTCGAGAAATTGGACGAAGAGCAGGAAACGAAAAGCTAGCAATTGACCTAATTTCTCAGTCAAGGGTACAAAAAGCAATCAGTCACCCTGAATTGGCATGGCAATCACTAATAAGTGATGATTCGAGTGACAACGAACAAGTAGCTCTCTTCACTAGAGTTGCCGAAATGTGGATTCAGAACGACGGAATGAGTGTGCTAGAGGAAATCAATAGCTCTTTGACTGATTGGCGGTTAACGATTCAAGTGCTTAGACCACTACTGAATCAGCTAGTAGAATCAGATGCGCAAGAGGCTTTTGATTTCGCACTATCCCTAAGTACCGATACGGATTCTAGGCTTGTCTCAATTCTCGTCGATCAGTGGGCCTCCCACCAACCCGACCGGGCCTATGATGCGGTTAATTCTGTTGAACCTTTTTATCTTCAGACTTCACTTCGAGAGAGGGTTTTGTATCGGTGGGCAACAGACAGACCACACGATGTGTTGAAGAGACTCGATAGTTTTCCAATTGAGTCCAGAGATACGGCGCGAAACGCCGCAATAGTCTCTATTGCCCAGGATTCCCCTGAAGAAGCAGCCCAGTTATTCGCTCAACTTGAAGCTGGATCAAACCGTATCGGAATCGCTCAAACCATCATTTCTCTATGGTCGAAGAAGGACACCAAGAGAGCACTTGAATGGATCATTTCAAATCCCCAAATGGTCGATGTGCAGCACAGAATGTTTGGAGTAGCACTACGTATACTCGCGAGAGAAAATCCGCAACAGGCTTTGGAAATGGCACTTGATCTACCGATTCAAGAAGGAAAATTGGGGTTAGAGGCTAATGTCGTCAGAACAGTCGCTCAACACGACATCTCTCAAGCGCAAACAATGCTCCCGAAAGTCAGGGACGGTTTCACCCGTTACACGGCATACGAATATGTTGGGATAGCGCTTGTTAAGGACGGAGACTCGCATCGAGCGCTGAAGTTAGCTAATGATCTGAGCGAATCAAGCAAATCGTCGTACTTGGCCACAGTAGTGGGATATTGGGCGAGTAGCTCTCCGTTAACGCTTTATGATTCCCTTAGTCAATTGCCGAGTGCGAACATCCAGTCGCAAGCAGCTTTTCGGATCATAAACAACAACCTATCGCGAAGAGTCCTCTCCGACGATCAGATCAAAAATGCCGAAAGTTTTCTCTCGGATGCGGCGCAGCAGCGCTTGGAGAGCTGGCGTAAGGCAAATCGAAGCCAAGGTGGCTCCAATTCAGAGGCCGTTATTCGACTGCCTATGTCTCCTTTAGTCATTACACGGTGACTCCTCAATCATAGCCTGACAACCAGACATTCATAGACGGAACGGTTGGATTGAAAGAACTGTGATAGCAAGTTCTTGACGTTGAAAGGATACACTCAAGATCCGTAGCATTTCAGTACTCAATCGAATCGAATGGCGCTAGCTGTGGCATCAAAGCAAGATTGGAGGCAATATCTGTCGCACGAACAACCGCTAGTGTTCTATGAGTACCGAAAACAGGACTATTCCAGAAGCTCTTTGACTGTAAGCAAAGAGTAAACCGAGATGACAGAGTATTTGGATTTCCATTTCGGAATTGCAAAAAAGTCGCCTTGTTCCATGGAATTGGCATGAATCATTCCCGCAAGTTCCTGATGTTGCTTGTGCTTGTGAGTTCAACGCTTTACCAGCTTGTAGCTACTGCTAGCAGCAATGTGGAGGGATCCCTTTTGGGTGAAGTTACCTCGGGTGAATCGGGTATAGACGGCGCATCAGTTGCACTTCGACATCTTGGCACAAATCGAAGTCGATCCACGATCACATCCGAAACAGGTACATACAGTTTCTCTCATTTAATTCCCGGTCAATACGAACTAACAGTAAGAGCAGAGGGTTTCACTAGCTCTTTCCTAACCACAACGGTTTACGCGGGCCTTGGCACTTCAGTCCACATCAGTTTGGAACCGGGCCAAATGGAAGAGATAGTTGTGACTGGCTCACGAGAACTAGGTGTGAATGCTTCTTCGGTTGAGAAGTCAACCTTATTGACCTCCTCTGAAATAGAACAGCTCCCAGTTGTACGCAATATTGAATCAGTTGCCTTGCTAACTCCCGGCACGATGTCAGGTGATACTGCGTTCGGCAACTTAGTGTCCTTTAGTGGTTCTTCAGTTGCTGAGAACGTGTATTACATCAATGGAATGAATGTCACCGATTTTCGCCGAGGATTGGGAGGTAGCACAATCCCTTTTGAGTTCTTCGACCAATTTCAGTTCAAGTCGGGTGGATTCAGTGCGGAGTATGGACGCTCAACTGGCGGTGTTTTAAGTGGTGTTACCCAACGAGGAGAGGGCAGCTGGAATATACGGGCTGGCTACATCACAACTCCCGAAGCCCTGCGCAGCTATAGCCCAGACATCCCGCATCCGACGAACGAAGGACGATTCGTCTCGTTAACTAGCATCGACAAGTCTTACTCAAGCCAGTATTTTCTGTCCTTGGGAGGTCCGGTAGTCTCCAATCGACTTTACTTTCATGGGATCTTTCAAGGTCGTGACCACAGGTTGGACAATTATTCCGATAGCAATCGACTCTACCGCTCCAAAAACAGAGATCCCTTCTGGGGAGGTAAACTCGACTGGTTAGCCGGTGATCGCCATCGACTAGAAATTACGGCCTTTTCGGACGAAGCAACCGGGATTCGGTCCTCATATGACTGGGATCGCGTAACAAATCTCGAGGGTAGCCACCTGGGCGATAACTCCTCTCGTCGCGGTGGAAAAAACTTTATCGGCAATTATGTAGGCAGCATCGGAAACAACTTCACGCTCTCTGTGTTAACGGGTCGAAATCGCTACCGCCGAACAGACTATTCTGATCGTGACAAGAATTGCCCTGCAGCCTACGACTCTAGAAGAGGGCAAACTATAGCCATTGGTTGTTGGACGAACCTTACGACGGGATCAAGTCTGGATACCCGCGAGCTTTATAGGGCTGATTTTGAGTACGCATTCAGGTACAACCACCTATTTCGTGTTGGCTTTGACCATGAGATCAATACTTCCCAAGACCTAAGACGTTACTCTGGTCCCAACGGTGGAGAGTACTTTCGTTACTTCACAGTTGTACCTGGATCGACCTTAAGCAACGGTGGCATTGTGCCCGACGTATCCACCCTTGTGCGACATCGGTTCTACAGTAGAGGAGGTGAGTTCAAGACGACTGCACAGGCTTGGTATTTCGAAGACCTTTGGACCGTTACAAGCACTGTTAGCGCTCGTCTAGGACTGCGGAGCGAGAGTTTTGACAACAGAAATGCCGATGGTGAAACGTTTATTGCAATGAAAAACCAACTGGCTCCGAGAATCGGCATTGCTTGGGATATTAGAGGCTATGGCACTTCGAGACTCTTTGTCAACCTTGGACGCTACCACCTGCCCATAGCCAACAACACAAACGTACGGCTGGCCGGAAGAGAACTCTTCACTGAAGATTGGTATACATTGGCAAGCACTATTGCCAATGACGGAAGTGTAGTTCTGGGGATGAAGATTGGTTCCACTAACGTCTATGGCGATGGCACAGTGACACCCGCCGACGAAGTAATAGATACAACAATTAAACCCATGTATCAGGATGAATTAATCATTGGCTATGAAACTGAATTTAGAGGCAGCTATCGAGGCGGCATTACTGTCACTCATCGCAACCTCGGCCGAGCGATTGAAGACATCACAATTGACGAGGCCATTGGTTTGCCGGGAGAGTTTCACTACATCCTTACAAACCCTGGAACAAGCGTGAAAACTCGATACGACGTTGACCGCGACGGAACTTCCGAACTACTCAATCTGAGTGCAGAAGATCTGGGTTACCCAAAGCCAATTCGCAAGTATTACGGTCTGACGCTCGCCTTGAAAAAGAAATGGGAAAGTGAATCCTATCTGGACATGACATATACATGGTCCCACAGCTATGGCAATTACGAAGGGCTAGTCAGATCCGACAACGGTCAAACCGATGCCGGGATTACTACGCTTTTTGATTTTGCAGGCTTGATGGAAGGTGCATACGGTGATTTACCCAATGACCGGCGTCACTCATTTAAAGCATATGGAGTTGTGAAGTTCCTCCCGTCATGGCAAACCAGTTTGTCTGCATCGTACATTCACGGACGGCCAAAAAACGCCTTTGGTGTACATCCTTCCGATCCATACGCGGCGGCCTACGGAGCTGCTTCTTTCTATCAACAAGGCACTTTTACGCCACGTGGTTCATTGGGAAGAACCGAAGGCATATTCAATGTCGATCTCGGACTTCAATTTAAAAGGAAAATCGGTAGTCAAACTATTCGCGTCAAAGTCGACATATTCAACATATTCAATACGGACGGCATCGTTGAGGTGAGGGAAACTGCGGACCAACAGACACGAACTGCATCTCCGACCTTCGGTCTTCCTGCCGCGTTTCAGCGGCCACGTGCCGTTCGACTGTCCGCTTCATACGAGCTGAGTCTTTGATATAGAGCTCCCTCTTTGATGGAGAGAAACAGGCAGCGTTAGTCGACGTTTGTTCTGTTTTACACGTTGTCAAACTGAACTACTAGCTGCAACTCGTAGCACACAATGGTATCCGTCAGAAAAACCGAATGTATTCCTGAATGCGACAACTCCTCACACTGCAGTCTTATTGCGGTTTGCGAGCATCATTCTCGTAGCAATGGTTGGTATTTCAAAGCATGTTGGAACCGGAGAAATCGTGCTATAAGTAAGTCCAATCTCGCTAATCACTAACCGTCATGCGAATTTCTAGATCAAGCATTTCACGCCTAAGGTTCAGGCATTGGTCAATCGGTGCTTCGTTTCTCTTGGCAAGCGCTGCCATTGAGGTATTTGCCGAAGATTTGTACATCCCCGATGTATTGCAGCCCTGGGTTGGTTGGGTACTACACGGCGAAGAACAGTACAACTGTCCTTTTGATTCGCAAGATGAAGACATCCAGACCTGTGTATGGGTCTCGGAAATTCAAATGGATGTTCGGCGAAACGAACCTGCTGGAGCTAAATTCCAAATAAGCGTTCACGTATTCGCGGAATCTAACCTCGATTTGCCGGTATCCAATGCGCATCGGCCGCAAGACGTGCGCATCAACGGGGAAACCGCAACATTAGGCGGTGGCAATGGAACACCGCGATTGACATTGCCAGTGGGGAAGCACCAGGTTACGGGAGAACTCTTGTGGAACGTGAACAGTGCACCCCAGTTCCTCCATATTCCAGCAGCAGCAATTGTCAAGCTGACGGTAGATACAGAGGGAGAGTTACATCCTTTCCTAGACAGCGGCCACAGGCGGCTTTGGTTAACGCAACGGGCCGAAGCTGCCGAACCCATCGTGGACACGTTGAGTGTCAAGGTGTTTAGGCAATTGGTCGACGGCCTACCACAACATCTTACGACCTACATCGAACTAGCGGTTGGCGGAAATCCCCGAGTCGTGGATTTAGGCAATGTCCTACCGGAAGAATTCAGCCTGATAGGCGTTCTGTCCCAAATTCCGGCGAGTATCAATTCTGAAGGACAGTTGAGCGTTCTCGTAACCCGTGGTGAGCACATGGTCTCAGTCAGAGCGCGTGCGAAACAACTGATCGACTCCTTCACTTACGAACGAGCTGGTGAAGAATGGCCCGTGGAAGAAATCTGGGGATTTGAACCTAACCGTTCTCTTCGCGTCGTCAGCGTAGAGGGACCGCCCCGAGTCAATCTCAGTCAAGTAAAGGCTCCGAACCCGATGCTGGGAAGCGATGTTTACGGTTACATTCTTTCGGAAGATGCTCCGATGACTCTGGTCGAGGAACAACGGGGCAATGTGAACCCAAATCCAGCAAAGTTCGAAATTTCTCGAGATTTGTGGCTTAGTTTTGATGGTAGTTCATACGTCGTTTCAGACGAAATACGGGCAACTACGGATACAGAAATGCGCATAGCTTCAAGCTACGTTCCCGGAAGAGTTCTAGTCGATTCCGATCTTCGTCTCATCACGTACGAAGACCCCGCGAACCAAACCAGACCTGGAATCAATCTCGACAAGCGAAATTCTCTCGTCTTAGCAGTAAGCGAGGTGGAAAGAGCCAACCGCATGGTGGCCACCGGATGGGATATCGATGCATTCTCATTGGGAGCAATGCTTCATCTTCCACCGGGATGGCGTCTGATAGGAAGCTTCGGAATAGATAGTGTTGGCGATTCATGGTTGTCGATGTGGTCCATTTGGGACGTATTTGTCTGTTTGCTGCTCGTTTCGCTTGTGTTTCGTTTTGCTGGCCCGATCTGGGCTGTACTAGTTGGATTTGCAGCACTACTAACATATCAGGACAACTTCCTGCCATCAGTGGGCTGGCTTGTCCTAGCCGGCTTGGTATATCTGCACAGTCTTGTAAAGACTAAATGGTTTCGTTCGGCCACAACTGTGATCTATTGGGTAATTGCGGTGGTCGTAGGCATAGCTACGGTCTATCACGCTGCGTTCACCGTACGCTACGCCATTTTTCCTCAGTTCGAAACGACTGACAGAATGATCGAACAGGCCCGCTACGTAGCTAGAGGAGCCGCATGGCAGACCGAGTTTGACCAGCAATACACCGTCAGAACCCCTCAAGCCGATGTACTGGCAAAAGAATACACATCCGTTACTGGAAGTCGCATCCCGACACCGCCGGAAGAGAGCATCGCGGCTACACGACCGGATCTTGCTGCAGAGATTCTGGAGGAATTGGAAACCGACCGGGCATCTAGAGGAACATCCATGACTGCAACGGACATTGGAACCAGGTCTCAAGGTGTCACCATTCAAACTGGTCCCGGAGTTCCTACGTGGAAATGGCGTTCCGCTAGCCTTGATTGGTCAGGGCCAGTCAAGAAAGACCAGTCTTTTTCACTTGTCCTGCTTCCACCTTGGGCTACGAGAATCATTGCAGCTCTAGGGGCCCTGTTTTCACTTGTAACAATTGCTTTTCTAGTGGCCATTAGGTCGAAGACAGCTACTGCCCATCTGCCGAGAATTCTGCGAGGCGTACTTCCTTTGCTTGCAATCTTGGTGCTTGTTCCCAACGATACGCTTGCTGCTGTTCCAGACTCAAGAGTCTTGCAACAACTGAAACAACGCTTGATTCATCCTCCTGAATGTTTGCCGGACTGTACCTTCCTTGAGGACGTTTACGTTTCGGTAAGTGAAGACCAGTTGCACCTAGGTTTCATTATACACGCTGAGGACGAAGTTGGGGTTGCAATGCCTCAGGGCAACAATTCTTGGATTCCGGAATCAATATTGGTAGACGAAGACGAGAGTCCTTTGAGTCGCGCCCCCGACGGTGAGACTTATGTGTTGCTGAGTCGCGGGAACCACGTTGTCAATATCAAGGCAAACATAGCGAGTCTCGGGCAGTTTGACATAGCGTTTCCTATCAAGCCGAGTCGTATCCATATTGATGCTCCTGACTGGTCTGTGGAGGGTCTGGTTGAAGGAAAACTAAAGTCTTCACAGATTACGATGGCTCGAAGGACTCCTGGAGAAGTCAGCGATGAGTCCTCCGTGTTAGCCGCATCTCAGCCAATTGAACCCTATGTACTGGTACAACGACGGTTAAATCTATCGTATGAACCTACTGTGAACACGACGGTTACGCGCATCGCTCCGCTCTCGGAGGCTTTTACAGTCCGAATACCGCTTCTGCAAAACGAGACGGTTCTAGTTACGAAAGGCACCGTACAAGACAACCACGTAACTCTCTCGTTTGGTGCGAATGAACGCAGACAAACCTGGTTCAGTCAGCTACATTTCGACGGAAAGATTGAACTGTCAGCTCCCACACTTGACGAAAGGAAGGAAGAATGGTCGGTTCGAGGATCCGACTTCTGGTCGTTCGAGTATGAAGGTATTACTCCAATACAGTCCGATTTCAATGAGACACTGTTTTCGCCTCGATCGAATGAAACTCTGCGCTTGGATTTAACAAGACCTTCACCAGTACCGGGAAATACTCTGACAGTGGAAGCGGCGAGTGTTGAGTACTCAGTGGGAAATCGCTCGCACGAAGCTAGACTGTTGCTCTCCGTTTTTGCATCTCAGTCAGCGGACTTCCCGATAGACCTTCCCGATGGCGCTGAAGTACAAACCATTGCCGTCGGGAACCAGAATCAACCGATCCCCGCAACTTCTCGAATTGTCTTGCCCATTCAATCTGGTCTACACAACTACGAAATCTCGTGGTTGGACGACTTAGGTACAGGTTTGTTGTTCAGCACTCCGAAAGTACAGATGGATCAAGGCGCGCGCAACATCGACATTAGTATTGATTACCCGCTCGATCGTTGGACTCTCTTTTTGGGAGGACCCACACTTGGCGCGGCAGTCATGTTCTGGGCAATTGTCATCGTAGTTCTGTTTATTGCCGTTGGAATATCTCGATTGCCCAATATTCCCATCTCGACCACTGATGCCGTACTTTTCTCGTTGGGTGCTACGCTAATCAATCTTTGGGCACTGCTCATTGTTGGAGCATGGTTTATGGCAATCTGGGTCCGATCGCGCAAGAAAGAAATCGACAGCTATAAGTTTCTCTACTATCTGAAACAAGTGGCATTCATTGCTTTGAGCTTGGCGGGACTTGCAATGCTTGTAGTGTCTGTACCTTCAGCGCTGTTAGGTGATCCCGACATGCACATAGCTGGAAACGGCTCGAGCTGGGCGCACTTCAAATGGTTTGCAGACGTAAGTGGCGATGTGTTGCCTACAGCCTGGGTGTTTTCCCTGCCTGGCTGGGTCTTTTTGGTGGCGATGCTGGCTTGGTCTTTGTGGCTGGCTTTTGCCTTACCTCGATGGACGAGGGCCGCATGGGCCGCCGTTTCTCAGCCCGAATTTTGGCCGCCCTTCGATTTTTGGGTACGGTATCTCGAGCAACGTCGGTCGCGAAAGGAACTTAGAGAATCTCGCAAGAAGAGAAAGCAGCTTGAGTCGTAGCACATGAAGCATTTCAGTCTTTAGTCCACAAACAATAGATTGTGCGGGAGAGAACTTAACCCCAAAATTGAGCAAGACTCTCTCCCTCACATTCCACTGCGTTGCCAACTGTCTTCTGGATTCGGCTGCCCTGAATGTTGCTGTCACATGGACTAGCAAGGCGATGACCAATGCATTAAGAATGTACTAATCGCTACATTCAGCAGCGGTAAACTCGCTTCTACAGAACATCGGCCTCTAGCTAGCCATGACGTTAGCGCTAATCCTTGTCTCGGTCTTTCTCACCAGTCTGTTGTCTGGCGTAATCGGAATGGCAGGCGGCCTCATCCTAATGGCCGTACTAGTCTCGTTGATGCCCGTAACGCACGCCATGGTTCTTCATGGTGTTGTCCAAGCAGTTTCGAACGGGGCCAGATTCTGGTTCCTCAAGGAACACATGCTCTATCGAATTCTCCCTGGGTACATATTGGGATCCTGCGTTGCCATCTGTGCTTTTTTCCTCATGAGCGTCATTCCCAACGAAAACTTTGTACTGATTCTGCTGGGATTGACTCCCTTGGTGTCTCACGCTATTCCGAAGGACGTATTGAGCGTGGACATGCGCAAGCCCGGAACTGCATTCCTCTGTGGCTGTACCGTTGTGGGCATTCAATTGATCCAAGGGGTGTCTGGTCCTCTTTTGGACGTCTTCTATCAAAAATCGCCTCTGAACCGATTCCAGATTGTGGCAACAAAGGCGTTTACCCAAACGATTGGTCATGTGTGCAAGACACTGTACTACGGGTACGTGTCTCTGAATCTATCTTCACCTCAGATAGAACTCAATCCAATCTGGACAATTCTCGCAGTAATCTTGGCATTGGCCGGCACAAAAATTGGCACAAAAATTCTCTACAACATTCGTGAGGAGTCCTTTCAGCGTTTTGTGCCGTGGGCCATTGACGTTGTTGGTGTGCTATGTATTGCAAGAGGTGTAGTGGGAGTACTTCAAGGGGGAGATTGATTGGGTTGAACAACAAAGAGCAGATCTCCTGCATTCACTTGCTGTCCCGACGATACATTTATTCGCGTTATCTTGTAGTCGCGGTCTTCTGGATACAACGGGTTTGAATCCACATTGAGGTCACGAAGCCGTAGGGGAGTGAAAACTTTGAAAGCCTCAATCTGGCAGAGTGTGCGATCTGTCGTTATATTTTCGTTGGGAATTACGTAGTCGTTTTCAGTGGGCGTCGGTTTCAAATAGAAAATGCCAGTCGTGGGCGCCAGTACCTTTAGCTCATCGCTACCTTCGATTGCGATTGAATTCGCGTCAATACCTGCTGACTGATCTCCCATTGTGGATTCCATCTCAGCTATGAGTTCATCTGCATCCGTGCGCACTAGGAAATCTTCCAAATAATCGGTCGTATAGACTCCATCAAGGAATACTTGGTCTTGCAAAACAGCTTTCAACAGAGCGATATTTGTGCCAATTCCTTCGATGTGCACTTTGGATAGATACTTCATCAACCGTTGGGATGTGGTCTTGCGATTTGCGCCACGAGCAATTACTTGTGCGATCATGCTGTCGTAGTAAGGCGAAACAAATTTGCCTTCAGCCGCAATTGAAATAACCTCCACGTTGGGATCTTTTGGGAATTTGCACGTGGAAATCTGTCCGGCACTTGATCGGAATACAAGATTTCCGTCTGCGTCCCGCACCAGGCGTTCTGCATTGACACGTGCTTCGATGGCATAGCCATTGCGCTCAATCCTCATCTTTTCAATGTTCGAGCCACCTGCAATAGCGAATTGCTGGCCAACAATGTCTACTCCAGAAACTAGTTCGGTTACCGGATGCTCTACCTGCAGACGAGTGTTCATCTCCATGAAATAGAGATTGTCAGACTCCACGTCATAGATGAATTCAAGAGTGCCAGCACCGACATACTCAACTTGATTTGCAATTGCTTCGCTGTCCTTCTGAATCTGTTCCAAGTACCTCTCAGGCAACATAGTCGATCCGGATTCCTCGAAGATCTTTTGCTTGTTCCGTTGCACGCTGCAATCTCGGATGCCTAAGACCTTAGTGTTCCCGTACTTATCTCGAAGAATCTGCGCCTCAATATGACGAAGCTTCTCCACATACCGCTCCAAGTACATATCGCCGCTACCGAACGCAGCTCTCGCCTCTACCGAAACTCTCTGAAACGATTCGTGAAACTTCTCTGGAGACTCGACAAGTTGGATGCCTTTGCCTCCTCCTCCATGGACCGCTTTGATCAGAATTGGATAACCGATCTCCTGAGCTATCTCTTCGGCCAGATCGATGTCCGCAACGATTCCGTGACTACCGGGAACAACCTGGACACCTAGTCGGATCGCCGTATTGATCGCGTTGGACTTGTTCCCCATCGTCTCCATGCTGGAAACAGGTGGTCCGATGAAGTTGATTCCATTCGATCTAACCAGCTCTGCAAACTGACTGTTCTCCGAAAGAAAACCTATGCCGGGATGTAAGGAATCCACGCCTTCGTTCTTGGCTATAGCCAAAACGGAACGAGCATTCAAGTAACTCTCGTCAGGAGTGCTTCCACCAATGCAAACGACTTTGTTTTGATCTGCAACCATATCCGCTGCACACGATTCCATATCGGGATCGGACTGAACCAACACTACATCTACGCCGATTCTCTGCGCGGTCCGGACGACCTTAACTGCTGCGCATCCCCGAGCATGAACAAGCACTCGTCTTACTGACCGATAGAGATCTTGTGGATTGAATTGATCTCGGAGCGCTGGCATTTGAGCTGTTCGAACAGCGGAGAGCGAACCTTCCATGACTCCGGCCACAACTTCGGCAATGCTGACTTCAGGAAGAGGAATCTCTGAATCAATATCCTTGAGATCTACATCGAGATTTTCGTAAAACGGATGTTTGACCAGTCCTTGCATTGCACCGGGCACCGCCACGAGATAATTTGACAGTATCGAGTCGAGCGGCAAATAGCTAGGCACAACGATCTGACCAGCAAAAGGCATGCTGGTACCTGACAAGTAGTAAGTGTGTACAAACGGATGTGTTACAAAGCTTGCTTGCGCTCCTCCCGTACAGTCTCCATAGCCAAAGACGATAACTGGCAAATCGTAATCGCGAACAAAATGAGTGATGCGATCATTGATGGCTGCCATAGAGAATAGTGCTCCGGCTCCCTCTTTGGTTTGCATTCCTCCCGACGAAATGAAGCAAATGAGCGGCAACCGCTCTTCAGCACAGGTCTGCAGCAGTCGGCAAAACTTCTCCGCACTCGCCATATCGAACGCGCCGGCTTGAAAGGAAGAGTTCGAGATAACGGCTCCCACTCGCAATCCACCCTCAATGCCTTTGAAATTGCCAACACCGGTCACGACTCCACAAGGCGGTTTCTCTTGTTCTAAAGCAGCTTCTATGGACAATCGAAATCCGGGAAACTCGCAAGGGTCGCTACTTAGGAGGTCCGCGAACATCTCATCGAAATCCTCGAAGAACATATCACGAAATGATTCGTAGCTCGTATTTCGCGTGCGTTTGTATTCCGTGAGTACTTCTTGAATTTGGAGATCTCGATAGGCATTGTTTAGTCTGTTCCAGAAGTCCTTCTTACGACCTATGTTTCGCGGCTTGATGCGACCATTGAAACGCTTCCCTTCCAACTCATTGGTGAGCAGCGAGACAACTAGGTTTTCAAAAAAGAACGTAACTACGACGAACAATGTGTCCGATATGTATGGATAGCTAGCTTTTTTCCATTCTTCAACAGCCGATAGGAACTTTCTTAGTCCCACGGTGGATTGAAAGCGGAAATACCATTCGAAGAAATTGTCCAGAAACTCATCCAAATCCATTTCCTCTGGCAATCCCTTGCCTAGACTTGCGCGAACCGATGATCTCACCGACTCCCGCAGCAGTTTTCTCACAGTTGCGCGGTCGAGCGACTGAGTACTCTTGGCCTCTACTGCTATCGACTTTAAGTTGGTCAGCGTTTCGTCGTAAACAGCGTTCAATACCAGCAAATATTGCAATTCTCTAACAAATAACTCACGCAGGTCCGGTTCCCGAATAATGTCGAGCAATGTCTCGATAGCCGATTCGGCAGATTCTTGGTGTACAACAACGGCTGTATCCGTATTTCGGAAGTGGTCTCCCCACCTCTCGTTTATTAAGTTTCTGTTGTATGAAGTGGACGGTTTTGAGACGACCAACGCAGTTCCATCTGAATGTGCAGCTGTATTGGGTAGCACGATGTGCTCTCCCGATATCACCAAGTTCAGTTCGATTGCCAAGTGCTCCGAGAGCTGGTCGTCGGCCATCTCTTCTGTACCGACGCGACCGAGCAATTTCCTACCGTAATGCGTAAATCGTTCTCGAAGAGCGGGTCCCAGTTCACTGTCAGTTGCGATTGATCGAAGCAGAATGCGGGGACTCTCAATATCTGTAGATTCGATCAAGTCAAGAGACGCAGATTCGTTTTGTAGGTAGTCAATCAGAGACAGCAAGTTTCCTGCCGCATCGGTCTTCCACCGGTTCACCAAGTAGGACCCCACAACCGACAGCAATGTCTTTCTTGCGTTTTCGAAGTTCTTGCGTGGTTCGCCAAGGAAGAATCGTCCGAATCTTCCTCGTGTCTCACCAGCGGCCGCTTTGGTGGAGAGGTAGTTTCGCCAAGTGCGTCTCAATCCATCGTCGTAGACAATTCGATCAGGATCTTGTAGCCACTTTAGGAAAGTCCGTCTCCTGTCCTGATCTTGTCGCACGGAGAGCTCTCCCTCTGGAATATCTCTCTGTACTAAACGTCCATATTGGCCCTTGCCAGTGGACTTGATCCGTCTTCGGACCCGAAGAAATCTTGAAAATCGATAGGCCAAGCCGAAGACATTCAAATAGTCGGTTGGATTCTCTACAAACTCGAACAGCGAAGCGCTCTCGGTTTGCTTCATTCGTTCCGTTGGGTACAGATAGCGATTGAGAACGTGCTCGTATTCGGACAGAAACATTCTTTCCTGGGCTACAAAAGCTTTGGTGCTCGCCTCGACTGAGCTTATGCCGGTAATGATTGCCTGGCGGAAATTCTCTAACTTGTCACCCGACTCACCCGGTACATAGTCAATAATTCCATCTATATTTCCTTGGCCCATCAATTCGTACGGAGAAAGTCCAACATGTTTTGCACATTCTTGCCACGACAAATTCAGTCTACGCGCAATGTTTGCTAGACCTCGAGGTTGAATAGTGCTAAACAGGCCGTCCCTGACTGACAGTATCATGTTGCTTGCGGCAAGAGGAATAGCTCCTCCTGAATAGCCAATTCCGAAGATGACACCAATGTTGGGGACATCAACATCGGACATAACAGCAATCAGGCGCGATATGTTGTGTGCTTGATTTCCGCGATTGGCCATTTCGTCGGCGGCGGCCCCAGGAGTGTCCATCAAACTGACAATTGGTATTGCGCGGCGTGCGCACGACTGAACAAACTCAGCCGCCATGGAATGCTCTTCAGGGCCCCACTCGCCATTGCGGTAGGTCCGATTCTGAGCTACAAACCCGACTACTCTGCGATCATTCTCAAAATCCATCTCGACCAGTGCATCGAAATATGCTCCTTTATGGGTTGCTTGCTCGACGTTTCCCAGAGCCTGGACCGCATCCGATGCCGTAGGCCTGTTGGGCAGTTCCGCTGGCGAAACAACCGTCTCGATATAACTATCAATATCCATCCGTTCAAGCGAGGCAAGTTGCGCTTGAATTTCAGCTGGGCTCAACAAGCCGCGCACGGAGAAACTAGACTCTGGATCTGCTGTCGGGAATAGATTGAATTCCCGAGCTAGTCGCTCCGCACTAAGAAATAGTCGTTCTGTATCCAAAGATTTTTGTTCCTCGTCGAAGAGAATCCCTATTGGTCAGTACCTTATCTTTGACGACAATGGAATTATCATTATGTTCGGAGTTTCAATCTTTGGCAACTGCGTCGGGGATTCGTTGGGTACTTACAAAAAATGCGCATTGCGGTTTTGACCGTATCGGACACAAGAACTGTTGACACCGATACATCTGGAGACTTCCTGGCGAACGCTATCGAGCAGGACGGTCATGTATTGGCCAAACGGGACATCGTCAAGGACGATATTTATCGCATTCGTGCAATAGTGTCGAATTGGATTGCCGATAGTAATATTGATGTCATTGTATCAACGGGAGGCACTGGATTCAGCGGCCGAGATAGTACTCCTGAAGCTCTCCTTCCTCTGTTTGATAAGGTTGTTGAAGGATTCGGAGAGCTATTCAGATATTTGTCATTGAAGGACATTGGAACATCCACGATTCAGTCGAGGGCCATTGGTGGATTGGCGAATTCCACGGCGATTTTCGCCGTGCCCGGGTCAACAGGTGCATGCCGACTGGCATGGAATGACATTTTGAGCCAACAACTCGATGCCTCCTTCAAGCCGTGCAATTTTGCAGAGCTCATTCCCAATCTAAGACATTTGTGATCGCCGAATCGACTAAAGCATTGCGCCAAACTCCTGTATCTTCTCACTCAGATGAGAGTGTGCATCCCTACGCTGTATGCTATACAGCTAGCACAAGCAGCCGAAAACGCTAGCAGCCACAGACTTTATTCGAAACATCGCATAAGACGAGGGCAATTTTGTGAGTCGACTACCTGTGATTGTCGGATTCGGCGGAGTAAATCCAGCAGGACGCGTTTCCTGCCACCACGCATATCGCAGAACGGTGATCGATGCTCTGCCGACATCAGCCTCTGACGAGACTTTCCGGTCGCTTCAAGGCTTGATGGGTGTTCACCCCAACAATGAAGACCAAGCTAGTCGAGACTATGTTCTAAACCACACTCTGGTCCGCAAGATCGAGTTGTTCGATATCGACGATTGTGATTTTCACAAGGCATCGACAATCCAACCTAGCAATGGCGAGTCTATTAGATTTTCTGTTCCCGTCCGCCAACTCCCCGAATCCATACCTGACGGTTGGTTGGTCAAGTCAAATATCAACGGACGAATAGAAGTTGAGGTAACCAAAGAGACTCCAGTACTCATTCCAGACCAACGCAAGGCTCGAGTGACTTCCGCAGGGCAACTGCCTACAGGCTTCGACCCTGCAGCAACCTATCCTTCTAGAAACCATCCCCGAGGGCTGCAGGTCACTATAGTCAGTTCGTCGGACGCTTTGCATTCCTTGGGCATTTCATGGGAAGAGATACGTAGCCGTGTTGGTCCAGATGAGATAGCAGTATTCGCAGGTAGTGCAATGGGTCAACTCGATTCAAACGGAAACGGGGGGATGCTGCAAGCCCCGTATCGAGGAAAACGGCCAACTTCCAAGCAAATTGCGCTTGGACTCTCGGAAATGCCAGCGGACTTCGTGAATGCATATGTGTTGGGGTCCGTAGGAGGAACTGGGGGAATCATTGGAGCGTGTGCGACATTTCTGTACAACGTGAAACAAGGTGTCGACGAAATTCGGAACGGAGGCAAACGGGTTGCGATGGTAGGAGGCGCGGAAGCCCCAATCACGCCAGAAATCGTGGAGGCCTATCGCATCATGGGGGCCGTTGCAGAAGACGAAGCTCTAATGGCTCTGGACGGTACGGATTTTCCGGACAATCGGCGTGCTTGCCGGCCGTTTTCTTCCAATGCTGGGTTCACACTCTCTGAAGCCGGAGTCTATCTGTTGCTAATGGACGATGAGCTAGCCGTTGAACTTGGAGCAGAAATCTATGGATCGGTACCTTCCGTATTCATAAATGCCGACGGATTCAAAAAATCGATTCCAGGCCCAGGCGTGGGCAACTACTTGACAGTAGGGAAGGCATTGGGGTTGGCGAGATCAATGCTTGGAGACGCTGCTGTACGTAATCGATCGTGCATACATGCTCATGGAACTGGTACGCCACAAAATCGCGTGACTGAGTCGCACATTCTTAATGAAATGGCAAAAGTGTTTGGCATCAAGAAATGGCCTGTCGCCGCAATCAAGGCGTATTTGGGCCACACGCTTGCTGCAGCTTCAGGTGACCAAATGACATCTGTGTTGGGTACGTGGAAGTACGGATGGCTACCCGGCATTGCCACAATTGATCACATTGCAGACGACGTGCACCATAGCCACTTGCATCTTAGTCCTCAACACTTGCAAATCGACCCTCAAAATGGTTTGGACCTAGCACTCGTGAATTCCAAGGGCTTTGGAGGCAACAACGCCACCGGCATAGTCCTCTCGCCTAAAGTTACGTGCCGCATGTTGCAGTCCCGACACGGGAAGAAAGCAATGGTTGCACATTCAAAACGCAACGAAGAGACACAAAATGCCCTGCGCGACTACGACCGTCGCGCGACATCCGATGGAATTCCTTCAATTTATAGGTTTGGGGAACAAGTCTTGGATGGAAGCGACCTCAGCTACGACTCTAGATCCATCAGCGTTCCCGGCTACGGCAAGGCAATCGATTTAATCCAACCCGATCCGTATCCAGATATGCAACCTCGTAAAACGGAGTGAGTCTCTAGCTTCATCTGCTTGCTAGTTGAGTTCTTCGTCCACATCGCTCAATAGCTGAACTCTTCTGCGAATCACTTCCTTTAAAGACGAAGAATCGATGAGATCCATGGCTTGCTCAAGCAGTGCTTTCCCCATACCAATATCGCCCATATCCAGCCAAACTTCTGATTTTTCAATCAATATTTCTGGTCTATCGCCTGCCAAGAGGTTCTTGTAATCCAGGACCGTTAGAGCATCGACGGGTCTATCACAAATACACAAAGCAAGGCGTACATTGTTGAGCATTCGCAGTGCTATATCTCGATTGGAGGCTCGCAAGAACAACGGAGAACTCAATCGCCTTCGTTTGGCCCAAGCTCTCATTTCGTCAGATGTGACGATTCTCATTTGAAGGGGGTCGATTAGTCTTTGATCAATTCTCGCCAAAAAGTGTTGAGGAAAATTGATGCCAACATATTCCAGTTCAATTTCTTCGGCAATACCTGCAAGAATCATTGCAAGCGTGATCGGATTGCCAGACTTATGCCGGAGAGCAAGATCGATCTGGTTCCTTTCTATGTCGTCCAAGAAACTGGGGTCACTTGGGAACCCTAGAGACTTAAGCCGGTCAATCACTTCCTCGATACTATTGCTTCTAACAGAATCTGCAAGAAATCCTATGTCCTCTCGAACTCTCGCAGCAACATTGTCGGATCCGGCAATGCCTGCTACAGCAATAGCAACGTCTACTGGACAAACGTTAGGTTCAACTGAACGAAGCAGTTCATCCCTCAAGGGTAAATCCGGCTTGAAATCGAAATCCACCACCATTTCATCCAAGTAAGCAGATTCTCCGCATTCTCAACCGATTCTACGGAATGACTGTCCGTGCACAACATTAATTTCAAGCAAATGAGGCGTGTTCTCGGGTAGATGAAAATTTCACTTCGGGCCATCGATCCTCAATCAATCTTAGGTTATGTCGCGATGTGGCCAACAACGCAAGCTGATTGTCCCCATCCAGAGCCAGCTGAGCTCGCAGGTGATTACGGAACTCCTCCAATACTGAAGGATCGTCTGCGCTCACCCACCTTACCGTATGAATTGGGCAGGGGTCGTAAGCGCAATCCGCACCGTATTCCTCTCTCAATCGAAAAGCGACTAGGTCGAACTGAAGTGATCCGACCGCGCCCACGACAATGTCTTGATTGTGGAGTGGTGCGAATACCTGAGTAGCACCCTCTTCCGACAATTGTCTCATGCCATTCTTCAATCGTTTTGAGTGCAGCGGATCGCGAATGCGTACTCGACGAAATATCTCCGGAGCAAAGTTTGGAATCCCACGAAACGCAACATCTTGTCCTTCCGTAAACGTATCTCCGATCCGGATTGTTCCGTGGTTGTGCAGCCCAATAATGTCGCCCGCGAAAGCTACATCAACCTGGGTTCGGTCGCCTGCCATAAATGTAACGGCATCGGATATTTTCACTTCGCGTCCCAGACGCACATGTCGTATCCGCATACCCTTTGTATATTTTCCAGAGCAAATTCGCATAAAGGCGATACGATCTCGGTGTTTTGGGATCATGTTCGCCTGGATCTTGAAAACAAACCCGCTGAATTTGTCCTCATAGGGAGATATTTTGCCCAAGTTGGTATCCCGCATTTGTGGTACCGGAGCAACTTCTACGAACCGATCCAACAATTCAATTACTCCGAAGTTTTGCAACGCGCTACCGAAGTAGACCAGTGACTGCCTTCCCGCGAGGTATTCTTCGTAATCAAAAGTATGGCCCGCCTCGCGAACCAGCTCTATAGTATCGACAGTGTTCGAATAGTCTGCATCCAACCATGTCTTCGACTCGTCGGAATGAAGCCCTTTGATCGTTTGCAATCTCCTCGCAGAATCTCTGGGAACCCTTTCGTATGGAAGGAAATCATCGGAGTCCATGCGATAGATCCCCTTTAATGACCTTCCAGACCCAATTGGCCAAGTCGCCGGAACACATTCAATTTGCAGCTCATCTTCAATGTGCTCGAGCATTTCCAACGGATCCATTGACTCTCGATCCAGTTTGTTTACAAAGGTAGTAATCGGCGTATCCCGCATCCGACAGATTTCGAGAAGCTTTCGTGTTCGCGGCTCGACTCCTTTAGCTCCATCAATGACCATGACCGCTGAGTCAACTGCCGTTAGAGTCCGGTATGTATCTTCCGAAAAGTCTTCATGCCCAGGCGTATCAAGCAAGTTCACGATGCAGTCCTGATATTTGAACTGCATAACTGAAGTCGTTACTGATATGCCTCGTTCCTTCTCCATCGCCATCCAATCGGATTTGGCATGGCGACCAGACTTTCGAGCTTTGACAGTACCTGCTAGTTGAATGGCGTTTCCCAGCAAGAGCAACTTCTCAGTGATGGTGGTCTTACCAGCGTCGGGATGCGAGATGATTGCAAACGTTCTGCGACGGTCGACCGAGTCTCGAATTTCCATGACTAAAACGTCAAAAAACGCGAGATTATATGTCTCATCAGTGCTAGCTGTACGTCCGGATCTTCAAACTAGAGATTTAGCGTCAATCTGTTATCGGTCTCATGACACTAACAATCTGCAATTGGGCAATATGGAAAGTCCTTCTACATTCAAACATAGAAGGAGATACGAAGACGTTGACTTCAGGACTCTCTAACTAATTCGCAGCTCCATGATTTCCGCGTCTTCACGACCTATTGCAGCAGCGTAATAACTCTTGCGAATTCCAACTTTTTCAAATCCGAATGACGTATAGAGCTTTTGAGCGATTGAATTTGATTGTCGAACATCTAATGCAATAGTTTCAATGCCTTTCTCTGAACAGCGTTCAATCGCATGGGTGAGCAACTGAGTGCCATAGCCGGACTGTTGTTCGTCCACATCAACACACAAATTGCATAGCTCGGCATGAGACTTGAGAAGATACAAGACGTAGTAGCCGATCACATCCCACTTAGTCCGCCTTTGCTTTTCCATTTTCCAACACTCGTAGGGTTCAACGAGACATGACTTGAAGATGTGACTGCTCCAACCAAATGGCATGGATCGACTTTCAATTTCATATATCACAGACAGGTC
The DNA here is from genome assembly GCA_026707045.1 of Gammaproteobacteria bacterium. Lineage (GTDB taxonomy): Bacteria > Pseudomonadota > Gammaproteobacteria > Pseudomonadales > Azotimanducaceae > Bin55. The sequence continues at coordinate 125,270 of JAPOXO010000129.1, read as the reverse complement.
TTCGGCGGAGATAGGTGTAATCCGCATCACACCGTCAGTGAGTCGAATCACAACATTTCTGCTATGCGTTGCCATAATTCCTTCTTGGTTTGTGCGTTTGCTGGAAACTCATCGAGTTTTAGAACATCAATGTCGGGACTGGGAAGAGCCTTGGTGATTCGGTTCGCGTCCGACCCAACACTGACAATGAAGTTAAACGTCCAGTCTTGACGATTGATCAATGAGCGGAAAGCTCTGCTTGCGCTCTCCCATCCCCCGTGATCCTTCGTAGTTGACAACGTGGGAGGCCAACTGAAGCCAACACTGTCGTGTGCTCTCGCCTTGTACCGGCTCGCCGCATAGCCGATTCCCATAGCCATATCGTTTGAGTTTCGTACATTAGGATCAAAGACAACCAAACACGTCCCAATTGCAGAACACTTCAACTCAATGGAGGGCTCCTCGACAGTTGGAAGCGCTCGCGGTGAATTGTCCGACGAATCGCCTTCTCCAGGAGCTACTTCTTTCGTTTCAGTGAATACATGCGCTGGAGTTGCGCCTGTGTAGCTCTCGGATTCATTCGATTCACGCTTCTTTCCCAAACTGTCGAACGTATTGTTGGACTCTGCGGGTGCGACTCCAGGTTCCGCTTCGACATCCTTTAAGATCGAAACTGGAGTATCACGAAACTTCCAGACGTCAATTCCGAGTCGGTGTAACCACTCTATCCGTGTAGCCTTCAATGCTGATTCCTTTACAATCTCCGCTGCTTGCCGCACCCTAGGTGCAAAACGGACAGATTCCCGCTTGAATCCAGTGGACTATTTTCCAAAAAAATGTTGTACGACACTGACGACGTTCGCATCATTGGAACCAAGGAGGTTATTCCTCCAAAGATTGCAATGGACAGAATACCCATCTCCGAACAAACTTCGGAATTGGTCTTTTCGTTACGCCAACAAGTCAGTGATATTGTTACAGGATTAGAATCGAAGCTTCTAATTGTTGTAGGTCCCTGTTCAATTCATGATCCTGACTCTGCCCTCGAATATGCTCACAGGCTGAGCCAGTCGGCGAAAGAATTTGAGAATGACTTGTGCATTCTCATGCGGGTGTACTTTGAAAAGCCACGTACATCCATTGGCTGGAAAGGGTTACTAAACGATCCTCGGCTCAACGGTTCATTCAACATTAATGAAGGGCTTCTTGTAGCCCGAAAACTGCTTGCAGACATCTCCAATCTCCATTTGGGTGTCGCAACCGAATACTTGGATCCGATCACTCCTCAATATTTGGGAGACTTCGTGACATGGAGTGCTATTGGGGCGAGAACAACCGAGAGTCAGATTCATCGGCAGCTCGCTTCGGGGCTTTCATGTCCCGTTGGCTTCAAAAATACTACCCAGGGAGACATCAAACCAGCTGCGCACGCCGTGAAGTCTGCGTTCTATCCACACAGATTCCTGTCTGTGACTAAATCCGGAGATGCCGCGATCTTTGCAACGTCCGGGAATGCAGACTGCCATGTCGTGCTCCGTGGGGGCGGAGGTCGAACTAACTACGATGAGGAGTCAATCAGAAATGCAAGCGATATGCTGCAAAAAGAAGGTCTCAACCATCGTGTAATGGTGGATATGAGCCATGCCAATAGCAAGCACGACTTCAAAAATCAACGCCTCGTCTGCGACTCGTTGTGCACCCAATTACAAGGTGGAGAATCCAGCATTATGGGAGTGATGATCGAGAGTCACCTTGTAGAAGGGAAACAGGAAATTGGCAATGGTAGAGACCTTGTTTATGGGCAGAGCATTACAGATGGATGTCTCGGATGGGAGCAAACCAAACAGTGTCTCGAGCAACTCGCAGAAGCTGTACATGTTCGCAACACTCTGATTTCCAACTAGTTCAAGTCGAGATTAGTTCTGTTCCTACATCAATTGCGCGGTAAAGTGGCAATTCAAGGCGTCACTAGTTTGATCTACTCTTGAGATTCTTGATACAACCTATCGCACTTTGCGGCAAGAACAAAGTCGTTCATGTGCACTCCTCCCACTGTGTGTGTCCACCATCTAATGGTCACATCGCCGTATTGAGTAATCATTTCCGGATGATGTTGTTCTTCCTCTGCGAGACCACCTACGTTCTGGTGAAATGTCAACACCAATTCATAGGTTTTGAACGGATATGTTCTCGCTAAGAGACAAAGGTCCCTTGTGTTGGAGTATTCCAATTTCCAGCCCGGCACTTCCTTTAACAACCTGCGAACTTCCTCATCGCTCAAGGGCTTGTCGCCCTCTCTGGTTGGCACCGCCTTTTTGTTCACTAAATCAGTCACTATTTCCACCTCATCACAAAGATTGCACATCGTCTTGTGCGGTTATGTAGATTCCCCTGCCGCTTGTGTTGCAACAGACTTTCTCCTTAGTCGTTGGACTGCACCGACCAGCCGTTCGATAAAAAGCAGAAACAGTATCGAACCGTACATAAATGTGTCAAAGAACGAAGCTTTTTCCTGCATCCACAAATGAATCAATGCGAGTATTGCTGCAACGTAGACAATTCTATGTAGTCGTCGCCAATTTAAGCCGAGTCTTCGTTGCCATCCTCGAGTAGAAGTGATAGCAAGCGGAATAAGCAGACACAACGCGACAAGCCCCACAATTATGTACGGACGCTTGGAAAAATCACCGAGAACCACATTTAGGTCGAAACCGGCCAATGCTGAGAAATAAGCTGCAAGATGTAACACAACATATGTAAACGCCCACAGCCCAAATGTTCTGCGATGCTGAATAAGTACGGGTACTTTTAAAAGTCGTGCTACCGACGACACTAGAAGTGTCAAGTACAGGATTCTTATAGACCAGGTACCGAGACGGTCAACAAGTGCTTCACCCGGATCCGGTCCAAGTCCAGCCCCTGGTTGTATTAGCTCAATGCGTACATCGTTCAGCAAAAGCACAAAGGGTATGGCAAGAACAATGCCGACGATCCACTTTGCAGTCTTGGTGCTCAGCCAAGCGACTCTAATCTGTGGCCGAGACCGAGTTTCTGCATTCATGGCTGCTTTATGACAATGTCGCGAACTCTCTCAGTAACTACGTTTGAGATTCATTCCTTCATATAGCGAGGCGACCTCGTCATATCCGTTGAACATTCGGGTCTCGATAGTTCGCCCAAATAATGTCGTTGGGAGTCTCCGTTCTCTTGCTTGCGACCAACGAGGATGATCGACAGTCGGATTGACATTGGCATAAAAGCCATATTCATGGGGTGCAGACTTGTTCCATGTCGTTCGAGGTTGTTGTTCAGTCAGTTCAATCTTTACGATCGATTTAATGCTCTTGAATCCATATTTCCAGGGAACAACTAACCTAAAAGGAGCACCATTCTGATTTGGCAGTACTTTTCCATACATGCCAATAGAGAAAATCGCTAGCGGATGACTTGCTTCGTCCATTCTCAGTCCCTCTACGTAGGGAAAATCTACCGACGAAAAAATGGATCGAATTCCGGGCATTTCCTTCGGGCGATACAGAGTCGTGAACTTGACGTATTTGGCATCTCCCAGAGGTTCAAAACGATCCAGCAAAGTCTTCACTGGAAACCCGATCCAGGGCACCACCATGGACCAAGCCTCGACACACCGCAATCGGTAGATGCGTTCCTCCAGATCGATGTCTTTCAAAATGTCTTCAAGGTCAACTTTGCCAGGTTTACCAACACGACCGCCAACCTCCAAAGACCACGGTTCGGTGGTTAGAACATGCGCCTTCTTGGACGGATCTTCCTTCCCGGTCCCGAACTCATAGAAATTGTTGTAGCGTATTGCATACTCCTCGGGAGTGATTTTTTCGCCGATCGGTTCCCCTTTAGAAAAGCCTTGCTCGCTCACCCAGTTTTCAGGCAATCCATGAACGGACCCCGCCAAGCCGGCTAGCACTGCTGCAGAGGCGCTCTGACCCATGAACTTCCTACGGGAAAGGTAGACGGATTCTGGTGTGATCTCCGAAGACGGAATTTCTCGACTTGCCTTAATTAACACCAATCTAAACCTCCTAGAATTGCCAGAAACACAAAATCGGATCCACGTTGAGCCGTTCCTTCACCCAATACATCGAAGAATCCGCTTGGTTAGGAACATTCTTGTTGCTTCCAGCCCAGGGTAAATGGACCATTTCCACAGTATATCCGTTAACCTCGTTTTGCGTGGTTGCCGTTCGACTGCATATTGAAGTAACGCAGTTTCTCGTCACACTTCAGTCTCACAGAGCTTTAAGTTTGCTTTGCTCAATAGTAAGACCTGTGCCAGGCAACTGTAGCAGCCTCAATTGTTGGAGCTCTATCTGTGCATTCTGATCAAATTGGATCACTTCTCTGCTCAAGTCACTGGTTAGCAAATGTCGTCCAAATGCTCCTTCACACGCAATCTGTTCATTCTTTAGAAACTGTAGGACGGCGAGAGTTCCTCGAGTTAAAAGGCTGGTCTCGCCGACATGTGCACCCAAAATGATTCCAATGCCCTGTTTCCTCGCAATTCGAGCCACCTCGATCGCCCTCAGAATACCTCCCGCCCTGGAAACCCTAAGATTGAGTACCCATGGACTTCCGCAAAGGTTTTCGAGATCTTCGACGTTAGTACAACTCTCGTCAAGAATTTGTTTGATCCGCAATGCTGTCCCAATTTTTCGCATTCCAGCGAAATCTCGCGGTTGCAACGGCTCTTCAAGTCCCCAATAGAGTTGCGGAAGTGAGGACAAATATTCAATGCAGTCATCAGAGGCGGACCATAAGTTATTGGCGTCCAATCTAACGTGACGACTATCCAAACCGATCTTAGTCAGTTCCTGTAGTTTTCCTAGATCACTCTTGCGATTTCCTGAAAGTTTTACTTTGAAGTCAGTAAACCCATGGCGGATATATCGTCTCAAGAGCCACCAGTAGGCAGCAAAAGGCGCATCCCCTAGAACTGCAGAATAGCGAACCACTTCTTGCTTTGGGGAGATATCGAGTAGCGACTCAATACACGTTGTTTCCTCTCTGCCCAGTGCATCGAGAATCGCCATTTCAATTGCACAAAAGGCACTGGGATTGTCATCGATTTCACTCTTGTGATTCAAAATCCATTCCTGAAGGCTCGCAAGGTCCATGATGGAGTTCACCAACGACGCTTGATGCTGTTTAAGAAAGCGATTGCTGGACTCTACGTCTTCACCAGATACATAAGATCTGGGACAACCCTCACCAATTCCCTGCACTCCAGTGTGAGTTGTGGCACATACCACAAAATTTTCGGCTTGTCTCCTAGAGGCGGCGGCATGCCTGAACACAACCTTAAACGGAACGGGAAATGTAAAACCATTTAACTCTGTTAGCCGCATCAAGACTGTATATGACGAGAGAGTTCCGGCGGAATCTGGCTCAAATACTGCAGATGGAGGTACTTGAACTGAGAGTCCCTTTGTCCAGCAGCAACTCTTTCACTTCGAAAGCGATAACCTGTTCCTGTGGGAAGTTCAATCAAACTCAGGCGACCAAGTCGACCGCTCTTGCGTTTCGCCTGATATTCAATGTTGAGACTTCGCAATCTCGAATCTAGGAAATTCTCCAATTGATTCCGATCATAGTTCGTCGAGCATTCCATGCAAAGCATGTACTTGGATTCCTCTTCGTCTGCAAGCAAAACAAAGAAGTCTGGATCGACTCCAAATTCCTGTCGCAATGAATTAATTCCTTCGAGAACTTGGTGCTCTGTGAGTTTCTCTCCGGTTATGTTCGTCACACCTCGTCCTTTCTGAACGAAATCAAGCGTTGGAGTGGCATTAATGCGGCCCGACACACGAACGATGTCGTTAATGTCATAGCGATAGAGTCCACTAGATGTCGTTGCAAAGATGTAGTACTGCGCACCGTCCTCAAGTTCATCCAGCCCTACAAACTTGCTTCGTCCGTTCTCCCAATCTTGAGTACTAACAAATTCAAAATAGGAGTGTTGAAACATCGGAAGGCACAGGTTGTTCTCAAGGTCTACGTTAATCGTGCCTCGAAACTCGCTCGAGTTGTAGCCGAATTCATACACGGCACAGTCGGAAGGCAACGATGGAGTCAATTTTGAAAGTGCAAATCCGCAGCTTCCACCGCACCAGGTAACAACTCCCTTCAAATCGGGCCAAAAGTCACGGTAACTCAACGTTTTTTTGCGTTCTAGTAGTAACCTAAGTTCCCGTGCACGTGTTGGATTTGGTTTGATGGTCTCCAATCCAGTACCGGTAAGGGGCGCTGTGCCTTCAGAGATGTGTCTCAATACAGCATCGGTGTGTTGCTCTATGATCTCCATCAGACGCACGAAAGTAGAGGGATTGGCGGTTGCGACAGTTGTCACATCTCGCCGAGCCAAGCCATACACAGCCATTGCTATGTATCGTGTTTCCACGTCTTCGATGTCAAACACCTCTGGCGGAAGCACATAGCGTGATCGAACAAATCTAGACTGTTGCCTGTACAACATTCCGGAGGCAGAACCGATGGGAATACCACGAAGGGTCTTTGCCTCAATTGCGGATCCTCCTATAGCAAATACACTGCCTTTCAAGACATCCGATTGTTGGGAGAGTACAAACGCGCTCAACTGGGAACCCAATCGAATTTCATCAACATTTTGTTGTGTTACTGGTACGTCTTTTGGTGTCCCGATGGTCCCACTTGTTCGGTTGTAGTAAACTGGCATTTCCCAAGTTAAGGCTCTTTCCTCTCCGTCTCGTTGTCTTTCTATGTAAGATCGTAGAGCTTCAAAGTCTCCTACTGGAACTGACTCCTGAAATGATTGCGGGGAGTCGATCTTTTCGAATCTGAATTCTCGACCGAAGTCTGACATCTGATTCGCTTGAAGAATTTTCTTGAGTGCTTGCCACTGCGTTGCTTTGGGATCTCTAGTTAGTCGAATGAATTCATCAAAGTGCGGCTTTTGCTTGTACTTCAGTGCCGATTTGAAAACCAAATATGAGAGAGCCGGTAGCATCCAACTAGTCCAGTCGTAACCTGTTATCGAACGGTGCAGCCAATTGGCGCAAGAAATCAGAGGGGTAGTCTTCAGCAGGTATCCCGAGTGATGAAACTGTACGGTCCTTTGGAAAAAATCTTGTACCAAACACGATGTCCCAAAGAATGAGGTTGTTTCCGTAGTTGATATTGGACTCTTTGCCGTTCAACGAATGATGCCAACGATGCAACTCGGGACCAGCGACCACCCAATTCAACCATCCTAGACGCACATCGCAGTTCGAGTGCTGATAGAAACCGTTCACAGCGTAGAACACAAAGTAGACGCTCAAAACATCGGGACCAACTCCGAGAAGCATAAAAGGAAGTGCATCTGCAACAAACTGAAGCGACTGTTCCAAAGGATGAAATCTACCAACATTGAGCCAATACAAGCGACTAGGCGAGTGATGCACGGCGTGCAATCTCCACATCCAGTGAAAGCGATGAAAACCTCGATGCATCCAGTAGCGCAGAAAGTCTCCTATTACCAAAATCGCAACTGCTTGAACCCAAACGGGAAAACTTTGAGGCCAGAATCCCGATACCTGTGAAAACGTAACAACGGACAACCGGACAGCCAAAAACAGTCCAAGAAGTGTAAGAAGTCTCTCGAACAGAATCTGACAAACAACCATATACGTTGCGTCGTTGGAAATGTCTGTCCAAGTTGGACGCCATTCGTGGCGACTAGGAATTGTCAATTCGTGAAGTGTGACGAGCGCGGCTCCAAACAACACGGAAACATAGGCTGCAAGTTCGCTGTTGAAGGAGCTGTTGAGATAGGCGAACAGCGCATAGCTTGCGCCTATACCCAATGGATATGAGAATAGGATCGTTACCTTTTTGACTAACGCAACCATATAGGCGGAGGGTCAATTAAATGCACACGAGTCACAAAAGAGATTTTTCGACCGCGTTGGCCCAATCAGCACTAGTTTTGGTCAATTGAAGGAGGGAGAAGGTTAGCTTAATTGTTTTCATTCTAAATCCTCCAACCAACACCACTAGCTGAAAATAACAAAATGCAATCACTTACTAAAAGTCTTGATTCTGTAACTAAGGCGTGTTCAGAAATTACAATGAACACCTGATGTTCCAACCGGAAGAAAACACATGGCTGGCAACTCCACAATAAGCATCGCTGAAGAGATTATGTTGCTTCTCCTTCATGATCACGATGGGTCATTTGTACGCTTGCCCGAATGGTCGCGACGCTATTCATTAAGCGGTGCAGTACTGATGGAACTTGCTGAACGTGGAAGGATTGACAGCGATCTTGACAAATTGTTCGTAGTTAAGGACGAGCCGGTTGGTTCACCAACGGCGGATGCCGTCCTAGCTGAAATAGCTTCATCGGAAGAGGAACACAACATACGCTATTGGGTTGAGCGGACTGCTGAACGAGCCGAAGAAATTCGTGAAGAAGCGCTTCAAGGATTGATTCGGCTTGGAATAGTAGAGCAAGTCGACGAACGAGTACTTTGGGTGTTTAGGTCCAGAAAGTATCCTGTGATTGACGGCACCGTCGAAAAAGAGACGAAACTACGTCTGTTTGAAGTGTTGTTCTCTGAAGCAATTCCCTCCCCTCGAGATGTCGTTTTGCTCTGTTTAGCTCATGCTTCTGGAATTCTCAATGAGATATTGCCTAGAAAGCAGTTGGATGCTGTTGCAGACAGAATAGACACGGTTCGAAAACTTGACCTCATTGGGCAGACTGTAGCTACTGCGATTTGGGATATAGAAATCTCTATCGCAATGTCCGCCTAAGTGCGGGTGTAATGCTTAAATAGGATTCGCACGGTCAGAAGTCTTTATCTTCCGCACTAGTGGCGTTAGATACCTTGTTGTCTTAGTTTCGAGACTTGTCAACCAGCTTATTTGCTTCTATCCACGGCATCATTCCACGAAGTCTTGAGCCGACCTCTTCAATCGGATGGTTCTTGCTCAGTTTTCGCATCGCCTTAATGGTGGTCGCTCCGGCCTGATTCTCGGCGACAAACTCTCTCGCAAATTGGCCAGTTTGGATTTCCTTAAGGATACGCCGCATTTCTTGTCTCGTTTCCTCCGTGATAATTCTCGATCCTCTCGTTAGTCCTCCGTATTCTGCGGTGTTTGACACGGTGTACCACATGTTGGAAATGCCCCCCTCATAGAAGAAATCCACGATGAGCTTCAGTTCGTGCAGGCATTCAAAATAGGCCATCTCAGGAGAATAGCCCGCCTCGGTGAGCGTTTCGTACCCAGCTTGTACCAGCGCTGCAGCTCCGCCGCAAAGCACGGCTTGTTCACCGAAAAGATCTGTCTCCGTTTCCTCTCGAAAAGTGGTCTCAATGATTGCGGCTCGACCGGCGCCAATGGCCATCGCATAGGAAAGTGCTGACTCCTTTGCCCTACTGGAAGCGTCTTGCGCTATTGCTATCAACGCGGGAACCCCACCGCCTTCTTCATACAGCGAGCGAACTGTATGACCAGGACCTTTTGGGGCAACCATGACAACATCGAGATCCCCACGAGGTTCAATCAGCTCGAAGTGAATATTGAATCCATGCGCAAAGGCGACTGTTGCTCCTTCTCGCAAATTGGGCTCAATTTCAGATTGATATAGCTCACGTTGCCCTTCGTCTGGGACCAGGATCATTACGAAATCAGCATTTTGAACTGCGTCGGCAACCGGTTTTACGTTAAAGCCAGCACGCAGAGCTTTGTCGGCTGATCCAGAACCCGTTCTAAGACCAACTGTTAAGTTTCGCACGCCGCTATCTTTAAGATTGTTCGCATGGGCATGCCCCTGAGAGCCATAACCCACTACGACCACGTTCATGTTTTGAATTACCGATAAGTCGGCATCTTTGTCGTAATAAACCTGCATTCAACTACCCGCGTTTTATGGCTTAAACACTAAGTACTTTCGTACCTCTACTGATTCCTGACACGCCTGACCGAACAACCTCAAGAATTCTCGATGTACCAATTGCTTCGATAAAGGCCAAGAGTTTGTCAGTTGGACCGATAAGCTGAACCGTATACGTATTTACAGTAACGTCAACAATCTGTCCCCGAAAGATGTCGCAAGTACGCTTTATTTCTGTTCGGGCGTCTGCTTCCGCTCGTACTTTTACCAGCATGAGTTCTCGTTCAATGTGTTCATTGTCCGTAAGATCAATCACCTTTACTACCTCAATGAGACGATTAAGGTGTTTGGTGATTTGTTCAATGGTCCGATCGTCACCGGTAGTTACCAGAGTGAGTCTAGATAAAGTCTCGTCTTCTGTTGGTGCGGCGGTCAAGGTCTCGATGTTGAAGTCACGTTGTGCAAAAAGACCTATGACCCGCGAAAGCGCGCCAGCTTCGTTTTCAAGCAAGACAGATAGTAGGTGTCGCATGTCTAGTCGTACTTGTTAAGGACCATTTCATTGACAGCACCTCCACGAACAAACATTGGATAAATGTGCTCGTCGGGATCAATCAAGGCATCAATAAACACAAGGTCTGACCTGTGCTTGTCGCTGAATGCAAGTTCGACGGCTTCCTCCAATTCCGGTAAGGTCTCCGCTCGAAAACCGACATGTCCAAAGGAGTTTATGAGATCAACAAAGTCTGGAAGTGAGTCAGCGTAGGTACTGTGTGAGTGTCTGCCCCCGTATTGCATGTCTTGCCACTGCTTTACCATGCCCAGCGCTTGATTGTTCAGGTTTACGATTTTTATGGGAAGCGAGTATTGTGAACACGTCGACAGCTCCTGCATGTTCATCATGAAACTCCCTTCGCCCGTTATGCAAACCACCGTTGAATGTGGGTGTGCAAACTGAACTCCCATTGCTGAAGGCAGGCCGAAGCCCATAGTTCCGAGTCCGCCCGAGTTTATCCACTGGCGAGGTTGATCAAACCTGTAGTATTGGGCGGCAAACATCTGATGCTGTCCAACATCGCTTGTTACATAAGCTTTCCCCTCTGTCGCTCGGTATATGACCTGAATAACCTGTTGGGGAAGCAGCTTTCCAGATCCTGACTCCGCTTTGTGCAGTCCGTGGTCGAGTCCAAAACTCTCACGCCAAGAGTCAATCTGTTCCCACCATGCATCAATCGGTTCTGAGTCTATCTCCCGTCCGTTAAGTTCCTCGTCCAAATTCTTCAGCATTTGTGCGAGCACAGCTTTGCACTGACCCACTATCGGGATATCAGCAGCAATGACTTTTGATATCGAGGCAGGGTCGACATCAATATGGACGATTGTCGCGTCTGGACAAAACTTGGAGGGATTGTTGGTCACTCTATCATCGAACCTTGCACCAACTGCCAATATAAGATCAGCGTGATGCATTGCGTTGTTAGCCTCGTAGGTTCCGTGCATCCCAAGCATTCCAAGAAACTGACTGTCTGTACCTGGGAATGTGCCTAGACCCATCAAAGTGTTGGTTACCGGATAGTTGAGCTTGTGTGCCAACGAGCAAAGCTCTGATGACGCGTTCCCTTGTACTACACCACCACCAACATAGATAACAGGACGCTTGCTCTCCAACAGGGCTCGCACCGCCTTTCTTATCTGGCCAACATGTCCTTTTATGGCAGGTTTGTAGGATCGGAGTTCAATGCTGTCAGGTAAGTCGTACTCAAACAGCTCATTTGGATCGGTCGTGTCCTTTGGAATATCGATCACTACGGGACCTGGGCGGCCGGAAGTGGCTATATAAATTGCCTCTTTGACGATATGTGGAATACGAGCCGCTTCCTCGACGAGGTAACTATGCTTGACAACAGGTCGAGACACTCCAATCATGTCGGTTTCTTGGAATGCATCCGTTCCTATGACGTCGTGAGGCACCTGGCCAGAAATCACTACCATTGGTATCGAATCCATGTAGGCGGTGGCGATTCCTGTAATGGCATTGGTTGCGCCGGGACCCGATGTTACGAGCACAATACCCGGTCGCCCCGTTGATCGAGCGTAACCATCCGCCATATGTGTAGCAGCTTGTTCGTGGCGTACAAGAATGTGCTCGATCGCCTGCTGCTTGAAGATTGCGTCGTAAATGTGGAGGGCGGCACCGCCGGGGTAGCCGAATATATACTCGACACCTTCCTCGTGCAATGCACGAATGAGCATCTCGCCGCCTGACAGCATCTCTGTCATGGGCCAGCAATTCAACCCTTCGGTAAAGAGTGCACTATTGTTTAGGAATTGCTACTAAGAGTCAAGAAAATTCTCTCGGTCGACCTCCAGTACATTTAGAAGCAACTGCATGTCTCTTGGAGGATCACACCGAAATTTGAAAGGTTTTCCAGCAGCAGGATGGTCGAACCCAATGACTTCGGCATGAAGAGCCTGACGAGGAAAGGCTCTTACCACGTCTACAAGCTGATCAGATGGGGTCTTGGGCAATATTCCCCGAGCACCGTACGTTCGATCTCCTACGATGGGGTAGCGTATCGCTTCGGCATGAACGCGAATTTGGTGTGTACGCCCGGTGCCGAGTCGTGCATGAACAGCGGTATGGGCTCGGTACGGCTCCAACGGAACAAAGGTCGTAAGTGCCTCCCGTCCGTCCTCCCGCACTTGTTGTCGGGTTCGATGGATTGAGTGTCGCCCTATCCTGAGATCTGCCTGTTGCACTGAATCCATGACTCCTTCCACGACACATAAATAGGTTCGATTGACGGTACGTTTTGACATCGCGTCAACCAGAATCTCTAACGAGCGACGATTGGCCGCGACTACAAGAAGACCCGACGTGTTCTTGTCCAGCCGATGGACAATACCAGCTCTTGGCAACTCAGCGAGAATTGGACGATGAGCTATCAGACCATTTACCAGTGTATGATCGGGATTTCCCGCTCCTGGATGGACAACGACTCCGGGCGGCTTATTGATGACCAAGACGTGCTCGTCCTCAAACACAATCTGGAACTCAACATCTTGCTGACTGTCCCAATTCATGACATTGGAACGATGTGCCCTTACGGCAATAGATTCGTTACCCCTGACTCGATACGATGGCCTTTGAACGGATTGATCGACAGTGACAGAACCAGTCAGTATCCAGTTCTTAATTTCGGAGCGCGATGCGTCCCCTAACAAATCGGCCAACACGCGATCGAGCCTCTGTCCTTTGCTTGACAAAGGCACATGGAGGTCCGCAGTATAGGTATGCGTGCTCACTGGACCGGTCGTGCCAATAAAATACTGAGTGAATTATGAATCAACTTCTCCGATTGCGACACATACTGACGCTTGTACTTGTCTGTGGCCTTTTGCAGGGCTGCTTGCTGAATCCGTTCGGTTCGAGGGCCTCCGTTGAAGAACAAGGAGACGAAGATGATGTTTCCGAGCGCATTCTCTACGAACACGCACAAACCAGTTTGCTCGCTGGGAACTACATCGACGCAATAGATCGGCTTGGACTGCTCGAATCTCATTTTCCATTTGGAAGGTATGCCGAACAGGCGCAGCTCGAACTGATCTATGCCAATTTCATGCGTACCGACTTTGATAGCGCAATCGTCGCTTGTGACAGATTTATCAACCTACACCCCCAACATAGGAATGCCGACTACGCGTATTACATGAAAGGACTATCAAGTTATCAGCGTGATAGAGGTTTTTTTGATCGACTTCTCGGTACTCCGGAACCTTTACGCGACGTTTCTAGCGCTCGTCAGGCGTTTGTCGACTTCGAGACTTTCCTCTCCAATTATCCGAACAGTTTGTATGCGAAGGATGCCCAGTTGCGCATGATTTACTTGCGAAATGTCCTAGCGGAGTCAGAGCTTAACGTTGCTCTCTTCTACCTGCATCGTGATGCTTGGGTGTCGGCAGTGAATCGAGCGCGTACGGTTGTGGAGAACTTTCCCAACTCAGCAGCAGTTCCCCGAGCGTTGGCTGTCCTAGTTGAAGCGAACCACCGTCTTGGATTGCCGCATGCAGCCAACGACGCTTTGGAAGTACTCGCAGTGAATTTTCCAGACTTCTCAGGATTCGACGACGACGGCAACTTAGTGCTCAAGCCAAAGGTCCGCAATCGAGACCGTAGTCTTATAAACACTCTGACCTTCGGCATATTAGATCGTCCGAAGAAAGCACAGAGCGTCAAACTTACTCCTCCGGAGCTGGATGTCCCTCTCCCACCTGATGTTGCCGCACGTATCGATGATTCACCAGGCTAATCTGCGATCGGGGTTCCACTATCTTTTTTGTGAGAGTCCGACTCTGCTCGGCTTCGCATGAGCGAAAAAATCCAAAGGGCCGCTCCAATAGTGATTGCTGAATCTGCAAGATTGAATATTGGAAAACTCCATTGGTTCCAATGTACATGAATAAAGTCCACTACACATCCACGAGTAAGTCGATCAATCACATTCCCTACAGCTCCCGCTAGTATCAATGAATACGCAAGACCCTCTAGTCGCCGATTTTCCGGCAAACGAATAATCAAGAAAACGAAAAATATTGCGAAGAAAATTCCCAAGGCCGCCAGAATTTCGCTGTGGCCTTCAAAAATGCTAAATGCAGCACCCGTGTTGCACGCCAATGTCAGCGAGAGGAACGGTAGGAGTTGGGTCGGCGTGAAGGAAAGCATGTCTACGGCTAGCATTTTGGATACTTGATCCAAAGCCAAGACAAACAAGCTCAACACAATCCAAGTAAGGAACTTCGTGATTCTCAAACCAATACTGTCCTCGTTTCGTCGTGAGAATCGAACCATGTACGGATGTCGCTAAGATCTTGGAACATTTGCTCTTGAAGTTCCTCGATTGACCCAAATGCACGATCGTCTCGAAATTTTTTCAAAAATGTGATTTTCAACCGTGATCCATATAGATCACGATCAAAATCAAAGAGATGTACTTCCAGAAGCGGATCTGTACCTTGAATGGTAGGTCGCGTTCCCACATAAGCGGATCCCCTGAGGTCACGTCCTAGTCCTTGAACCGTAACGGCAAAGATTCCTTCGATAGCACTCCGGTAACGTTGTAATCGAATGTTTGCAGTTGGGACACCGAGTGTCTTTCCGATTTGCCTACCTTTAACGACCGTACCCATCATGAAGTAGCGTCTGCCTAACAATTTGCTTGCAAGGTTTAGGTCTCCCCTTGCAAGTACCTCTCTTATGAGAGTGCTCGAAACTCTTTTTCCGTCCAATTCCAAGGTGGGTATTTGATCGACACCAAATCCGTGTCTTTTGCCAGCCGTTTTCAGCATGTCAAAATCCCCTTCGGCGTTTGATCCAAATCGAAAGTCATCCCCTACAACCAAATGTCGTATTGAGAGCATTCGCACAAAGAATTGTTCAATGACAGCTTGAGCGTGAATTGAGCTCGTGCGTTCATTAAATGGAATGCAAAGTACTTGATCTATACCTTCTTGATCAAATAGTGCAACTTTCTCGCGAAACCTCGTAAGACGTGCTGGTACACGAGACCCGCGAAAGTATTCACGTGGTTGAGGTTCAAAAGTTACGAGAAGACTCTGAGTGTTGAATTCAACCGCTCTCTTCTTGGTTGAAGTCAAGAGCTGCTTGTGCCCTAGGTGAACTCCATCAAAAGTACCAATAGTGGCAACGCATCCCTCGTGTCGTTCCCGGATGTTGGGCAAACCTCGAATGATTTCCATTCACAAATTCTACCGGTGACCCATCAAGTGATGGATTCGTACACCAGAAAGCAACAGCACCACAAAGTAGGTTCCCACTCCTGCAAACATCAGCACTCCTAGCCAGCCCACACGAGCCCAGACGGTAGCAGCCAACCAAAATTCGTCGCTCGGAGCCAACAAAAGCAACACGATCACCATAGCCGCACAAGCCCCGCCTGCCTGCGCCAAAACTCGACCAATTTGTCTATCTATCGAAACATCTCCGCGGGAGACTAATCCTCGAATGAGCAACACCGCCTGCACAAATGCCGCTACGCTCGTAGCCACTGCCAGTCCAACGTGGCCGATAAGCTTAAAGAGGCAAAGACTGACCAGAATGTTAGTACCGACGCTAACAGAGGCGTACTTGAATGGAGTAACAGTGTCGTGCCGAGCGTAATAGCCCGGAACGAGGATTCGAACCAACATCAAAGGGAGCACCCCAACTCCAAATGCTTGCAGTGCGTAAGAGACCTTGAAAACAGCATCGGAATCAAATTCACCATGAAAAAAGAGTGTTGAAATCAACGGGATTGAGATACAGCACAGGCCGGCCGTAGCAGGTAGACCAAGGTAGATTCCGGTATGTATTCCCCACGCTAGACTTGCCCGATAGCCCTCCTCATCTTCGCGTTGATGGAGTTTGGCTAGGTTTGGAAGAATCACGGTTTGGATGGCTATAGCAATCATGCCAACTGGCAGCTCGATCAATCTATCGGCGTAGTACAACCAGGATACGCTGCCTACGACCAGCTGTGAGGCGAGGATCGTACCAACCAATATATTGACCTGTCCTGCCGACGCAGCATAGACTGCCGGACCGAGAATTTTCAAAACCCTTCTCGTTCCTTCCGACCTCCATTCGATCCTCGGCAGCTTCAGCAATTTAAGGCCAGCCAGCGATGGCATATGAAAGGCAAATTGCAACACGCCTCCGAGAATCACAGCCCAGGCAAGCGCGAAGACTGGTTGTTCAAATGCACGCGCACCGGCGAGTGCGCCCGCAATCAATGCAATGTTTAACAAGACTGGAGTAAAAGCAGGAACAGCGAATCGATTGAAGCTATTGAGTATTGCACCTAAGAATGCTGTGAACGAAATCAATCCCAGATAGGGAAACATAATCCGCAGGAGCTCTGATGCTAATCCGTGTCTCGAGTCGCCTTGCCACGCGCCCAATGTAAAGAGCAAAATGAAGACTGGCGCCAGAATGACTCCCAAAATGCAAATGGCGACGAGAACTACGCCAAAGTTTCCTGCAATCGTCTGAACAAACTGTTCTAGTTCTTCGCGAGACCGCTTCTCCTGATAGTCGGAGAGTACAGGTATAAACGCTTGTGCAAAAGCACCTTCCGCAAGCAATCGACGGAAGAAATTTGGGACCCGAAACGCTACGAAAAAGGCATCCGCAATCAAGCCGGCACCAAAAAAGGAAGAGAGAACTACGTCTCGAGCAAGTCCGAGAATGCGCGAGGATCCAGTGAGGGCTGCAACTGTTATGCCCTTTTGGCCAAGCGACTTTGAGCCAAGCTCCACTTCTCTACCGCTATCGTCGACCAACTAGACCTTCTCTCGCAGTATGTCCGACAACAGTCGTTCAAGCAAATGCATGCGCTTCAATGCGGATATTTCCCGAAATGTTAGCACTGGACTAATCCCATTCGAGCCAGACCGTTGGTCGTCGAGGTACGCATGTTTGTGTCGCGCTTGTTTGACCCTTATCGCGAGGAAAGCCGTACAGGACCTCTTGTCAGTACAATTACGCGCTCAAAACGAGTCAAGAAAACTCTTGGATCGGTTTTGCAACAGTGACTTAAGGGAAATTACGTGGCAAACAGCTCACAAGCAAGAAAGCGTGCACGCCAAGCCATTGTCCATCGTCGCAGAAACATGGGTCATCGTGCGAAGTTTCGGACATTTGTGAAAGGTGTTGAAGCGAAGGTTGCCTCAGGAGACTACGATGCGGCTACTGCAGCATTTAAGGATGCAGAGCCCATTATCGATTCCATGGTCAATCGAAAGCTGATACACAAGAACAAGGCAGCACGACACAAGTCGAGGCTCAACCACAAAATCAAGCTACTAGCTCCTGAGAGCTAGTCTCAATATTTCCTAAATGGGAGCCGCTACCTCTGCCTAGGCTCGCTGGCTCGTCCAGCCTTGGTAAACTCGGGTTTCACTTGATCTAGCAGACGCTTCGCAGCGCTCCTCACGTCCTCACCTTGACCTGATTCCGCATAGCCCTTCAAGACATCCAACAGTCGTATTTCATTGAGTCGAACTAGCTCAGAAAGCACGACCGACATCGTAGATTGTCCCAGAAGGTATTCAATCCCACCTGTCGACGCGCTGCCAGTTGTAGGACGACTTTCAAACGAGTCTCGTACTATGTCGAGCAGGTGTTCTCTGACTTGGGGCGCGTCCTTACCCTGCATCCAGACGTATCGTTCGTCTGTGGTTCGTGCACGAAAAACGGGGCCGATAGGAATACGATCCCGATTCGGCCGTCTATGGGGGTGATTAGCGCAATAGGTGTACGCAGGGTCTTCTATTTTGAAGTCGCGAATTTCGCACCACGGCTCAACCGTTCCATCTCTGTGGTTATTCCAATTCCTAAAGCCACGGTTTGTGGCATTAAACCAACAGGTCCGGCAACAATCCGAACCGCCGTTGGGCAAGTCAACACTCCTCGTTTACATAGAGCATCATGTTTGACCGCGATTGCATCGACCTCAACTTAGCTCTATGTTGAAACAACTCGCCACTAGTAGATCAGTTTCGCCGATAAACAACGTCTACCTTGTCTCCCAGAGGCGACGAGTTGTCCTCCAGTTCACGGCGTTCCTTCAACGATCGATCCAAAACAGCTTGAGCCAAAGCCTCGCGACGTTCCGCTGCCTCCCGTGCAACACTATCATCGTCGCCAAGTTCTTGTTTGGCGATAGACACCTGATCCGCCAAGAAACTGATCAAACCATTAATTCCTGCATTGGTAACTGCTGAAATTGAGAATACTGGACGACCCGGCCTGATTTTCTGAATTGCTTCAACAAGGTCTTCGACCTTTTCTTGAGTTACCAAGTCAACCTTCGTCAAAGCGGTAAAAATCGGAGTACGCGAGAGTTCCTCACTAAACAAATCAAGTTCTGTTTCAACGTCCTGCAGATTTTGGATTGGATCGCTCTCATCCGTTGGCAGTACTTCGACCAAGTGCAACAGAATGGACGTTCGAGTTAGATGTCGGAGAAACCTAATTCCCAAACCAAGACCTTGAGATGCGCCTCGAATTAGTCCTGGGACATCAGCCATCACAAAACTGTGGTCTGTTCTTGGTTTCACTACACCCAATGAAGGGTGCAAAGTCGTAAATGGGTAGTCGGCAATCCTCGGTCTAGATGCGGAAACCACATTCAACAAAGTCGACTTTCCCGCATTTGGTAAACCCAGAAGCCCTACATCCGCCAATACTCGTAGCTGCAATCGGAGTTCCCTTCGTTCGCCATCACTGCCACTTGTTGTTTGCCTTGGTGATCGGTTCGTGCTTGACTTGAATGTAGCATTCCCACGGCCAGGACTTCCGCCTTGGGCAACACGTAAACGCTGATTCGGTCCGATCACATCTCCAATCACAACGAGAGTTTCGTCATCAATTACCGTAGTGCCACAGGGAACACGAACATCCAGTGATTGGCCGTTAGCACCTTTCTTTAGCGATCCTGATCCTGCCTTTCCGTTCTGTGCCTTGAGCTGAGGTTGGAATCGAAGATCGACGAGAGTGTTGAGAGAAGAGTCGCCGATAAGAAAGACACTCCCTCCGGCGCCTCCGTTTCCGCCATCTGGACCACCTTTTGCGTAATTGGCTCGACGCAAGAAACTCATACAGCCATCGCCACCCCGACCAGCAATTGCCGATACTGTGACTTCGTCAACAAACTTCACGAGCTTTTGGGTCCGCGTTCAGAATTAACGCGAAAATGGGTAGTTATGTGTGAGAAACGCTAACGTAGTTTCTTTGTGGACTTCCGTGCTTCTTGAACTGCACGACACCATCCGATTTCGCAAAAAGCGTGTGATCGTTGCCGCAACCAACATTTTCGCCCGGATGAAATTTGGTTCCTCGCTGACGAACGATGATATTGCCGGCGCGAACCGATTGACCTTCAAACTTCTTAATGCCCAGCCGTTTGGACTGGGAGTCGCGACCGTTTCTGGTTTTGCCACCTGCCTTCTTGTGTGCCATGACTAAATCAATCCTCTCAATTCTCTATCGACGTCACCTTCACTAACGTGACGCGTTGTCGATGGCCCGCACGACGAAGATAGTTTTTACGCCGCTTGAACTTGACTACTCGAATTTTCTTCTGGCGCTCGTGTCGTACGACCGTCGCAAGGACTCTGCCATTGGGAAGGAAGGGTGTTCCGACACTGACTGCTTCTTCCTTGCAGATGAGCATTACGTTTTCAAACGCCACTTCATCTCCCGGAGCGGCTTCAAGAAGCTCAAGAGACAATACGTCGCCTTCAGCCGCACGGTGCTGTTTTCCACCACTCTCAAATACAGCGTACACTCGGCTGTCCTCCGGGTATATCGAATCTCACCGTACAACAGCTTGCTCAAATTTCAAGCTGCCACCGATGTACTAATAGATAGATCGAGTATTTTAGCAATTGGGTGGCTTGAAATCACATTTGCATGTATATCGAGCATTCGGTCGTAGCACAAGCTAGCTGGTGATTCGAATGTCCAGATTGCTCTCTTGGGGGCGAGTCTTTCGATATAGCCATGAAAGCTCTTACCAAAATCAACGTGAAATACTCGTCTTGTCATTTTGTGTGCAAGCATGCGCAAGTTCAGAATTCTTCGAAGTTGTACCATGTCCGTAAGGTGGGACTTAACAGCAAGTAGACCTTCAACAATCTTTATTACAAGAACTCAATAGGAACCAACGATTTTTTCCACCAAATGAGTACTAATTTAGCTCAGTTGCTGACCGTGCCTAGCCTCGACCAAGTGCGTGCGCTGACTTCTGACGACTTTGATCTGATGAACGGATTGATTGAACGTGAACTTCGCTCTGATGTACCACTTGTTAGAGAAATAGCTCACTACATTGTCCA
The DNA here is from genome assembly GCA_026707045.1 of Gammaproteobacteria bacterium. Lineage (GTDB taxonomy): Bacteria > Pseudomonadota > Gammaproteobacteria > Pseudomonadales > Azotimanducaceae > Bin55. Next base: position 104,503 of record JAPOXO010000129.1, on the reverse strand, counting down.
ATCCGGTGGCAAGCGATTGAGACCACTAATCGTATTGCTTTCAGCCCGAATGTGCGGATACCACGGAAGCGATCACATCAAACTGGCAGCTCTTGTCGAGTTTCTCCATACTGCAACGCTGCTTCACGACGATGTTGTCGACAGATCTACTCGTAGACGCAATCGTAAATCCGCAAATGCCATTTGGGGCAACTCGGCAAGTGTATTGGTAGGAGATTTCCTCTATTCACGTGCATTTCAACTTATGATCGAAATTGACTCCATGAAATTGATGGAAATTATCAGCAGGGCCACCAACTCAATCGCGGAGGGCGAAGTGCTTCAACTTCAGAATGTGGGTAATACATCGCTTTCTGAGATTGAGTACATGGACATCATTCAACGAAAGACTGCTACGTTGTTTCAAGCCGCCGCACACACGGGTGCTGTTCTTGGAGGTGGAAGCGCAGAAGAAATAAAACTGTTGCAAGATTTCGGACTACACTTTGGGCTGGCTTTTCAATTGATTGACGACTGGTTGGACTACGCCGGGACAAGCGAATCTATGGGAAAAAACGTTGGTGACGATCTAGCAGAAGGTAAAGCAACATTGCCTCTCATCTACACCATGACCCATGGAACCAAGAATGAAGCAGAAACTACGCGAGAAGCAATAAATTCTCAATCCCCAATACGGATCAAGGAAGTAGTTTCCGCTGTACGAAATTCAGGGGCACTTGACTATGTTCGTGGACGAGCACAGCAACAGACTGACAGGTGTTTGAACTGTTTGGAGAGCCTCGCCGCAAACCCCTACCGACAAGGATTAGAAGCACTCGCAAACATTGCCTTATGTCGCATGAGTTAGAGAGGCCAATACAGAGCGCAGCTTGAGCGTAATTCGCAACCGCAATCTATCCTATACCGGTATCGCAGTTGATCTCCAGTCTGAAAATGCATGGCTACAAGTTCTCATCCCGTTATCCAGTGAGTGTTCTACAATTGAACTTTAAGCATTCTTTGCGCAAATGGACTATAACGTATTAGTTTGCGTTGTGATGCTCCTGTTTGTTGTTGCGATATGCTCGGCATTTGGGATGGGAAGACGAATCGAGAAGAATCTCTGTGCTGGAGATTGCAATTGTCCAATTTGTCCCGAAAAAATGGCAAAGAAACGATCCAGAATCCAACCAGCTTGATTAGTAGTCTCTAACCAGCAATACCGGGGTGAAATCGAGAAACGGGCTCGAAAGAGTTGGGCTCAGAGCCTTTCACTGAATGCATATTCACTTCCATGGTGTTTAGTTCCCGGTCTAGGGCAAACTAGGTCTAAGAACAGCAACGGCAGGCCGGACTATCGATGTAGAATCAACCTTCTCGGAGTGTAGCTCAGTTTGGCAGAGCGCTGCCTTCGGGAGGCAGAGGCCGCCGGTTCGAATCCGGCCACTCCGACCAGGAATACCGACGACTCTCCCGACTAGTGACCTTTTGATCGAGCATCCTCGATCTTCTGCTGAAGGCGACGCATGCCCCGCAGCCATCGTTCAAGATCACTGGCTTTCCGATCCATCCAAGTCTGTGCTATATCGTCGGTCAGTATGAGAAATCTTTCTTCATCCATCGCGTTGACCACCATGTCAGCTACTTCCTCCGGCTCTCGAATTGTGCCAGCCGCATTTGTTGCAAATGCGGATCTTGAATTCCCTAGCATCGGTGTATTGACTCCTAATGGAGCCAGCAACGATGTTCGAACTCCTTTGTCGTGATAGGTGATCGAGTTCCATTCCGCTAGTCCCACGACTGCATGTTTTGTTGTTGCGTATGTGGCATTGCCATGAGTGGTCAAAATTCCTGCCATCGATGCAGTATGCAGCAAGTACCCGGATTCCCGCTCCAGCATCGATGGTAGAACAGCTCGAACTGCGAATACGTGAGCCATCACATTTATGTTCCATTGGCGATTCCAGTCTTCGATGGAGGAAGTTAACGGATCACCCCCAGATGCAATTCCAGCGTTGCTGAAAAATACGTCGATAGGCCCAAACTGCGCAGTGCATCTAGCAACTAGTTGATTGATCTCAACTTCAGATCCCACGTCGCAAGTTACTGCGAGTCCATCAGGAAGTGCGGAGGCTACTTCACGTGCACCACTATCGTTGATGTCCGCAACGCAGACTTTTGCCCCCCTCCTCGCAAACTCCTGTGCGCAAGCTGCGCCTATTCCACTTGCCGCACCTGTGATGACGCATACTTTGCCGTGGAGGTTCATTTACTTACCTCTGATCTCGAGTCTTGGTTCCAACCGGATTCGGCCGAATTCGAATTGGTCGGAAGTTTTACCAGTAGCGGTAGAGTACTATGCCGCCGTACGAATTTGCTAGCATTGGCAAACACAATTCCGAGAGTCGAAAAATCAATGAAATACCTTCACACAATGGTTCGAGTAACAGACCTCGATGCGTCCTTGGACTTTTACTGCAAGTATCTAGGACTAGAAGAGCTGAGGAGAATTGAAAACGAAGCTGGCAGGTTTACTTTGGTTTTTTTGGCTGCACCGGGCAATGGAGAAGCCCAGATTGAACTTACGTACAACTGGGATCCGGAAGAACTATCCGGTGGTAGAAACTTTGGACATCTTGCCTATCGCGTAACCAACATTTACGAGACCTGTAATCATTTGATGCAAGCAGGGATTACGATCAACCGACCTCCACGAGACGGCTACATGGCGTTTGTGAGATCTCCTGACGGTATATCTATCGAATTGCTTCAATCAGGGAAACCACTTGCACCCGAGGAACCTTGGGCTTCAATGCAAAACACTGGTCAGTGGTAATTGTTAGGATCGTAAAAAGCCAAACAGTACTTTACGAAGAGATAGACTGGATGCTGCGAATGAATGTGTCCCGGTGACTTTGATGGGATCAGAGGGAGGGACGTCAATCGTCACCGGGACTGAGGTACCTGCTCGCAACATGGGAGGACCCGAAGGTTGTGAACCGTGGAGATACAAATAGGATCGGTCGGCGAGCAGGTACACGAATTAACACTTCAATAGATTCTCTTTTCCACAACTATTACTCCATCCTCTACTTTGTCACCAATTAACTGCATTAGTTCCCTCTCTTGTTGAGGAAGTAGATGCGCTAAACCGATTGATGGTTAAACTCGACTAGGTACGAGTTCGAGTCATAGAGATTGACTTGTGGTATAAGTTAAGATTCTCAAGTGGGATTTAATCTAATTCATACGAGAGTCGTTCTGTGAATCGAAGACCCCAACAACAGGCCGTATGCGCATCTTGATGGGAGCGCTCGGTGTAGCGCTTGTATTGATTGCATGCCTGTACATCAATGTACCTTTGATTGCATGCATTTTTGCCGTCGGCGGCGTCCTGTCATTCATTAGTTGCTTCCCACTAAAGTCCAAATGGCTGCTTGGCACACTAGGCGCATTGGCGGCCATTTCGATGTTGACAATGTTTGCTTGGTTTTTTCACGGAATAGCAGTTGCCCATGAGGCCGACCAGTGGTACGAACTCGATCATGCACATCGTTATTTTGCTTTTCTCTTTGGAGGCTTCGTGATGATGTTGGTTACATCGGAATTCAGTTGCTGGATGAAGGGAAGAGAAGTATCAAGCAACGGCTTGATTTCTGAGAAACTCAGAAACGGCGTTAGACGAATTCATCGAGTCGGGCTTTCTGATTAGCATGTGAGCCTCGTGATTCTCGCACTCAGAGACTCAAAAGGGCAACACCCAACACGCTTGAAGCAAGACCGAGACGATCGGTTCTTTTGCCATCGCTGACAAAGGAGAAAATCCATGGCGTTTAAAGGAATAGAAGGTGCTCAATTTGGTGTATCGATGTTTCCTACTGACTATGCAATTCAACCAGCAGACTTGGCTCAAGCGTTGGAGGAACGAGGGTTTGACAGTGTGTTTTTTCCAGAACATACGCACATTCCCACAAGTCGCAAAACACCATTTCCAGGGGGCGGCGATCTTCCCCAACAATATTGGCGTAGCCACGATCCCTTTGTGGCACTTGCGGTTTGTGCAGCAGTTACGAAACGTCTGCGGCTTGGAACCGGCATCTGCTTATTGATCGAACGCGATCCTATTACAACGGCCAAGGAAGTTGCATCCCTCGACATGATCTCTGGAGGAAGGGTCATATTCGGAATTGGTGCTGGTTGGAACCGCGAGGAAATGGAAAATCACGGCGCAGACTATAAAAACAGATGGGCGATTCTTCGAGAAAAAGTTCTGGCAATGCGTGAGATTTGGAGTTCGGACGAAGCTGAATTCCATGGAGAATACATAGATTTTGATCCCATTTGGTCGTGGCCCAAACCTTCTAGTCCCGGAGGTCCTCCAGTGTGGATTGGAGCAAACTCCAAATGGGTTTTTGACCGAATTGCCGATTACGCTGATGGGTGGTTGCCAATCGGTGGACTGGGGTCGGGGAGCATGGATCGTCTCAAGGAAGCATTGTCCAAGCAAAATCGCAACATCGAGGATGTGGACATTGCACTGTTTGGTGCATTTCCAGACGTTGAGAACATCAAGGGACGCATCGCGCAAGGGGTAGATGAGATCGTCTTCAATGTTCCCTCTGCGCCCCGCGACGAAGTCCTGCCAATCCTAGATCGCTACATCGATGTAATCGCTAAAGTGAAGAATTGATGGTTGGTTGAGCCCATGTAAATTGGGAGCTTCTACCTGTGCCAGTTCCGTATGTAGACTCACAATTTTGCAACCGGCGCCCAAGTGTCCTCTGAAGTCGCAATCACTATCGAAGAGGCAACAAAGACTTATGATGCCTTTGTTGCTCTCAACCAAATCTCTCTTTCTATAGCAACTGGTTCGTCGGTCGCATTTCTGGGTCCGAATGGAGCTGGAAAAACGACACTTCTTCAGATGATCTTGGGTGCCACCTCAATAGACTCCGGGGCTATTTCAGTGTTTGGCCAGTCTCCCGGATCAGTTGGAGTGAGGTTGCGATCGGGAGCGATGCTTCAAGTCACAGGTGTACCCGCAACACTGACCGTTCGGGAACACATCGAACTCTTTCGTAGCTATTACCTAGAGCCGCTGGAATATCTTAAAGTGATTGACCTTGCTCACTTGAAAGGACTGGAGCGTCGCAAGTACGGAACGCTGAGCGGGGGAGAGAAACAACGTTTGCACTTTGCGCTGGCTATAGCCGGCAATCCGGACTTGCTCTTTCTTGACGAGCCAACGACAGCGTTGGATGTAGAGACTCGAATAGCGCTTTGGAATCAAATCTCCGAATTTACAAGCAAAGAATGTACTGTCGTATTGAACACACACAACCTAGAAGAAGCGGAGGTACTGGCAAACCGTGTCGTATTGATTGACGCAGGACAGGTTGTCGTCGATGAAACTCCAAGAGCCATTCGATCGATGGTCGGTAAGTCGATTGTTTCTGCCGTCACCGAGACTAACTTCGAAAGTCTGAGACAGCTGCCAGGTGTTATCGATGTTCAAGTGGTGAACAATCGAGCAAAACTGATCGTCAGCACTACTGAAGAGACCGTTCGAGCTTTGCTCAATTTAGATGCCAACCTAACAGGATTGGAGGTAAAGCCGGTGCAGTTAGAAGATGCCTATCTTCAGCTACTGAGCAAAAACGACATAGCGGATCGTGAACAAAAATCCTCGACATAGTGCTACTCACTTGCTTCGTATTGCATGCCATGAATCTTGGCTTGAGTTTTTGAAGTGCCTTCGACTACCGGCATTCTCGGTGTCACTTTTCGTATTTCCGTTAGGTTTGTTTCTATTCTTTGGATTTGGAATGAAATGGGGATCCACCGACATTCAGCCAATTCTCTATTGGGCTATGGCATCCAGTTGCATGGGCGTCATCGGAGTTGGACTCTTCGGATTTGGAGTCTATGTGGCGACGGAACGGGGACAAGGATGGCTTTTGCTCAAACGCGTAAGTCCAATGCCTCCACTTATGTACTTTCTAGCCAAGACCGTGATGGCGATGCTGTTCAGCTGCATTTTGGTTGGAGTGATTCTCTCCATTGCTCTCGGATTTGGCCAGATTCAATTGGGTCTCTTGAAGGCGTTTCTTCTTTTCGCCGTTTTAGTCTTGACTTCCGTTCCGTTTTGCACGCTAGGACTAGCTGTTGCCTACCTAGTTGGCCCGAATTCGGCACACGCCGTCATTAATGTCGTTTATCTGCCTCAACTGTTTCTGGGAGGAATCGTCGTACCCTACCAAGTTCTACCTGAATATCTTCAATCGATTGCCTTTGTACTCCCCTCATTTCACTCAGTTCAACTCGCATTTAGCGTTGTCGATTCAACGGTCAACAGCGGATTCTGGAGCATTGTGGTATTGATAGCTTATTCTCTACTTTTCATTGCCATTGCCACATTCTGCTACCGCAAGGACGAGGGCAAGACGTATGGTTGAGTTATTCAATTCGCCCAATCTAGAAAAGCTCTCCTTATCTAAATTGTCCTTGCCCCTCCTCACTTTGTGTTTACTCGGCACGGCAGTTCTTGTTGATGATGTCAATCCTTACGTTCCGCTAGATGAACCCGCCTCGCAGTCGATAGAAGGAACCATAAAAGTTATCGGAACTGATTTAGTAGTTTCGGACGTACATAAGGACCCGTGGCTGCCCTCTACGGGAACGACATTGCCAGTCATGGAATTCGACGTGATTACAGTTGATCGCAGCATTGTTCCTCGACCGCGATCTCTCCAAATCACGACGCATTTTCTCTTCGATTACATCGTGAGCCCTGGCAAGACGTGGTCTGATGGCGACCAAAATTGGGCCAGCCTCCCATTCACTTTGATACATCGTTGGGTGAACTGCACTCATAACGGATTGCTCAAATTCCGATTCGACGAGTCCCAAGTTGATCAAGCTTCCATACGGATTGATCAGGAGACCTGCAATTTTCACAAGTTTGACATGTACGGTGAAGTACATGTCGAGTTTGCATTGAATTCCCTAGATGACGCAGAAGAGATTCGGCGTGAATTTCACGTCGAACAAAACGGTCGATTGCCCACGGCTAGCTTTGAAGACTTCACAACTACGTACGGAATTGAAGCCCAAGACTTCCTCACAGGACTACCTCAAAATGACGATCTCTCAGTCGCTGGAATCTTTTATGAGGGAATTCATTACAGAACAGACTGTAGGACACGTAGCGTTCCATATCCGTACTGCGATCACATGTTGTTGACGTCGTTTTCCACCGCCAAATCCGTTTATGCACCACTTGTAATCATGCATCTGTCTTTGAACAGGGAAACTCCGGTCACCGAGGAATACGTTTTCAATTACTTGCCAGAAGCCGAAGACTCTCCGGGAGTTTGGGACAACGTAACAATCAACCATTTGGTCGATATGACCTCTGGAAACTTCGAAGTTGACGCACCTCTTTTGGACCCTGCCCCTGGAGACTTTTATGGACTGATTGATGCGGCAGCCAAACTTGAAGCCGCCATGTCTTGGGAGAACGGAGCAGATGCTGGAAGCCATTTCATTTACCAAACTGCTGACACCTACATTCTTGTGACTGCTTTGGATAGATTTCTGCATGTCAATAACTATGGCTTCACAGACTCGTTCGCTTTTGTAGTGGACCGCATCTACCGACCGCTTGGACTTTCTCCAGGTGTCCTGTCAACACGACGGACCAACGATGCAGACCAAGTCAATACGGGAAGAGCGTACGGCGGATTCGGTATGTGGTGGGACACCAATTCGATTGTCAAACTTGGCAAGTTCATGCTGCTCGACGATGGATCAATTGACGACGTACCATTGCTTGACCCTACCTTACTGGATGCCACTCTCCAAAGACTCGATTCGGACCGAGGTGCAGACACTGGCTTAGCCGGAATGAAATACAACAACGGCATGTGGGCGATCCCGGCTCACGAGCTCATTGAAGATTTGGAGGACTGTGAAACCTGGGTGCCAAACATGAGTGGTTTGTCAGGCATAAGGGTCTTTCTGATGCCGAATGGACTAATCTTCTATTACTTCAATGATGCTCTGCAATTTCCGACTCAACCCGCAATTGCAGCATCCAATCGCGTGAGTTCCTTGTGTGTGAATGAATCCGAAGAAGGCGCTTAAGTGGATTTTGCTAGCAAGATTCTCTATGGGGTCAAAGTTACTTGCGGTCGCATGGTAAGCTAGACCCGGATAGAGGAAACAGGGTGCAGGGATCGTGATATCAGTAGACACTGTTGCGACGCCGATTGATCATACTTGCTCGGTTTCAGTTCGTATTCGAACCAAGACAACTCGCATGAACTAGGCTTCTCAATATGCAAGACAGCATCGATCTTCAGGAAACCGAACTCAGAGCTTCAAAAGCCCTTCCAATTTTTGGTCCTGGCGAACTTCCGCCAGAAAAGATGGCAAAGGTCAGCGATGACGAAAGCGGTTTTATCGATGTGCTTAAGCTGTTTCTCCGATCCTGGCCCTATATACGGCCGCAATTGCTAGGTCGCTGGTTTACTCCTGGAGAGGGTTTGGCAGAGGAAGTTGCGGACAATGTGGCTGGGGCCGGCTACCGATTTGGATATGCGCCGTTTCTCGTGATGATTGTCGCCATAATCGGACCGCTTACCGGATGGGTTGAACCGTCGCTAGGATGGCCAATGATCTTGCTATACATTCCCGTTGCTGCATTGTGCATTGCGATGTTTGTCATGACCTACTCAAGTGGACGGACACAGACCATGGGTGCACTCCTGGCTGTACTTGCTGGATTCTTCGTGAATTTCAACGCGATGGTGTTGATAGAGGGATGGTGGGACGGCTTTTACGGAGTTGCCGTCACCGTGGCTGCCGCGCTTGGGTGGATGGTTCAATATCGAATTTCGAACGGAACTATCAAGTTTCGTTTCCGAGCTGGCACGCATTTGTGCTTTTACTATCTAATTGTGTTCACACAAGCAACAATTGGCTTTTTCTTTGGTCTCATTCTAGCAGATTTATTCAATCAGGCTTTGTTACAGGGAGAGCCCCTCGCTCCGGGATTGAGCAAGATATTGGGTTTACCGGAACTGTCCTCAGAGCTTCTTGAATCCCTCTCGTTACAGGAACGAATGGGACTGTTGTGGGTTTGGCTCCGACTGGACATCATTTTATTTCTAGCAAATACACCCTTAGGCTACGCCAATTCTTACTACAACATGTGGATATTGCAACGTATCAATCAAGATCTTCGAGTAGCTTTAGTTGAGCGGTGGCATCAACTCTCAATTAGCTACCACAGTGATCACAGGACTGGAGACTCAATCTTTCGCATCTATCAAGACAGTGCAATGGTTACGAATGTCATAGGACAACTGGTAGGTGCGTCTCAAATGGTTATCAACTATTTCGTTGCTGTAGCCGTCGTGAGCTTTCTCAGTCCTTGGATTGGGCTCTTTGCTGCATTGCTTGTTGTTCCCGCCCTGACATGGGCCCATATCGCGATGCCTCGAGTACGAGTCCGATCGCTTGTCTATCGCGCATCCACTTCGGATGTCACTTCGAATGTCCAAGAGACCTTTAGTGCAATTAAATTGATCAAAGCATTCGGAACTTCAGACCGCGTACAGAAGAAATTCGAGCGAGATTCAGTCGTTGCCTTCAACGCGGCTTACCGAGTAAGAAACCTCATCGCACTCATTACCATTGTGATGTTCACTGTCGCTGCCTGCTTCATGATCTTGGGCGAATCCATGATGGCCATGTGGGCATTCAATAGCTCTGAAACCTGGGCACTAGACCTAATCCAACTCGTCGGTGTCAGTTTTGTAGTTTGGAATTTGGCAAGTTTTGATTGGACCAAAGGCCAGTTCCGCGGCGGAGCAAATCATCTTCGTGGATTGCTCCGGAATTGGATGACGGCACAGGATATGGCAATGGGTCTGCGACGGGTGTTCGACATTCTGGATATTGAACCGGACATCAAGGACAAACACGACGCAGTTCCGTTAACCGAATTCAAAAGCGATATTGAATTCTCAAATGTGGGTTTTCGTTACGAACAAGATAGACCGGTTCTAAGCGATATTTCCTTCCGAGCTGAACGAGGAACAGTCACGGCAATCATTGGACCAACCGGCTCAGGAAAGAGTACTCTCATGGCACTTCTATTGCGCCTATTTAATCCGGATACAGGTTCAATCAGTGTTGATGGGAAGGATATTCGAGACTATCTGACACATACCTTAAGGGGAAAGATTGCCATTGCGTTGCAGGAGAATCTGCTTTTCGGAATGTCGGTTCGAGACAACATTCGATATGTTGCTCCCAATGCAACCGACGACCAGGTGCTTGAGTCACTACGAATCGCTGCTATTGACGAGTACGTCAAGGATTTGCCGAACGGGTTGGATACTGTTTTGTCGGATCGTGGTGGAAAGCTCTCGACGGGTCAAAGACAACGGTTATCGATCGCTCGAGCAATAATCAGAAATGCGCCATTGCTTGTACTTGACGAACCCACGGCGGCGTTGGATGCTGCTACTGAATACAAAGTCATGCAAAACCTTATTGAATGGGTGAAGCGTGATAAAGACAAGGAAGGGCGTGCAATCTTCTTGATTACGCACCGAATCTCAACAATTCGCCAAGCAGACAATATTTTGTACTTGGAGGACGGAAAAATCATCGAGAGCGGAAACCACGACGACCTCATGCAATTGCCCGGTGGACGCTATCGCACGTTTGTTGAGACAGAATCAAACCTTACTAACGTAGCAGGAAGGTCGGCGTAATGGCAGAACCGATCCAATCTCAGTCTAGAAAGAAGACTCTTCGAGAACGAGAAGCAGAACTCGACGCTCGTTCCAGCGGCCTAGATACCCGAACAGACATCGGTGCGGGCGAAGCCTTGGGAATTATATTTAGGGCAACCAAGTATATCGGATTGTTTTGGGGAAGATATCTCGCTAAGTTCATTTTAAAACTAGGATCTTATTCCATTCCTCTGTTTTTACTCCCATGGCCTCTCAAGGTCTTAACGGATCACGTAGTCCTCCGGATTCCGGTTTCGGAAGCTTCGGGATTTCCTAGTTACGCTATGCCTTTCGTGTCTGCACTCGAATTTGCGTCACCGATTGAAATCGTCATTTGGTTTGCAGTGATTGGACTATTTTTCGTCGTTTTCATCGGTTCCTATACTCAAGGGTTCGAGGACGAAGTCGATGCTGGACTTGCCCAAGGGCACGATTATGCAACACAGGTCGAAAACCACATGCATGGTGGACACAGTACTGCCGGTGGGCTATATGGTTGGGCAGAGTTTAAGTTGCACATGCGATTGAACCAATCTCTAAATCACACTTTGCGCTCGAATTTGTTTGCACGGATTACCTCGCTTTCTATGACGAAACTCGAGGAACAGAGGATTGGAGATTCAATCTATCGGGTAATGTACGACACCCCTCAGATCAACGAGATTTTCTACGAGATAACTCACACTCCCATCATGTCGACGATCCTGTTCATGCAAGCGTACTTCATGCTGATAAGTGCTTATCCCCACCTACCAGAGATTGCAATTCTCACAGTACTGATCTTTCCCGCATGGGTTCTGGTCTCAAGCTTGTTCGGTCGGATTGTAAGGCGACGAGGTCAAGCTGCCCGAGCAGCAGGTTCTATCACTACTGCAACAATCGAAGAAGGGATGGACAATGTACTCGCGGTTCAGAGTTTAGGCGGCAACAAAGAAGAAAAAGGCAGATTCGACAACGACAGCAAAGAGTCGTTCTTCCGCTATCGTAGAGTCACTTTCCTTTGGTACATCATTTTTTTCTGTAGTGGGATTATGGGCAAGGCAGCATCATTGGCACCTACTGCCTATTTTGTATTCAGGGTGATTCACGGAGACTTGACCCCGGGAGATGTTGTCGCCCTTGGATTGATTATGGGCTACCTTCGAGGACCTGCTTTTGCGCTCGGATGGCTTTGGATTCGTTTCATGGATAACGTAGTGGCTATGCGACGAGTATTCGCCTTTATGGATATGGAACCTGAAGCAGACATGGGAAATGTCAAACTTGGAAAGATCTCCAAGGGAATCGAAATGAAGCGTGTGGGGCTGGTCTATCCCGATGGCAGACGAGCTCTAAACCGAATTGACTTAGAAGCCAATATTGGTGAAATTGTTGCTTTTGTAGGTCCAACCGGTGCTGGTAAAACGAGTTTGGCCTATCTTATTCCTCGTTACCACATGTCGACTGAAGGTGAAGTTCTCATTGATAAGAAAAACGTGGATCACCTCACACTCGACAGTCTGCGGAGCCAAGTTACATACGTTTTTCAGGAGACTCAATTGTTCTCTGAAACCATTCGTGACAACATTTGCTATGGAAAACTCGATGCTCCTCAAGCCGAAGTGGAGCGCGTTGCAAAAATAGCAGGGATTCACGACTTCATTGAATCTCTTCCCGAGGGCTACCAAACCAAGCTCGGCGCGACTACAGCAAGCAGACTTTCGGTAGGGCAGAAACAGAGAATAGCCATAGCCAGAGGACTTATTCGCGACTCTCGAATCCTGATATTGGACGAACCGACCTCAGCGCTAGACCCTGAGACAGAAGAACACTTGGTCAATTCTCTGCACGAAGCGGCAAAAGATAGGCTTGTGATCATCATTGCCCATAGACTCTCCACAATTGCGCAATCCGACAAGATCGTATTTCTCGAGAATGGCTCGATCGTGGAACAAGGCAGTCACGAGGAACTGCTCAATCGACCGGGTGGAGCCTATCGTCGTTTCGTCGAACTCCAGACCACGGGCGCTGCTGAAGGCGGTGCGGCGAGCTAGGGCAAATCGATCAAAACATGGTTGATGGCGACATCTTTGAGGAACGCGCTGTCGTCGTAAATCGTCCTGAGCGCAACTATCTTCTCTTGGAATCAGAAGATGGCAGATTCGCTTCGTTCAATGGAAATCGACTCGCATGTACGAGTGAGGCTGACGACAGTACCGTATGGGATAGACACGGTAGAAACGAACTGATCCATGTCGAAACGGGTACAGTGGTCAATAAAGTCTCGTCAAGCACAAGTTCCAAGTTCACACTTTCTTTTCCTTCGAAATTGGAGCTGAACTCCGAAGATTTAGTGTCTGTTGAGTTCGAAGAGACACATGGTCCAGCCGAATTGCCTTCCGTGTATTTGAAGCATCTCAAAGAAGACGGTTGGGTATGCCTTCCGTGCATTTTGGATTCCAAAATAGTCGAGGGCCTTGAGCTCGTAGCGTGTACAGATCGCTATGAAGGCCGAACTCGCGTACGTGCCCATGCAATTGCACAGCATGTCGCAGTTGCGAAAACCGCGGCTGAGCCCTTGTCTCTTTGGTTGATTCGCCAATACATGGGTATACCCGACATCCGACTCTCCCACGCTCCAGCCATGGCTGTTTTGTACAAGGATGATGGCCAACGAGACGTACAGGGGTGGCACTCTGATTTTCCATATCACTGGGGTACAGGTGTAAGGGGACAAGTACCTACGCCAACACGTGAAACAGTACTTGGTGTACAACGCAACGTGTGTGTGTCGGACTTCACCAAGGAACGGGGTGCGACGGCATTCAAACTAGGTTCTCACGCACTAGATCGGCCTCCACCCAGGGAATGGGGACAAGCCCAAACTTACCGTCGAGGTTACCGCGCTCAACACGGTCTACCGTATACGGGTCCGGATGCCGATGTGGTGGAAGCTCCCGGAGGAAGCATCATTCTCTATGATTCTCGAACTTGGCATAGAGCGGGAGTCAATCGAACCGATCATCCACGCGCTGCAATGCTTCAAGCAATGACTCCTATGTACGTATTCCCAAAGAATGACACGAGCATGGCCTTTAAGGCGTACCGAGAAAGTGAAGCGTTTGCACAGTCAAATGAACGCGAACGAATGGAAATTCAGCAACTCATGGTTCACGAATTCACTGGACCAGGCGGAGAATTTGCGATTGGTCCTGACCAAGAACTGACTGAAAGTTTGCGAACATAAGCAAAATGCTTGTGTACTTCGTACCCAGACCAATTTGACGGACAAATCGTGGGAAACGCTTCAGTAAAGCTTGAAGGTCATATTCGGCATTCAATTTGTGATGTAGCTGCTTCCACGTGGAATGAGTGTGCGAATCCAACAAGCCGACCCTACAATCCATTCGTGGATCATCGGTTTTTTCGAGCACTAGAGGAAAGCGGTAGTGTGTCAGCTGAAACCGGCTGGCAACCATTTCATATTGAGCTCAAGTCACAAGAACAAACCTTAGGTGTCGTTCCGATGTATGTCAAATCGCACTCGAGAGGTGAGTTCGTGTTTGATGGAAGTTGGGCTAACGCTTGGTATGGTGCGGGAGGACAGTACTACCCGAAATTGCAGGTGAGCATTCCGTTCACACCAGCTACCGGACCCCGACTGCTTACTTCGGCAGATGGATTAGACGGACCAGTGGAGGATCAGCTCCTGCACACGATCGCGCAAGTTACCCGAAAGCTTCAATTGAGTTCGGCTCACATCACTTTCATGACGAAGGACCAATGGGACAGAGCGGGAAGACTTGGATGGCTACAGCGCATCGATACTCAGTTTCATTGGTACAACCCAAACTACACTTCATTCGACGAGTTCTTGTCTGAATTGTCATCAAAGAAACGAAAAAACATAAGGCGTGAGCGTCGCGAAGCAGTTAAAAACGGAATTTCAATCGAATGGATCACGGGAAGCGACCTTCGAGAGCATCACTGGGATGCGTTTTACAAGTTTTATGTTGATACCGGCTATCGCAAATGGGGTCATCCCTATCTCAATCGCGAATTTTTCAGCTTGGTATCTGAGTTAATGCCGGATCGGACACTGCTCATTCTGTGTAAACGAGATGGTGAGTACATCGCAGGAGCAATCAATTTTCTCGGCGACGACACAATTTTCGGAAGAAACTGGGGATGCAGCGAAGATCATAGATTCTTGCACTTCGAGACTTGCTACTACCAAGCAATCGATTTCGCCATCGCGCACAAACTCGAGCACGTCGAAGCCGGAGCTCAGGGAGGACACAAGATCGCCCGTGGTTATCTTCCCCGATCTACTTACTCAGCGCATTACATAGCTGACACCAGCTTTCGACATGCTGTCGCACGGTTTTTAGAAGAAGAGAAGCAATTCGTTGCACATGACATCGAGTACATTGAGCAGCGCTCTCCGTTTCGACGGGACATTGATCTCACAAAATTTCGACAACGGACCACGATCTAGCTCAATTTTTTGAAAATATTCTTTCCTTATAGCTCTTCACATGTCGACTAATCCATCGCATATTCCAATCGAAGGTGCGGCAAGTGGGTCGCAGGAATTTGGAGAGTCCGAACGAACGGTACGATCCTATACACATCATCGGGATAATCTGATTACCGATACTCGTGAGCAATTGGAAACGCCAGAAGGAGCAATCATTCACCTCTGTCCGGCAGGGATCAGTGCTCGCGCTCAAGCGTTTTTGATCGATGAGTTGATCAAAATTGCACTTTTAGTCATTTTGACCCTGGTTGTAGCTCTAATTCCGACGGCAGATATTGGGATGCTCTTAAGTTTGTTGGGAGCGTTTGCGCTAAATTGGTTTTATGGAGTTGCCTTCGAAATCTTCAATGACGGTCGAACACCCGGAAAGAATGTAGCGAATCTCAAAGTTGTGAATTCCGATGGAACCCCGATCCGGCTAGCACCTTCATTACTTCGCAATTTGCTTCGATTCCTAGATGTGATGCTGTTCTGTGTTCCGGCTCTCGTAAGCATGTCAATGTCGAAGGGATTTAAACGAATTGGCGACCACGTGGCGGACACAGTGGTGATCTATACAGACGTTGGAATAAAACGCAAGGCTCCAAAGGATGCTGTTGGTGCTGCGTTCCCCGTCAAATTAAACCGCTCGGAACAATCGGCGATCACTGATTTTCAAGATAGAGTTAGCTCACTCTCGGGTCCACGTTCACAAGAACTTGCAGAGATTTTGGAACCCATTCATGGTTCTACTGGTGACGACGCTGTTCGCGCTGTTTTGAAATACGCTAACGGCATTCGAGGAAACTTGTGAAGCAGACTCATTTTGTCCAGCTTAGAGAAGACGATTGGGATCGGCTTCAGTATGTCCTCGATTCTGCTGAAGCAAACAAGCGATCTAACAACAGTCTAGGGGTAGACGAATTTATAAGACTCTATAGAGACGTGGCACGAGACTTGGCAGTAGCTCGAAGCCGAAACTATAGCAATGAATTGGTAAATCGTCTGAACGAACTTACAGTGCGCGGCCACAATGCCGTATATCAAAATCGGTCTGGATGGGC
>JAPOXO010000129.1:58330-88144 GCA_026707045.1 Gammaproteobacteria bacterium | reverse complement strand
CAAACCGATCCGCAAGCGGTCGGCGCCGCGCGGTTTCGTGCCGTGGAACGAACGACAAAGCTTTAGAGTTTGTTACTCGCGACTTTCCTGCAGAAGTTCGTCGGCAGTGGAGATTGCTTCTCTTCGCGTCCTGCGCGTACCTAATCCCAGCAGTTGCGGTTGCGGCTTTGATTCTTGAAGACAACAAGTATGTTCACTCAGTCTTGTCGCCTCAGCAGGTCGAGAATATTGAAGACATGTACGACCCCAATGGTTGGACACGTAGTGAATCAGAGGGTGTTCGATCCAGAATTGGAATGTTCGGCTATTACATATACAACAACGCATCCATTGGACTTCGCTGTGTTGCAAGTGGTCTTTTCTTTGGGATAGGAACCATTGTTGTACTGGCTTTCAACGGATTAAACCATTCGGCAGTACTAACGCACCTACTGATAATCGGCTACGGAGAAACTCTTCTATCGTTTATCGCTGGACACAGTGCTTTAGAGCTGACAGCAATTGCTATCTCAGGTGCGGCGGGGCTTCGGCTCGGCCAAGCTCTGCTAGCGCCCGGTGCTGTATCCCGTTCTTCTGCAATTCGTCGAGCGAGACGAACTGCGGTAGTGTTGGCATTCGGTGCGATGATTATGTTCTTCGTTGCTGCATTCGTGGAGGCGTTCTGGTCTGCAACACAACTTCCTTCGACCCTCAAGTATGGTGTCGGCATTGGGCTATGGTTATTTGTCGTCTTTTACTTCGTACTAGCCGGTAGACATGGAATTCGACAGAGCTCAGATTAAGATCCGGCCCCGACCAGACTTGGAGGCGATCGATCTAGGAGTATTGGTTGCTCGACGCTATTGGTGGCGTCTAGTTGCAGGTTGGCTGATAGTTGCAGTTCCCGTGTTCGTAGCGGTGTGGTTTCTTCCCAATGTTCTGCTTGCCTTGCTAGTTCTGTGGTGGCTCAAACCTATCTATGAACGTATTCCCATGACAACTGTGGCAAGCTCCATTTTTGGTGAACACGCGAAATGGCGTTCCATGCAAAGAAACCTTTTCTCTCCCGACTGTCTCCTTTGGCTTACAGTGTTCCGCTTCTTTCCAGGTCGAAGCACGCTTGCCCCCATTGCCGCATTGGAAGAGCATCAGTCACACTCTGGCCGAGTTCGCCAACGTCGTTTGCTAATAAAAGAAGATGTTCAGGGGGCGTATTTTGGCTTGCACTCGATGGGGCTTTTATTTGAACTTGCAATCTTGTTGTTCTTTCTCGTGTTGGCTATTTGGTTTTTCTCGCCGATCGAGACGGATCCAAGTATTGCGTTTGCAACAGCCTTTTCGGAATTGGTCAGATTCCTGTTTTTCTCGTTCTGGGGACCAAAAATCGTCTTGACGGCAGTATTCGTAGCCTTTGCCTGTGTTGCCCCGTTCTATGTCTGTTGCGGATTCGCACTCTATCTGAATCGCAGAATCGAACTTGAAGGATGGGACCTTGATCTGGAATTTCAAAGAATGGTTAGACGTATTGCACCCCTGCTTGGCGTCTTACTTGTCGTCATATTCTGCATGCCTTCACTTGCGAAGCCATCAACCGAAGGCTATCTAGCACAAATTGGAGCAACAGTAGCAACAGAGTCTGACAAGGTAGTCCAAAGCGACCGAATACGCCAACCTCAAACACAATATGTAGAAAGTGAAAACCCAACTCGTGTGGCTGTAGCATCGGAAATTGAAAATATCGTACGGAGTGATCGGATAAGTCGGACTGAGACCCGGTATGGAGACTTTGAACCTCCCTCTGAAGGCAATTCATCAAATCCCAGGCTTGCCTTACTTCTTCACATACTTGCGTGGACACTCCTCATTGCCGGGATTCTATGGTTGGTGTTCAAGATCGTGACATCGGACTACGTTCGCATAAAGTTAGTCAAGACAAAACGAAATGTCGCGGCTTCCCACAGTCGCATACCAGAACTCAAAAAAGCACTGACGCTTCCAAACGACATTGTTGTAGCCGCGAGAGACTGTTGGGAATCCGGACACTTTCGTGACGCCATGTCGTTGCTGTATCGAGGCGCACTCTATTCGATGATCACCGAGTACAAGTGCAACATAAACCCAAGCGATACAGAAGCGTCGTGTATGAGAGCTGTACATGAGACCACGCCCGAGCTGTCTGATTCCTTTGATCGCATCACCCAAAACTGGCAAAAGCTAGCATACGCAAGACTTCCCATCTCGGACGAAGACTTTGCAGCATTGAGCGCCCTTTATTTGGAAAACTTTAGAGTCAATGCGTAAGGCACTGATCTACACCATTCTGATTGTGGGTGTTGCAGCCCTGATCGGGGTCGGCATTTGGCTTTATTTACGTCGTGATAGCTACGAAGTTCAAGTGCTTATTGACGAAGCGAGGCTGAATCCGTGGTTGGCAGTTTCAATTCTGTTTGAGAAGCACAATGTATCCATTCAGCGAGACTCTCCATTCAAAGGCGAATCCTTGCCTTCAACACTCGACACCATAGTCATACAGCACGGCCCCTATACGATCGCGACCGAGGAGCAGAGCTCGATTCTTGAGAATTGGGTCAGAGACGGCGGAACGCTTATCTATAAGGTAACTCGCCATCGAGAAGAGGAAGCAATTGAACGCCAAGGCCCACAATTGTTTCCAATGAATCTTGGAGTGTATCTCTCACGAGTACTGCGACCTGTGCCAGTGTCGTATAGTTTGGACGTTGTCCCTCCATGTCCGGATCAAACTCAAGCAATCCAGCTTGACAATGGTCCGCCACTGATTTTGCAGAGCCCCCAGGTGAACCAAAACCTACTTGAATTCAGTCCTGCTGCACTAGCATCCAATCCAGAGCGTTTGGGAGAGGGTATTCTGAGAATGAAAATTGGAGAGGGACAGATCTACTTTGTTACAGCTCTCAACCAGTGGACTAATAGCTACGTCAGATGCGACGACAATGCTTACTTCTTGTATTCAATAGTTTCTCGCTTTGGGCAACCAAATTCGAGTCTTGTCAATCGCACGATGTGGATCATGCCCATTTCAGAATTTCCCTCGGTTTTCTCCTTGATCTGGAATAACGCGCCTCAGGTCGTCTTAGGAATCGCTTTGGCAATTCTAGTATTGATCGTCTCTTGGAATGTCAGATTGTCACCACCAGCGTACGAAATGAGTGGTCCACGAAGAAGTGCTTACGAATACACCACAAGCGCAGCAAGATTTGCCTGGCGCAACAAGGACTTGCGTACGTATTTGATCGCTTCGGGGTCGCATGCACTGAGAAATCAACCATTGGACCTTAGAGACCAACACATTTCCAATACGGCACGCAAATTGGGAATAGACGAATCTCGAATTAGGTCGGTGTTACGGCAAGAAAAGCTAGCTCGTACAGAATCTGAGCTGATAGAACAAGTGAGATTGGTTCAAGCACTGTACAAAAATCCATCCCAAAGTAGCTGAAAACTGAATTGGTGGAGCAGTTGATTGATCGGAATTCATCCTAGGACCAGACTTAACGGTTCTTCTCATAGGGAAATGTTCTTGCGGCACCTTTCATCACTGCGCGCGCAACTGACTCTGGAGAGCTGAGCAATCCCCCTCGGGCCACATGCTCATAGTTCCAAAGGAGTTTACTCTCTTCACCCTCATGTATGGACATGCGGATATGTGCTTGATTCTTCGTTCCAATCAGACCAGCTAGAAGTCGGGAAGCAATAGCTGTATCTGAACCCATTGGTCTATCTAGCTTTATGTCTCCGGCAATTACAGCGTCTACCTCGAGGATTGTGCAAATCTCCGCTTTGGTCAGTGCGGTCAAATCCTCACTGGTCGCATGTTGTTCCAGTTCACGATTGAGCAACGTGTTCGTTTTGTCGATATCTTGAAACTCGACCGTATACCGTCCTTGTTGTTGGCCTTGTAAGAAGTGCGTATATACCGCACGCTGAAATGACTCGCCTTGCTCTGCTTCGAGTTGCTGAATTTCCTTGGCCGTTACATTTTCACTTTCGCCGCCCAATTCGATTGTGACATCGAATTTAAGAAGCGCAATTTTTGAGTGTGCATATCTATAGGTGCCAAAATCGGGAGCTGTGTAAATCGTTGCACATCCGGACACCAAGACAGTCAAAAACAAGACTATAAGAGCCAAGCAAACCGCAATGTCACGCAGCATCCAGGAGTCTCCAGTCACGATCGAGTTGTTAGTTTATGCTAGCACAGGCGTTTGTGGCATTCTTGGAGGCCAACTATCGCCCTGGATGTGAATATGAGGATGTCTCCACCTCTCTGTTAGTTCTTGCACCCAAACTTGTTGGAGGCAAATGACGAGTTATTTCAATGTCTCAATACTCGTACCAGTCCAAACCAAAAGGCTTGTGGCTTTTGTTATCGCCATAATTGTCCTGATCGACTTGATCTGGAGAAAGTCTATGCCCTGTTCATCTTTCGGATTTGGTACAGGCCGATGAATACAAACGAAACTCAACATGTCACGACGGCAAACGTAGAGGCATGCGCAGAGGTATTCGAGAGAATTGCCGAGAACGTTAATTCCGTGCTAATCGGACAAGAAGCGGTAGTTTCTCAAGTCTTGCAGTGCATGATTGCAAATGGACATGTTTTGCTGGAAGGAGTACCCGGTCTCGGCAAGACTTTGCTCGTTCGAGCTTTGGCTACGAGCATTGCTTGCTCCACCAATCGCATTCAATTTACTCCCGACCTCATGCCTAGTGACATTACCGGGCATGCTCAATACAACATGAGAGAAGAACAGTTCGTGATTCGAAAGGGTCCGGTATTCACCAATCTACTACTTGCCGACGAAATCAACCGTGCCCCTGCAAAAACTCAATCGGCCTTGTTAGAGGTGATGCAGGAAAGGCAATCGACCATTGAAGGTGAGAGTTTTGAAATCGAACAGCCATATATGGTCTTGGCTACACAAAATCCCATTGAATTCGAGGGTACCTATCCGCTTCCGGAAGCGCAGTTAGATCGGTTCATGGTAAATGTCTTGATCGAATACCCAGATCAATCAAACGAGGAGTCTCTAGTTGACCTCGTCACGACAGGAAAGCCTGCGGACAAACTGGACACCTCATCCATAGAAGCGGTCGCGGAAGCAGTAGATGTAAGAAATGCCCAGCAGGTTTCTTCTCAAATTCTGGTAGATCAGGCCGTACTGAGCTATGCGGTGAGCATCGTTCGGACCACTAGACAGTTTGAAGGTATAAGCCAAGGAGCAAGCCCTCGAGCTGCCATTGCATTGATACGAATGGCTCGTGCACAAGCACTTCTCTCTAGTCGTACATTCGTAACACCAGATGATGTTCGATCTGTGGCTGTGTCGGTACTACGACATCGGATTGCACTTAGCCCGGACTTTCAATTTGAAGGACACTCAAAGGACCAAGTACTCGAAACCGCCATTCAAAGTGTAGAGGCACCGCGTACGTGAGACCGACTAAGTCTTTGGTCATAGCAATTCTGTTGGTAACAGCAGCATCCATTTTCGGCCGGTTGCAAGCCACAGTTACTGTATTGGCGATTATCACATTGCTCATCGTCATCGTGGATGCGCTTACTTTGCTAAACCGTGGCAGATTGGTGGTTGACCGAAGACTTCCGACCATTCTTGCCTTTGGTCAACCAACCAATGTTCGCATACAAATTCGACATAACCTGTCCCAAAGAGTCAGAGCCACGATTAACGATCGTTGTCCCTTGGAATTGGGGCCAAAAGGCATTCCACTAACCGGTGATATTCCACACGATTCTCCATTAATCGTCGAATACACAATAATTCCGACTTTGCGTGGTGACTTTACATTTGACTTTAGCGACGTTGCCGTAGATTCGATGCTTGGTTTCTGGCAACGAATACTCCACATTGAATGTAAAAGCAATGTACGGGTATTTCCAGATTTTTCTCAGATAACCAAATACCTAAAACTACTCTTGGTGCATCAAACGAACCAGATGGGTATTAAGAAACAGATACGCCGCGGAGAAGGGCTTGAGTTTCTCCAACTTAGGGAGTATCGGCAGGCCGATCCTCTCAATCGAATCGACTGGAAGGCAACATCAAAACGACGAAACCTAATTTCCAGGGAATTTCAAGAAGAAAGATCGCAGCAGCTGCTATTTCTGGTGGACACGGGTCGACGAATGCACAGTCACGACGGTGAAGTGTCTCTTTTCGATCGGACACTGGATGCAGTGACCCTCTTGTCTTATATAGCCCTTAGCCAAGGAGATCGAGTTGCAGTTTTGTGCTTTGGACAAGAAAACCGATGGGTACCTAGTCTGACGGGTCTGTCCGGCATTGGGACACTGCTACGTCACACTTATGACCTACAAACAGGAACCGAGGCTTCGGACTACGTAGCGGCTGCTGAGGATCTTTTGGTGCGACAAAGAAAACGAGCTCTTGTCGTTCTTATCACTTCTTTACGAGATGAAGACGAGGATCTCCCTACTGCGTTACGACTCCTAGCCATCCGCCACAGTGTCCTTTTGGCTAGTCTTCGCGAAAACACCCCGAACGAGACACTCAAGACAAATGTTCAGAACATAGATCACGCCCTCGCAGTTCTGGGAGCAGCCAAATATCTAGAGGAGCGCAGAAAAGCGCTGAACGAATGCAGACGCGCATGTCATTTGGTGATCGATTCACTGCCCTCCGAGCTTTATGCAAGGCTAGTAAACGCGTACTGGTATATGAAGAGATCTGGAATTGCGTAAGGTGAGTTGGAGACGATCTCAGACATATTTAGGGTATGTACAGTTCAGGAAAGAACAGCGATTTGGGACAGAAGCTCGTGCCTGAGGTACGCTGACAGTGCTATTCTGTGCCCTTTGCTCTCACAAGCCCTGAGCGAGCCAAGCTGTCTGCAATCTACAAAACAGATTGTTTGTTGCGACTTTTACTGTGATTTGGAATCGTTGTGTTCCCCCATACTCGATCTGCTGTGTTGCAAGTTCTGGCTTACAATGGGAAGCAACCCTCCATCGTTCTCATCGAGAATCTAGGAAACCTCTCGTTCAGGTTCAATCCACAATATTCGGGTTCTCTATGGCAAAACTATTGCGATGCTCGAATGCTTAGCTTCTACAACCAAGTGCGGAGAGAATTTTGGCCACTTCATCAACTGACAACAACTCTACAAATCCATATGCCACTCCGTCCGCACAACTACGGACGGACGATACCATAGACGAAGTTCAACTCGCATCGCGCGGCAAAAGACTCTTGGCTATCATCTTGGATTCAATCATCCTTGGAATTTCTGTTTTTGTATTTATTATTCTAATTTCAGTAATAGTCGTTTCAATAAGTGGAAATGAAGCAGAACCACTATTTGATCGCTTGCTAGAATATGCCTTTGCACCCACGGAAACATTTGTATGGACAAATCTCCTGAATGTATTTGCATACTTGCAAGTCCTAATTCCTCTGTCAATCTATTTTTTGGTAAATGGATACTTGCTTGCCACGAGAGGACAGTCCATTGGGAAATTGTTGCTTAGAATTGCGATTGTCGACAATGATACGCATGAAGTTCCACCACTGTCTAGAATCTTTCTACGACGTTATCTGATTATTGATGCGATACTAATAGTTAACATATTTTTGTCCATGATCGTTGAACTGGTTGATCTTCTATCAATTTTTCGTCGAGACCGTAGAATGATACATGATATGCTGGCAAACACTGTAGTGATTGAAGTTGGGAGGTAGATGTCACTCAACAACATTTTGAAACATTCGAAATGTTCTCGGAATGCGAGATTTACTAGTGTGAACACCGTGTTCTTACGCAAAATCTTCCATAATGAAAAGATGCCAAGAGGTCTAGGCAACCACGCGTTGACGATATGCGAAGCAATTCTTGATTTCTGCAAATGCGCCAACCGATCAGTTGCAAATGCATACGTTTTGCGGATTCTAAGACTAGAAAACTCGAGCTTTGGTATTTGTCAATGGACTTCGATGGTCAAGGCTACTTCGCTAGAGCAATACTTGCATCGACTACTTCCCTGATTGTTCGATCAGGACGCAGACATCGAAGAAAGTGTTCAACCGGAATGCATTTAACGTTGCGAATCATCATTACACTTTCGCCTCGATACAACAGGACAACCGAAACCTCTGGATAGTCAAAGGCGAACGTTTGTAGCGGTCGTACATCTGCCGATTGAATGCTCTGAGAATTCTTGACTTCTAGTGCTGCAAATTCATTTGTGCCGTAGACGACAAAGTCGATTTCGGTACCTGCTTGTGTACGCCAAAAGTAAAGACTTGGACCATCGAACCGGTAATCGCACCACGCTCGCAAGTGTTGAGCAACCAATCCTTCCAACGCTGCTCCTTCTATCTCTTGCGGTCGATCAATCGGCCCGCGTGGTCTCATGGTTCGAAATACACCAGTGTCAAAAAAATAGAACTTGGAGCTAGCCACGGTAGCTCTCTTGGCTCGTCTTGCAAAAATGGGCACAGAAAACGACAAGAGCAGATCGGAAAGAATCGATATGTAGGAATGAACGACTTTTCGCTGCACGTGACACTCACGTGCCACATTGCTTATATTGAGCAAGTTGGAGTGCGAGAAGCTCATGGCTTCAAGGAACCGAATGAATGCATCTACGTTTCGCGTCAGGGCTTCCGCTCGCACTTCCTCGTCAATGTAAAGACTTATGTACGATTCAAGCACTTCGTGAGGATCATCTGACGCAACAACCAGCGGTAGCATTCCATGGAGTAAAGCTCGTTCAAGGTGGAAACGAGAAAGCTCGGCGGCCATAAACGGGTGCATATATTTTTGTAGAGCTCTGCCCCCTAACAGATCGGTTCCATTACGTCTAAGTTTTCGTGCACTCGAACCTGTCAGTATGAAACGAGGCGGAGTAGATTCTTCTAGTATTGCATGTATGACAGGAAGCACAGCGGGTACACGTTGAATTTCATCGATGATTACTGTGCGTGAATTTCTGCTAGCTTCAAAGTGATCTCGAAGTCGTTCAGGATAAGCGGCGAGTTCGCGATACAGGCGCGGACTCAAGAGGTCTAGATAAACGGCATTGGAAATCGTTGCTCTCAGCCACGTCGACTTGCCGGTACCTCGTGGGCCAAAAACAAAGCAGCTTTGGTTAGGAAAGTCGAAAAATCGACCTACAAAGTCCATATTAGGTCTAAATTTGGATGTATCAATTCCAATTTTAGACTAAATGAAGCAGTTTCTATTCCTCTAATGGAAATTGGTCAAGCATGTGGGAAGCAAGGTTGGTCGATTCCTCAGTCCAGAAATCACTTTTTTAGAGACAAAGTCTACGAAGTCTTGATCCCGAAGAAAGACTTGAGAATGTTGTGGCATCTAACCAAAAAAAGCTCTTTAATTGACTGGCACGATACTTACT
Organism: Gammaproteobacteria bacterium; assembly: GCA_026707045.1. Lineage (GTDB taxonomy): Bacteria > Pseudomonadota > Gammaproteobacteria > Pseudomonadales > Azotimanducaceae > Bin55. Next base: position 78,729 of record JAPOXO010000129.1, on the reverse strand, counting down.
GCTTGAGTTTGCCTGTGTCGACATCCGATGAAGACTCGTTGCTGTCTTCCAATGGCGCGAGATTCAGATTGAATTCTTCTACCGCACTATCGATCACTTCCTGCGCTTTGACAATTTCAGCCATCATGTATTCCTGAGTTTCCTTCTTCGTAATTTCGCCGTCGTTGTCGCTGTCCAAGTTCTCAAATGTCTCGTCCACGAGCGCGGCAAACTCCTCGTCTGAAAGCACATTTCCTTCATCGTCTAGCCTGAAGTCGGGAATTGCTACCACTTCTTCTCTGCTCAATCCACCGTTCTCGTCAGCGTCAAACTCTTCAACTTGCTTAGTCCAAGCTTCTTCCAAGGCTGCGCTGACCGAGTCTTCGCTAAATACGTCGTCAAGAGTTTCAAAAGCCAAATTGGAAAAAGACTGCAACAAACTGCCCATTGCCTCGACTGTTTCGGAACTCTTGAGGTCTGGTAAATTGAACTCATCGACCACAATCGGATCTGACGAATCCTTGTTGTTGGCGGCAGAATTGTCAGCTCCTGTGGTTTCGTTGGAATTTGCAGTAGATGCAAAGGAGAATGCAACGATAACGATAGAGACAAATCGGAATTTATTCATGGGCTCACCCCTATAGTGTTGTAGATTTCCTCAGAACTACGGACAACTCTACTATTCGCCCGAGGTTCCGTTTCTTATGGACAAGATGCCGCACGATAAAAAATCGTCACACAATCGACCCATCATTGTCAAGCCTCGTTTCCCAATGTGTTGACAAAGTTCACCTACTCTTGCGGAACGACCGTATGCTCGGAATTTAACGATCACGACCACCATTCGCAACCTAGTAGCTACCGACCAAGTCCTATTTGGACCGTGCAGCCACAGCCTCTATCCAATCTGGACTGCTCGTAATGAAATCGGATGACAAGGCTGTTAAATAGCCTGATGGCTTGAACAGTCAGCAATGATGTTGCGGTAACTCCACGAGGACCTTTTGGAAGTCTAGATGCACAATGAGACGTGCCAAGTCGACGATTCCGGAATTAAGTGGTCCTTGGTTCAAATCGTATATAGCTAACATATGCAAAATGCGCGATTTCTGTAATCGCCATACAGATAGTTTTAGCCAACTGGCAAATCTCATGGAAGTTGTTGAAATTCGGCACGTACTCAACCATGAAGTCGGCATCCAATCTACTGTTACAGTGCAGGGTTGGGTACGTTCAATACGGTCCTCCAAAGGCGGATTTTCATTTCTTTCGATCCATGACGGTTCAAGTTTCAATCACGTCCAAGCTGTGGCCGACGAATCCTTACCGAACTATCACGAAATTCAGTCGCTGACAACAGGATCAGCGGTATGTGTTAGCGGAGTAGTTGTCGAGTCTAGCGGACGTGGCCAGGATAGAGAGATACAAGCCTCGGAAGTACAAGTGGTTGGGTTGGTTGAAGATCCCGAAGAATATCCAATTGCAAAGAAAAGACACTCATTTGAATACTTAAGGACGGTTGCACACCTCAGACCGCGAACCAATACATTCGGTGCAATCGCGAGATTGCGTCATGCAACTGCGACAGCCATCCACGAATATTTCAATACGCGAGGTTTTGTCTGGATTAGTACGCCCATCATCACTGCTAGCGATTGCGAAGGAGCAGGCGACCTCTTTCGCGTTAGTACGCTCGACATTGCCAATAGCAAAAGGACCAATTACGATGAGGACTTCTTTGGGAAAGAAACTTTTCTCGCCGTGTCCGGGCAATTGAATGTAGAGGCATATTGCCTGGCGCTATCTAAGGTATACACGTTTGGCCCGACGTTTCGAGCAGAAAACTCAAACACGAGCAGACATCTCGCGGAATTTTGGATGGTTGAGCCTGAAATTGCATTCGCAGATCTTCAGGACAACGCTGATCTGGCACAAGACTTTCTTAAGTGTGTCTTTGAATCGGTACTCGATGCCGTACCTGACGATATTGAATTCTTTAATGAACGAATCGACAACACGGTTAAAGAACGGATTCAGACTGTGATAGACAAGCCCTTCGTTCAGATGGATTATTCCGATGCGATTGCCAACTTGCAGAATTCCAAGAAGGAGTTTGAGTATCCAGTCGAATGGGGCTTGGACCTTCAAACTGAACATGAACGTTACCTAACCGAAGCAGCAGACGCACCAGTGGTGGTTTGCAACTACCCCGCCAAGATCAAGGCGTTCTACATGCGTCTCAATGACGACGAAAAGACTGTGGCGGCTATGGATGTGCTCGTTCCAGGAGTCGGAGAAATTATTGGAGGCAGCCAACGGGAAGAGCGGACTGACGTTCTCGACTCCCGGATGGATGATGCAATGCGCGAAGAACTATGGTGGTATCGAGAGCTTCGCAAGTATGGGTCTGTTCCCCATGCTGGCTTTGGTGTAGGTTTTGAAAGACTTGTCCTTTACATGTCGGGAATGGAAAACATTCGCGACATCGCCCCATTTCCCAGAGTACCCAACAACGCTTCTTTTTAGTCGTCTCTCTTTCGACATCTTTTCAATATGTTTCGTGATCTGCTGAGGCTTTATCCCTTTGTAAGGAAGTACAAAGGGAGACTCTTGGGTGGAATCGCATTGTTCTTCATCGCCCGACTTTTCGAAGCCGCAGTTCCACTTTGCCTAATGGTCGGAATCGATCGATTGACACAAGGAAGATCCAATTTGCTTTTGCCCATACTGGGCATCGTCGGCGCTGTAGTTGCTCGGTTTCTTGTGGTGAGTTGGGCTCGAATAGCGGTTCGACGGGCGGGATTTCTCGTTCAGTATGACCTGCGACATGCGTTCTATAAGCAACTTCAGCGCATGGGTCCTTCGTTCTATCGGCACTATGCCATTGGCGACCTCATGACTCGAGCCGTGGCCGATATCCAGCTTATTCGGAGATTGATAGGAAACGGAACGACCATGGTCGTGATCTTCTGTTTTGCGACATTAGTCGGATTCTCGTGCATGGTCTATCTCTCTCCAGCGCTCACGCTCTTTGTCTTACCTCCACTCCCCATTCTCTTTCTCTATACATGGCGCACATCGCTACGACTTGGAGTTGCTTCGCGACAAGTCCAGGAAAGACTTTCGTCCCTAGGATCTCATGTACAAGAAAACTTGTCTGGAATTCGAACTATTCAGGCGATGGCTCTCGAAAGCCAGGAACTAAATCGATTCGACGCCAGAAACCAAGACTACACCGATGCCTTCTACAAGCACGCAAGAATTCATTCGATCATGCACTCGGTGATGCCCACGATGGCTGCCGCTTCGGCCATTGCGATTCTCGGCTACGGAGGATATTCGGTGTTACAAGGAACATTAAGCATTGGCGCATTCACTGCGTTTTTTTTCTATGTCAACATGATCGTACAGCCGTTTCGAGTAGCGGGAATGATCATCAGCATGATGCAACGAGCTGCCGTGGCATCCCGTAGACTCTTTGCCGTATTCGATACAGAACCTGAGATTGAAGATCAGGCATCGATCTGGGCACCCGAATTGATTCGAGGCAATATTGAGTTTCGCGGATCAACATTTTCATATCAAGGGTCTGAACAACCAGCGATCAGCAACATAAACCTCTCTATTCGGCGGGGAGAGATCATCGCTTTCATGGGACGAATCGGTTCAGGAAAGACCACATTGCTGAAACAAGTGGTTCGATTGCTCGACACTCCCCGAGATTCAGTGTTCATCGACGAGTTCGATGTCTGCGACTATCCACTTGACCGATTACGCTCTCAAGTGGCCTATGTCCCTCAAGATACCTTCTTGTTCGGAGAACCACTTCGTTCCAACATTTCCTACGACCAACCACGGAGAAACATAGACCAAGTGTGGCTTGCCGCTGAAGCTGCGAGTCTGAGCGAATCCATCGAAGAAATGACCTTCAAAATGGAAACTGTCGTTGGTGAACGAGGCGTCACACTATCGGGCGGGCAAAAACAACGAGCAACTCTGGCTAGAGGACTGATTCGCAACGCACCGGTTCTGATACTTGATGATTGTTTTTCCTCTGTGGACACCGAAACCGAAGAGCAAATTTTGTCCAGCTTGGCAGGACTACGTGCTAACAAAACAACGCTTCTGGTTTCACACCGAGTCTCTACCGCCCGCCACTCCAATCGGATCGTCGTGCTCGATCATGGAGAAATAGCAGAATCGGGGACTCACGATCAACTTTTGTCGCTAAACGGAATCTATGCGGAACTGGAGCGAATTCAGCGTGAAGGTAGCGAAGACTCGATAGCTCCTCCTACAGCGACCGTGACAGCATCGTGAGCGAACCAACGAATAACAGTAGAGATTACCGGTTGTTCGATGCGGAGCTTTCTGGAGCCGTGCTCAATACGCAGCTCCTACTTCGATTGCTCAAATGGATGCGACCTTACTGGAAGACGCTCGGCGTCAGCTTGGTCTCGGTTTGCATCACGTCGCTACTGGCAATCGCTCTCCCCATCATTCTCTCGATTGTTGTTATCGACCACATTCTTCGCCGTCAGCCAGAAACAATCGCTCCTGATTTTGGCTTGATTGGAATAACCGAATGGTTGGCGACCAACACTGGTTGGTCTTTACTGTTCTCTGCATGTGCACTTTATGTCCTCGCGCAGCTGTGCTGGGCTTTTACGTCTCATGTTCATCGCATGACGCTTACAAGAACTGTGATAAACGGACTACGAGATTTGAGGCACGATGTTTTCCAGCATCTTGCAACCCGTCCTTTCACGTTTTATGACAACGTTGCAGTAGGCCGCGTAATGACACGGGTGACGAATGACGTCGAGTCGCTCTATGAACTCTTACGGGGCCTTGGCTCACTCGTGGGAGAGCTCATGCCGTTCTTCTTCGCTTTAGCCGTCATGCTTGCCATCGACGTCGAGATGTCATTGATCTTGATGTTGTATGTACCAATACTTGTGGTGGTAACACTCGTTTTCCGTCGCTACACCAGACGGCTATTCAGACTGGTGCGTCAATCTGTGTCGGCGCTAAACCAAAACCTCCAGGAAAACCTGAGTGGTCTTCAGGTTGTTCAATTGTCCACGAGAGAGGACTACAACCTCCGTAGGTATCGGAGGATAAACAGCAACAATCTTCTGTTCGAATCTCGTTCCATGCGTCTTGAGACTCTTTACTCTTCGTTCAACGATAGCGTCGCTTCTATCGCAATCGGTGTAATTCTCTGGTATGCCGGTGGCCAAGTCATCCAAGATGAAATTTCCCTTGGGGGAATGATCCTGTTCACGAGATTCATCGACATGCTGTTCCACCCAATTGTGGTACTAGGTGAACAAATCAACATTCTGTTTCGAGCAATGGCGAGTGGCGAGAGAATCTTCCAAGCTCTTGATTGGGACGAAGCAAATCACGAACCCGAAGATCCGGTTAGACTTCCTGAGAGGCTAGAAGGCTCACTAGAGTTTCGCAATGTGGTGTTTGGCTATGGTGCCAACACCATCATAAAGGATGTTTCATTTTCAATTGCGCCCGGAGAGAAACTTGCAATTGTGGGTGCGACTGGATCAGGAAAGAGCACGCTGATTCGGCTTCTGAGTCGGTTCTACGACATCGACGACAATTCCATATTTCTTGACGGAATCGACGTCAATCGAATACACACCCATGACTTGAGGAAACGAATTGGGGTAGTACTTCAGGATTTTCACATATTTTCCGGAACCATTTATCACAATATTTCACTCGGTAATCCAGATGTAAATGAGTGTGATGTCGTAGCTGCCGCAAAGGCTGCGAATGCCCATGACTTCATCATGTCGCTGCCTAATCAGTATGAGTCCCAGCTGGCTGAACGAGGACAAAACCTGTCCCAAGGACAACGCCAACTGCTCGCATTCGCTCGCGTTTTAACGACAAATCCAGAAATACTGGTATTAGATGAAGCAACCGCAAACATCGACAGCGAGACCGAGCTGCTGATCCAAGATGCACTTAGAACACTAACACGCGGAAGAACCTCAATCATAATCGCCCATCGTCTCCAAACAATCCAAGACTCGGACCGAGTTTTGGTGCTTGACGATGGTCGTGTTGCGGAAATGGGAACGCACGACGAACTTCTTGAAGCGCAAGGAATCTATCACACCCTCCACTCTTTGCAATTTCAGGATGTAGCCTAGCTCACGTCACTCTTTTGGGGCACTTGAATTCGTTGCTCCAATTCATCCTGAACTCGCTTCAATGCCTCCCGAGTCTGTCTCAACTCTGCAATGACATCATCGGTGTGAACGGCTGCTCTGAGTTCCTCCAATGACTTTTCCCTTGCTTCCTGTACATTGGTAATCACGATTCCAATAAACAGATTGATGATTACGAACGTTCCAACAATGACAAAACTCAGGAAGTACGCCCATGCCCACCAAAAGTGGTCCAAGGCGGTGTACATGATGTCAGTCCAGTCTTCGAGCGTGACGATCCGAAAAAGGGACAGCAAAGAGATTCCTAGTGTGCGCCAATGAGTGGGATCGACTTCGTGAAACAAGTGATAGCCGGCAACTCCGTACACATAGAAAATGATCGACATCAGAAGCACGATATTGAACATCCCTGGAATTGAATGGATTAAAGCGGTGACCAAGACACGTAGGTGCGGCAACACCGACACCAGTCGAAGTACCCGCAACACTCTCGCCAATCGAGCAATGGTCGCGAGCTGTCCGGTCGCAGGGATTAAGCAAAACACAATGATCGTGAAATCAAAGATGTTCCAACCGTCTCTGAAATATCGATCGCTTCGTGGAAAAGTGGACATCATCTTGATCAACGCTTCGACGATGAATGCGATCAAGACGATGTCATTGATCCATCGAAATACATGCTCGAGTTTGTTGTGAAGATAGTTCGACGTGTCCAAGCCAACCACAATAGCATTGAAAACAATGAAAACGGTAACTGCATGCCCGAACCAACTGGCTTTGGCGATATGCGCACAGAGGCGTTGAAGCTTTTTCAAGAAGTTCATTCCTTGCAATATTCAGTTCACTTCAAAAGTTTCGGACCGCATTGGGACCTCTTTAAATGACAAGCTTATTGAAGCGGATGATTCCTACGATTCTGAGGACGTAAATGAGGCATAGTCAAAGAGGAGACACAGCGACCCCCACCTCGAAAACCAGGCACAGAATTGTAGGTTTGACGAAATGCTGACCAGTCAATAACGGTTGACTTCAGCTCATGCGCTTTCACGAGCTGCATCAAAGTACGTTGAGTCTATCGAGCGATATACGTCGTATTAATAGATGCCGGGAACAATGCGGTATCGTGTTTGCCGGCAATATTCATTCCAAGCAGTACCGTATTTTTTCTCGCACAGAACGTCATCAGTGCGTTGGCGATGTATGAAAAGTCCCACAATGAAAATTGGATAGATCCACACCCAAAAACTAAGAATATGGCCGAGCACCAAAGCCATCGCCAAAGCAATCAGGAATTCTCCGAAATAATTGATATGTCGAGATGCACCCCAAAAACCGCTGCTCAGAATCTTTCCGTTATCACCTTCGATCCACCGTTGCTCGATGAAACCAAGTGCCTTCCGCTCGGGCCAACGCTTGAATGAGTATTTTTGCAAATTGGAACCACGGGAAAGGAACCATCCGATCAAGAAGAGCACATACGATGTTGCAAGAATCACAACTGTCATCGTCCCGGAGAATTTTGGTGCCGGAAAGTGTGAGACACCCCATAAAGGAATTACGTAGAGGTACGGGTAGACAGTTAGACACCCCCATATGAGCTTGAATCCAAGACGCTCATGAATGATGTCATAGGTATAAAGCTGTACTCGTTCAAAACAGAAATAGTCGGTAACAAAAAAGAGCCACATCCCGGTGTATACAAACAAGCCAACATTGGAATTCAGGCCATATAGGTTCCAATGGTAGGCGGCACCTGAAAGTGCATTTAGAGCAAGTAATGTTCCTCCAAAAATGTACAAGTACATTTTGAAGTCAACTCGGTTGAAATAGGTCTTGTTGAGAACGCGGCCAGTCCAAATTGAACTACCCCGCTTTTTGTCGCGTTTGCCCGAATTGCCTGTTAACAATACCGCTGTCAAAACCACGGCTAGTACTGTAGAACCCGCAATCGAGTAGAAAGTCGCTCTAAACAGCCAATCTCGTGGGACGCCACCCACTTCAAACCACCACGCCACGACAGCAATGGCGAAAACAGCTAACCCGTTAAGCCGATAGTTCAACAATTCGCCATTGGTTTCGTCACGAACGTAGCCCGTGACTCTCCACGCAGGAAGCAAAACATGCAGTGCTAAGAGCAACAGAAATATTAGTGTTGGAGCGAAAAATGCGAGTAATGCTTCAGGCGGAGAGAGACTTAGCATTTGTCACTCCCCTTGCATGCTTGATGATGTGGCGCAGACCAACGCCAACTTTCGGTGAAATTCAATTTCATACATAAGCAAAGAATCCATATTTGATTTCTGCAGGACGAATACTGCATCTGTCCACCATCGAAAACACTCATCAGGTGGCTGTCTAAACCATCTCTTCATATCATATGAGCTAGAAATTCATTACATATTCTCGGATGCGACAGACTGACATTAGTTCTCGCGGCACAGCAACAAATCTAAAGACAATGGTATGAGCAATTCACCTGCTAGTGGAGAAAAGTATCGAACCTCGCATGGTTTTAGCGCCATTCGAGACGGAATTTCATCCGCGCGTGCGCAAAAACTCATTCCAACTACCGATTGCGAAGCCTCTGTCAGAAAACCTCCTTGGCTAAGGGTTCGATTACCTCAAGGACCGAAGTATCGCACTGTACAGAAATCGGTACTCGAGAATTCGCTGCACACGGTTTGTGCGGAGTCGCACTGCCCCAATATTGGCGAGTGCTGGAGCAACGGAACGGCAACGCTTATGTTGATGGGCTCAGTGTGCACACGAGCGTGCCGCTTTTGTGCAGTAGATACTGGAAATCCCAACGGATGGCTAGATTACAAAGAGCCTATGAACTGCGCTCGAGCTGTATCGCTCATGAAGTTGCAGTATGTGGTTCTGACTTCGGTGGATCGAGACGATCTTGAAGATGGCGGGGCTTCTCACTATGCAGACTGCATACGAGCGATTCACGCTGCAAATCCGAGTACAACTATAGAGGCGTTGACACCTGATTTCGGCGGGAACTTAGCGTCGGTGGAAACTGTAACAAACACCCCTGTTAAGGTGTTCGCACAGAATCTCGAAACGGTTGAGACACTGACTTCTCTAGTGCGTGACCCCAGAGCGGGCTATCAGCAAACTCTTAACGTGCTCGCCCATGCAAAAGCTAACAGCCAAGTAAGAACGAAATCTAGCTTGATGCTTGGCTTGGGCGAGACCGATGAGGAAATTCGAAAGGCGTTTGAAGACCTACTTTCACACAATGTAGACTTCTTGACGCTGGGTCAGTACTTGCGACCAACCAAGAATCATTTGCCAGTCTCGCGCTGGGTCCACCCTGAAGAGTTTGAGAGCTATCGTGAGATAGCTCTTCAATTAGGTTTTCTTGATGTAGCCGCAGGACCGATGGTACGTTCAAGCTACAGGGCTGACCGACTCGGAGCTCAAATAGCCAAATGACTTGTTAGGGTAGTATTCATTAGAACTGAACTCACCTTTAACTCTCGTGACTAAGGAACCATCATGCTAGTTTTCGAAAGACCTGAGAACGCCACTCCTATCGAGCTCGTTTCCGCATCAGACATTGACGATTGGCGTGGACAGCAGAGCGAGCTCGTGTTGGCGTGGGCAAATCGCTCGAAGTTTAAGGGTAGTGCTAACCAGTTCTTTTCGGTGCCCGACGAGACTGGTTTTCCACAACGAGTTGTCGCTGGAACAGGAAAAACTGTATCTGTCGAGAGCATTGGTTCTCTATCTCAGCGCCTACCAGCGGGCAATTACTATCTAGCGGATCCAGATCCAGATTCTGTTTACGCACTTTCTCTCGGATGGGGCATGGGAGCGTACGAATTCACTCAATACAAGACCGAGAAGAAGAAATCCGACACTAATGTATGTTTGTATATAGATCCTAAGTACCAGTCTGTATGCGAAGAGTTAGATTCAATGAATTTGGCTCGTGATCTCATTAACACATCCGCAGGAGATCTACTTCCCGATCAGCTGGAAATTGCCGTACAAAACGTGTGCGATCAATTTGACACATCCCTGAATGTCGTTCGTGGTGATGACTTGCTTGAACGTGGATTTCGAACGATTCACAGTGTCGGACGCGCTAGTTATTCTCAACCAAGGCTGCTGCATTTCAATTGGGGCCCCGAAGATGCTCCTAAAGTGGCGATACTAGGTAAGGGCGTGTGTTTTGACTCCGGAGGGCTGGATCTCAAGTCGGCTGCCGGAATGCGGGAGATGAAAAAGGATATGGCAGGTGCCGCTATTACGCTTGGTCTTGCTCAACTGATAATGTATCGCAACCTCAACGTTCGACTCCATGCACTAATCCCTGCCGTCGAAAACGCCGTTTCAAGCAACGCATATCACCCTGGCGATGTGATAACAACGTACAAAGGTACAACAGTTGAAGTTGGAAATACGGATGCGGAAGGAAGATTAATTCTCTGTGATGCCCTTGCCCTTGCGGCTGAAGATAAGCCGGAATTGATGGTCGATTTTTCAACTCTAACAGGTGCGGCCAGAACCGCAGTTGGTTCAGAAATTTCCGCCATGTTTTCAAATAACGATAAGGTCGCAAATGCTCTGCTGGAAGCAGGTGACCAAACACGTGACCCGATTTGGAGATTGCCGTTATATTCAGGTTATCGCGGTTTTCTCAAGAAGTCGCTCGCAGACCTTTCGAACATCGGATCTGAAAGCATGGGAGGTGCCATCACTGCGGCTCTCTTTCTCGAACACTTCGTAGACGAAATTCCTTGGGTTCATTTCGACTTAATGGGCAGCAACACAAGGACACGACCTGCGCATCCGTTTGGCGGCGAAGCAATGGCTTTGCGCGCAGTTTTTCACTACCTCAACGAACGATATGGAACCATCGGCTAGATTCTGACTCAAACCACCGACAAACAAACCTCTCGATATCGAGTCGTACTGTAGTCGGTACGACCTCTCCTGAGAGTCTTCTAGTTCCCATTACGAATGGCAATTCAAGTCATGGACATCCATATATACGATTCCAAACAGCGTCGTATGCGCAAATTTCAACCGATGGATCCTGAACATGTGACGATTTATGTCTGTGGGCCAACAGTCTATGACCAAGTACACATTGGCAACGGATTGAGCGCGGTTGTCTTTGATGTCTTTGTGCGGTTCTTGCGTCTTGTCTATCCCAAGGTCACGTATGTGCGAAACATAACCGACATCGACGACAAGATCATCAACGCTGCCTTGGAAAACGATGAACCATTCGACCAACTAACACAACGCTTTACAGATGCGTTTCACGACGATGCCGAAGCACTATTCGTACTCCCACCAGATGTTGAACCCCGACCAACTCTGCTGATCCCGAAAATCGTATCGATGATCGAACAACTCGTGGAGCGCGGACACGCATACATTGCCAGCGGTCATGTGCTGTTCGATGTAGGTTCGTTTCCGGATTACGGAAAACTGTCGAACCGAACACTTGAAGACATGATTGACGGTGCAAGAATCGAGGTCGCACCCTATAAGAAAGATCCAAAGGACTTTGTTCTTTGGAAGCCGTCAAACGATGTCGCAGGATGGGAAAGTCCGTGGGGACGCGGTCGACCAGGATGGCACATTGAATGTTCGGCGATGATTCACGAACACTTGGGATCGACCATCGATATACACGGAGCCGGTAGCGATCTTATGTTCCCACACAACGAAAATGAGTTGGCGCAGGGCAAGTGTGTTGAAGACGGCGCAAACTATGTGAATTATTGGATGCACAACGGAATGCTCAATTTCGGTGGTCGCAAAATGTCCAAGAGCCTCGGCAATGTTCTAACAATCAAGGCGTTACGCGAGAAGTACAGCGGCGAGGCAATTCGTTATGCCTTCTTGACCGGACACTACCGACAAAGTCTTGTTTGGGATGATCGATTGTTGGAACAATCAGTTAGCAGTATTGATGGTTTGTATCGCAGTCTTCGCCAAGTCGGCGAGGCTACCGGAGCAGAAGAATCAAGCAGCAAGGACTTTAAGGATGCCACTATAGAAGAGTATCCCTCACAATTGGTCGAGGCGTTAGCCGAAGACGTTCACACTCCGAGAGCCTTGGCCGAGCTACACGGAATCTCAAAGAGGATCTATCAGTCGAAAAGTGATGAAGAACGGATTGTGCTACGAGATCAGCTGCTTGCCGGGGCATGGCTTTTGGGACTGCTAAACCAAACTCCCACCCAATACTTCCGTGCACCCACAGACATGGATGTGTCAAGTGTTGAAGAACTGATACGACACCGCAACGAGGCCCGAGGACGAAAGGACTTTGAACGAGCGGATGCAATTAGAGAAGAACTCGCAGCCCAAGGCATAGAAATCGAGGACACTCCGAACGGTACACGCTGGTCTAGCACAAAAAACTGAGCCACTCCTCAATCATGTGATGTAGCCATCACAAAATAGACAATGCACCATGCCGCACGTTAAGAGAACCAAGTACCGCTATGAATCACAACCGCGTTGAAGAAACAATCGCTTCCCAATGGGGAGGTTTCATTCTTGACACATTGAAGGAATACATCACGATTCCAAATCTGTCGCCTCAGTTCGACGCGGAATGGGAAAAAAACGGATATATGCACAAAGCCGTATCGCTGCTTGCCGAGACAGCAAATACCTTTGCAATCGAGGGACTGTCCCAGCGCGTTGTTCAACTTCCATCCAGAACACCTCTGTTGTTTCTTGAAGTACCAGCTTCAAACGGTGGCGAAGGCAACGTTCTGTTGTATGGACACTTCGACAAGCAACCGGAATTCTCGGGATGGCACCCGGGAAAAGGTCCGTGGTTACCCGTATTGGAAGACGGCAGACTGTTTGGTCGCGGAGGGGGCGACGATGGCTACGCCATGTTTTCTTGCCTGTCTGCCATCTCGGCAATTCAACGACAAGGATGCGCTCTCCCAAGGTGCGCGATCATCATCGAAGGATGTGAAGAAAGCGGAAGTCCTGATCTTCCGCACTACATCGAACTCTTGGCAGACGAAATCGGGGAACCCGAACTTGTCATCTGTCTCGATGCTGAGTGCGGAAATTACGACCAGCTCTGGTTAACCACATCACTTCGAGGAATGCTGAGTGGAACTCTCACCGTTGAGGTTCTGACAGAAGGCGTTCACTCTGGAGGGGCTGGCGGCATAGTGCCATCGAGTTTTAGGCTCCTTCGATCGTTGTACGAACGTCTTGAGAACAATGAGACGGGGAGACTGCATGAAGCTCTATACACGGAGATTCCCAGTTGGGCGCGAGTGCAATGCTCCGAGATGGCCGACACTCTTGGATCGACAATTGTTGATAGGTACCCTTGGGCCGAGAATGCTGAGCCTATAGATGAACCTTTGGACGAGCTCCTTATCTCCAATTCTTGGAAACCCAGTCTTGCCACAGTTGGTATCGGCGGGGCACCGATTCCAGATGTAGCAGGCAACACACTCCGGCCTAACACATCGACAAAAATGGTATTTCGTCTGCCTCCAAACGCCGACGCAGGACTAGCTGCCAAGTTCATCAAAGCAGAGCTGGAACGAGACCCGCCCCACGGCGCAAAGGTAAGTTTTCACTGTGACGCCGCGGAGTCGGGTTGGTTTTCAAAACCAGTTGCGCCATGGCTCGACAAGTCGCTGAACCGAGCTTCAACGACTTTCTTTGGCAAGCCCTATCGAAGAATGGGCACAGGAGGAACTATACCCTTCATGAAGATGCTGGGTGACCAGTTTCCAAACTGCGAATTTATGATCACAGGAGTTCTAGGGCCGCATTCAAATGCTCACGGTCCAAATGAATTTCTTGATCTAAAGACCGCTGAACGCGTTACCTGCTGCGTCGCATCTGTTCTCAATGATGTGGCGTTGAAGTGAGACTAATCTCAATCAAGTCCAGCTAGAACACTTTGCGACTGCCGACGTCTCCGGCCGTTGCTAAATTGTGCTTCCAAAAAAGACATCTGATCACCCAGAATTCTTCCTGAATTCGTAAGTGCCAAGTACTCTGGAAGGTTTGGCGTATACGGAAGCGCGAGCAGTTCCCATTCGCAATCGTCAAGCAGTCGATTTCCCTTGCGATGGTTGCACCTCTTACACGCTGCTACGACGTTATCCCAATTATCAAGACCACCAAGCGACTTTGGTACCACGTGATCACGAGTCAGGTTTGAATCTGGTTGCTTGAATCCACAATACATACAAATATTGTGGTCGCGAGCAAAAAGCGCACGATTAGTCAATGGAGGAATGGCCTTGAAATTGGCAAACACTTCTCCGTCACAAGCAATGATGCTATTTACATCTACAACAGTTCGTGTGCCATCGATCCGAGAATATCCGCCCCGAATTCGCAACACAGACTCTCCCAAGGTCCAACGAACGATTTCACGCGTGTAAAGACACACGGCTGTTTGCCACGTGATCCAACCAATGGGTTGGCCAGCAATATTCAAACGCAAGATACGCGGAATACGTTTGAATTGGTCAAGTGTCGCCAACATCTAAGGGAATCCAGTCTAGGTTGCAGCTCCGTTATCCGCAAGTTCCAGAGTTCAAGATGCGACTAGAACAATCTGCAACAATCAAGCTTCCTCGAAGCAAATTGCACGCTCGTCTTGTCGTGTAGGTGCCGACTCAGACTCTGGTTCTCCAGCAATTCTGACATGGCGTAACACACGTGGTTCCCTAACATCATAGGGTCGCGCTCGGTGCAAGACACAACGATTGTCCCAAATTGCTACATCGCCAACTCTCCATCTGTGCTCGTATATTCTCGGTGGCTGGCATGCAAAGTCCAGAAGGTCTGCAAGCAAAGTTTGCGCCTCTTGCTCGTCCATTCCCGGAATTGCGTATGCGTGCCGACCAATATACAGTGACATTCGTTGCGTTTCAGGGTGCACCTTAACAAGCGGACGTAATGGCGCGCCAAGATTGTGAAATCCATATGAAGTGCCTTGCTTGCCAACATGCCCGATCTTCGACTGGGAGTAATACAGAGAGTGCAATGCGGATAGATTTTTAATTCTCTGTGTGGTGTCTGGGTCCAGCTGTTCATAGGCAGCTCTCATGTCTGCCCAACCCGTTTCACCTCCGTCTTTGGGAACTTGCAGAGCGGCCAAACAAGAGGCCTTGGCTGACAAAGGCATATAAGAACTGTCTGTGTGCCAGCCTTCGTTGCCCCTAAGCAGACTCTTGGAGTACTTGGATCGCTCCATTACTTCGCCGTTAGACGCCACATTCGAAATGGGCACGGATTTTCTTGTTTTATTTGGGTCTAGATACTCAATTCGGCCGAACAGCTGACAAAAAGATTCTTGGGACTCAGCAGACAAATGCTGTTGAGGAAAGATGAGGACTCCAAATTCGAGAAAGGCGTCTCGCAAAGTCTGCGCTTCCCCGCTTGTTAGCACACTCAAGTCAACATCGGATACAAATGCGCCTAATGTCGCATCAGTGCTGACAATTCTCATTGACACAAGAACCACACTCCCAAACCGATAAGCGCAATCGGCGAGTAAAAATCGCACATACCTTATCACATTCACAATACGTATTTTCTGCGTCAATCCGGTAATACGGGATGTTCGAGGATGATTCTTGCCTGGAAGGAGGAGTTTCAGATATGTAACTTGAACGCTTCCGCTAACAAAAAATGCTAATATCTACGGGCAGACTTATCTCAACATGGATGTTTACGAGGTAACACACATGAGAAAGCTTACGTGGCTCGTAGTAGCCTTGCTTGCCTTTTCACTCTCCAGCTGCTCTCTATTCCGACATGTTCCTGTTAATCCGTCGAGCGCATCAATCGGCGCAGACGGCGAATGGGAGTGTACAGGCTCCAGAGAAAATGGAGATTGGGATTGCCAGAAAGTTACCGATGAGAGCGAAGATACGAACACGACGACTAATGTTGGTCCTCAAATTGCTCAGGTCAACACTCCTAGGCCAGTGCAACCTGGAACAACTAGGATCGAGACCAATCCGCCTTTACAGCCAAAGCCGGTTCGAATAAATCGGTATGACCCAACTCAGGGTGTCGAGGAGGTAAATCAACCCACCACTCCGGTGAGTACAAGCGGGGACGTTCCTGAATACAGATGGTTGGCGATAAATCCGGATACCCCAACTCGGATCGAAGACTTGCCAGACAATTACTACGCTGTACAGCTCGCAGCATTCAGTGACATGAAGAAGGCGAACAAGTACGCGGCGGACGCAACTTGGTTGATCGATCCGCATGGAGTGCGTACTGTCTCAAATGGCAAGGAATATTACGTCATTCTTCTGGGGATCTACGAAACTAAAACTCGAGCCGAGCGGGCTGCAAACAGCATCACAAAGCACCTTGGTTCCGACAAGCCTTGGATTCGTTCGATGACTTCTCTGAAGCCGGCGATTCGCGCAGCTAGTCGCGCTGGTAGTTCAGATAGACTTTAGCAAGAATCGGTACTGAGCCTTCCTCACAAACTAAGAATGTGAGGTAGTTACACCAATAGCACTAAGTTTCGCACTTATTAAGTACGTGCGAAGCTTAGTGCTTCTCTTCCCAAGCAACTTGATACCCACGATTCAACTTGTGGATACTGAGACATGGGCACTTGCCCCATCCGTGCCCACATGAAAACGCTCGCCACATTGAGATCGGCTACGCTGAATTCATCGCCGAGCAAGTAAGTCGTACCGGTTAAAACCGAATTTAGTGCGCTGAACGGTCTTGCAAGCGTCTCAAGTACCTTGACTGCTTGTAGCTCATTTTTTTGAACTCCCATGATGCCCAATTTGAACTTGAGGTAGTCGAGCAATTGGGAGTCGACTGCGGTCATAGCCCAAAAAGACCACTGCAACGCACGTGCTTCTTGCTCCAATGTCCGTGGTGCCAAGAAATCATGCTTCTTGGCTAGGTACAAGTTTATAGCCATCGATTCAAAGAGCACGAATCCTTCGTCGTCAATCACAGGGACCTTACCCATGGGGTTCATCGTCATGAGAAATTCCTTGTCTTCTTGATTAGAGAAAACTCGTCCGTCGTGCGAATACTCAATGCCCTTAGCAAGTCGTAGCTCTTCTGCCATCCAAAGTGTTCGAA
Organism: Gammaproteobacteria bacterium; assembly: GCA_026707045.1. Taxonomy (GTDB): domain Bacteria; phylum Pseudomonadota; class Gammaproteobacteria; order Pseudomonadales; family Azotimanducaceae; genus Bin55. The sequence continues at coordinate 61,450 of JAPOXO010000129.1, read as the reverse complement.
ATGTTCGGCTCTGGGCAAAGCCAAAAATCTTCAATCCCACATAACGCTCCTTTATTCCAACTTTGATTTGACCCGCTGGAAGATCTAGAGAGCTTCTAAGATGGATTCGGCTCTACTGACTGAAAAATCTCCAGGAGCTTCGACCGCTAACGTGGTGACGACTCCATCTTCGACAATCATTGCATATCGTTGCGAGCGCATTCCCAAGCCAAATCCACTTCCGTCCATTTCTAGCCCTAGTGCTTTAGCGAATTCGCCGTTTCCGTCTCCCGCCATAACAATGTCATCAGCATCGTTGTCTTTGCCCCAAGCGTCCATGACAAAGGCATCATTGACTGCAACACAGACGATACTAGAAACACCTTTGTCCTTGATGGCTTCACTATTCCGAACATAACCAGGAAGGTGATGTTCGGAACATGTGGGTGTGAAAGCACCCGGAACCGCAAAAATCACAACCTTTTTTCCAGCTGTTAGCTCGCTAACTGAGACCCTGCTCGGACGTCCTTCCTTCATAACACTCAAGGTTGCATCTGGAAGTTGGTCGCCTTGTTGAATTGCCATTTGTGTTCTCCTGTGGCTACGGTGGTTGTTTGTCGGTCACGTCTCAAATGCCACAACACGTCGATAATCGACTGTGCATCGTGCGATGTCTAAATTTGCAAAGCACCAGCCCGATTGCTGTGAAGCAAATACCAAGCCACTCACTATTGCAGAATCCCGTTACAGTGGCAAGTCGTGCTCAACTTCGAGTTCTTTTGTAATCTTGTGGAACCATTCGACTACTTCTGGATGATACGGAATTCCATTCGCCATCCGGTCTATTTCTGCTTCATGTTCAGGAATTCCTGGATAGATGACACGATCTTCTCCGAGTGCCGGGCGGCAATCTAATATTGCTCGCAGATACTCATCCATATCGGACTTGAAAGTGTTGAGGTCAGTAAACTTGCTAATGTCGTACGCCATGAAATAGTGACCCGAACCTTTTCGTCTGAACGGACCGCCACCTGTCCCTACCAGAATCCCACAAAGCACTTCGATCATCATCGCTAGCCCAAATCCTTTGTGCGATCCAATTTCTCGAGTGCCTCCGAGTGGCAGCATCATAAAATCTCGAGGAACCTGAGTTTCAGTCATTACTGGAGTTCCGTCAGAATCGCTGATCCACCCCGGCAATACTTTTCCCCCGACTCTCTTCAATAGCTCGATCTTATTCCCGGCCACACTGCTCATCGACGCATCGAAAATGAAGGGAGGTTCTTTGTCAGACGGAACACCCACGCCCAGTGGATTGAGTCCAAGAAGCCGCTCGGCTCCAAACGTAGGAGTAACCAAAACTCCACCTGCGGTCATGGAAATTCCAACCATATCGTTGTCTACACCGATATGTGCATAGTAGGCCGAGGGACCGTAGTGTCTGCCGTTGTATGCAGTCACAACAGCAACTCCCGTTTCTCGAGCTCTATCGCAAGCAACCTCCATCATCTCTCTGCTTTGGGCTAGTCCAAGACCCCGGTCGCAGTCATAAGAAATGGCGGCCACATGGTCCACGGTTCGGCTGAGTTTGGGACTAGGATTAATTTGCTCTGCTCGAAACCCCGCCACATAGGCTCGCATCATGTTTGAAACGCCATGAGAGTCAATTCCACGTACGTCTGAATAAATTAGGACATCGGCTGCGGCCTTGGAGGCCGAACCTGACATTCCAAGTGCTTCAAATATTCCTTCAACTGCAGTACGCATTACTCCTTGATCTATCCGAACTGCAAGTTCTTCTGGTACTTTGAATCTCTCAAGCATTTTTGGTCTCTCTCACGCCCGGATCATGATCTTCCTTGGTGCCAACTACAAGGAAAAGCTTGTTGGTGAATTGAAAATTTGTTGCATTATCCATTCTTCGTGCTTCAAGATTTTTATAGTTCTTCCAACCAAGCGGCTATCGCCGTTGCAACTTCTTCCGGTGCGTCCTCAGGAACGAAGTGTCCAGCACTCACTGTTACCTCAGTTTGATTGGGCCACGCACGACAAAACTCACGTTGATTACCAACTAGGATTGCACCGGGGTCCGCGTTGACAAAAAGTTTGGATACTTGGCTTGACGAGAGCCACCTGGAATACTCGTCAACTATGTCGCACACTACTCTTGGTTCACCCGAAATTGGAATCATTCTTGGCCATGTCAAAGTTGGGCGACGACATTCTCCTTTCATCAAGAAGGGACGGCGGTATTCCTTCATGTCCTTTTTCGATAACGGTCGCAGTAGGGATCCTGGCAAAACCCGATCGACAAAGAGATTCCTTTCAAGCACCATCGCCTCTCCCGCATGCGAACGAAATCCTTGAAATATTCGGCGTGAGGCGTCTGGCCATTCTTCCCACGCCAACTGTCTTACTATCGCTTCCATGTAGCAAATTCCTTTCACCGAATCTGGATTGCTGCGACACCAATTGAATCCAAGCGCAGAACCCCAATCATGTAGCACAAACACGGCATCTTCACAGACCCTTAGTTCTCTTAGTGCGAGCTCAAAATAATGCGCCTGCTCACCAAACGAATAGCTCGAAGGACCCGTGTGTTCGAGCTTGTCAGAATCCCCCATCCCGATGAGGTCAATCGCAATGCATCTGCCATATTTCTGAACTCTTGGCATGACCTTTCGCCAAAGATAACTTGACGTGGGATTTCCATGCTGAAAAACAATAGGTACACCTCTTCCCATCTCAACATATGCCATCTGAACACCATCAACATTGATGAATTTCTTCTTCGTGGGCATAAACTACTAGATAAAGCTGCTCAAGCTGCACGGAGCTCCGAGAAGCCCTGCAAATCTAAGGTGAAATGCACAGTCGATCAACGCGAGTACAGGCTCACATATCGCAAAAACCTGCGTATAGAGCTCGAGCAGTACAAATGAACTTTAACCACGTTCTTCAATCTCAATAGCATGTCTATCGATCTTGAACTCATTCGAAAGATTGAAACACATCCCACCTTCAATAACGTGGCACAACTTTTGCATGATTTTAGAAACACCCTGGTAAGGTCAAAATGCGAACCCGTTTGCCCTACGGGGTATACCTATGTTCAACGATTTGTTTTAAGCCATAATCGTT
>JAPOXO010000129.1:0-58320 GCA_026707045.1 Gammaproteobacteria bacterium | reverse complement strand
GCACAAGAGCTACGGTGCTCACGATGTCTTGAAAGGACTGGACCTCGACATCAAATCTAGTGATATAGTCGGTTTGGTGGGTCTCAACGGATCAGGCAAGACTACAACCATCGAATGTCTGCTCGGTCTGCAGCGGCATCAAAAAGGATCCATCAATGTTCTGGGGACGAGCCCCAATGAACTTTTCCTGCTAGGAGGAAAGGTCTCCGCGGTGTTCGATCAGCCGTGCCTCTACCCAGGGCTCACAGTACGCCAGAGCTCCATACACACTAAATACGTTTTGGATAACAAGTCATCCAATTCAGAGGCACTTGAGGGCAAATTCCGATTGACTCGATATCGAAAATTCAAGACCAAAAGACTCTCATTTGGTAACAAGAGACGCACGGCAATATTGCAAGCACTAATTGGGTCGCCGAAACTCATCATATTCGATGAGCCATTCATCGGACTCGATGCGGAGGGCGTTGAAGATGTCTTGAACATCATCCAGCAAGAGAACAGCGACAACGGAACGACATTCTTGCTGGCAAGCCATCAGTTGCCCTACTTAGAACGGATTTGTTCCCACGTCGCAATTCTTCATGGAGGAACCATCGCAGTACACGACAAGCTCGCAAACTTGCTCGATTCACACGCCGTGACCGTCAGAGTGCGATCTGATCAATGTGACCAAATTGCAGCTATTTCTGATGCTAATCCGAAAATCGAACTGTTAGGCCAACTTGACGACGACACTATTGAGCTTCGCCTTCAAGACATGAGCTCTTCCAATCTAAACGAACTGCTTGTACAAGGAGGAGCTTCGGTATCTGAATTAGCAATGGTCCGACCATCCCTTAACTCTCTCTTTCGTTCGATTACAAGCGAAGAGATTGAACAAGACGGGACGGCATTGCAATGACCACGAAGGGTTTCCTGGTTTGTTTTAAATCGGATTTGTGGATTGCAGTGCGCAGTTTTTCAACCTATTTTGCGATTGTCCTGCCAACAGCCATAGCAGTCCTTTCATTGTCTATGAGTCGGCTTGGCGAATTGACTACGGAAGCACGTGAACGATTCTCAAATATTGAAATTCCGTTGGGAGGAAGTATTTCCACAGGGTACGGCAATCTGGTTGACGGAATGTTGGTTGCATTAACTTGTGCTGTTCTCGTGGTCACAACCTACGCTGCGTGGACATTTGCAAATGATTTCCGCAATGGTACGGTCCGCCACTTGGTCACCCGCGTCACCAGTAGACACGCTCTCGTTCTGGCCAAGATCGTGACGATACATGTGCTGGCAATTGTCTCGTTGGTTATTGCTTTTGTTTCAGCCTATTTTCTCGCGGGTTCACTATGGACTTACGAATCTGTTGTAGAAGACAGCTTCGAGCTGATTAACGAAATGGAGATTCGAAAGGAGATTCTTCTTGGATTAGGATTGGCACTTATCACAATTCCAGCTTCAATCACGCTGGGAATGTTTGTGTCAGTGTGTGCAAGTTCACCTGTTCAATCCACAGTCATAACGCTGGCCATTTTGGTGATCTATGGTCTTTTCCAACCTTACTTTGGAGCTTATGCAGAATACTGTTTTCTGACGTTTACTCCGCTCCTGTTCGATACGTCCTACCTTCGTGAAGTAAGCGACATTGTGCGGGGATTCTCTGACGTGTACGTCAGCAACAGCACAATTAGACTGAACCTGTGGATCCCAGTAATTCAAACCATTGGCTTCTGTTTCCTGATCTATTTCATCACGGGTCGAAGAAGGCTTTGAATCACTCTTAGTGAGGTACCAACATGAGAAAGTTCTTATTAAGCTGCGTCTTATTGACACTGACGGGATGTATCCACTTCGAGTCCAATCCCATCCCTCCATCGGTTGAGCTTTCCCCTGAACAGCTGAACCTTGGTAATAGCGAAACAACTATAGAAGGAGTGGACTTTGGATTGGAAGTACGCACGAATGAAAGCGATTCGTTTGCCAATGTCGAGATTCTTCCGGGGCTAAAGGTGTCTGCGGTTCACCCCAATAGTCCAGCGGACTTTGCGGGAATCGATGTCAACGATGTGATTCTTAGTGTTGACGGCGTAGATACAAATGACATGGATTCACTCAATGCCATTGCAATGAAATCACAACCAGATCACAAGCATTTGTTTGTCATTCGTCGTGGAACCACGGCGTTGGAGGCGACAGTTATTGCGCGCCAATCTAATCGCCCCCTTCCTCTAAAAGAACTCTATCGTATAGACCCAATTGCGAGCCGCGCAGCCTATCGCACTGAAATTCTTTACCTACCCACGGGAATCCGATCATCCGGAGCAAGGGTTGTACGAATGACCGATGACAGTCCGCTCAAAAAGGCGGGCATCCAACTGGGCGACCTCATCGTTGCAATCAATTCACAAGGAGTGGAATCCGCTCAAAAGTTTGTCACTGATCTGATCGAGGATTACTCGCCGGGCGCGCAAGTAACACTCAAAGTCATTTCCAGCGGAAGACAGTTCGACAAACAGGTCCGCCTGTGGGATCCAGGACGTTACCTGTCTCGATTGCAGCTTTGGCCCTTGTTTCGATATGAGTTTCGTCCTGACCCTAAGACTGTTATTTTTCAGTTTCCTGAGTTTCTTCCAATCTACCGCATCTACGAATCCGATTTCGAGTCACATCACCAGTTCTTGTTCTTCTTCAACATACGCAATACTCGCAATCCACCTGACAAAAGTACATATCAGTGATCGCACGGTCAACCAGTATGAAAAGTAGCCATTGCGTAATTCACGCATTGCTCATCATTGTCTGTTTTCAGCCATTGATAGCTAAAGCACCATCATTTGGGGTATGGGGCGTTGACACGACCCATGCTACACATGATCCCATCATCGTCGATGTTGATGGCGATGGACTCAAGGACTTGGTTGTTCCACAGTACTCTCCAAAGCTGGGACGTGAGTTACATATCCACTACCAGGAAGCAAATGCAAAGCTTGCAAATGCTCCACTGAAGATCGAAATTAAGTCGGAGGCAATTGGGTTTTCGCTTGCGGATGTACGTGAGACTCCAGGCACAGAGATCCTATGGATAACAGCGGATGCAGTCTATAGCTATTCCGCGAGGGTGCAGGGTTATGTTGGAAATCTAAAGCATCTGTTGGATTGGGAACTTTTCGTAAACCATCCAGATTCAAAAGAGCTACTTTACGTGGAGGCAGTTGACCTCAATGCCGACGGTGCAAGAGATTTAGTTTTGCCCGGACGCGATCGCTTTGGAGTCTTCTTGAATTTTAAAGACGACACTCTTAGCTTAGTAGAAACAATCGAATTGTCAAAAACTCAGGCAACGGAGCCAGCTCAAGTCTCACGGAGAACATTTCAGAGATCGCTTCTCACTAGGACAGTCACGGATATCGATGACAAAGGTGAAGTGGGTCTGAGGAACATTTTTGTTCCGCGTTCGCAATATCAAAGCTTGTTTTCTGAGATTACGCCAGATGAATTACAAACCCGATCAATCTCTTTCGGCTCGTGGCAACGAGGAGTAATTCAACGAGATTTTGACGGTGATGGGCTGTCAGACTTGGTAACAAAAGGGGGAAAGGGAATAATTGTTAGCCACCTCAAATCTGATATGGCTAACACTCAAGCGGCTGTTTCCGACTCTGCCGCTAGCAACGGCAATCCTCAAAATTCCTACAAATTAATCACTCGCGACATTCCATATCCAGGAAAGCCAGTGTCGTCACTCGAAGATGTTGACGGAGATGGTGATCTCGACATTGTGTCTATCAATAGTGGCATTGCGTCCAGCACAATTCACTTGACAATTAACTACGACGGTTTCTTCAATTCAGTCAAACCATCACAGGTATTCCGCATTAACGGCACCGTTATCGGTGTCGAATTTGAGCCAATTCGACAAGGAGAAAATCCGCTGATGTTGATCAATACTGTAACGGCTCCCTTGCGCAAGCTATTAACCGAGATTGAACTTCACCGCAATTTACTGCTGTTCGAAATGGATGAATCGGAAAAGGGAGTCTTCAACCAAAAGCCTTCACTAACGTCAACGCATTCAATCAACATTGATTCTCTCCGAAATCTGATGCCCAGCACTTTACGGTTTGATTTGGATTTGGATGGGTCCAATGACATTCTGGAATGCAAGAGCGACGGTACAGTTCAAGCGCTTAGTATCGACACACGGACCTTTAAGACTACTCAGCCGTTTTGGCAGTTCACGCCGGAGTATGCAGTATTTTCTGCAGAAACCGACGACCTCAACAATGATCAGTTGCCTGACCTAATCTTGAAACACAGCACGGCCGTGACGTATTTGGTTTCACGACCATGAGCTCATTTCCCAATCGAAGTCACAAGACATGCCTAGTGCTTATACTGACGACAGCACTCGTCTCAGCCGTCAATTCTGAAGAGCCAATTCCCAAGAGTATTAGCCCGCTGAATGGTTATGCCATAAGCCCTTTCTCGATTCCGATTGACGCAGAAACCGTTTACTTGATAGACCTTAATGCAGATCAACGCCAAGATCTGATTCTTGAGTTCCAAGACGAACTAAGAGTGGTTTTCCAAAACCCGGAAGGGTTCAGCATTTCGAAGTATCAATCAATTCCGTTACCGGAACACTCCGCCATGTGGGATGTTGCGAGAACAGACAAAAGCGGTACTGGCCTTTCCGTTCTTGTGATGGCTTCCGACTCGGTCCTATCAATATGGCGGCTTTCCGGTAGCTCCTACAAAAAAGTCGAGGTTACTGTTCCGATTCCTTCCCTTCACCTGCCTCAAGACACAATCCGATCGCGATTCTGCGTTGACATCAATGGAGACTCTATCGACGATCTCGCTCTACCTACAACTCACTTTCTTTACGTTTTTGAGTTGAGTGATAGTCACCGACTTGTAAGTACATCTAAGATTCCCCTTCTATCAAGTTCATCAGCCACACTCGCGGCGGACGACTTTTCCGGCCGAGTAGGACAGAGATATCAAGCAAGTTCGGCGGTCTTTCGTGACCTTGACAATGACTCGCACATGGACGCGGTCATGCAGAACGACTCCTCAGTGCGAATTTCGCTGGGGAATGCTTCCGAAGATAGTCATTTCTCGCCAATTCCAGACTACGACATCAGTTTTGAGAAAGACTCAAGGAAAATCAACTTCGACTCAATAGACTTTTCAAACCTATTCTCACTCATAAAGTTTGCGCCTAATCGGGTTCAAATTAAAGATTTAAACCTAGATCAGCTCGTGGATTTGACCATTCTTGAGCCCAACCGTGTTTTGTTATATATCGCTGACGAGAGTGGCATCGATACAGATAAACCGTCACAAGTGATGCGATTTAATGAAAACACTTTCATTTTGGATATTTTCGATGCAAATGAAGACGGAATGTTAGATCTCATAGCCGTTAAGACCCCGCATGACATTTCGGTTCGCCGGGCGCTACTTGCCCTAGTTATGCCTACAACTTTACGATTTGAGTTTTTGGTCTTCAATCACGCAGATGGAATGTATTCTCGAAGGCCAGATGGCCGAATTCTTGCCAATATAAAAGTTCCAGCACTTCTGCCTACCGTTGTAAGAGCTGCTGCTGTCGAGGTCCGTCAACAAAGAGTCGAGGCGTCCATTCGACTGGATCTGCTCGGTTCAGATACCGAACCCCCGATGCCAATTCTCGATGTACAGTTGGATAGTGAAGAACCCAGAGATGTGCTGGCTATCCAATCTAGTGAAGTACGCGTCTTTTTCAACGTTATCGGCGATGGCTCCATTTTTGAGGAGAGATCAGAATTAGACGAAGTCAGAAGGCTTCTGAAGGCAAGAAGGGAACTCACTCTTGATGTCGGAAAGATGATGCTAGCCACCAACATCGAATCAATGACCCACTTGGATTTGACTGAAGACTTGGAACCCGTTGTAATCCATCGCATGACCTCCAATCCGGACTTTCATGATCTGTTGCGGTTTAAATTGAACGACGATGAATTGGATGACATCATGGTTTTTGAAGACCGTACCGAAAAAGCGATCACGGGTGTGGTTCTTTTGTCTCAATCGCAAAGGTGAATTGCAAAATCACACATAACAGCTAAATGAACTTGGCATTACATCAAGGCTTGAACAAGACCATTGTCAGAAATTCACTAGCTTTGCTGGGCATAGTCCTTACTCTTTTCTATGAAAGTGTGGTTCTTTGCAGTATGCTTTGGCTCGTATTTTCACAAACGGAACTTCCCGATTAGTACCCTTCGTTGGCAGAAACAGTGAGTGAAATGAACGACTTAAGACGACTTTGTCTGGCCATGTTGGTCATTGCCATTGTCGTGTGCAACTTTGTTGTCGCCCAGTCCAACGATGATGCGACTGCGCTTGAGGATCCAATACCGGACGAAATTCAACTTGGAGACATACAGGTCAATCTAGTTGAGTTTGTACAAGCGCCAGAAACCGACGACGACTCTCCGCCGTCCGGAACCAATGACGCCTACGCGCGGATTCAATATCTCAAGTCTCCACCCGATGATTCCGGTCGACTTTTTTTCAATGACACTCGAGGAATTCTCTATGTGACTGACGAAGATGGCAGCGATCCGACTGTGTATTTAGACTTGCGGGACATGGACATCGATTTCTATCCTGATGTCTTTCCACACGAGTCTGGGTTCATGAGTTTTGCTTTCCATCACGAATTCGCTAGTGAAGATGCGCCTGGTTACGGAAAGTTCTACACTGCGTTCACGTCGGATCCAGAAAGTGGAACTGCAGATTTCATTGAAGAGACAAATTCGGCTCAAGAGAGCGTAATTTATGAATGGACAGCTGTAGACCCCAAAGCCACAGAGTTTTTCGGTTCGCACCGCGAGATCTTAAGAGTTGGTCAGTTTCGGCCCAATCACAACATTGGCAACATCGCCTTCAATCCAGTATCGCTTTTGGACGAGGAGCAAGTTGATGATTCCGAAGGGGGCGAATCAACAATTAACGAGGACGACGACTCATCCGATGACGGAGAGACAACAGAAACTAAACATGAAGACTGGGGAATGCTGTACATATCCTTTGGCGACGGCGGTGGTGCGCACGACCCAAGGAATCATGGACAAGACGTAACAACGCCTCTTGGAGCGATTCTCCGCATAGATCCCCTTGACTTCGACCCCGAATCTGAAGACACCTATGGAATTCCTAGTGACAATCCGGAAATAGAGGGTGCAATCCCAGAACTTTGGGCATATGGTTTGCGCCATCCGCAACACTTTTCCTGGGACACCGATGGGCGCATGTTCATCCTCGACATCGGTCAAGACCAAATCGAGGAGATAAATCTAGGTTCAGCAGGAGCAAACTTTGGCTGGAGACAGCGCGAAGGCACGTTTGCGACTGCACACGGAGTTGAGACCAATGACGGATTGGGAGGTGTATATGAGATCGATTTAGAAGCCGACGAGCACGACTTTGAATATCCCGTTGCCCAGTATGACCACGACGAAGGATTTGCAATTGGTTCGGGCTTCGTCTATCGAGGAGAGTCTGTACCCGAGCTAGTCGGTAAGTATGTCTTCACCGAATTGGTTCGGGGAAGAATCTTCTATGTAGATACCGAGGCTGATCAATCGGACGATGCCAGCGATCCTCAAGATCAGGGAGGAACCGAAGACAGTGAAGACGTGTTAGTGCCTGGCGACCCCACAACCGTATACGAGCTTCAACTATTGTTCGATGGCGAAGAAGGCTCAATGAGTGAGATCGCCGGTATGGCCAACACCTATTGGCAGCACTCACCTCACTTACGACGCGTTGACCTGCGTGTTAGTGTTGATCGAAATGGCGAGATGTATCTGTTGTCCAAAGGTGACGGTTGGATCAGGAAAATCGAACAGGTTCCAGACGAGGAATCTGATCCTTCTGAATAATGTAGAGAAGCTCCGCCTACTCCATGGGTCTTCAAAGTGTAGCTGTGTGACCAACAACCTTGAATCAATCCAGAATTTGCGCTAACTAATCACCCTACCGAATGAGGCGAAATCAGCGTCCGGACTAAAGGCAAACGAGTTCCGTTCATTAAACTAAACGATCAACCGCAGAATTAAGCGTTAATCCTGCAAAAGCGGATGTCGAACCCACGCCATCGATTCTTCAATCAATAGTCCACGTTTCTTCGTTCATTCCTTCAGTTTTGGTCTCTACTATGGATGGCATCATCAATCCATGAGTGCCACTTGCAGATGGAAACCGTACAAAAGCAATCACTTGTTTGCCAAGCAATTCTTATAGTTTACATAGCAACTTGCTTTGTCGCTCTAGACTGCCTCGCTGAACCCAAGTCTAGGCAAGATCACCAAATCGCGAACGCTAAACACCATGAGCTAGCTACTGAAAGTGACGAATTGTGCCATTTGCATGTGAAAGCTGCGAGGGAGGGACAAAGTCTCTTTCGTGAACTCTTTGAAGCTATGCCGACATTCGTGGGAATCGCGAGTGCCGGATTCTATGAATTTGAAGAATCGAAGAATCTCAAGACAATTGGTCTCAACTGTATAGATTCATCCAGCGACAGCGAGTGTTGGATCGCATTAAAAAGTAAATCCGAAGACCAAGGAAGGGAGTTTTCATCTTCCACCAATTCATCAATTTCCTATCAAGGGAAATCCAATTGCATCAATCAAAAACTCTCAGGATCGGGAACAACAGAGTGGCGTTGGACGACACGCTGGGACTTCAGAATCGTTCGCGGAGAGGGAGAGTGGAGAAATGGAAGACAAGAAGGTCTTTGGACCTACGAAATATTCTCAGCACCTTGTATTGGCTTGACAAACATTCAATGTAGGTTGACGGACGAGAGTGAGCTGGCCTTACATGACTTTGAAGCCGGTCCGCCACACCCATCAGGAGTGGCATCTAGGTTTGAGGGAACATATCGAAGCGGATTGAGAACTGGACTTTGGGTAGCGAATTACAACAATGGAGATGCTACAGAAATTCCATATCGAAATGATGCCAAACACGGCACTCAGACATATACGCATATGGTTCTCGAGTCTTATGAAAACGAACAACTCATAGATCGGTACCTTATTCCTTGGTATGAAGGCATGAAGCACGGTCTACAAGTCCAGAATAGCTGGAACGGTGATCGAGAGGAAATACCTTGGAAAGAAGGAACAGTGCATGGAGAGTCAATCTATAGTTGGGCAACTGGTGAAAACGAAAAGGTGACTTGGATAAATGGAGAGCAACACGGCACCGCAATATTTGAGTGGCCTAACAGGAGCTATCTAACAATTCTCTACGATGAAGGAATGAAAATCGGCTACGAAGTCTTGAGTCTGTCGCCCAATAGCGATTCAGATTTCGTTGATTTGCAAGCAAGATATAGTGAAAAGGCAGAACTCAACCACGAAAGGCCTGACTTTCTTTCAGTTAGCCGCACGGTTTCGCGACTTGTTAATGGAGTCAAGCATGGAGTGGAAATTAAGTTACGTCCAGTATATGGGCATCGCATTTATATTCCCTATTGGAAAGGGAAGGCCCACGGAACTCAAATCAATGTGCAGGAGCAACATTTCGTGCCGTATTACTCATTCTATCATGAGTTAAGCCGGCAAAAAGGCGTGCGCTTTAATGATCGATCCTTCGGAATTTCAGTATTGGCGGCGCACGATGGGTATCGACGAGAATCACCAAGTCTTACGAATCACAAGGGCTCAAAGAATTTGATCCAATTATTGTCAGACGGTTCGTATCGAAGCCACCTTCGTTACGAAAATGGAAGACAGCAAGGGACTAGCATTCGCTGCTGGTACGATCCCATTCCTTGGGAGGATGAAGGCATGAAGGGAATCAATGTGTTCGATTGGAGAGACGGCGTGATTGGTTACTACACGTGGCCGTTCATTTCATGGCATGGTCCCTTGTCTGGAACCGATCCAAACGGTCTGTGTTTGGAAACACCATACACAAACTACAAGAAAAGCGGAATCGAGATTCAAACACAAACGAACGGTTACAAGGCACACATCCCGATGCGCGGACGCTTCCTTGCGGGCAAACTCACTGTTCTTGAGCCCGACAGGAGCAAGAAATAAAGCAGAGTGATCTTCACAGACGATTCAAAAAAATCTTTGAATCTATAGAGCCTGTCAACAAGCCTTTGTTCTTCTGAGTCAAAGTCTTCAAGATAAACCGTGCGGATTTTGTTCACTTTGTGGTCGGCAGTGTGAGCTGTACAAACTGCTGCAATTTCTCTCAATGTCGAGACTTAGGCCACCGACATTTGAACACTTGGTGTTGCTCAACAACCCAAGGAATTTTTTCTTGAGTTCTAGGTCGTCTAAAATCGGAAAGCTCAATGTGGGCACTAACAGTTCCTTGAGATAAAAAAAAGCATGGCACTAGACTTGGCACAAGATGCAATGGCCAAATACCAGAATTATGAGAGTGTGGCGACCAACGAGAACAAGATTTTCCTTTCGGAGTCGCAACTGCCCCGGAACTGGTACAACATTGTGGCCGAACTGCCATTTGACGTTCCAAAGCCATTGCATCCCATCGAAGACCGACCAGTTGAAATTGAGGACTACGACTGGTTGTGGCCTCTGGAGTGTCTTCGAATAGAGCTACACAAAGGCAAATATGGAACAGACGCGTTGATCGAGATTCCAAGCTCCATATCTGAAGTTTATCGACGCTACCGACCTTCTCCTCTCGTGCGTGCACGCACCCTAGAAAAGTACCTCGGAACGACTAGCGAGATTTACTACAAGCGTGAAGATCTAAATCCTGCGGGAAGCCACAAATTCAACACAGCATTGGTTCAGGCGTACTACGCCACCCTCGAAGAAGAATCAAACATACGCAGTATGGTTACGGATACAGGAGCTGGTCAGTGGGGAGCTGCCCTCGCCATGGCGTGCGAGACTCTTGGGCTAGATTGTGATGTGTTCATGATTCGCAAGAGTTTCGAGGAAAAGCCATATCGTCGCTATCTGATGCGAATGGCAGGAGCAAGTGTTTACTCATCTCCTAGCAAACTGACACAAACTGGGCGGAGTATCCTCAAAGACGACCCCAACAATTCTGGAAGTCTCGGCATTGGCATGAGTGAAGCAATCGAGTACGTAAAGGAAGATCGCCGTCGTCGACTAGCCCTGGGTTGTATGTCTTACTACGCCGTCCTACACCAATCCATCATCGGACTGGAGACAAAGCGACAACTCGAACAAGTGGATAGGTCACCCGACTTGATGGTCGGCTGCGTAGGAGGAGGAAGCAATTTCACAGGTTTTATCGCACCATTTGTGCCCGAGAAAATTGGCGGAAGTCCTATAGAATTTTGCGCCATCGAGCCTGATTCAATACCAACTTTGAGCCAAGGGGAATATCGCTACGATTGGGCAGACTTTTCTGAACTAACACCTAGAATTCTGATGTATACCCTCGGCCATCGATTTGTACCGCCTCCAGTTCATTCGGGAGGATTGCGCTATCACGGCAAGACGCCTGTGCTCTCCGCACTTGTCAAGAACGATGTGGTCAATACCCGGACCTACAGTCAGAAAGAAGTCTTTGAAGCAGGCCAAGTATTCCTAAAAACAGAAGGTGTTCTTGCTGCCCCGGAAAGTGCACATGCAGTATTGGGGGCAATCGACGCTGCAAAAACCAGGCAAAAACAGGTGATAGTTTTTTGTTTGTCGGGTCACGGATATCTGGACTTAAAGGGATTCTCAGATGTGCTCGACCTTGACTCATCGAATTAGTACACCTTCGAGACTCCACTTCACCCTTATTGACATGAATGGCGAGAGCGGCCGTGTGGACGGCAGCCTCGGTCTTTCAATCCAACACCCCGGATTTTCGTTTGAATTCGGTCCGCACGAACGAACTGAGATTAATGGGGGCTCACGAAGTGAGCAACAGTTACTGGCTGCAGAGATCGCAGCAAGCTGTGAAATACTCCATGTGAAGCCAAACATTCAAATTTCGATAAGGCAAACAATTCCTCCGCATCAAGGATTGGGTTCAGGGACTCAGATTAGGTTGGCAATATTGTCAGCGTTGAACGAACGATTCGAATTGAACCATTCACTCGAAGAGCTCTGCACCATGTCCACTCGCGGAGGCACATCGGGTATCGGTATCAATGCTTTTCAGAACGGTGGACTATTGATTGATGGAGGACACTCAGTAAATTCTCAGAAGAAGTCATTCGCACCCTCTCATTTCGCAACGAAAGTGGGTCAACCACCACTCCTAATGCGTGTCGAATTTCCCAGGACTTGGGGAATAGTGCTTTTCATTCCGAGCGAACATCGTGGGCTATCAGGACAGGAAGAGCTTGATTTCATGCTGAACAATACACCTATTCCTCTCGTCGAAGTTCAGTCTGTATCGCACCTTATCTTGATGCTTCTATTGCCCGCATTGCGCGAATTGGATCTCGAAACGTTTGGCTTGAGTCTTGATGCCATTCAGGATGAAGGATGGAAACGGAGACATTGGAATCGGCCCGACATGCAGCCTCTTCGATCGGTGAAGTCTGCGTTTGGCGCAACTTTTGGAATTCATGGTTGCGGCCTCTCATCCACAGGCGCGACTATGTTCGGTTTCTTTGATTCAAACGAGTTCTCGGACGAATCAATTGTTGACAAGCTAAACAGAGAGCTTGAAAAACGAAAAACCCTTCGAGGACAAGTACTCTGTACGCGTGCTAACAATTCCGGAATGCAACTGAATTCAGTTTTCTGAGCTTGTGTCTACCTTGCAGTCGTTCTTGATAAGTGTGCAGTAAAATTCGTGACCCGGGACTGAATCCAACACAGCCCAAATACCAACCGCAACAAACAAAAGGGAAATTCCATGGCGGCTTACGTGATTGTTAACGATGAAATTACAGATGAAGGCACCTTCTCAGAGTTTCGAGAGCGCGTCGGCGCGACGGTCGAAGCTAACGGCGGAAGATACTTAGTTCGAAGTGGAAATGCCGAATTGATTGAAGGCAATTGGTCACCCGGCCGAATGGTAGTCATAGAATTTGACGATGCCAATGCAGCACGCGGATGGCTTAATTCTCCTGAATACACAGAGCTTAAGAGAATTCGACAGCGTTCTGCAAATGCTAGTCTGATACTTGTAGAGGGCGTTTAATTCGGATCAATTCATGATCCCAATGTGATTCTCCGGACCGGTGATCTACTTAAGATTACGGCGCTAAATCTGCCTTTGGTCAAGAATCATCATTCAAGCTAGCTAAAGTCCAGCTCAAAAACTGCGATTTTGTCCTTTTGACAGGCAATTGCAGCCAGCTTCGGCTTTCGAAACTGGTTGCAATTCATTCAGTTCCTTCCACCTGAACCGTGACGATATCCAGTCCGTGGTACTTTCTATGATGCACGGAAGACGCGTGATGTCGCAACAGCCGGAAAGACAGCTCGCGATCATCGTGAACTTGCGCCTCCTCGCTCATGTAAGTGAGACGATCTTCAATATTCTGCTCTTCAAAAACGGATAGCAAGTCCATTTCGACGATGTCGTCATGCGTACGAGCGACAATAATTAGTTGAGCATCCGCGTGGATCGCTTCCGATTCCGATGCCAATAAACACAGTAGGGATTCCTCACCAGCTGCTCGCAGACGATTTGTCGATTTCTCATTCCACGCAATACCAGCGGCAAAGTCTTGAAGGAACGAATCGATTTTTGGCAGTGAAGATGTTTCTAGTTTGACTTCCAATCGCTTGCTTCGGGGACTGGTTAGTTCTAAGAGAGTAGTCAATGTGATCATCACCAATATGCCTACTGTGGTGCCATTGCTCAGGATCGAAATCCAAACATCATTCGAACGCACTCCAAACACGTTAAGACTTTCCACTCCGAGGCCGACTGCAAGCGTGACAGCGACAATGAGTGTGTTTCGCTGATCGAGACCTTCCCTGAAGAGCATTCGCATGCCTTCCACAAGCAACATACCCATTACGAGCAATAAGAGTGAGCCCAAAACGGCACTGGGTGCTGCTAGCAAGAGAGCTGTAATCTTCGGGAAGAATGCAAGCAGTATCAATGCTGCTCCAATGTAGTATCCAATGCCTCGATATGCAATACCAGTCAAATTAATCAGTGAAATAGTAGATGGCGAATAGACAATGGTTGGAGGAGTTCCAGCGAGACCGGCTAAGAGTCCTCCTAGTCCGCTCGCGTTGACAGTGCCTTGAACCACCCGAAAGTCTATGGCTCGCGATTCGCGAAGGGATACTTGCTGAATGACCACACCATCGCCCCCGGTCTTAACAGCGACAACTAGTGTCACAATCACAAAAGTCGGTAACAGTGACCAGAACTCCGTTCCCGGAGCCCATTCAAGTCCGGGCCACGCACCCAAGTCGGGCAACTCAAACCAACTTGCGCGCCTCAGGAATTCGAGGTCATAGAGATTAAAGATCGCAGCGACGATGCATCCAGACAAGATGCCTATCAGGGGCGACCACAGACGCAAAACTCCAGTGCCTTTCAGTGAAACGACAACAGCGGACCCCAACGTTGCCGCCACGACCAGTGGACTTGCAATCGCTGCAGTTCCCGCTGGAACCTCTGCAAGCTTCTCAACTGCTACGGCAATCACCGAAATCGAAATCAGCATCAGCGAAGTTCCGCAAACAACGGGAGTAATAATCCTTCTCAAGACGGGTAGCCAAGCGGCAAATGCAAACTGTGCGAGAGACGACACAACAATTAGACTGGCTAAAGTGGTCCATCCTCCAGCATTGATTGCTACCACCGAAATGGCAACCCAATGTGGTCCGGCTCCACAGAGGAGAAGATGTCCTGCACCAAATCGTCCGATTCGAGACGATTGAAGTGCCGTAATCGCTCCACCTATGATCAGTGCAGCAAAGATTGCCCAAGAAAGGTACGCTTGACCTTCGTCGGAAGCCCTCACCACAATCGTCACCATCACGATGGTATTTATCACGGCAATCACAGCGCCTTGTATGGCTACGCTGGCTGTGGATTGAGGAGAGCTGGGCTCTTGAGGTTCGTACCGAATGTTCTCGTTGAGAGTGTTCAAAGGTTCAGTCTTCGCGAGTGTTTTTTGATAGTGATAGCCTGCGAGCTAGTACAACATGACATGTGCCAGACACGTGAAACATCTGAAGCCAACACCGAGCAACAGCTAAGACCGTGTACTCGGGTGTCAAGACAAGAATCCCTCGTGCGCCTATGGCTGATTCCCCTTCATTGGATTGTAAACCCACTATGAATAAACGATGTACCGCCTCACACTCAGATACCCAATGTGGTCTTTGCGAGGAGCGATGTTGGCGCGCCAGTACTCCAAGTCATTTATTCTGTGCAACTGCAACGGAAACTGAATTCATCTCAAGGATTAAATGGCTTTCACTTTTCACCACATCAAGACCCGGTCTTCGTTTCGAGAGACCTATCTTCGCATCGCCGAGGACAACGACTCCTTAATCGCGCCCGCTCACCGATGGGGTGCATTTTTCGGATTGTTTGGACTAGGTTCAGATGAGTTCTTTCTCGTAACAACAGGAAACACATCCAGTGTCCACTCAACTTTGCAAGGAATTGAGAGCATAGAAACAGTTCGTTCTATTGAATTGGAACCAACCGCTCGTCCGACCACGGATACGCGTTTAACTCGCGAAGGTCTTTATGTGTTCAGATTCTTTGGCGTGCTCAACAAGGATGTTGAACGAATTGTGAATCTCTCAGCGGAAGCTTGGACTTTCTTCGAAAAATCGGACGAGTACCAGGCTGAACCTCAGGGTTTGTTTTGCGAAGCAGACAGAACCAAGGCAAAAGGTTTGATGCTTCTCGTCACGTGGTACGACGGTTTGAATTCCTGGCAGATTTCACGGAGGCCGCCACCAGAAGCTGCGGCGAACTTTCAAGAGCGAGCAACGCTAACGTATTTCACCAAACCATTCGCCACACGGCTTTTGTCGTAGGCTCAACCAGTAAGCCAATCAAGGACAGAAGACTGAGTTCGTCCCGGCCTCTCTTTCGGGCCGTTATTTCGCGTGGACTTTAACCGGAAGACTCTTAATGCTGTGCAGGAAGCTGGACCACACGTAAACTGGGTCCCCAACTACCTCCACGCGTTCAAAACGTTTCTCTATTTCTTCCCACAACACGCGCAATTGCATCTCAGCAAGTCTGTAACCCACACAGCGATGAATTCCAAAACCGAACGCTATATGGTTGCGAGCACCTTCTCGATCAATCATGAAGGTATCCGCCTCGTGAATTGACTCCGAGTCACGATTACCGGATATGTACCACATGGCAAACCGGTCTCCCGCCTGGATTGACTTTCCACCGAATTCGCAGTCTCGAACCGCAGTTCGCGCCATGTGGGCAATCGGAGACTGAAAGCGAATAATCTCTGAAATCATGTTGGGTATTAAGTTTGGATTGTCTTGCAGCTTCTTGTATTCCGAAGGAAATTGATTGAGGAAAAGGACTCCGCCCGAAATCGAATTTCGCGTAGTGTCGTTGCCCCCAACAATGAGCAACAATATGTTGCCTAACAGTTCGTTTGGTGGCATCTCGCTGGTGGCGTCTCCTTGTGCAAGTAACGAAATCAAATCCTTGCCTGGTTCACTCTGGCGTTTCCGACGTTCAAAAACATCACCGAAGTACTCATGGCATTTCCACAGTTCTTGAAATGCTTCGCCCATTGATGTGTAAACCAATGGATTTGCAGCATTTTGGACGGTATCCGACCAATGGATCAGCTTCATTCGGTCCTCTTGAGGGATATCAAAGAGAGTCGCCAACATGCGAGCTGTAAGGTCTACTGAAACTGTCGGAACCCAGTCAAACTCCTGACCCACCGGAATGGAGTCGAGTATGTCCTCTACGCGTTCTCGGATCAATGGTTCCATGTGCTGTAGAGAACGCTGCAAAAACAAGGGTTGGACCACACTACGCTGCTGCCCATGTTTGGGAGGATCCATCATGATGAACATAGGTAAGTTGAACATCGGATCGGGTTGATCCGTGTCGTAGGGTTTTCCACCTATCGTGATTCCACCATGCCGTTGTTCGGAGGAAAAAGTGCCGTAGGCTTTTTCCATTTCAACAATATCGCGATATTTGGTCACGCACCAAAAAGGGCCATACATGCTGTCTGGCACGTAGTGAACAGGGTCTTCCTTTCGCAGCCGTGCGAAATAGGGATGAACCGTGTCGGACTCAAACAAGCTTGGATGAGAAGGATCTAGTTGCTCGAGCGGAATATCTAGTGGGTCTCGATGCGGATCGACAGAGTACTTGGTTCGAATTTCTTCATTGGTAATCGCAAATCGTTCGCTAATAGATAGCTTTTGATCCACTGCTTGACTTTCGCTCACGCCGCAGCTCCTCTAGTGTGAAGTATGTCTTTGTATTGCTAATTTAGACCGACAACAAACGCGCATGTTGCTTTGTTTCAGATCACACCTTCAAATCCATTCTCACCGTATCGATTAGTAGCCTTGGAGTTCGCCGTAGCGATTACGGTGGAAATTCACGTCTCCAAAAGTCTGCTCTGTTACCGCAGCTCGTTTGAGAAAGAAACCTATGTCAAATTCATCGGTCATACCGATGCCGCCATGCATCTGAATGCCCTCTCGCGACACCGTGTGAAGCATCTCGCCAACTTTCGCCTTGGCAAGACTTGCTAGAACTGCTATGTCCTGTGCCTCACGTTTCTCATCCAATGCAGTCAATGCTTCAAGTACTACAGATTTGGAGAGCTCAACTTCGCAAAACATATTGGCTGCACGATGCTTCAGTGCTTGGAAAGAACCGATTGGTACACCGAACTGAACCCTCTCTTTCAAGTAAGCAATGGTTCGATCAAAGCACTCTTGAGCACTGCCAAGCATTTCTGCCGATATGCCTATGCGAGCAATGTCCAGCGTAGGGTCCAACACGTTTGCCCCGCCTCCAACTTCTCCAATAACACTTTCGCTACCAACACATACATTGTCGAACTCGACATTAGCTGCGTTTCGACTGTCGACCATGATGGTACGAGTGACCGACACTCCGTCAGTCTCTCGGTCCACAACAAACATTGTCAGACCTTCGCGATCTCCACTTTCTCCCGATGTCCTACCTACGACAATCAACTTGTCTGCAATGTGGCCGTCAAGGACAAAAGTCTTCCTTCCTGAAAGTGAATAGCCGTCCGAATCCTGCGTTGCACTAAGAGAAATTCCGTACGGACTGTGTTTATGTGACTCTTCGAGGGCAAGGGCCATGAGGATCTCACCGCTAGCGATCTTTCCTAGGAGCTCAGTTTTTTGTTGTTCAGATCCGCCAATGTTTACGGCAGTTCCACAAACCCAAACGGTACCGAATAACGGACTGGCAGCAAGCGTCCTCCCTGTTTCCTCAGTGACTACTCCTAGCCCCTTGTAGCCAAAGTCCAGACCTCCAAAACTCTCTGGGAACGGGATTGCCGCCCACCCTAATTCAACCATCTCTTTCCACGTAGCTTCGTCGAAGCCAGTTGGACTCTCCTCATCGCGGAGCTTCCTCAACTGTGAAATAGGAGCTTTCTCAGTACAAAATTCCTTCGCCGTATCTTTGAGGATATTCTGGTCTTCAGTAAGAATCATTGGCATATGAGATATTTCCGTCCTGTGTCACTTGAGCTCGTTCGCCTTGTATGCCTTGGAAAGTCTTGACCCTAGTTCGATACCTAATTGAGATCTTCGCGAGGAGCAAGACAAGTGCTCAAATTCTTTTGGTCGCAATTCAATTGTAATGATGTACAAGGCACTAGCAGTCTACATCTGGGGATTCAATAGAATCGCTTGAACTTGATCAAGATCTCCATTCAACAACGCTAGTTCTGATTGAGTGACTATCGAATCTATCCAGCGCAGGAGACTCTGGTTTTCGTCGATTGCGACCACTAGTACAAGATCCGGACTGAAGTTTCTTTTCCCAGTCAAAGAAAAAGCTCTCTCTGAGAGCACGATCTGCAATCCACCGTGCCCTTCCAGAGTTCTGGCAAAAGCTGAGAGTATGGACTCAAACTGATGGTCGAGCCGCGTTTCGATTAACAGCATTAGGTAGGTTGTACTTGTGTCCAATTGCCAATCCGTTTGGATCGCAATTTCCGCTGAAGCCCGTAGAATCCATGCGTTGGCTGACTGAAGTTCACGAAACTTCGACCTCGTAGCCATCTTCGAGAATTCTCTCCCTTGTCCGATCTCATACAACAAAACCTGTTGCCATGCGTCTCTGGTTTCACACAGGTCTTCAAATCGGACAGCTTGTATTTCGGGGACCCTGCCATGATGACTCAGAACTAGCTCAGTCATTGGATCGTGCAGTCCTTCGAAATAATCTTCTTGTTCGACATATTCGTACAACGTGCTTAATCGAATAATCGTGAGGGGCTGATTTTGCCAATCGCGACTTAACACGAAGCGACCAAAATTCGAACCTATTGCCAAGTTGTCAAGAACTAACCAGCAACATAGACCGACGACGAAGCAAATGATGATCCACTTTCTCAACGGTGTCATGACGAAGGCATGTAGGTAGCGATTGAAGGGATTGCCTTAAATCGGTGTGGAGAATTCCAATCGGGTAAGGTCATCACAAACCCAACACAAGACAACGGGTTATGATTTTCGATCACAAACCTCCATCGAGAAGCACATGTACAAAGAAATCCTCTATGCCAATGAAAGCGCTGCCGCCATCATAACCATGAACCGGCCGGACACGCTAAACGCTCTCACAGACTTGACCCAAGCTGAGATCCGTCATGCCTTAAACGAATCGGAACAGAATGAGGACACTATTGGAACCGTTCTCACAGGTGCGGGACGAGGTTTTTGCTCTGGCGTGGACATGAATGCCTTAGGAAAGATGTCTGAAGCTGGTCGTCGCCTTGGCTCAACGCACGACCATTTGCAGGCCAGCCCAGGAAATCCGGATAACGATCCAAACTTCGCAGGCAGCCCCTCATATTTTTTGGGACTGCGCAAACCATTGATTGCTGCCATCAACGGAGCTTGTGCAGGTCTCGGATTCAGTTACGCGACGTTCGCAGACCTGAGATTCGTTGACAGCAATGCTCGATTGACTACATCCTTCGCCCAACGAGGACTGATTGCGGAACACGGAACGAGTTGGATGCTTCCCCGCCTAATCGGACCCGCACACGCATTGGATCTATTCTGGACTTCTCGAAAATTCGACGGCGAAGAGGCTTTTCGGATTGGCTACGCCAACAAATTGTGCGAGCCTGGCAACTGCGTTGATGATGCTGTTCAGTACTTGAACCAATTGGCAAAGTCATGCGCTCCAAAATCCATCATGATGATGAAGAGACAGGTCTTCAAACACTTGAATCGAGAATTAGCTCCAGCTATGAAAGAGTCCACGGACTGGATGGATGAAAGTCTAAAAGCGAACGATTTCAGAGAAGGAGTACAGTCGTTTGTAGAGAGACGCGAGCCCAATTTCTCCCGAATCAAAGTCAACTAGTAGACAACAACCAAGGAACCACTAAACAATGCAAGAAATCGCTACCGACACAACGCATATTAATTGGTCCCAACTCGTGGCGGACCTGAACCGACTGCTGCGCCTTCGGACGACTCCAATCGGATTGAAAATGTTCGAACGAAAGGAAGACATGGAAAAGGTGGAACGGATTCGTAGGCCGAAATCTATCCATACAACCGATCAAATTGTGGGACAAGCCAGTCGAAACGGATGGACTGTCGGTATTACGGCGCAGGATCTGGTCGGATCGCAATGTCGCACTGTGATTGGATTGTCTCCTCGCGATGAGGAGTGGCTTTCGGGCAAGCATATGGCGGGAATCTGGTATGAAAATGAACATGAGGCCGCTTTACATCAGGCTTCTATGGATGTCGTGCAGTACGGAAGGTACGAAGCAATGGCGGCAAGTCCGCTGGCAGCGGGACGATTGAATCCACCTGACATCTGTCTAATTTATGCGACACCTGCCCAAATGATTCTGTTTATCAATGGGTTGCAGTGGACTGGCTTCAAGAAACTCGAATGGGGATGCGTAGGAGAGAGTTCTTGTGCCGACAGTTGGGGGCGAGCTATTGCAACTGGGGAGCCAAGTCTCTCAATTCCTTGCTTTGCCGAGAGACGCTACGGAGGAGTAATGGAAGATGAGTTGCTGATGGCAATTCCTCCTTCGTATCTGCCCGGCATCCTTGAAGGCCTTGACCGACTTTCTCGCAACGGCTTGCGCTACCCAATCCCTCAGTATGGAATAAACAACGATGTGCGGGAAGGAATGTCGGTCAGCTACAGTTAAGAGTCAGCAACATCAACTGCAGTTGGGAGATACGGCGACTGACGTATCAACCACACGGGGCTACGCAGCCTGATGTTCCAAGATTCCAGCATCCATCAAACGTTCAAATTCGGATTGAACTCGCTCGTGCTCCGGTAGCTCTTTTATAAGTTCGACAATTGCGGCATAGGTTTGTCGTGCAGCAATGATCGGCTGGTCTCCAGTTGCCCAGCCAACAAGATTGCTCCAATACGGATCAATCAACTCAGATCCAAGAACTTCTCCTCTATCAACGCTTTTCAAGTGCAGAGTGCGTAGTTCACCTAAATAGAGTCGCAATGATTCGACATGAATTTTCTCGTCTGTACGGATTCGTTCAACTATTTCTGCTGCTAGGTTGGCCCTTTCTTCTCGTTCGGCAAATAGCCCGCGTGTACGAAGAGTTTCTTGAGTGGCCGCAAATCCAATCTCTGCCCGAAACTCAATGAGAAGTAGATTCATTAGGAACGCCAAGAAGCCCTCGATTTCAGGTGCAATTTGTGGCATTTTCCGATCTCCGGAATCCGGCCGCGAAATGCTCGCTGGTGGATCAACATCTGGCCACGCGGACTCTCCAAGTGAGAGATCGCGCGCTACGAACCACATCACATCGTGACCACCAATGTCTTTTTCCGGTTCTCCACCTTCATCGATGCCGTGAGCAAATAGTAGCCCTTTGTGCAGGTGTCCCAATGCCATTTCGGATATGTTCTCCACTATGCAGGTTTGGAGGGGAGGCATCGGCATTGTGGCCAGCATTCTTCCACGCCCCTCAATCTTGCCCGTAATGGTCAAGCCGTTCCAAAATACTCGGCTCATGCCTTCACGAATCAGTAATCTCTGTTGTTCGACATTCGGTAGTCGAGGACCGGATAGCAAGCTCGAATCAGCCTCGAGTAGGTCTCCTCCCCGCTTACGAAGAGCGTCAGTCCAGTTTTCGATCGCCACTGATCGTCCCAACGATCTAGGAGGAATGTAAGTACCTGATTTGTCAAACCCTCCGTGCATACGTGTCCCATTGATTACATTGGGTCGCGCATATTCGTGCTCGCTCAACAATTCTTCTCGTGTGAACTCTAGCTGCATCTTTCTAATAGGGACAATTGGAAGATATCGCTATGTTACTTGCAGGGATAGATTCAGCAATTGAAGACATCGCGAAGGTTTCTGATTCGCTTGCTTTGGCCGAAAAAAACCACGTAGGCAGCAATGGGGTTGCTTAACTTCTTGTGGCAGGATCTTCGAGAAACTCTAAGAATTCTTCCTCATTGAGTATCGGTACTTCGAGCTCAATTGCTTTAGCCAGTTTGCTTCCCGCCTCTGCTCCAGCTACTACAACCGAAGTCTTTTTTGAAACCGATCCAGCAACCTTTGCGCCGAGCTTTACAAGATTTGCCTTGGCCTCCTGTCGCGGCATAGTGCTCAGTGTTCCGGTGAGCACCCACGTTTGTCCTTCGCACGGGCGGTCATGAACCAACTCTTCGATGGGCCATTCCACTCCTCTTTCCACCAAGCCAAACGCAACCGTGCGATTGTCTTCATTGGAAAAGAAAGTGCATATATTGGAGGCAAGGATCGGTCCAACATCTTCCAACGATTCAAGGGTTTCTTGTTTCGCATCAACCAATGCGGCGAGAGTTTGGAATCGAGAAGCTAACGTAAGTGCAGTCGATTCACCTATGCCACGAATTCCAAGTGCATGAATGAATTTGCCAAACGTTGTTGACTTACTTTCTTGGATCGACTGAACGATATTGGCAGCGGACTTTTCCCCTAATCGCTCTAATTCAGCGAGTTCCTCGACAGTTAGTCCAAATAGATCGAGCGGGTTTCTGATTCTTTCACCATCGACCAATTGAGCAACAAGCTTGTCTCCCAGTCCTGTAATGTCAAATGCATTTCTTGAGGCAAAGTGACGAATGGATTCTTTTAGTTGAGCGGGACACTGCATGCCGTTTGGACAACGAAGCGCAACTTCATCCTCCAGACGTATCACAGCGGTCTCACAGGCTGGGCACACATCCGGTAGGCGAACAGCTGTCTCTCCGTGCTCAATGACTCGAACCACCTGTGGAATGATGTCTCCAGCACGACGGATCACTATTCGAGATCCAATCTTGAGTTCAAGTCGTTCAATTTCGTCGATGTTGTGCAGTGTTGCATTCGATACAGTGACCCCGCCAACCTGGACTGGCTCTAGCCTGGCTACAGGCGTTAGCACACCTGTTCTGCCCACTTGAAAGTCAATTCCAATGAGCGATGTAGTGGCTTCTTCGGGAGGATATTTATAGGCAATTGCCCATCGAGGTCTGCGCGACAGGTTTCCCAAATTTCTCTGTGTGATAAGGTCATTGACTTTAATGACTACACCGTCAATTTCGTATGGGAGACTTGAACGCTGCTCGAGAATCTCTTCAATGTATGAGCTACAAGCATCCAATCCCTTAACTGTGGTCACGCGAGAATTGATCCTACAGCCCCAGTACTGGAACGCATCCAGAGCATCTTGATGAGTGAGAGGTGCAAAGTCATTGCTTGCATTTCCCAGTGAATAGCAATACATCGAGAGTGGGCGCGAATCGGTCACACGGGGATCGATCTGTCTGAGGCTTCCAGCTGCACCGTTTCTTGGATTGACCATAGGCTTCTCGCCTAGCTCGATCGCTCTGTTGTTGTATTCATAGAATTCCTCAAGGGGAATGTAGACTTCGCCTCGAATCTCGACGAGCGAAGGAATTCCTTTGCCTCTCAACTTGAGAGGAATCGAACGAATAGTTCGGACATTGGCAGTGATGTCTTCGCCTACAGTACCGTCGCCTCGGGTCGCTCCTTGCACAAGAGTGCCGTCTCTATATACCAGACTAACGGCAACACCATCAATCTTGGGCTCACAGACATATTCGTCGATGGCAATGTCCAAGAGATCTTGATTTCGTTTCGACCAGTTCAGTAAATCGGTCGTTGATGTGCATTTCTCAAGCGAAAGCATCGGTCGTGCGTGCTCGACCGATTCAAACTTTCCACTTGCCTGTCCTGCGACACGCTGCGTTGGGGAGTCGGGACGTAGGAGATCGGGATAATTCTTCTCGATCTCGACCAGTTCGTCGAACAGGAGATCGTACTCTCCGTCAGTGATTTCCGGATCATCAAGAACGTAGTACCGATGATCGTGGTACTCAATCTGTTCGCGCAGAACCCTTATTCGTTTGTCTAGTTCCTTGGTGACCATAGTGAGCCACTAGGATGTTCAAGCAAACATCGTAAGCTGTTTTCTGCGAAAGTCCGAGACACGACTTCGGTAGTGCGCAAGCGTTTGATTGCTCATACTGTTGAAATTCTCGTCCTTGACAGTTCCCATGAACCTCTCTGCGCACTCGTTGGCAAGCGAAAGCATTTGCTCGAAAACAACTTGAGCGTTGTTCACATTGGGAATCTTCATCGCCAACGAGATGCCGGTCGTTCGATAGTGCTCCAATTCCTCGACTTGGAAAGATCCTGGATAGAAGACATCACCGACTTTAAATAGCACCTCTCCACTCTCCTGGTCTCGGCGACAAAACAGACCCATTTCATCAAGGACAAGATCCCGAGCTTGCAAGAAATGTCCTACGTCGTTCATGCGAAACGATCCGTCGTGTTCGCCCATGACGAAGAACATGACAAAATCCTCGCTGTTTCGTTGGCTTCGAGAATCTCCATTGCGAGTAGATGACCGTGTTTCGCCTTTCAAGCTCTCGACAGATTTCGATTTTCGACGTTTCGAAGGCTGCGGAGGCTTTCTCTCGAGACGGGAATTATTCTTTACTCGGAGAAATTTGGGTTTCGAACTCTGCCTATCCTCGTTGTCTTCTGCCAAAGTCGTGCTTTTCTCAAAAAGACTCAGTCCGACTTCTTCCTCATGCTTTGAACTAGAGCATTCAATAGAGTTTTCAGTCTCCCGTGTGTCGCTAGAAGCTGCCTTTGGCTGAATCAATACATCGTTACAGTTCGAAGGTTCCCCTGTGGGGTCTGTAGCAGAAAATAAATCTGCGTCTCCCAGCATTGAACTAGAAGGTGATTCGACCCTTGCTGCATTACTGGCCGAATCAATGCGTGACGCTTGTTTTGCGTCTTCGCTTGTCTTATCCGCAACACGTGGCTCAGATCGAGTATCGGCAAATATCCCGGGTTGCAGCTGCGGCTTCTTAGTCTTTGGCTTGCTGCTTACGTGAATGTTCGGATAAATGCGACCTGTCGTGTCACTTGAGTTGGAAACATCAGGATCGACTGATGGTGCGCGAATCAATTCCAGTTGGTCGCGTTGCCAGTTACGGTAGATGCCGTAGGCAAGTACCCCGACAAACATGACACCCAAAAGGGAACAAAGGGTAAGAACCTGAAAGACGTCCATATCTATCACCTCTAGTGTTGGTCATATGTGATTCCAGTTGGTCAGTTCATTGCCGACTCGAAAGCCTTTTCGAGGTCAACTGAGACCAATCGGGACACACCTGCTTCCTGCATTGTTACCCCGATTAAGGAATCGGCCATACGCATTGTAGCCCGATTATGCGAAATTATCAAAAATTGTACATCTTCAGACATCTCTTTAATAAGTTCAATGAAACGACTGACATTATTGTCATCTAGCGGCGCATCGACCTCATCTAGAACACAGACGGGACTAGGATTCAACTCAAACATCGCGAAAATGAACGCTATGGCCGCCAGAGCCTTCTCCCCTCCCGAGAGTTGATTAACACTTTTTGTACGTTTTCCGGGGGGTTGCGCTCGAATTGCCACCCCAGCTGTTAATGGGTCTTCTTCGGTCAAGACAAGATGCGCTGAGCCACCTCCGAACAATTTTCGAAATACATCGGATAGTCGCTCGTTAGCGCCTGCAAGAGTACTCTCGAACATAGTGAGCGTCTCAATATCGATTTTTTGGATGGCGCGCAATAGTGTTTCCTGCGACGTCTCCAGGTCTTCGACCTGGCGAACTACCAACTGTTGCTCCTCTTTCAGTGCTGCTAGATCTTCTACGGCTGCAAGATTCACCGCCCCCAGTCGAGCAATTCGGTTTGAGATTCGGTGAAGTGCTCTACCCAATCTCTCTTGGTCGTCCTGCTCCGCAAGGTTTACTACGACCTCCTCATAGGAGTGTTTGGTCGCAGCCAAGTCACTCAACAAGTGATTCTTGTCCGCATTCAACCGTATCAGTTCCTCGCGGTGAGATTCAAGCTCTTGCTGAATCTCCTGCGTTTGCCGCTCCTGAAGAACAGCATCATTCGACAGCTCTCGTATTCTGTGAATTAATCGGTCACGTTCTACCTGTACTTCACGCAGTTCGGTTTCTACTTCGGCGTATGACTGTAGTGCGTCTGTCTGCTCGAGTTTTAGCTGTCCAATCTCGCCGCTAATCTCACCGAGAGAGAGAGCAAGCCTTTGGATCTGACGATCCAATTCTTGAAGATCGTTCTGTCGTCGGGCCGCCGACTTCTGCAACGATAACTGCGTCGATGCCATTGTGTTGAAACGGACATCCAATTCGCGAAATCTTTCGCCACACTGTTGAGCATCGCTCAGCGAGATTTCTACTCCGTTCGCAATCTTAGTTCGATCAGGGTCAAGTTGAGCCCTCTCATCCCTCAAGACATCGAGCTGCTGAGTGCACCTTTCAATTGTGTCGGTATGCCGTTCAGACTCGAGATTCAATTCGCTCTCTCGGGTTGCAATGAGAGCTAGCTCACTCTGTGCTCTATCGTGTTTGTCTTTGATCTCTGCTAGTTCCAATTGCCTGCGCTGCAGTTCGAGTCGAAGATTGGACAAAGATTCAGAGTGTTCACTTAGTTCGTTTTGAAAATCGCGAATCTCAACACGCAAGGAGGAGGTGTGCTCGAAGTAGCTTTCAAGTTGCTCTTGCAGAACGATGTAGTTGGAATCCAGTTCTTCCAATTTTGATTCAAGCGAATCGATGACACTTCTGAGTTCCATGATGCCGCCCTCATAGCCGCTCTCTCCTGGAAATTTGATCCAGTGCTTGCTTACCCATATAGCATCTCGTGTGATGGCACTTTCGTGATCTTGGAGTGTTGAGCGGAGCTCTAGTGCTTCGCTCAATGAATCGGCGGCATAAACAGTTCTTAGTAGAGATGCAACGAATTCTCTTCCTGTGGTCACGTGCGCCAGAAATGTCTTTGTCGACAGAGTCGTGGAATCTGATGCTGGTTCGACTAAAACGAATCCATCTCGAATGTTTTCATGCAAGTCCTGGGTGTGCTCCTCAAGATTGGCCAACGGAATGGCTTTAATGTCGTCAGCGAGTACGACCTCCAGTGCCCGTTGCCATTCAGTATCAACTTCAATCTGCTCGCCAAGTCGAGGTACTTCGACTAGTTCTCTGGACTCTAGCCACTTCATGTCTTCCGGAGATGAGTCGCGTCCCACAGCACGTTCAAAGACAGCAACGTTTGCAGCTATCTGGCTTCGCGTTGCATTAATCTGCTCTTCAAGCTCAAGTCTGGATTCCTCGGCAGCTACTCGTGTGCGCTCCAATTCGTCGAGCTTTTGTTCGCTTCGCTGTAGACCGATTTGGATTTCAGTACGCACTCTCTCCACTTCTGCCATTCTCGTCTCGATTGATACGATCTCGACATCATCACACTCAATCTCAATGTCGATCTGTGCCCGAACCCTTCGATTGCCAAGCTCTTCCTGGTTCTGCGAAATACTTGAAAGATTCGCTTGTGCGTACTGCTTCTCTCGTTCCAAATCAGCGATGTCTCGGAGCAGCGTGTTCCACTCTTCCTGCCATCGGTCAAACGCATTTTGAGCTTCAATGACTAGCTTATTGGCTTCTTCCATGCGAATCCTGGCAGCGTCTCGGTCGCTCGAAACCTGTTGGTGGGTTTGTTCCAGCTCACGCAATGCATTCTTATCCGCATTGAATTCTTCATTGAGACTGTCTCGACGTTGCGTTAATGCCAAATCTTCGCCCTCAATATCGACGAGCCGTTTTTGTCGGCTAGAAATTTCTTCATCGATACGACCGCTTCGCGCACGCGCTTCAAATGCTTTGCCTTGAATCAAGTTGAAGGACTCGTTTACCTCGACCTCGTCGTCTCGTAGTCGGTCGATCTCTGTGCGAGTCGTTTGCAAAGCCGTCTGAATTCTCTGAAGATTGAGTTGGGTTGATGCAACCTGCTCTTCGTGACTGTCTAAGACCGGCCCCAGCGACTGAACTTTGTACGCAATCAATCGAGCTTGCGCCAATCGCTCACGTTCCTTCAGTTCGGTAAATCTACGAGCTTCTCTTGCCTGTCGATCAAGTCTTGAGATGTGACGAGCAAGTTCGGCACTATGGTCTCTGACACGCTCTAGATTTTCAGTGGTTGTTCTAATTCGCCTTTCGGTCTCGCGTCGTCTATCTCTGTACTTGGAGATACCCGCTACTTCCTCAATGTGAGCGCGAAGCTCCTCGGGCCGCGCCTCAACCAATCGGCTTATGAGACCTTGTTCGACGATGGCGTAGCCTCGTACACCAAATCCCGAACCCAGAAACAGGTCCTGAATGTCCTTCCGACGGCATGCTCTTCCATTGAGGAAAAATTTCGAACGAGTATCCCTGAAGACCTCTCGCCGCATCGATATGTCCGAGTATTTTGCGTACGGCCCCGCAATTCTCTGATCAGCGTTATCAAAAATGAGCTCGACACTGGCCTGGACCGTAGGAGAACGTGAATCAGTTCCATTGAAAATGACGTCTGAAAGAGAATCACCTCGAATATGGCTAGCTTGACTCTCCCCAATCACAAGCCGAACTGCGTCGACAACATTGGACTTGCCACACCCGTTTGGCCCAACAAACACGCTAATTGCTCGAGGTAGATCAATTGTCGTTGGGTCTACAAACGACTTGAAGCCTGCAAGGTTTATGGACTTTAGGCGCATGAATTCGCGTTACTTGAGGTCAATAGAGATTACCGAACCCTTACAACGCAACAGACCAACACGATTTGAGCTCTAGCTGTTGTGTTCGAAAGCTTCTTGTTATTGTGCACATAGTTGACTTGAGGCTGAGCTCAAGCACAACCAAGTGTTATTTCTGTACGCGGCTAAATGCTGACACAGAATTCGAAATCGAAAGAAAACTTGGCTCAACTTAGAAAGCACCAGAATTAGTACTGGACTATAGCTTGGCAATTCGGAGGCTTGAAGCGCAGCAAAGCACTGCTACCTGCAACTTTCAAGGGACTAGTTAGTCAAAATGACTAGATCGATGAGTTGTTCAAAAAGTACGTGGAAACTCTTACTGAACTATAAGACCTTAATCAGTATCGGTCTTTTCGGTCACTACTACTTGTGGCAACAATTCGGTCCAAATTTACAAAACGGCAAAATCTCAACTACCTGCAAGAGGTCGAGGTCAGAGGTATCGAAAATGAAGTGAGAACTTGAGGGGTATTGTCGAAAGAAGCTTCATGCTTCAAACAAAAATTGCTACAATACCCCTAAGATGCAATTCGCACCGCAATTGGTGCAGTGCGTCATAACGACGGAAATAGGAGCCTATCCATGTCGGGCGAGGAAACCTCCGTGTTTCTAATCTTGACATCCATGGCCCTGAGCACTCCTGTGTCTATTTCCGCCGCGGAAACTCATGACGACGTGACTTTGCATTTGCTCGAAGTCGCAACTGGAAGAGCCGGGCGAACTGACGCTTGAGACATCCTTGTAGAGCGTCAGTCGTTTGGTCTTCATCACGCATTTGCGTCATTCGTTTTACCCTCGAAACTGGATCGTAAACCAAAACTAATTTTTTGTCAACCCTGTCCAGTTCATGTACTGTACACTAATTCGAACTTTTTTTCAACTAAAAAGTTCGTATTCTTTTGCCACTAGCTCCAGTGCATCTTCCATTGTTGCGGCCGACAACTGAATTACTCCTGCTAGTTCCACTCCAAATGCATTGTTTGTGTGGCGATTTACGTGACTAGCCAACGCTCGTTGCGCAAGAACAATATCGACCAAGTCCTTCGGTGCAATGTCGCCAGTAAATCGTGTTCGACTCAAGTGATAGAGCTCTGCTTCTGAGAATCTCTTCTCCCCTCTTGATGATTGTTTGAGATTTCCTAACTGTTGAACGACAATCAGTAGGAGATCGTTCCAACTGACTTCTCCCAATTTGTGAAACGACAAACTCTTTTCTGTTGCTTCGTCAATGTCTTGTTTACTGGCATAGCGATAAACCACAATCAGAGGAATTGAAAGAGCTTCCTTCAGGCTCCCGAGTCTCTCTGCATCTAGGCTATCGGTCTCAACTATCATTGCATCTGTGTGACCAATTGTGTCTAGATTTGATTCCAATTCGTCTAGTGAGTGCATACGCCCCGCGATCTCGCAGTTTCCGGTAGCCGCGTTGGCCTCCATTTCTTGGATGGCCGGACCCACGAGTGTCAGTGAGCATTCACTGTTTGCAAATACGGAAGGACGCGTGTCAGTCAATTCTTTTAACTCGTCGATCGTCAGAGCCACTAACTGCTTGATTGAATGTCCTCGCTCGAGCAGCTCTTTGATCAATGACAGTTTCGCAACTTGGTCCTTGTCGTAATACCGAGTGCGGTTTACCTTGTGCGCCGGGTCGAATCCATAGCGCCTTTCCCAAGCTCTTAGTCGTTCTACTGCCAAGCCGGTTTCTTGAGCTACTGCCCCGATCTTGTAGAGTTGGTCTTGCACAGTGCCTTCCTAGTCTCTTTTCTGTACGAATCCTGCTTCCACATCCTGTGTACAGGTTTTGTACAGATTGTAGCAACAATTTATTTTCTGTGTCAACAGGTAATCGACTTGTGGTTTCAGCAATGAGTTTGTAACGGATGCTGACTCGAAAGCATCTCAACTAGAGGGGAATTTCTTGACATCGTCACAAGCTTGACATCGTCACTAGGCAGTCAAGAACTAGAATGTTGATGAGTCAGGAGTGTTGCTCGTGGTGGAGTAAGTCCTCCGAGGTCCGATCAACGATCCAACAAGGGAAAACTATAAATATGAAATCCTATTTGATTTCCGGAGTCCTCGCGCTATGCATTGGGATAGTGTCACAGGGTGGCGCACAAGTCCTAGAAGGTCCAAAGGGACCCGTAGAGTTCGTTGGGCTAGAAAAGTGGACTGCTTCAGAGTTGTTCAAGGCTATACAAGAGCAAGATCCTGATAAACCCTTCCACGCATGCGCCGCAGTGATGATACGTAGTCTGGAGTTTCCGGATGCAGCCGCCTTCGTCTACATGACCGACGAGAATGATTGGTCAAAAGGGTTTTACACGGTTGTTGTGGGTGTGGAAGACAGCGCAGCAGTACGCTATCGAACACCTGGAACCGAGACAGTCGAACTGCCTGAATCATGGAAACAACTCCGATCTATTGCCGAGCAGGACTTCGTGACGGTGAACACCGTGGTTTACATAAGCCATCTCCATGATGGGGACGATAGGACTGAAAAGCTATCAGAGCTTGCGGAATACTTCGGGGCGAATCCAGAAAACTCTGACAAGGTTGTTAAGGTCCTGGACAGCATAGCTGAGAACCTGGATCATGACTTAGCACTCGAGGTACTGGCTAAGGACGAATCATGGTCGGCTAGACTGGTAGCGTTAATAGTTCTTGGGTACTTTCCAGAAATCGATGCGTCTTGGCATGGTGTCGCTGATTCATTGATCGACCAGGCACAGCAAGTTCGAGATATGGCGAGTAAACTGATTGTTGGATTGACTCAAACCGAGCGAGAAGATCCAGTCAGATGGTCGAAAGCGCGGGAGACTCTATTGGCTCTGCTAGGCGGCACGTATGCGTTCGCGTTCAACGATATCTTGAAAGCACTAGTCGCAACAAAGGTGGACCCTAGATTCGGAACACAATTGGTACAGGAAAAGCCTGAATTACTTCTCGCCTATGCAGGGGCGCATCACGAAAAGTTTCGCAAGGCGGCACTGGACTTCCTTGTGGCGGTAAGCGGCAAGGACTTTGGAACGGATGTTGAAGCTTGGAAAGCTTGGATCGAAGAATCGGAGACGGCTCGCTGACCTTTTGACGCGACGTGGACAGCCGTCCGTGTTATCACGACCTAGCCGTTTGATTTCTGTAGAGAGAATTCAGTTCACACACTGACATTCTCAACAGCTCCTTCGTTAGGTTGAATCAGAGCCATAAGGCATTTGGTGTCACCACACTGCTAGGGTCTTGGATCAACCCGAAACTCTGCTCTCGCTAACGAAACGTAAACGCACGATTGCAGTAAACCTACTGAACGCTACCTCGAGAGCGAAATCAAGTACGCTTTCGGTACGTTGCAATTGACATATTCCAAGAGCGCATGCTTCACTCTGTAGCCGCGCGATCGTCCAAACACCCATTCTGATAGAGTTCACGTTCGAAAACGTTCTGTTCCGTTCAGTGCGTGGGAGGAATAATTAACTCAATTTACAATCCACCAAACCAGTTGACATGAGTAATTCACAATCGTGAGTACGAATATTGGACATTGGCTATCCAAACGGGCGTTGCTTTCTCCCAATCGTGAGGCCTATGTTGACGGACTGTCACTAACACGCCTGTCATTCGAAGAATTGAACAACCAAACATGCAAGCTGGCAAATGCATTCTTGGCTCACGGTGTCAAAAAAGAAGAACGTATTGCACTCCTACTGGGCAATTGCTCTGAGTTTGTCGAATCGTATTTTGCTCTTGCAAAGATTGGCGCCGTCGTTGTACCACTCAACTGGCGATTGGTTGCAGACGAATTGGAGTTCATTCTTAAAGATAGTGGCGCTACCAGATTGATTTACGACGATAGTTTTCTGTCAGTTGTCGAGGATCTCGAATCTCGCGGCGGAAAAACCGATATTCAACATTGGATTCAAGTAAGTCACAACACTCCGATCGCCAATTTCGCTGAAGACTACGAACTGTTTCGGGACCAAGGTACGGCGGCAGAACCAAACCTAGATGTTGGTGACGATGATCTTCTTTACATCATGTATACATCAGGTACAACCGGCCTTCCAAAAGGTGTTGTACACACCCACAACACAGTAGCCTGGGCGATTTTCACATTTATGGGCACCTTCTATCTTCACGAGAAGGACCGCTACTTTTCTCCGATGCCAATGTTCCATGTCGGTGCTTTGATTCCGCTAACTTTGATGGTTTACAAAGGTATTACTTCAGTCGTAATGCATAGCTTTGACCCGCTAAAGGCTTGGCACCTTATTGAACAAGAACGTGCAACTTTTGGTCTCTTGGTCCCCGCAATGTTGAACTTCATGCTACAGGTAGGTGATGTTCAACGATTCGATTGTTCCTCGTTGCGGATGATTCTTACCGGTGCCGCGCCGGTGCCCGATGCGTTGATCGAAGAATTCGGAAACCTTGGAATTCCCGTGGTGATTGTTTACGGACTGACCGAATCCTGCGGACCGGCGACTGCCTCGAACCAGGAGAACACGCAACGGAAGATTGGTTCAGCAGGCAAACCGTTCTTTCATACGGATGTTCGCATCGTTCGTTCCGATGGCTCCGAATGCAATGCAAACGAATCGGGAGAAGTGCTTGTCCGCGGCAATCACATAATGCTCGAGTATTGGAATCGACCCGAAGCAACAAGCGAAACCATAGTCAACGGATGGCTTCATACCGGCGATGTGGCACTCAAAGATGAGGAAGGATTCATCTACATCCAAGATCGCATCAAAGACATGATTATTTCGGGAGGGGAGAATATCTATCCGGCCGAGATCGAAAATTCACTTCAAGAACATCCGTACATTGGGGAGAGTGCAGTCATTGGCCAACCTAGTGAAAAGTGGGGCGAGAGCCCACTCGCAATAGTTGTGCGAACAAATGAAAACTTGACAGAATCCGATGTACTCAGTTTCCTGCAAAGCAAGATCGCTCGCTACAAGCTTCCCTATGGGGTAGTTTTCGTCGATGCGATACCGCGAAATCCCAGCGGCAAAATCCTTAAATGGGTACTGCGTGAGAAATACCCAGGGCCTGCGTTCAATTAACCGATGAACACCGCTGAGCTTCACGAAAAACTAGTGCCGTTTTGCCGCCACCACTACGAGGATGAGTCGGCGGTCGTTGAAGACGTTGAGACGATGCCTGGACACGCGGGGTTTTCATATGGTTTCACGGTTTCCTCGCATGGAGACAAAGAAAGGTGGTTCATTCGATTACCACCGCCCAATGTCAACTGGCGTGGTACCGCCGATGTCTTGCGACAAGTAGAGGTTCTCAATGCACTAGAAGGATCCGAAGTTCCACATTGCAACGTAAAGTGGTCGGGCGACGACCTTCAATGGTTTGGCTGTCCATACTTTGTTGTGCCCTTTCTTAACGGCGACGTTCTTCGACTTGGCCCCAATGACTGGGCGTCGAACCTTTCGGATGAGAAGAAGCAAGAACTTGCTAACCAAATTATGTCCGCTTTGGCCCACATTCACAAAGTCGATGCTTCAAAGGCTCCGTACCTTGGCGATCCAGTACCCTTTGACGAAGACGTGAAGCGATGGGACCGTTTTTACGAGCGCGCCGCCGATCCACACTTATTGTCGCGAGTGCCAGAGTGTCGGCAAAAGCTACTTGATAAACTACCTAGTTCAGCTCCAACAGGGATTTTTCACGGCGATTTCCAAACATCGAACCTCTTTTGCAACAAGGAAGGAACCTTGCTAGCAGTAATTGATTGGGAACTTACTGGTATAGGTGCCACCCTCAATGACGTGGGTTGGATCTGTACCTTCAGTGATTCAGAAGCTTGGTACAAGGGCGAATCGGGCGAACGACCAATGTTCATGAATCCAGAGGTGCTCTCCAGTCTGTATGTCCAAGCCTACGGGCAAGACTTACCCGACATAGCTTGGTATCGAGCTCTCGCTGCCTACAAATTTGCAATTATCACCGGATTTAATCTGAGTCTGCATCGCCGTGGAAAACGACCTGATCCCAGCTGGGAGCAAACCAAGCTCTCAATGAAACCGTTGATCGACCGAGCATTGGAACTACTGGGTTAGAACCATTAGTCGATAGGTCTTTGATGTTCAAGTGAATTGACCATCTAGGTTTGGAGACCTTGATTGGGAGCCTCAGTCTCAACTAGGACATGGTGCATCCGCCAGGCGTTCTCGCTTCGTCCGCCTGGTCCCCTGTAATAGTTCTGAACCAGTTCGATCCTTTCAAACCCGGCAGATTCGTAAAACGTTAACGCTGGGGCATTCTCTTGTCGTACTTCCAAATAGACTCGTTGTACACCAGCAAAAAGAGCGGTCTTTTCCACCCACGACAAGAGACTACGCGCAATTCCTTGGCGGCGGTGTTCTGGCGAAACAGCCAAGAGTTTCAGGTGAGCTTCGAGGGCGTCGTAGGTCATGACAGCGAAACCTACCACTTTGCAAGCGGCGCTTTCGGGTTCACTCCTCCGCGCTACGAGAACTACTGTGTCTGGGTCATGTAGCAGTCCTCGAACCGCTTCTGGTCGGTAACGCCATCCCAGTCCGTGTTCAATCTCGTCGCGAGCCAGCAAGGCTATAGAAGGAATATCTTGACTTCTCGCTAGTTCAATTTCAACGGAGCGCACGGTCATGGCGGATCGCTAGGTTTCATTCCACTCGTTTCCGCGATTCTTTTGCGAAGGCGATTCCGAAGGATAGACAAGTCCTGTTGACGACTAGCTGCGACGTACTTGAGCCTGTGAAAACAATACATCAAACCGTTCACACGAATGTATTGCCAATCATATTTCCGCGGTGATTCTTCGTAGTTCGACAGGACTTGCGCTGTAAACTTGTCTCCACCCCAACCCCACAGTCCGACAAAATCCTTGAATTTGTTTCCGTAAGCTGTATTCGACCAATCAATAAGACCCACTAATTGGCGTTGTCCATTGGTAATTATGTGCTCAACTCCTAAATCTCCATGGATCCTTGCGCTCAGTGACTTTGTTTTGTAGTGGTGACAATTCCGTACAAACTGATTCACAGATGATTTTTCGTTTGCTGTCAATCCAATCACATCGCATTCCACTAGTTCCTCAAATTCAGGTGAAAGGTAATCTGAACTGAACTCTACAAAAAATGTTCTGTCATCACCAGCTACATGGAGCGATTGGAGGGTATTCCCTAGATCTGCCGCCAATTGAGACCATTCGAATGAGTCGAATTCGAGTGACTCCAAAGTCAAGCCGCGAATAAGCCTGTACGCT
Organism: Gammaproteobacteria bacterium; assembly: GCA_026707045.1. Lineage (GTDB taxonomy): Bacteria > Pseudomonadota > Gammaproteobacteria > Pseudomonadales > Azotimanducaceae > Bin55. The sequence continues at coordinate 21,733 of JAPOXO010000129.1, read as the reverse complement.
GAAACCGGCAGGGGATATCCAAATGGTCGGTCTAACCAATGCTCGAAATCGGGTATCGCCGTCGGCAATGAAAGTCCGTTTAGAACTGTGTGCTCTTCGTACATAGCATCGGCAGCGCTTGTTGTCATCGGGAATCGAAAAACCCATTCATCGTTGACGAGAAACGTGTCAAAGTCGAATCCTGTTCCCAATCGCGAAATTGTTTCAATCGAAAGTTCAGTATTTTCTTGAACGACACTTTGAACTTTTGTTGGTGTCAGTTCAACAATCAAAGTCGCACATCCATTGCTTTGAGTTCTTTACAGAGTCCACTTCGTGCACAATCCTTATGGTGACTTCGGTACAGAGATAGAGACGGTAAAGTGAATTTCAACAAGATTGAGTTTGAAACTCAAGACGAAGTAGCGATTATCCGATTTAACGACCCAAGGGTCAGGAACGCAGTTGGAAATGAGATGTTGGGTGAACTCAAGCAAGCCGTGTCGGTTATTGCGGGACGAAATCGACCTGCTCGCTGCCTATTGCTCACAGGAGTGGGCAGAGGATTCTGTTCTGGAGCAAATCTATCAGATTCAAGCACGACGAGAAACGTCGATGGTTCACTGAGAGGCGGTTACCACCCCCTGTTTCTAACGCTACGAGACTTAGAAATTCCGATTGTGACAGCCATAAACGGTGCCGCTGCTGGTGTTGGAATGAGCTTTGCGTTGATGGGCGACATCGTATGCGCGTCGAAGCAAGCGTTTTTCTTACAAGCGTTCGCAAGAATCGGATTGGTCCCTGACGGTGGCTCTACCTTTCTGTTGCCTAGATTGATCGGATGGGGTCGAGCGATGGAACTCTCGATGTTAGCGGAGCGACTTTCAGCGGAGAAAGCGATGGAGTGGGGGTTGATCAACCGACTCTACGAGGACACTGAACAACTGATGGAGGGAGCAATGGAAATTGCCCGGCGACTTGCACAAGGTCCTGCATCTCTTGGATTGATCCGCAAACTGTACTGGGCATCTCCGCACAATGCTTATGAACAACAGTTAGACATGGAAGCTCGCTTACAATCGGAAGCAGGTAGGACGGAAGACAATTCGGAAGGTGTTTCTGCTTTTCTAGAGAAACGGGACCCGCAGTTCAAAGGACGCTAATGACTTCGCTTCACGGTCGAATTGCGCTTGTTACGGGAGGCGGACGAGGAATCGGTCGCTCAATCTCGTTGGCGTTGGGAGCGGCAGGCTCTGACATAGCTCTCAGCTATCGAAGGGACGAAGCCGCAGCTCACCGCACCGTGAACGATCTTCAGCAAGATGGGGTGCGAGCGTATTCCTACTGCGCACACTTAGAAGTCGAAAGCGAATGTGAGTCATTGATTGAACAAGTGAACGCTGATCTCGGGCACCCAAATATATTTGTGAGCAACGCGGGAATCGCGAGCCGAGGGCTCTCGGTTGCTGAAACCAATGCTACAGAAGTGGAGAAGGTCATGCATGTTCACGCATTTGCGGCGCACACAATCTGCCGATTGCTCATTCCTCAAATGCGACGGGAAGATCGCGCGGACATCGTAATGATTTCAAGTGCCACTACCACAGATCCGATAGCCAATGGTGCACCCTACAACATGGCCAAAGCAGCATTGGAAATGCTCGCGTACACCATAGCAAAGGAAGAGCGCGACCACGGAATTCGGGCCAATGTCGTTGCTCCCGGGCTGGTCGACACGGAAATGGGGCGGCGACTCATGAAGGCTCGCGCGGGTGTATTAGACATTGAGGAACTTGACGACGTATCACCATTTGGTCATGTGTGCCAACCTGAAGAAATCGCCAACTTGGTCCGATTTCTTGTGTCATCCGAAAACTCCTACATGACTGGTACACGGATACTGTGCAACGCAGGCGGAACAGTGGATTACGACTGGTACTAGCTAGCGCTAGATTGCGATTGACCAGCCTTACTGAGACTTTGCCCAAACTCCCAATAATCATCAGCGTTACGTGGCTGTAAATACTGAACAGACCGGCTTTGGGTTTCACCCTCTTGTCCAAGAATGGTTCACCCGAAAATACGGTACGCCCACCGAAGTTCAAGAGAAAAGCTGGCCGAGGATCGCGCTCAACGAAAGCCTAGTCATCACTGCTCCGACGGGAAGCGGTAAGACTCTGACCGCATTTCTTTCCCTGATTGATCAATTCATTCAAGGCAAATTGGAAACAGGCTGGGTCCGGTGCGTCTATGTCTCGCCTTTAAAAGCACTCAACAACGATATACAGCGAAACTTGGTCGAGCCACTTGAGGAACTTCAAAAGTTGTTTGAAGATGCAGGGGTTGAGTTTCCAACGATTCACGTACAGACTCGAAGTGGAGACACTCCCCAATCTGCTCGAGCACGTATGGTTCGCAAGCCGCCCGAAATCTTGGTTACTACTCCCGAGAGCCTGATGTTCATGCTTACTGCAAAACGGAGTCAGCGGCTATTTGATCACGTTGAGACGGTCATCTTGGATGAGATTCATGCAGTTGTCGAAAACCGTCGGGGAGCAATGCTTATGGCCTGCCTAGAGCGGATGGTAGATTTGTCGGGCGAGTTTCAGCGTATTGCTCTGTCTGCAACCGTTCGTCCACTCTCCGTCATTGCTGACTATGTGGCTGGATTTGATCACCTCGGGAATTCAAGGTCGATAGGAATAGTTGAATCTCAATTGTCAAAGCAAATCTCGCTCACTGTTCATATGCCCGAGGCCGCCATTCGAGCATTCGAAGAGTCGCAGCCAATTTGGGAACATCTCGTCGAGGAATTTCGCAAGACTATTGAAATGAACAACTCTACGCTTGTATTCGTGGAGTCTCGCAGTATGTCGGAACGAATTGCTCACGACCTGAACGCGCTCTCAGATTCCCTGATTTCCTATTCCCATCACGGTTCGCTTTCGCGTGAAATCCGAGAAGAAGTTGAATCGCTACTAAAACGTGGTGAGCTAAGGTCCATAGTTGCAACAAGCTCATTGGAGATGGGGATTGATATTGGAGCTCTTGACGAGGTCCTATTGGTTCAGTCGCCACAAACTGTTTCTTCAACATTACAGCGTATAGGACGTTCGGGTCATCGAGTCGGAGATGTCTCTCGCGGAAAGCTTTATCCCACTCATGCACGAGACTTGGTCGACGCCGCCGCCTTAGTTCGCGCCATCGACGACCGCGATATTGAACCCTTACAACCGTTAATCGGGCCTTTGGATTTGCTTGCGCAGCTCGTTGTCTCTCATGTCGTTGCAAATACTTGCTCAGTTGACGATGTGTACTTGACGCTAACGCGCAGCTACCCGTATTCCACACTTGAGAGAGACAAGTTTGATCTGGTGATTGGGCTATTGACCGGCCGTTTCCAAGATGCTCGAATTCGAAGCTTGCATCCAAGAATTGCACTAGATCGAGCGACTAACCAAATATCCGCTCGAAAAGGTGCTTCGCTTGCTCTCTACGCTTCTGGCGGAGTCATACCCGATCGTGGCTACTACCGACTTCGCCACATGGACTCTGGTACTTTGATTGGAGATCTTGACGAAGAATACGTCTGGGAAGCGAAAATCGGACAACGTCTCACATTTGGCACTCAACAATGGGAGATCACCTCCATAACCCACAACGACGTAAATGTTCGGTCGGTCGGCTCGGTAAGTCCAGGTGTACCGTTCTTCCGATCCGAATCGCTGAACCGCGACTTTCACTTTTCTAACTTAGTAGGAAATTTCCTCTACGAAGCAGATCAACTGCTAGAACAAGATGACTCGTCGTCTCTTGTTAATCTCCTACTCAGCAGTGGATTTGAAAATTCCGCGGCTTCACATCTGCTGGACCTGTTGCACCGCCAACGCGTAAGCACACAAGTTCTTCCGCATAAAGACAATCTGGTAGCTGAAGTGGTTGGCGTGGGACCGGGAGGCTATGTCTCGGAGGCCAGCGACGAACAATTGATCCTCCACACCAACTGGGGCGGCCGCGTCAATCAGCCTATCGCGCTAGCAATGGGGTCAGCGTGGAGAGAGAAGTTTCGATCAGAACCCGACATATTCTGCGATAACTACAGCATCGTTATTCAATTGAAACAAGAAGCGGATGTCGAATCAACGCTCGAGTTGCTCGATCCACAGAGTTTCGAACTTCGACTGTCAGATTCTTTGGAGAAGTCAGGTTTCTTTGGAGCGCGATTCAGAGAATGTGCAGGTCGTGCGCTGCTCTTGAACAAAACTAGATTCGATCAACGCGTGCCTTTGTGGATGACTCGAATGCAGTCCAAAAAACTCATGGCGGCATCCCAAGACTTTGACGATTTCCCCATTCTCATAGAAACATGGCGCACTTGTCTTAATGACGAATTTGACATGCACTCTGCGAGACAAATTCTTCAACGAATTGCCGAAGGGGCGATCAAGACTGTCGTCGTGCGCAACAAACTACCGAGTCCCTTTGCATTGGGGATAAATTACGACCAAATCGGTAGGTACATGTACGAGCAGGACGAACCGGAGCAAAGACGGAACTCAGGAATTTCAAGCGATTTGATCGATAGTGCAATTCAGAACCCGGAGCTGCGCCCAGTCCTCTCTCGAAGTGTCGTCGAAGAATTTGAACGCAAGATTCAACGACGAATCACGAACTACGAACCGGAAAGTCAGTTGGAGCTTGAGGAATGGGTTAAGGCTCGTATCTGGATTCCTCGGGAAGAGTGGTTTGATGGGCTCGAACCATCACCTGTCCTGACAGAGCTAAAAGCCCATCGCTGGACTGGATTCACGCATCCCGAGAACGATACGTTTATTCAAGAAAATCCAATCCAAGCAGTAGCCAATGCACTTCAGTTCTACGGTCCCCATTCTCGAGAAGAATTCGCGCGAATTATTCCAATTGACAGCAACCGACTAGATTCGATCCTAGACGAGTTGTTAGCGAATGAAGTGCTGGTCAATGACGTCCAAGTCAGCGGTCGCGATGAATTGCTGACTTGCGATCGTGAGAATCTAGACATTCTCCTGCGGTTACAACGTTCCGCAAACCGAGTTTCAGTCGATCCAATATCCATTAAGCAGTGGTCTAGCTACCTTATTGCTTGGCAAGACTTGGCGGATAAGTACGGAAAGAGTGAATCGGTCCTCGACATAGTCGAGTGCTTGCGGGGATATGCTGCTCCTGTGACGTTCTGGTTGCGCGATGCTTGGCTGTCCCGACTTGGAGATATTCCATTCGACGAGATCGAGCAGAACCTAAATTCTCAGGAAATCTGCTGGCGTGGCGTAGACCGAGAAAAAATAGCATTCGGTTTGCATGAAGACATCGCAATCTCAGCCCCGTCTCGAACAGATCTTCAACACATCGAGAGTGAATTCGCAGATCCTAGAGGAAGCTACACATTCAATCAATTGCTAGCGAACTCTTCAGCCAGCTTCAGACAGTTCAACGAGGCATTCTGGAATTCAGTATGGAACGGGTTTGTTTCGTCCGACAGTCTAACTCCTTTGCGAGCAGGCATGAAAAGAAAATTCAAAGGACGTGATCGTTGGGTTAACACTAGTCGAGACAGGCGGCTTCGTAGACGCTCGGCGCATTTACGTCCTCGAAATGCATGGCCTGGAACGTGGTATCTCACATGCGTTCAGCCAGAACCCGAAGAACCGTTAATGCGGCTCGAAGACCAAAAGGAACGAGTGCGTGTTCTTTTGGATCGTTACGGAATAATTTCCAGAGAGGTCGCAAACAGAGAAGGCAGAGACTTTCGTTGGCAGGCAATTTTCGAGGCACTACGTCTCATGGAGTTGTCTGGCGAAATCGTTGGTGGCTTATTTGTGACTGAGTTCTCCGGGCCTCAATTCGCGCGAAGCGATGCGATTCGAGCGTTGACAAACTATTCCACTACTGGAGTTTCATGGATTTCCGCGTATGACGCCATAGCGCCGTGTGGGCTGGGAATCGATTGGCCCGAGCTACCCGCGAGGAGAGTCGGCAACTACTTAGGTCTGATTGACGGAGAAGTAGTCTGCAGCTCTACCGCTCAGGGCAGAAAGCTTCAAGTATTCATAGCTCCCGACGACAATCGGCTCCATCTCTTGTTTGTGGATATGGCAAGAGCTATTACGGATGAACGATCTCTCTCAATTGAGGAAATTAACGGAGTTCCCGCACGTTCAAGCCAATATGCTGAATCGATCCTCAGATCAACAAATGCATATCGAGACCACGCGAAGATCTACGTCGAACTAGAAGATTTTTCGAATGCGTGAGCGGCAATTGGCATTATCAGAAACCACCTGCGGATTTCGGTTGTGTTTGCGTACGCTACTCTGAAGCAGAAAATCGGTTTCGCAAGTAACTCAATGCGCGTTTAGCCAGTAACGGAAATATTCCGAGCAGGATTAGAGAGCCAATAAGTCCTGGCGACAAAATCCCCGACAGCGAATCAAGCTGTCCAAGCTGGCTACCTGCATTAACGAACACGGTCGTTCCGGCAAGCATTCCGATGCAGCTCACCCAAAAAAACGTCCAGAGTCTTATCGTCGTCAGGCTCATTGCGACATTCACCACAAAGTATGGAATTATGGGAACCAGTCGAATTGCGAATAGGTAGAAAGCTCCATCCTTTTCAATTCCTCTATTTATGGTGTCCAATTGATCCGAGAATTTGGTTCTGACCAGATCTCTGAAAAGGTACCTTGCAAAAGCGAACGCAATGCTTGCTCCAACCACGCTTGCGAAAGAAACCACAATGACTCCCACAACCAAGTCAAAAATAGCTCCTGCAAGTAGCGTAAGTGCCGTCGCACTCGGAATCGACAATCCAGTTAACGCCACGTACACCAGAATAAATAGCAAGATCGTGACTACTGGATTCTCACGATAAAAGTCAAGAATTCGCATTCGTTGTTCTTGCAGATAAGAAAGGGAAAAGTACTCCGTTAGGCCCAGTGCAAAGAAGCAAATGACAGCGACGACCAGTGCTACCAAAAGTGTGATTTGAACTGGTTTCATTGACTGATGGATAGATTGGGTTTAATGGGTGCTAGTCTCAATGACGCACAAGTTAGGAGCAACTCCTGATAGTAATTCGAATGAACCGCTTAAGCGCAGATTGATTAGAGATTGGTTAGTCTGGAAGTCCCAACACTCGCTTGGCTACGATATTTCTCTGAATTTCGTTACTGCCACTATAGATGGACGATGCGCGACCTGCCAACCAACCTCGTGTGTCTCCAATGTTCCTTGCAGGAAATTCTTCACCTTTCCAGCCCAAACCCAGAGAGCCTCGCATTTGCAAGAACAGTTCCGATCGAGTCTGCTGTAGCTCTGTACCGTACATTTTGAATATCGAAGTCTGTGGACCAGGAGTACTGCCATCTTCTGTCTCCTCGACGGTTCGTCGTTGTGTTAACTGAAACGCATGCGAGTTCATATTGGTTGCAACAACTCGGCTACGCAGTAAGTCGTCCGCAATTCGACCATTGTCTGTTCCAGCGTATTCCTTCGCTTCCTGTTCCAAAGATGGTCCTGGTGTGCGCGAAGCACCTCCTCCGACCAATGAAGCCATGCTTCCTCTTTCGTGCTGAAGCAGTCGTTTGCCCACAGTCCAGCCTTTATTCAGCTCACCAACCAAATCCTCCTTTCTTGCAATAGCATTGTCGAAGAAGGTTTCACAGAATGGCGATTCGCCGGAGATCAGTCGAATGGGTTTCACAGTGACTCCGTCCTGTGACATATCCATAAGTACAAAGCTGATGCCTTCGTGTTTTGGAACATTCGGATTAGTTCTAACAAGTGCAAATATCCAATTTGCATATTGTGCGCCAGAGGTCCAAATTTTTGATCCGTTGACGAGAAAATGGTCGCCCTTGTCCTCTGCCCGAGTCTGTAGCGATGCCAAGTCGGACCCTGCGTTTGGTTCACTGTAACCTTGACACCATGAAACTTCCGCTCGGACTATCGGCGGCAAGTGTCGTTGTTTCTGATCGTCAGTACCGAACTCTAGAAGGGTCGGTCCGATGAGTGAAATCCCCATTCCGCCTAACGGAACTTGGGCACCGATCCGCCTCATTTCTTCGATCAAGATCATGTACTGTTCGGTATTCAGACCTCCGCCACCAAATTCAATTGGCCATGTTGGTGCAGTCCATCCTTTTTCGATCATCCGGTCGAGCCAAAGTCGAGCATCTTTTCTAGTATCTTGCGGTTCGGGGATTAGTGAAGGATCCGGGCCCCCGCTTCGTGAACCTGGAGGACAGTTCGATTCCAGCCAATCTCGTGTTTCGTGCCGAAATGTGTCCAACGAGCTCATTGAAAATGTCCTAGATTGAGCGATCAGTTAAAGTACAGTATATCTGTATGCTTCAGCATGCCTGTGCCCGTTGCAACCACGTTGTAAATGGGTCTGATAACGCTTGTTTAGTCGATTAGTTCAGTTTGCCTGTTCGTTGGTTGGATCAACCAATCTACGGACAGCATCCCTAACAGCTTCTCTCTTTTCTAAATCAACGACCTCGAGATCAGTACGCATCTGGATGACTAAATTGCGAAAAGTGCCGCGATGAGGATTGGTTACGTCAGATAGGTCTTTTTCATCAATATAGAGTTGCTTCTTCTTTTCTACTTCTTGAATGAAATTTGCCAGTGTAATCACAACATCCGGTTTGGCGATCAGTGCCACGCTTCTCGATAAATTCTTCATTTCATTCAGTTCTTCTTCGTCAATATGATTGTCGTCGTCGACTTGCGAGAATGTCGATAACAGTTCGTAGTACTTCTGCAACTTTTCCTTGAATACCTCGGTTTTGAATTCCTTCTCAGCTTCATATTCCACTTGAAAGTGCAACGTGACCGCAACCGAAACGACAACCATGACAACTGCTACAACCGCGGCAAGTATTTCGATCGTGAGATTGGAAACGTCAGCACTGAACATGACATGCAGCAGCACCGCACTTGTAACCACGACTGCTGCACACAACACAATGATTGTGAAGTGTTTCCGAATCTTGTTCGTCCTTTTATTCTCCGAATCAGCCAAGAGGCCCTCCTGTTTCTGTTTGCTTATTGCAACAAACCGAGAATTCTTCGCAATTGTAGCCCTATGGTTATCAAGTCTGACACTTGCGGCCAGGTTGTAAGTCGTCAGCTTGATTTCTGATTGGAAATTGGCAGTCGACTCAATGCCTATACTTGTCGGGTGAGCAAATTAAATCGATTCGAACTTGTCTCTAGTGACGATGAACCGCTGATTCTCGTAGACGACAACGACCGACAGATAGGCACTCTTGACAAGGCTTCGTGTCACGACGGTGACGGCACCTTGCATCGTGCGTTCTCACTATTCGTTTTCAATCTGCAAGGCGAAACTCTCCTGCAACGACGACATCCGGATAAACGACTCTGGCCAGGATATTGGTCCAACGGTTGCTGTTCCCATCCACGACACGGCGAATCCATTGATGAAGCGGTAGAAAGGCGCGCGCGACAGGAACTTGGACTCTCAGTCGACCCTCGCTTCTTGTTCAAATTTAGTTACAGAGCGTCGTTTCAGAACATAGGTACTGAATACGAACTATGTTCAGTATTTACTTGTGTTACGACACAGGAGCCCAATGTCAATGCTTCTGAAATCGCAGAGTGGCGATGGACCAGTCCCGACAAACTTGATCGGGAAATCGAAATCGAACCCTCGATGTTTACCCCATGGCTTATGATCGAATGGAAGCGATTACGTACCGATTTTCTGGCGGAATTTGAGCCTTAGAATTCGATTTATCAAGGCCAATTGAAACGATTCTGGCTTCTCCAAAACGCTGCTGGAACCACAAGCAAAACTCTCAACAAACATGTAGAATGTCGCACTCTCACGGCGATATGACGGTTTGCGCTCAAGGAGTCACGGCAGAATGACAGCCGCTACTGCATCCAATTTAAGGTCGCGAATCCCAAATTTCTTCAAGTTGAGCGTCAAGGATCGTATTGAAGCCCTTCGTGCTCATACGGATCTGACTGAAGAAGACTTGGTAGCCCTCGAACACGGTAGTCACACACTACGGTGCCATGTAGCCGACAAGATGATCGAAAACGTGGTTGGCGTTTTTGGTTTGCCGCTAGGTCTCGGTCTCAACTTCTTGATAGATGGGCAAGAAGTAATCGTGCCTCTCTCAGTTGAGGAGCCATCGATTGTTGCTGGCCTTTCAGGTGCAGCGCGAACGGCCAGATTGTCAGGAGGCTACAAGACTGAAGTTTCTGCTCCCGTTCTGATCGGCCAGGTGCAGATCGTGAATCCGGCAAATGTAGACAACGCGAAGCAGAAGTTGCTCGAGCACGAAAACGAAATCATCAATCTTGCAAATAGCCTGCACCCCAAGATGGTTGCACGTGGAGGCGGCGTGCAAGGCATTGAAGTGTTTCACCATCGTGTGCCGGAAGGAGGAATTAAAGGTGCTCCGGAGCGCGATATGTTGGTGCTGCATTTGCTGGTAGATACTAGAGATGCCATGGGAGCAAACATCGTCAATAGTATGTGCGAAGGCGTGGCGAGCTTTGTGGAAGGCATTGCCGGAGGCAAGGTCTTTTTGCGAATTCTCTCGAACTTGACGGATCGCGCCCTTGTTCGAGCGCAAGTGAAGATTCCTGCTCAGAATCTTACGATGAAGGGTTTTTCTGGCGAAGATGTTCGCGACGGAATCGTACTCGCCAACGATTTAGCACTTGTAGATCCATACAGAGCCACCACCCACAACAAAGGCATCATGAATGGCGTCGACGCCATTGCCATTGCAACGGGAAACGACTTTCGAGCAATCGAGGCTGCTGCACACGCCTACGCAGCTCGCTCTGGACGATATCGCGCGCTCACCCGCTGGTATGCGACCGAGGAAGGCGACCTAAAGGGCGAAATTGAAATGCCTGTAAAGGTGGGAACAGTCGGCGGCTCTCTCGAGACAAATCCTTCGGTTCGCCTTAGTCTCAGATTGCTTGGCAATCCCGATGCATCCAAGCTTGCCGGAATTATCGGTGCTGTGGGATTAGCGCAGAACTATGCAGCGCTTCGATCGTTGTCTACTGCAGGAATACAGCAAAACCACATGACGCTGCATGCGCGTAGCGTAGCGTCTACTGCAAATGTACCTCAGGAACTGTTTGACGAAGTAGTCGATGCGTTGATTGAGAGCGGAGAAATCAAGGTTTGGAAGGCCGAGGAAATCGTCAGTCGAATGTTGAAAAAGACGAACGAGGTTCCCACTCCAGAGGCTGAGCCTCGTAGTTCCGCATGTGGAAAAGTTGTCCTCTTGGGAGAGCATGCTGTGGTCTACGGACGCTCGGCTATGGCCGCCCCTATTCCGCTTGCCGTGGAGTCCCGAGTCGTGGATGCTGAAGATGGTGTCCAGCTCCTTATTCCCAGATGGGGTGTCGAGCAACGAGTACCTCCATTGGATGAACATCCAGCTGGAGTTGCGGGAATCCTTGCACTCTTGCTGCAGCGACTAGAACTGACCAATCGACCAATGACTATTGAAGTCTTCCCCAATGTACCCAGAGCGGTCGGACTTGGAGGTTCGGCGGCTCTAGCAGTAAGTGTAATTCGAGCTCTCAGCACTCACTTCGGATTGGGTTTGAATGACAGTCAGGTAAACGACTTTGCATTCGAATGTGAACGTTCAGCTCACGGAACACCTTCAGGAGTCGACAATACTGTCGCAACTTACGGTAAGCCCATTCTGTTTCGCGGTCCTAGTCAAGAACGCCCCTCCTCTTTTCAGGATATAGTTATTACAACCCCCTTGCCTCTGATAATTGCACAGACTGGAAAGGAAAGCCTTACTGCCGGAACAGTGGCCCGTGTGGCACAAGCTTGGAAAAAAAACAAGAAGCGCTATGAGAGAGTGTTCGACCAAATAGACGAGTTGACCATTGCAGGCGCGGAGGCCGCTCGCGTCGGCGCACTCAACGAACTCGGCGATTTGATGAACCTTTGCCAAGGGTTTTTGAATGCTCTTCAGGTATCGACGAGGGAAATAGAGGAAATTGTCGAAATCGCTCGTCGGCATGGTGCAGTTGGTGCGAAGCTAACTGGAGGAGGCGGCGGAGGCTCAGTTGTTGCTCTGTGCCCCAATGGAACAGAATCCGTGAAAGCAGGCATTGAAGCAATTGGTTACGAGGCATTTGCCTTTGAGGCGGGTGGCACGCATGTGCAATAGCTATTGCTGTGGCGAATTGAGTTATGGTTCATTCAGCCGAAGGCTACATTCGCAAACTCTTCCAACCAAGAAATGAACGCGCAAACTAACACAACCGAATCTTCGGATGCTCCAGTTCTAGTAACTGGTTCTTCAGGTCATGTTGGCGCAAATCTAGTCCGTCGTCTTATCGACGATGGAGTTCGAGTCAGAGTACTTTTGAGACAAGAGAGTAGAAATGAAGCTTTGGACGGGCTGGATGTCGAACGAGTCTATGCCGACATTCGGAATCTTGACTCGACACGAACAGCACTAAACGGATGCCGTTCAATCTACCACTGTGCTGCAAAGATTTCCACAATCGACGGCGATCTAGTCCACAAGCGGGAGATATTTGAGTGCAATGTGCTAGGAACGCGAAACGTCCTTCAAGCGGCGCGGGAAACCGATGCCGGAAGAGTGGTAGTCACAGGATCGTTTAGTGCCGTTGGATACGAACTTGATGATCCATCTGCCCCTAGTGACGAATCGATGCAGTTCTATCCCATGGAAAGAACCATGCCTTATGAACGAAGCAAGGTGCTCGTGGAGCATGAATGCCTAAAAGCAGTTGCGCTTGGGCAGGATGTTGTCATTGCTACATGCTGTGCGGTGGTTGGAGGTGCAGACTACGTACCTTCAAGACTGGGAAGGACCTTGTGCAATTACACAAGTGGTAAAGTTCGAGCTTACGTCGATGGTGGTTTTGCCTTTGTTGCGGCGCGCGATATTGTCGAAGGGCATTTGTTGTGTATGAATCAGGGACGCACGGGTCAGAAATATATTTTTGCTAGCGAATATAAGACCATATCCGATATCCTGGACCTTTACGAGGAAGTGTCGGGAATTCCTCGACCGCGGTTGCGGATTCCTACACCTATCATGTACGTGCTTTCTGAATTAGCAAGCTTTTACTTGAGCCGATTTCACCCAAACTATCCACAGAGATTCACTCCTGGTGCAATTCGCCTTCTTAAGAAACGGCGACATGCCAACACCGATAGGGCGAAGAGCGAACTTGGTTTTCAACCAACGAGCATTCGCGCAGCTGTTCAGGAGGCCTATGCATTCCACTACGCTCGAGGCTCGATTACAAACCCACGTGCAAAGGCACCAGATGTAACATCCCCTACAGTGGGTGAACAAATAATGGATGGGAGTTCAGTCCCATCATGAACTTAATAACAAAACAGCCTCCCGCATTTGCAGAAGCGAAACGATTGCGACAACAGGCCCGCGCCACCGGCATGGATCCGAACTTTTGGTACGCAGTTGAAGAAGTGCGCAATGTAAAGCCAGGAACCGTGGTAGAGATAGTTTTTTGGAAGCACTCAATTGCGCTATTTCGGACTCAAGAAGGATCGTTTCACGCAATTGAGAACCGTTGTGCGCACAGGCAACTAAAGCTCTCTCTAGGAACCGTTGAAGATTGTCGCCTAGTCTGTGCTTACCACGGTTGGCAATACGATGCGGACGGTCGGGTTGTTGAGATTCCACATGAGAGATTCGGACGTGGCTTTCCAAAACTTGCGTTAAGGAAATACCCAGTAAAAGTACGTTACGGATTGGTCTGGCTGTTTCCCGGCGACCCTGAGCAGGCAGAAAATCGACAGATTCCCGATATTCCCGAACTTGAAGGTCCAAAATCGTGGGCTTGTGTGCCGTTAGTGTTCACTTGGGCAGCACATCACTCAATGGTAATTGACAATGTAAGCGACTTCACGCATGCCCATCTGCATCGTCGATACAAGCCTTTTGAAGGTGCCGATCTAACTCGATGCGAGACAATTGACGATAGCGTACATGTTGCTTATGACTCTAAGGTTGGACGCGGTCGCATCTCGGGTCGGTTTGTCGAACACGATCGTATCGACACCAGCCATATCGAGCTCTGCTACCAATATCCGTATCAATGGTCCAATACAGACAATGCAATCAAGCATTGGCTCTTTGTTCTACCAGTCGATGAAAGGACTACGCGATGCTTCTTCCTGTTCTACTTTAAGTCGTTGAAGATCCCGCTGCTTCCTGTGCGAATTCCACGATTTGCTATGAAAGCAGTTATGAAGGTCTCAAACCACTTTCTCATCGCTCCTTTGCTTGACCAGGATAGATTCGCGGTCGAAGCGGAACAATCAGCCTACGAGCAACATTGGGATGCTCCTCCTGTTGAATTGAATCCTGCAGTTAATGCCTTTCAAACTCTCACGGTGCGAAAGTGGCGCGAGTGTCTGGAGCGCGAAGAGGATTCGCAATCTGCTAAGGCTTGAAGTCAACTAGCAGTGAACACGGGAATTGAAATCCTGCAAACAACAGGAGCGGTGGTTGCCTTTCTAACCGTTCTCTTCGTCGGCTCAAAACTCCTACCCGGTCGAAAGGTCGTACTAGCTGAAGGGGGAGAAGTTACCCGCGTTTTCAAGTTGAACGGGCTTGCTCTGTTTCTCTTGACCTTACTTGTGGTTGGCATCGCACACCTGTTGGGGTGGTTTTCCTTGACGTTCGTACAAGACAATTTCTGGATTCTGTTCATTGTGGCAAACGTCGTAGCGTTTGCACTATCTGGATGGTTGTATTGGCGAAGTTCCGAGTCCCGAAATTCATTCAAAGGGTTCTTTCGCGGCTTTTTCTTGGGTCGAGACCTCAATCCGGTATGGCTCGGAATTGACTTGAAGTTCTTCAGCTATCGTCCGTCATTGATAGCCCTGGCACTCTTCAACATTTCTTTCGCGGTAGTGCAGGTCGAGACCTATGGCCAACTGTCGCTCGCAATGGTGCTCTATCAAATTTTCACCTTTGTGTACATCTTCAACTACTTTCAGTTCGAATACGGAATGGTCCACACATGGGACATTGTCAGTGAACGATTCGGATGTATGTTGGTGTGGGGCAATTTCGTACTTGTACCGTTTTTCTACTGCATTGCGGGTTGGTTTCTCGTGCACGCTCAGGCCACGCTAGCGCCAGCTATTGCAGTAGCACTGGTGACTTTGTTCGTTTTTGGTTTCTGGCTGTTCCGTGGCGCTAACGAACAAAAGCACCGATTCAAACAGGATTCCCGCGCCAAGATTTGGGGAAAGCCAGCGGAAACACTGGACGGGCGACTATTGGTATCGGGATTTTGGGGAATAGGCCGACATCTCAACTACACTGGCGAAATCTGTGTTTACCTGGCATTCGTTCTCATAGCTTGTCTCGAGTCCTGGATTCCTCTTTTGTTGGTCGCATGGTTGGTAGGATTGCTCGGACATCGGTCGTGGCGCGACGATCGCAGATGCAGGGCAAAGTATGGCGAACTATGGGATAGGTACATTGAACGAGCACGATTTTCGATGATTCCTTTTGTCCATTGAGCGAGCGATGGCCGATCAAATTCAAGAAATAAACACCACGTCGTCGAACAAAACTGAGGCGATTCCCACTCTGACTGGCGGCTGGCCGGTCTTGGGCCACTTGAAGGAATTTCAAACAGACCCTCTCGCGCTGCTGTTGCGCGGATACGAGCAGTGCGGCGACCTATTCCGCTTCCGAATCGGTCCGTACGACTTTGTCCTCTTCAGTGGTATGGAAGCTCACGAGGCATATTTCAAGGCACCCGAAGATCAACTCGATCCAAAGTCTGTCTACCAGTTCACAGTTCCCATTTTTGGTCGTGGAGTGGCATATGACGTCGCACCTGAAGTCATGACGGAACAACTGGGTTTTCTGTTTCCAGCGCTTCGAGAGTCTGCCATGCGTCGGTACGTCGCAATCATGTACGAGGAAGCAAGTACCTTCGCTGATGTCATGGGTTCTGAAGGTGTGTTGGATGTACCGGTTGCGATGAACCAACTCACAGTGAACATTGCTAGTCGATGCTTCTTAGGTGAAGAGATTAGACGCGAAGTAGATGAGGAATTCGCTGAGGCATATCACCAACTCCAAAACGGCATCAACACTATAGGGTTCTTTTTTCCTCGAATTCCAATTCCTGCACATCGAAGAAGGGACCGAGCACGAAGGCAGATCACGGAAATCTTTACTCGGATCATGGAGGAACATCGAACCTCGGATTCAGATTCCGAGAGCTTTATGAAAACTCTCATGAGCGCTCGATACAAAGATGGACGAGAGTTGACTGTCGACGAAATCACAGGTATTACGTTGACCGCACTTTTCGCAGGCCAGCACACAAGCGCGGTGCTCGCCACATGGATGGGATTAGAGTTAGCGAGGGACGAGAATTACATTAATCGAATCAGGCAGGAAATGAGGGAGATCTACGAAGAGGACGGCGGTATGAGTTTTGCCGGTCTCAAGCGCCAACAGCTGATCGAAAACGCCGTACGGGAGAGCGAACGACTGCACCCGCCGTTGATTCTTCTCATTCGCAAGGTGCTTAGGCCGATGACATATCGGAATCGAGTCGTTCCGGCCAACACCATGGCTGTAGTATCTCCCGCGGTTTCGCACCGACTTGCACATTTGTTCTCTGAACCCGATCGTTTTAATCCCGACAGATTTGCACCTCCTGCCAATGAGGACCTGCAAGGATTGATAGGTTTCGGCGGTGGCAAACATCGTTGTATGGGCAAGAACTTTGCCATCCTACAAATCAAAGCCCTCTGGAGTGTATTGTTAGACCGGTTTGAGTTTTCTCTCGACATGCCATTTCCGTCCCCAAACTACGGTAGCTGGGTGACCGGCCCTAAGTTGCCCTGTTTGCTTCGCTACCGCAGTCGATCCCAACAAAGCGTTTTTCGTTGATCGACTCCATTCCTCCTCAATACGACGTTGCCATCGTAGGCGCGGGGCCCGGGGGAAGCGTGTGTGCGCTTGCCCACGCTCAGAAGGGAGCACAGGTTGCCCTCCTCGAAGCGAATCCCAAGGCTTCCAATCGGCTGGCAGGTGAATGGCTCCATCCTCCAGCCATTCGTATGCTTGGCGAACTTGGTATTACTTTAGACGACTGCCCTCAGAGTAGCCCTGGAAACGGGTTTGTGGTATATCCGGAAGACCGTTCGGAACCGATCATGCTCCCGTATCCCAACGATGCCGCAGGCATGGCTTGTGAACACTCCGCACTCGTCTCGATTCTCCACAAAGAGATTGAATTCAATTCGAACGTGCACTTCTTCAGCGGCGCACGAGTGCGAGACATCGAAGAGCGACGAATCACGTTTTCGCTTGAAGGCACAAAGAGATCGTTCTTGACCGATCGGTTAGTCGGCGCAGATGGGCGTGCTTCTGTCGTCCGCAAGTCGTTGGGACTGCCTAAGGATCGGATGACATGCTCACGCATGATTGGTGTTGTAGCACAAGCAGCCCAACTTCCACACGAAGGATACGGACACGTAATCCTAGGTGGGCCGGGTCCCATTCTCATGTTCAGGCTCGACGCGAACCGGGTTCGAGTCATCGTCGATGTCCCTCTAGACCACTGGACTCCTCGAGACCGAGTTGCAATGCTATTGGAGTCATACGCATATCTCTTACCAAACACAGTACGCCAAGAATTCATAGCAGCGATTCACAAAGGAGAGTTTCAAGCTGCAGGAAATGAGTTGTTGCCGCGTGCAACTTATGGGAACTCTCAACGAGTGCTAGTTGGCGACGCAGCAGGACACTACCATCCTTTGACAGCGGTCGGAATAACTCTTGGGTTCAGTGACGCGCTGTCCTTGGCGAGCACATCGAACTTCAGAGATTTTTCAACCAGCAGGAAGAAAGCTGTGCGTGCACCCGAGCGCCTTGCACTCGGACTCTACGAAGTATTTGCTGATTATCGCCCTGAGTCGGTGGCAGTCCGGCAGGCAACCTATAGTCGATGGCGGAGAAGTCCAAAAGTTCGCAAGAAGACGATGAACCTTCTAGCCTGCGAAGACGTGTCCTTAGCCGGATTGGGACTAACATTTTTTTCAATCATGGCGAAGGCAATCGCGAATTCCGCTCCGCGGTCCTTGAGTTCACAAGCTTGGAAACGCACACAAGAGATTACGGGAGCTCTCGTGTCCCGTGTCAGGAATTTCCTGAGCAGCTTCAGGTCGTTGAAAGAGTCTGAAGGCGACGTTGAAGATCGCACCGAACATCTTTGGTCCAAATGGTCTCATTCATTGCTGGCGTCTATGCAAACGAACGATCATGCGCGGCAAACTACACATTCACCAGATGGGTCTGATCAGCTCGATGCACGCCAAGCATTGCAACTTGCAACCGACCGACTTTTGGATCTTCAGCACGACGACGGAAGGTGGGAAGGTGAGATGGTCTGGTGTCCGATGCTTACTGCACAGTATGTGCTTCTGAGTTACATATTGGGTACTCAGATCGGACCTCTTCGCCGCCGTCTCGTCCTTCGAAATTTCAAACGAACACGCTTAAAAGGAAAAGTCTGGGGACTTCATGAGCACTCACACCCCTATCTTTTCGTCACATCGCTAGTCTACGTTGCTTCCAGGATTCTTGGGGTAGACAAGAGTGATCCACTAATCGAAGAAGCCGGAAGATTCCTTCGCTCCGAGGGTGTTCTAGGAATTCCCAGCTGGGGGAAGTTCTGGCTAGCGCTGTTAAACCTTTACGACTGGACGGGACTGAACCCAATATTGCCAGAATTGTGGATCATTCCCAATTGGATTCCATTGCATCCTTCGAATTGGTATTGTCATACGCGCCTCATATATATGGCGATGAGCGTCGTCTATTCGAGTAAGTTTCAAGCGCCTGTGACACCGTTAATAAATTTGCTACGTGACGAACTCTACGAAGAAGATTTTGAAGAGATCAACTTCGCCTCAGGACGCAAGCGACTTCGAACTGAGGATGTCTTTGCACCACCGACAGCCCGACTTAGATTGGTCTTTGGCATTGGACGTATGTTTGAACGATTCCACGTCAAACGACTGCGCGCAAAGTGTGTCAACAAACTCGTCGATCGAATTCGCTGGGAACTGCAGAGTTCGGACCATACGAGCATCTCTCCAGTCAGCGGATTTCTCAACATTCTTGCATTGTGGCTACAGGACCCAAAAGACGAAAATTGTCGGAAGGCTCAGGCGCGACTAGAAGGTTGGATTTGGGAAGACGAAACGAATGGAACTCGGGTTACAGGAGCACGAAGTGCTTCCTGGGATACTGGATTTGCCTTACAAGCACTCGCTGCAGTGCCTCTAGATTCGGAGGTCAACAAAGCTGTCGATCTGGGCGCAAATTTCCTAGCTAGCCAACAGATACGAAATAGCTTCGAGGGCTTTGCAGCGGCATATAGGAGTGATCCGAAAGGCGGATGGTGTTTTGCTGGTATTTGGCATGGGTGGCCGGTGAGTGACTGCACTGCCGAAGCCATACTCGGCTTGCTTAACACCCGTTCACAAGCTATCGATGTGGACGCACTTCGCGAAGCGGTTGAATTCATACTGCGCAGCCAAAATCAAGATGGGGGATTTGGAAGTTATGAGGCTAGAAAATCTTCGCTCAATCTCGAATGGTTGAATCCTGCCGAAATGTTCGGTGAATCAATGACGGAACAATCCTATGTCGAATGCACCGCGTCATGCATGGCAGCCCTTGCCGAGAGCTGTTCGACCATCACAGATGCGTCCATTAAGGTCGCGATGGCAAAGGGAGAGGCTTGGCTTCGAAGAACGCAGGCTACTGACGGATCATGGCGTGGAGTATGGGGAGTGCAGTTTATCTATGGCACGCTGTTTGGAATCAAAGGATTGCGGGCAGCCGGTGCTGCCCCGGGCGACCCGTCCGTGAGACTCGCATGTAGATGGTTACTTGATCGCCAACGTGAAGATGGAGGTTGGGGCGAGCACTATAGTGGTTGCTTGAAAGGCTACTATGTACCCCATCACGAGGGACAAATTGTCCAAACTTCATGGGCTCTAATCGCTCTTCTCGAAGCAGGAGAGTCCAACTGGAGTGCGATTTCTCGTGGAATCAAGTTTCTGATAAATTGCCAGTCAGAAGATGGATCTTGGAGCAGGCAGGATATGGCGGGAGTGTTTTTTCGTACGGCACTTTTGGATTACGACCTCTATCGACAGTACTTTCCACTTGCTGCGCTTGGTTTGTACGAAAAACGCCGCGAATCTCGTGAAATACGGTATAAAACTGATTCCCCAACAGGTTCAGACGCAAGCAGTATGTAAAGACTTTTGCAAATCGCGGACGGTGTTATTGAGTGGCAATGATTTAAGAATGACTTTATCGTGTATTGCCTTTTCGATCAAGTCATACTGTAATTTGAAGGTTCCCATTCAAGAAAGCTAGGTTATTCGTCTCGTGGACAAGCCTGAACGAACTCACATTCTAGATGTTCTTACAGAACATATTGCGAACGACACTACCGCAGACGCTGGCGGCATCATGCGGGCTCCTATGTCCGACTTTACCTGCCCTCTTCTCTTAGAGCAAGAATGCGAAGTCTTCTTTCGCAACACACCTTTATGCATGGGTCTTTCATCCGAACTTCCTAAACCTAATACCTACTGGTCGGACAATGCTTCAGGCACACCGATACTCATGGTTCGAGATAGCACGGGAAAGTTCCGGGCGTTTGCAAACGTGTGCCGACATCGAGGAAGTTTAGTCGTGCCCGAGGGACGCGGTGCCAAAGTTCGTTTTACATGTCCGTTTCACGCTTGGACCTATGGAATTGATGGTCGTTTGCAGTCGGTAAACAAAAGCTCGCATTTTGGAGATGTCTCGAGTCTAGGTCTTCATCTCATTGAGTTGCCTTCGGCGGAGTTGTATGGGACGTTGTGGGTACGACCAACTCTGGGTGACCCCATAGAGGAATCGGAGTGCCTTGCTGGACTTGATAGAGACCTAGCTCATTGGAAATTCTCAGAATATCCTTTTGCGGGTACGCAGGTTATCGATGCACGGATGAACTGGAAGATTGGTGTCGACTCCTACGGCGAGATCTACCATTTGAATGTATTGCACACCGAGACTTTAGACAAGGAAGTTGTGGGCAACGCTCAGACATTCGATAGCTTTGGAAAGAACCTGCGAATGGTTATAGCCAACGAGAAGATAAACTTGATGAGATTGCTGATGCCGATTCGTGACAAATGGCCTTACAAGCAGATTACCTACACCGTGTACTTCTTCTATCCCAACGTTTTGATGATGGTGGACGCTTTCGGCGTGGACTTCCTGCGCATTTTTCCGCTCGATAACACGCCTTCGAAGTCTCGAACAATTCATGCTTGGTATATAGACCCGAACGTGCAAAAGTACTTTACCGACAATGAGTCCGCTTATGCCGAAAGACTCAAGAGATTTCGTGATGTCGTTGAGAATGAAGACTATTCAATTGCAGAGGACATTCAGGTTAACGCCGAGCTTGGAGTGCAATCGGATATTGTGCTTGGACGAAATGAAATTGCACTACAACATTTTCACAACGTGCATAGGTCGGGACTGGGACGAGATCTGCTGCCTGTAGAACATACATAGACTTTAACGGGCCTTCGGGACTCAATTGCTCAATATTTCCCAGCCACACCAACCCACTTTCC
>JAPOXO010000037.1 GCA_026707045.1 Gammaproteobacteria bacterium | reverse complement strand
GTTGAGGGGGAGCCTACGGTGCGTCCCCTGACCTTCCTATGGAACAGTACAAGGAAGCAGATCATGTTCCCCAAGTAGGATTCGTCTACTATCCGAGATCCGACATGCGAATTACAGCGAACTATTCGCGAACTATTCAGCAACCTTTGGTATCAGAGCTGTATGACACGCTTGCCCCATCGGAATGGCAGGTGTACGATGTTTTGGATTTATTCGATCCAGATGGTCCGACTACAGTGGAAGTCGTTCCTTATAGATATTCATGGGGGAATCCAGACCTCGAGGCTTCTGTGGGCAAAAGTCACTCGATCAGGGTGAAATTTTGGCCGCAATTCTTGAATGGTCTCGAATTTGAGGTTTCCTACATATCCAATTCATTCGAGGGTCAAATCGAGCATACGTCGGCCTACTTTAGAGAGCCGCTAGCGCTTGCATCGCCCGATTTGGCAGTTCGCAATGAGAGGGGAGATTTGGTAGCTCTGAATTTCGACTATTTCAATGCTAAGGTTCGACAGAGTACAACGGCAGATGCGTATGCTTTGTATAGGTTTGGCACTCCGTGGCTTGGAACACTCGAGACTCGAATTCACTATCACCGGAAGTTGAAGGACTACAACGAGCCATTCAACGGAATTGTCCTTTCTACTCTGGGAACCGAGCTCTCGCCAGACAGGTATCGAACAACACTGCAAATGTTCTGGGACCGAGACAAGATGAGTGCCAGCATGTTGGCCAGGTTCACGCCCGGCTATCGCAATGAACATGCACACTACTGTACGATCCAGCAAAAACTCAACCTTGTCGGTCGATGTGCGGACTTTGCCCTATGGGACTTCAATTCTTGGATCGAACTGGACGTTGGATCCCTCACCATTGTGGATGCTACGTACAAGTATCGTTTCGATGACAGACTGGAGATTCAGCTTTCCGGGCTAAACGTGTTTAACAGATTCTCTCCGCTGACAGTTCGTCAGGGTTTACCCTATGATGCTACTAGGTGGAATGGAAGAGGTCGTATCGTCTCACTTAGCCTTCGCTACACGATGAGTCAAGAGTGATTCTCTTAGTTGCGTAAAACGAACGAAATTCGTTCGGTAACGCAATCAATCAAAAAGGAATGTGCCCCTTTTAAGGGGCACATTTTTTTGTTGCTGCCTCTCTCAAGTAGTAGCTGGAAGAATTTAGTCAGTGTATTTATGGCAATAGTGATTCAAGATTGCATTAGTGAAGAAGTGAACGGGCAGTATGGATTCCGTTAATCCCCATCGACTAATTGATTGGGTAAAGTTGTGATGTCATGTATAAGGGTTGTTTGCCTTGGTTAGGCGTCAGCCAATTTGGTTCACGAATTGGAGATTTCCCCACCCGAATCTTCGATTACGTTAAATAGATTCACACAGTTCGTAGGTTGTAAAATGTAATTGTGAAGCTTCACAGGAACGAGGAGATCATGGAACGAACTAGATCCACTAGAAAAGGCCGATACATGCTTCTGCGACGGACACGTTGGTTTGTTGCGATGGTGTCGCTTCTTGCTCTTCTTATTGGGACAAATGCAACCTGGGCTCAAGAGGAAGACGAGGAGGAATCGGAAGACGAAGACGAGATTCCGGCCGAAGAGATAGAAGAAATGGTAGTGACCGGTACCCGTCTCAGCCAGAATCCTGGCGAGGTTGCCGGACAGCTGGTCGTGATCGACGAAGCGGATATTCGGGCTAGTGGTGAGGTTACGTTGGAACGAGTTCTCCGGCAGCTGCCACAAAACTTGAACCCGACTACAGAACAATTTGGTAGCAACCTGAACAACGTCCAGAACTTTTCGGGAAGTTCCACAGTGAACTTAAGAGGTTTAGGCAGCGAGTCCACTTTGATCTTGGTGGATGGAAAAAGAATTGGCTATAACGGCATTCTGGGTGGCGTAACCGATGTCTCGTCCATTCCTCTCGCAATGGTTGAACGGATAGAGCTGATTCTTGATGGCGCATCGGCTGTCTATGGTTCTGATGCTGTAGGTGGTGTTGTGAACATCATTACAAAGAAGGATTTTGAACGAGTGGAAGTCAACATTGGATACGACTGGCCAGGTACGGAAGGATTCAGCGAATATCGTGTAGGAATCAACGCGAACCATTCTCTCGGCGGATTGAACCTTCGAGGTGGTTTTCAACGTTCTACCCATTCCGGTATGGATGCTTCCGATCGGGAGGTAACTATTTTTCAGCAGTCAATCTTTCCCGGACCGCAATACGATATTCGTTTTTGCTGTTCAGCTGACGGAACTGCGTTCCCAATTGCGTATCGCTTGGATGGTGCCATACTAACCACTTCGGAGTATTTTGGTTTGTCCGACGCGGATAAGGCTCGAGCTGAAGCGCTCACTCATGCAATATTGCCGGAAGGATTCAATGAGTCAAGTTCGCTCGACTCCATTACTCAATGGATGGAACCCATGTGGGGACCGCAAACTCAAGAGGGGTATAGCATACTCCCCGAAAGCACTCGCGACAGCTTCCTGGCAGGCGTTCAGAGCGATGTTAGTCCGCTTCTGTCTGTAGATGCCCAAATCCGTGTCGAGGCCAGAAACACGCTAAACCAAAGAGGCTACATTACTCTCACTGGAGAATCGTTGAACGGCAGAAGCCCCTACAACCCATTCAGAAGGCCAGTACATGTTCGCGTTCAGAGGCGCGACTATGAGCAACCCTTCGTCGAGACGGACACAACGACCGTAGATTTCAGTTTCAACATTGAAGGCGACATCAATTGGGGTTTCGATTACAAAATAAGCATCGGGCAAACCACAGAAGAATCTGATACGAGTCGTCATTTCGATTTAGACCGTGCTGGCTTACGAGCTGGGATGGGCTCAGATGGGGTAACTCCGATAGTTCGATTTCTGTCGGGCCTCACTGCGGAGGAATGCGCTGAAATGGGCGGCACGCTCTTCTTCGGATTGTGCCGGGTTTCCCAAGATCCACCGCCAGCGGTCAATCCGTTTGGCGACATCTCCGAGTTTATTTCGACAACACCTTTGAATGCGGAAAGCATGAATTCACAATTTAGACTCGAAGGACTGGTCCGAGGAGAGTTGTATGAATTTTGGGGAGGCACCATTCGTGGTCTTGTAGGAATCGCGGTCCACACAACGGGATTGGAAAGTTCCAGTCAGTTTGCGGTAGGTGCAATCGAACAGTCTCCAGTGAGCAATGTTGCTAATTTCAACACTGAAGCTGAGAGATCCAGTACAGCGTATTTCGCGGAAGTAAACGTGCCGATAGTGAGTGATGAAAACGCGATGCCATGGTTTGAGGGATTGACAGCTACCGGATCGTTCCGAAACGACAACTACGATGCACCTACAGTCACCTATATCAACGACCAGACTGGCGACGTGTCACCAGAGAACCTGATGGAGCCAGGAGAGGAAAACACTTGGGGACTGGGCATAGTCTGGACACCTTCACAGAACGTCCGAGTGAAGTACAACAAGCAAACTGCTTTTGTGGCTCCGCAATTGAATCAATTGCTGCTGACCACTGAAACCAATCCAAATGACCCCTTCCGAGGGATTTACCTACAACAGCCGGACGGCAGCTTGCAATACCAAGATGTATTGGTAATCGAAGGGGGAAATGCTGACCTACTTCCTGAAACTGCTGACACAGTTTCTATTGGATTTGAAATCACGCCGCAATTCTTGCCTTCCTTGCAACTCAATGCCACATACAGTGAAGTGGACTACATGAACCGAATCAATCGGCTTTCAAACTTCATCGTGGACCCCCTCAACCTTCCGAGCGATACCTACTACGACAATGTTGAGCGCATATATGTGCAAGAACGACGTTGGATAAACGTATCCTCGGTTCAACGAACTGGTACGGACTACGAAATGTTGTGGGGAACTTCAACGGACCTGGGAGATTTTGACGTGAAGTTCAAGCGATCAATTATCAACAGTTTTGACTACATAATCGATCCCTCTGACCCCGAAAACGACGAAACGGTGAGCGTTGTCGGTGTAACCACAGGGTCGACTGCTGTTGGTGTCGTCGCCAAGAAGTCAATGAACGGTACGTTTTCCTGGGGAAATCGTGGCTTGGAAGTTAGCCTCGACTTTTCGACGCGATCCAAGACTCAAAGAATTCTCGCTGGGGTTACGAATCAGTATTCACCTCCGACGACATTTGACCTGACCGTCGGCTATTCGATTGGGCCAGGAGGATTCATTGATCTACCAGATGCAGTGGAAGGCGGAAGAATATCGTTTGTGGTGAACAATTTATTTGATCGATTCGGAAAGACTCGAGTGACGAATGCAGATGGTGAGCTACTCAGTCAAACAAGTCCAAATAGCTCTCCGCTCTATGGTCAGATGTTCAATCTATCGTTCAATCTACCGCTATAGAACGGTTCAATAACAATGATGCGTCGGGCGCGAGCGAACTTTCATTGGCATGCCCGACGCATCTACTTTCTAAAGCACAAACTGAATTGATCTGGTCTAACTTACCAGTCCATATTGGAGAATATTTCATGCATAAACTCTTGCCGCATAAACTGACACTCGCTCTTGTTGCACTGGTCATTCCAGCATTTGCTGTAACTGATGTCGAAGGTGTAGATGGTGAGGACGAATCCAAGAGCATTGGTTCAATGCAACTGGAAGGAGACACTTCAGCGGTCTACAACAACGGACGGTTTCAAATATATGTACCTGAAGCAAGTAGGCCATCGGGCTTTGTCTCAATTGCCCCCACGACTGCGGCAGCTAGTCAGAAGAACAGTGATGGGTCGAAACAAGAAACCAATGAAGCAGGACAAGTAACCAAGACCACGATCGGTAGTTCGATGGCAACTCCGGTAAGCATGAGTGCCAGCAAGACGAGCAGTGTATCCGCTTCATCTATGGTTTCCTCAAGTAGATCAGGAACCAAGATATTGGCAGAAGCACCCATTGTCGACGGAAAATTCTCACTTTCCTATGAAGTGAGTGAGGTGCTTCCTGTGTATTTCCATGTATTGGATGCGAGAACTGAATCGGGAATGAGAATGGCACCTGTAAAAGGTCAGCAGTTCATTGTCGAACCCGGTGAATTGACACTGACGATGGACGAACGAGCTCGATTTGTTGTTGAGGGTGGAAAGTACAACGACGCGGTATTCAATTCGTGGAAACAGAGCGATGCATATGTAGAAGCAGATCAGGATTACCAAGCGATGCTCAAGGAACCGGAACCGGCTACAGAAGAAGATCGCAAAGCACAAGCCGAAGCGAGAAGATTGCAATTCGAAAAGATTCTGAAGCTTGAGTCGGACGGTCGCCAAGAAGTTGCCCTCAACGATCCGGATCCGCTTACTAGAAGATTGACGCTGCAAACCACGTGGCTCGTGATGGGGAACTGGGTATCTGAGGCGTTGAAGGAATTGAAAGAAATGGCCCCTAATGACCCATGGGTGGCTATGAGGATTGAACAAGACAAGAAGAGCCAAGAGCTGGCTGCACAACGTGATCGAATTGCCGTAGGGACGCCAATCCTAGACTTCAATGCCGTCGACCTAGATGGTTCTCCAGTCAAGTTAAGCGACATACAGAAAGAGTCGAAGTTGGTATTGTTAGAGTTCTGGGCTTCTTGGTGCGGGCCGTGCCGTACAGAAATTCCGCATCTCAAAGAGGCATACGAAAAATTCAAGGACAAAGGATTCGAAATTGTTTCCTTTACGATTGACGATTCTCAGGAAGCATGGGAACTCGCTTCGGAGGAGGAATCCCTTCCTTGGCCCAATCTTGGGATCGGACGGGAGGCGGAGGCAGCGACTACGTACACCGTTACTGGTGTACCGTACAACCTTCTGTTTGATGCACAAACAGGAGAGATCATTGAAAAAAATCTGCGTGGCTTGCAGCTAGACGCAGAGCTCGAAAAATTTTTCATGTAAGTGTTTTACGGCACCAACACTCGATGACTCTTCATCGGGTCAGTTCAGGGATCTACTGAACTCCGCTGATTGTGGCTGTCAAGCCAATCTAGCTGAACCTCGACAGGTTCGAAGTGGTTCACCGCAGTCATGGGGCTAGTCAGATTCATTAGGAACACGCGCATTCGTATTGCTGTACAATCCGAATTCCCTTTGGCTACCTGCACGGATACGGGGATCGTGCGCAATTAACGGTCTTTTTGCTCGATCGTTGCTAGCGACGGGACCGTGCTAAGCCATTTACTTTTGAATTGTCTGCCCGCATGTCCCAAGAGATTTTGTGCGAACGGCAAACAAAAACGGAGGTTTTTACCACCATGATTAAAGGTCTCAGCTTGACTGCTTTGATTTGCATGGCCGCACTTCTTGTCGGTTGCAATACAGCTCCTTCGAAGCCTTTCACAATAAACGGAGAATACATTGCTGTTGGATCCACAGCAACCGAAACCGACGAAGATGCAGATGCTATTGCACCTGAATCGACTGACAACTCATCTGAAGCGACCACAGAAGAATTCGACCTCTCGACTGCTACGATCGTCGTAGTACAAGAAACAGTTGATCCTAACGGCGAAATGGAAACGGTTGAATTGGCATCTGGTGGTTTCGTCGACGGTAAGGTGACAATTACGGGAGAGATAAGAGAACCCACCGAGGTCAAAATCACCGTAGCGGGTAGCGACGACAACAATTTGAGCACTAGTGCACTGCTGATTCCTGATGGCGAAAACGTTTCTTTTGTATTGATGGACTATGAAACCCAATATCCCAGCGACGGATTGATATTGGCAGGTGCTTCACGACGCAGTCAGGACTCTGCTACAAGATTTACCGTTAGCGGTGATTTGAGTGGTGGCAAAGAATTGAGTCATGGCTCGGTTACCGTTTCTGGCCAGATTTACAAGGACGGCAAGTTGGAAATGGTCACGTACGGAAGTGTCGCATTAAGAGACAATTCATTCACTATAGAAGCGGACATTCAGGAACCCGAAGTAGTTCGAATTTCAGTAGTTTCAAACGATCCCGATCCAAACCTGTCGTTCTTTTCTAGCATGATGGCAGTTGCGGAACCTCAATCCGCAGTGAATCTCACGTGGTTGGATTCATCCGAGAATATCGTTGCTAGGTCTGCCAACGAGCGGCATGTGAATGTTGTGGAAAGTTGGCAGCTGAGCGACGAATATCGTGAAGCACAAATGGCTTACGACAAAGCCTATGCCGCCTACTTGGAGGAGTGGAGAGCCGCAAACGAGACTCAAGAAGCGGCTAGTGTAGATACAGAGGATTCAACGGCGTCCGACGACTCAATGGCCGATGCGACTGAAACTGAAGAACTCCAGTCTGAGGCAATCAGCGATGAACAAGAGGCGGACCCTCCGAAACCGGAAGGACTAACCGAGGAACAGCTGGCAGCATATCCTGATCATGCGAAAGGTTGTGAGCATGTGGTCATTGATCAAGAGATACGAACTCTCACCGATATGATGGTGGTAACTGAGGACGATCCGGAGTGGAGGAAGCTTAGTGAACAGATGAGCGCAATTCAGTCCAAAGCGCTGCAAAACATAGCAAATAATGCAGAGGATCCCGTCGATGCACTTCTGGCTATGGAGGCAGGTGCGTATAGTCCGTACTCTGAGGAACGATCGGAAGCCATCGAGGCATATGGAAAGCTCGAGAAACTACTCGACGAAGATCTCGTAGCGAGACGACTTGCTCCTGCACGCGACAGGCTCATTCTTGCCATAGAAGTTGAAGAAAACGACATGTCGCTTGTTCAAGGTCAAAAAGCCCCGGCATTTGCGTTGGCCGATCTGGCTGGAGAGGAAGTCTCACTGGAGTCCATTCTCCAGGAACAAGAGCTTGTTCTAGTAGATTTTTGGGCTTCTTGGTGTGGACCTTGCATTGCA
Source organism: Gammaproteobacteria bacterium (assembly GCA_026707045.1). Taxonomy (GTDB): domain Bacteria; phylum Pseudomonadota; class Gammaproteobacteria; order Pseudomonadales; family Azotimanducaceae; genus Bin55. Next base: position 23,002 of record JAPOXO010000037.1, on the reverse strand, counting down.
ACTTTCCCCGAATTGAAGCGAATGCATGCTGCATACAACGACGATGGCTTTGAGATAGTTGCCATTTCGATTGACAGCACCATGGAAGCATGGGAGACCGCCTCTGAAGAGCACGAGATTCCATGGATAAACCTTGGTGAGATTAAGGGTTGGGAGGGACCGACAGCCAGCGCCTATGGTGTTCAGTTTATTCCGAAGGGATATTTGTTGGATTCAGAAGGATGCGTAATCAAGAAGGATCTTCATACGGACAAACTCAACGACCTACTCGTTGCACGATATGGAGAAGCACCCCTGCCTGCAGACTCCGAAGCAGATTCTGAGGCTGAAGAGGCGGACTCCGCAACAGACGAAATGGGCGGATAGTTTTTTCATTGCTAAAACTAAATGCCGGTGGCTGTGCTGGGCGGCCACCGGCATTTTCTAATTGATGGATCTCGGAGTTTTTGCTCTTTATGCAGTTACAGTTCCTAAACGTTCAACCAATCCTGCTCTGTCTGTTGAACTTGCAGAAACCACATGCCTTGGTTGCGCCTGCTAGTAAGTCAAGCCCCAACGACTACTTTCGAAACATTCGTTCAATTCAGATCAATTACGAGCCTTTTATGTAGTCGATGACGATTCCGGGCGTCAATGCTGCAGGTAGGATCACGGGTTTGTCTATGTTCCCGTTGGGCTCGTAATAGAGATACATTGGTACACCAGCTCGTCCATGTTTCTGCAATTCCGCGGCAATCTCGGGGCCCTGCATCGTCCAGTCTCCAACCAGCACCTGAATATCGTTTTCGCTAAAAAAGTCTTGAACAGCATTCGATTGAAGCGCAACCCTCTCGTTCCATTTGCAGGAGATACACCAATCGGCGGTGAAGTACGCGAAAATCGCGTCCCCCTGATAGTGATACTGCTCCAAGGTAGCTTGCGACCATTCAACTTCTGCCACCGATCCCGCTTGGGCATCAGGTTCACTCTGTGGCCAGACCAAGATAGCAACAAGAGAAATCGCACCCAACGCTGATACTATTCGCCACCTAGTGCGTCCCGACTGGTTTGCTTGACTCCAGCACCACAACGTGAATGCAAGGAGTAGGACAACGAGCAACACTATGGCGACTTCGTTGACGCCAGTTTGTCTGCCCAATACCCAAATCAACCAAATTGCTGTTGCATACATGGGAAAGGCAAGAATGCGACGCATTGTCTCCATCCACACTCCTGGTTTTGGCAAGAGGTTGCGTAGAGGTGGAAACATCGTCACTAGCAAGTAAGGCAAAGCAAATCCCACTGCAAGTCCAGCAAACACCGAAAGCGCGACGATTAGTGGCTGAACAAGCGCGTAGCCTAGTGCTACGCCCATGAATGGGACCGTACACGGAGAAGCGATTATTACAGCAAGGAGACCTGTGAAGAACTCTGAGCTGCCTCCGCTAGTGAGACGTTCGGTCCATCCTCCCAAGTTTGCAAATGTCCCTCGAATTTCAAAGAGACCAGAAAAGTTCAGGCCCACAGCCGTCACCAGTAAAGCCAGCAACACGATGATGGTTGGGTTCTGCAGGTGAAACGCCCATCCGACGAGATCGCCGCCGGCTCGCAATGCCAGTACAGCGCTAGCCAGCAATGCAAAACAAACAAGAACACCCATAAAGTAGGCTAGCCCAGCCATTCGAGCAGCTCTTGCATCTTGTCCAGTCAATTCAGCAACCGCCAACGCCTTAAGACTCAAAATGGGAAGAACGCATGGCATGACATTGAGAATCAGTCCACCAAGAAAGGCGAATCCAAGATTCTTCAAGAATTCAACAAATCCACTTTCTCCGGTAGAGGAGCTGCCAGAACCAGAATCGTCTGGCGGTTGCACTTGCCAAGCTGCCCCACTATCAGGGAACGGATCACCGGGATTTACGGGAGCTGATTGCTTAAACTCTGCCGGACCTATTGAATCGACGCGTTCGGCATACAGTTCAAAAGCCTGCATTCGTTCGTCATCCGGTCCGGTGACCATCACCGCTATCGCTTCGTCATAGTTGTCAATTCTGACTCCACCAGCCATATCGAACCGAATGTGATCGTCTGACACACTAATCGTCTGAGGCGCCGCATGATCGATAAGCTTTTCTGCTGCCGGAAAAAGCCAGAGATTGCTTAGCTCTGGAAATCCTTCAGGCAGTTTGATGTCGAAGATAACTCGGTCATCCATTGTGGCGAAGGAAGCACTCCAATCCATTTTGATTGGGTGTTGCGCCCGGGTATTGGCAAAATCCGAACGCCACACAGAAAACTCCGCTCCGTCTCCTTTCGGTATCTTCAATTCCAAAGTTGCGTTTTCGGGAACGCACAATTGATCGTCGCAAGCCAGCCATCTGGCTTTGCCCGCAAGTACCACTTCGTCTTCTATGTCTTCTGGAGCGGTAACTTGCGCAATGAAAAACGTAGGACCGTCGTAACCGTAAGACATTAGTTCCTGGAACGGAACGAAGTGAGGGGCTGGAAACTGAAACTCACCTGCCTCGAATCCCTCAGGGAACTCCCAAGCAATTTTGGGTGGCAATCCTGCGTCACCCGGGTTTATCCAATAAATATGCCAGCCGGGATCGGGATTGAGATAAAGCGCTACGTCGAATGTCTGTCCTGGCGCAATGGACTTTACTTCTGCGACCAACGCAGCTTGACCATGATTTGTTCTTACCTGTGCGAGAGTCGCCTGACTGACTAAGAGGGTTGCTGCCAACGCAAACAACAGGAGAAAAGTACGTCTCAAGATTTCATGCTCCATAACGTGTGAAAGTGGTTTCTATGATGATCGCCTAAACCGGACCAGCCACATGTGACGATGTAACACGTAGCGAATAGCCTGATGGACCTTGGACAGTGAACGATGAGTGAATGCTCCCGTGTTCGATGTCCGATGTTTGATCTCCTCGTTCCACAAATCGTGTATGTGCGGCATTGATGTCGTCTGCCATGAGGTCGAAAGGAGCTACTGTCGTTGCGGGCTCAGATTCATCAACATGATTTAGAACTAAATGCGTTCCTCCGCGTAGTTCGAGTATTCCGAAGTTCTTGCGGTTCACGATTTCTCGCAACCCGTGATCTGTATAGAAGGCCATCTCGGCTTCTACGTCGTTGACGCGCAATTGGATGTGTCCGACTGCGAAACTGGGGCGGTTGTCCATTACCAATTCCTCAATCTAAAGTCTGGTTTCACAAATGCAATATTACTCCGTCTTTTCTTGGCGAGGGATAGAATTTGTGCCAATGGCTGCAGGAATTTAAGCAGTTTCGTGAACAACTCCGATCATCAAACGCACAACTTGCTGATGCGGGCCTACGAGGCTCTCTCGTCAGGCCAGGCCTTTGGATGCCGAGATGAAGATGAACTTAGACTTCTAAAGCGATTTGGGTTCTTAGTCGACAAGGAACGCGTCAGTTTGGAAGAGAGTACCGAACTTCTCGATGAGGAGGAAATATCGACCTATCTATCCGACAAATTGCAGGGAACTCTACAGAGCATCGAAATTCTTCCCTGCGTCAACAGTACCAACGATATCTTGCAAGAACGATCCAAGTCAATGAGCATTGATGGACACATACTGATGGCGGAGGTTCAGACTGCTGGACGTGGTCGACGTGGTCGAAAGTGGGAGACTCCTTTCGGTAAGACGATTGCTCTGACTCTCGGAGTGAGCATCGATATGCCAGCATCGAAAGTTGCGTGCTTGAGCCTGGTTGTAGGTGTTGCCGTGGCAGACGCTCTGAAATCCGTCGGTTTAGACAGCGTGGGGCTCAAATGGCCAAACGATGTTCTAGTCGATGGTGGAAAGCTTGGAGGTATCTTGACTGAACTTGTTCTTGCGACACGCCCTGTCGAGGTCATAATCGGCATCGGCATAAATGTCGGAAGCGCTTCAGTCATTCGAAACATCGTCGACTACCCCATCGCGGATGTTTGTGACTACGTGAATGGTCGTGTACGCAACCGTCTTGTTGCAGAACTCATCAACCATGTGTTACAGCAGTGCAGACTATTCGAAAAGAGTGGATTTGCACCGATTAGAGAGCGCTGGTTGCATCTGGACGCGTATAGAGATCAGAGAGTTTTGGTGACAAGTCCCAGTGAACAAGTGCAGGGGAAAGCCAAAGGGTTGGGTGTCAATGGCGAGTTACTTATTCAAACGGATGCGGGTGCGACGCGAAAGATCATAGGAGGAGATGTTTCTTTGAGACAGACATTGTGAAAAGTGTTCTTGATCTTGATTGCGGCAACTCACGCACAAAATGGCGATTCGAGGGCAATCTAGGTATGGTTTCACGCGGTTGTATTCCGCGTCTTGATCAAAACCCTGACAGAGTTCGAGTTTCCAGCGTATCCATCTCACATGAAAAACTTCGAAGCGAAATCTATCGTAGCTATGGTGTTGAGCCCGAATTCGCGATGAGTACGAAGACACTGGCAGGTGTAACCAATTCGTACTTCAATCCCTCGGAATTGGGTATTGACCGTTGGCTCGCCATGGTCGCGGCTTGGAATAAAGTCAAAACTACAACGATGGTGGTGGATGCCGGCACTGCTTTGACGATTGACATTCTTGACGATTCCGGTCAGCATTTGGGAGGCTATATAGTTCCTGGACTTGAATCCATGCGAAAGTCTCTTGCAATCGACACAGCGAATGTGCAGATCAACTCAATAGACGAAGCGAGTGCAGATTGTCGTTTTGGAAACAATACGAGACAAGCCGTTCAACATGGCTTGATGTCAATGGTTGTTTCTTGGATCAATCAAACTCGACTACGAGCTGAAGAAACTTGCGGTGCGATACCGACTACATTTCTTGCGGGAGGAGATAGAAGGATCTTAATGAAACTGCTTGATTACGATTGCCGCAGTGAGGAAGAACTAGTGCTGGACGGTCTAGAAATTGCGCTTCCGTAGCACCGGACGCTGCTCATAGAAGAAACATTTCGCAAATGAAAACGAGAGAGTTGACAAGTTCTCAAGTCGAACATTACCGATCCGAAGGCTACACTGTCGTACATGGTGCATTCAGTGGAAAAACGCTTGATGAACTGCGAACGGTGACTGAGCAAATTGTCGCGTCTGCTCGAGGTCTATCTGAACACACAGACATATTGGATCTTGAAGAGTCACATACTCCTGAATCACCACGTGTTCGGAGGATCAAGAGACCTCATCTAGCTCATTCCTTTTACCACGACCTTGCACGAAATGAAGCAATCACTTCAGCGCTGGAGTCGCTTATCGGTCGCAACATAAGGATGCGCCCCGCTGGGAAGATCAACATGAAATCTGCAGGCTATGGATCTCCTGTGGAATGGCATCAAGACTGGGCGTTTTATCCTCACACCAATCAGGATGTCCTAGCGGTAGGAATTCTGTTAGATGACATGGACCACGACAATGGTCCGCTCATGTTTCTGCCTCGATCTCATACAGGACCAATTTACGATCACCACAGCAACGGAGCTTTTTGCGGCGCAATTGATGTGGAATCCTCGGGCTTAGATGTGTCCAATGCGATTGAGATTCATGCACGAGCAGGCTCAATGACCATTCATCATGCGCGATTGATTCACGGATCGGCACTAAATGCTTCTGGAAGACAAAGGCGAATACTCATCTACGAATATGCTGCCGCTGATGCGTGGCCGTTGGCTGGAATTGAAAATTTGGCCAACATGGACGATTTCAACAATCGCATCGTACATGGCCAACCCACGCTGCAACCCAGAATGGAGGACGTTCCTGTCCGAATGCCGCTACCTGTCGCCAAGTACCAAGGATCCATTTACGAAAATCAAAGGACTCTTGAATCTCGCTACTTCACGAAATTTGAACGTTCGAATTGACAAACCCAGTGGCAATGTGTGAGAAGCCTCACTTCGATCATTAACTATGTCTTTCGGACGCATCCTATTTGACGAAAAAGCATTTCTCGCGAATTACGAGCTCTTTCGATCGAGAACTACTGGGCAAGCAGGAGCCGTAGTCAAAGCAAACGCCTACGGCACTGGAACTTCGCGAGCCGTAAGGTTACTTAGAGAAGCGGGCTGCCATCAATTCTTTGTGGCCGTATTGGAGGAAGCGTTCGAAGTCAGAGTCAACACGCCCGGGGTCATTTTCATCTTTTCCGGACCGAAGAATGCGAAAGAGGCCGAAACCATTGCATTGGAAGGCTTTGTGCCGGTTCTCAATACACCTTCACAGATCAGATTGTGGAAACCGTATCGACACCGAGCATGTGCCATACATGTGGACACCGGAATGCAACGCCTTGGAATAGGGGTTGAAGACTGTCCGGATCTTTCAATCGACTCTTTTAATGTGCGGTTGGTCATGACTCATTTGGCTTGTGCCGACGAGCCCGATCATCCGGCGAATCGAAATCAGATCCAACGTTTCTCCGCGGCACTGAATCAATTCAAGGGTGTCCCTACAAGCATCGGGAATTCAGCGGGAATTCTGAATGGAACAGAATTTCAAGGCGACATAGTTCGGCCAGGCATTGGACTGTATGGTGGAAATCCATGGCGAAGCCTTCCAAATCCCATGCAAGCCGTAGTTGCATGCGAAGGAACCGTCTTGCAGGTGAGAACCGTTCGTAAGGGCGAGTCCGTGGGTTATTCCGCAGCTTATGTCGCCCCAGACGCGATTCGTGTAGCTACGGTGGGATTGGGATACGCCGATGGCATTCCGCGAAGCTTGTCCAATCGAGGAGAGTGCGCATTTAAAGGTAGTAGGATGCCGATTATTGGCCTTGTCTCAATGGATGCAACTCAAATTGAATGTACCCACTGCCCCGAACTCAACGAAGGCGACTACGTTCAATTTTTCGGCGACGCAATTTCACTTGACGAGTTCGCAAGAAACGCAGGAACAATTTCATACGAGATCCTCACAGGGTTAGGTGGCCGCAACCGGTCCATACCTTAGTTGTGGAACTAGATCCGCTATCTGGATCTTCTCTTTTGGTACTAAGAGATTGATTAAGAATTTGAACTACATGGCTTAGAATTACTTTGTGGGAGTGTATGAACAATTCACTTGCGATTGCAGATGCCACGAAGAGAAAAAGAGCTGACACACAATCAACGGTTTAGTTTGTTATGAGAGTGCTTCACTTGCTAAAGCACCTATGCGTTGGTGGCGTACTGGTTACTGGCGCAGTAGTTAACGGAATTGGCGACGGCGACATTGGAGGAGGGTCCGGAGACGATTTCGGTGTAACTGTTACCAAAGCCGAGCTCAACGAAGCCTCGCGCCTAGCCAGCCAAGCTACGTTCGGATTGACTTATGAAAGTATCGAGGAAATTGCGAAGACTGGGCGCAATCGCTGGTTTGAGCAGCAACTCGAGATTTCCCCGACGTTTCATACACCAATTGCAAGAGATCTAATCACTCGACAAGACGCTGGTGAGTGGGAGGAATTTGATGACAACCCCTTCTTGCTTCGTAACGTGATTGGGAGATTTGCATGGTGGCAACAAACAATGACTGCAGAGGATGTGGTTAGGCAGCGCGTCGCCTACGCTTTGAGCCAGTTTTTTGTCGTTTCAGACAGAGTCGGGGTGTTGCGCAACAATCCTTATTCCATGACATCCTTCTACGATGTCCTGTTGGACAACGCATTCGGCAATTTTCGAGACCTTCTGAAGGATGTTACGTTGTCTCCAGCTATGGGGCTCTACTTGAGCCACGCCAACAACAGCAAAGCCATCCCAGAAAGAAATATCTTTCCTGATCAGAACTTTGCTCGAGAAGTGATGCAGTTATTCTCTATTGGACTGTACGAGCTGAACCTCGATGGAAGCGTAAAACTTGACTCCGACGGGTTACCGATTCCTACCTATGACAATAACGACATACAGGAGATGGCGAAAGTATTTACCGGGCTGACCTACGCAGGTCCGGGAAATTACTGGGGACGAAACTACTTTCACCATGCTGATGAGTCAGTATTTAGCCTACCCATGATCATGTATGAAAACTATCACGAGGAAGGCGAGAAAAAGCTTTTGAACGGCGTGGTCGTTCCCGCGGGACAATCGGGAATGCAGGACATAGAAGCCGCAATTGACAATTTGTTCTATCACCCGAATGTCGGCCCGTTTTTTTGCAAGCACCTTATTCAACGACTCGTCACTTCGAATCCTTCACCGGCGTACATCGAGCGGGTCGCACGTGCGTTCAACGGTGAATCGGGAAGTCCTCGAGGAGACATGAAGACGGTTCTGAAGGCGATTCTGTTTGATCCGGAAGCGGAGTTGCTGGGGAACACCGCAACATTTGGTCGTCTTAAAGAACCCGCTGTGCGTATCGTCGCACTTGCACGTATCTTCAATTACACATCGGATTCGGGAGAGTACTACAACACAGGCTATCGATTGGAATACATGACAGGGCAGCATCCTCTTTCCGCTCCGAGCGTGTTCAATTTCTACCAACCGAATTACTCGCCCATTGGAGAGATTTCAGCTAATCAAATGGTGGCACCCGAGTTTCAAATTACCAATGCGACAACCGTAATTGGAGTGACAAACCAGGTTGGACTTGCCATCTTTTACGAAAACTTGGCCTTTCACACATGGAACCCGCCGTTTGAGACACCACGAATCAACCTTATTGACTACGAGGAATTGGCGGCGGATCCGGAAGCCCTTGTAGATCGACTGGACATTGTTCTCACGCAGGGGAAACTGAGCCGACCGACTCGAGACATCGTGATGGATGTTCTTGACCGGGTAGACAGCCGTAGGGAGCGAGCTATGCTTGCAATTTACCTAATTCTGATTTCGTCAGACTATTCAATTGAGGATTGATTTATGTTTAGTCGAAGACGATTCTTGACGCACAGTTGCGGCCTTGGGGTCGCCGCTGCAACGGCTTCAACAACCGCACTCACCTTAGGATTGACACGTAGTGTTTCCGCGTCGACAGCAGATGGCTACAAGGCGCTCGTCTGCATATTGTTGGCGGGTGGGAACGATTCTTACAACATGCTTTTGCCCTATGACCAGGACCAGTACGACGAGTACACCAAGATTCGGTCTGATCTTGCGCTCGAGCACGATTCGTTGCTTCCACTTTCAAACCAATCCGAAGACGGTCGAAGCTACGCACTTCACCCGGGATTCGACGAAGTTCGGCAAATATACGAGGCTCGAGATCTCGCTTTTATTGCAAACGTGGGAACGCTTTTGGAACCGACGGATGCTGACGCAATTCGAGCTGGGTCGGCACGTGTGCCGATAGGTCTCGGCTCACACTCTGATCAGATTGCGCAGTGGCAATCGGTGATTTCTTACAACCGTACATCTTCCTATGGTTGGGGCGGAAGGATGGCAGATCTGATTGATCCCAATCCCGCAAGTGGACTGTCGATGAACATTTCGCTGAGCGGCACGAACCTGTTTCAAACCGGCAGTCATGTGAGTCCGTACACGATCTATTATCAGGGTGACGGCGCAAATACAGTTTGGTCATTTCCGCAGTTCTGGTCGAATGGAATCAACGTGCACAACGTTGTTCGAGATTTGCTTGGCGTCGATCATGACAACATGCTGCGTCGAGAATACGCACGTAGATTGCAAGGAGCTATGGACAATCGAGATACGGTAGTCAATACACTGCGTTCATCACCTGAATTTGAGACCAGCTTTTCCGACAACTACTTCTCGGCAGCGCTCAAGCAAATTGCTCGAGTCATTGGCGGTCGACATACTCTTGGACAAAACCGTCAAACTTTTTTCTTGCAATTCGGAGGGTGGGATCATCACGAGGGCGTTCTTGACTATCAAGCTCTGATGTTGCCAATAGTGAGCAAGGGACTTGATGAATTCCGATCGGCATTGCAGGAACTGGGCGAGTTTGGAAACGTGACGACATTCACCATTTCAGATTTCGCGAGGACACTGACATCGAATGGAAAAGGGTCCGACCACGGTTGGGGAGGCCACCACATGGTCATGGGTGGTGATGTAAGAGGTGGTGAACTTTACGGAACATACCCAGAGCTTTCCCAATCCAGTCCGCTGGATATTGGGCGAGGTGTCTACGTTCCAACGATGGCTGTTGAACCGTACTTTGCAGAGCTAGCTCTCTGGTTTGGAGTGGAACGTGGCAATCTCGACGAAGTACTTCCTGCTATTCGCAAGTTCTATTCTCCTAGTTCAAGCGATGCTCCCGTAGGCTTTCTCGTTTAGCCGTTCGATATCGTAGAGAACTAGGCTAAGTCACCGCTTGTGTGACGTATCACTGTTCCAGCGTGAGTGCCCGTGTGCACTCCGTCTATGACGTTAACCTTGCTGTTGACCAGTGTCGCCTTGTAACCAATTGATTGCTGCATCAATCGGGGAGTTTTTCCAGTGAAATCGTAGACTCTGTGTGGATATGCTTCCCCCACTTGATCAGCATCGAATATGTTGACATCCGCCCTTATCCCCGGCTCAAGCGTTCCACGATCTTTGATGCCCAGAATTCGAGCGGAGGCGCTAGTGAGACGTCTCACCGCTTCGGACATCGTGTACAAGCCTTCTTCACGAACCCAATGGGCAAGCACAAATGATGCCCAACCTGCGTCCATGACATAGGTCACGTGAGCTCCAGCGTCACCCAAACCTGGAAAGATTCTTCCACCGTCAAACATATCCCGTAACGCGTGGAGATTCTGGTTCTCTTCGATCACGTTGAAGAGGATGCGACCATCTGATTCCTCAGAGAGTCGAATGAAAGATTCGATCCAATGTACATTGGCAGATTCCGCAATCTTGAGTAACCGGTTGTGGTCTCCCATCGTATGATCTGGAGATTCTCCGTTTCCTAAAGAAAAGACCCAGTTGGGGTCCGGCCATCCTGGTGGACTCTTCTTGAATTCAGCAACCAGCCGGTCTCGAAACTGAATATCTCTTATCGCGGCAACTTTCGCCTTAAGCGGCATGTCACTGAGTTTCGACCAGTTTTCGCCTCGAAACGGAATGATTGTTTGCAACCCGATGAGGGCTCCACAACCTCGAACTTGGGCAACTCCAGAAATATCTCGACCTCTTGCAAGATGATTCAGTTCCTCCCGCTGCCGAATTCCTGATTCGTCGTCACGGACGTCTAGAGTCGCGTTGAACAACATTCGAGAGCCAGCTGTATCCGCGATATGGCGCATGTGCTTCCAGTCCATTCCGACATTTTGAAACAGTGCGTCTCGCTTGCCCACCTCGCGTCCGATAATTTCCAGCTCTTCAACTTCCGCGAACGTGCCGGGAATGGCACGTCCGTCGGGCAGTTTGTGCTGCGGTGTTCTATTTGTTGAAAAACCAACTGCACCCCTATCGATTGCGCGTGCAACAATTTCGGCCATTTACTTGCGTTCGAGAGAGTTGGACTGTTCCTCTACTGCTCTTTCTCCCATTACATAAAACCGAACGGCAGCATGCCCAACCATTCCAGCTACATTAATGCCACAGCCAAGTCGTTCAATTGAATCCAGATAGTCTCCGTATTCTTCCCAATCCCACGGAAGCCCCTGCAAGATTGTTTGTCGAGGAATGTCTTCGACTGTTTCCATCATGTGAGCCAACAAACCGTGGTCTTCTTTCTTGCATGGCGCAAAGGTCACACCACAGTTGCCCATTAGTGCTGTTGTTACGCCATGCAAAGAAACCGGCGTGAGATTAGTATCCCATCCTATTTGTGCATCGAGATGGGTGTGCAAATCGATGAAACCCGGCGTTACGGTGAGACCGTCAGCAGAAATTTCCTTCTTCCCTCTCTCGGCCTTTTTCCCGATGCTGACAATTCTTCCATCATTCACAGCTACATCAGCAGTGAACGGGGCCCTACCCGTTCCGTCAACGACGGTTCCTCCACGAATTATCACATCACAGGCCATGGTTTAGTGCAGTCTTCAACACAACCAACGAAGTACAAGCACATCGAGTAGGTCGAAATGAAATCTATTGGTTGGTTAGTGGAGCAAGTCAATAGAATTTATACATAGTGAGCGGTCGGATGTACGAGGTCCGGAGTTTCAAATGAATATTGGAAAGGCGAAGTGCCCCAACTGTGCAAGAGACATGACAGTGGCTCGGCTCGTCTGCGACGATTGCAATATCCGCATCGAAGCCATGTTTGAAATGCCAGCGTTGGCGAAACTGTCTCCTGAAGACCAGTTGTTTGTAACGGCATTTGTGCACAGTCATGGGTCCATTAAGCAAATGGAAAAATTCTTTCGGGTGAGCTATCCAACAGTAAAGAATCGTTTGGCATCGATTTCATCCCAACTGGATCCCATTGGGGAACTCGATGACAAGCAGATTGATTCAGCACAGTACGAGAAGATTTTGGATCGATTGTCAACTGGAGAGATTTCGGTAGATGAGGCAATAGATCGTTTCGGCACATGATTCCGAGTCTAGTGCTCTTTGCTTGGAAGAGAAATCAGAGAATTCCCGTATGCATTCCAATAATCGTGTTGTGGCCGTTTGCGTTCCTTGTGTTACTTGGCACTTGGTTTATCGGATTTTGTGTTCCGAAATTCAGGGATCAGACGATTAAGGTCCGTCTAGCGATTGTTGCATTGGCTCGGATGAGAGGATTGCGTGTTGAAATCGACTCCGACGAATCGTTCTTTCAAGTTTGCGTTGTCTGATTTTGTTGTCAGCTAGTTGCACTTATTGAATTGTCTACTGTCGAAGAGAGCCATCGCATGTTCGCGGCAGATTGGTTGCGTTGGCTACTTGGTGTGGAAACTCTGCTTGCGTGGCGTGACTTGAAGGAAACGTGGAAACAAGCTAAGCGAATTAGCCTACGTATAAGCAAACTATATCGATTCGGCAAAAGCTATCGTCATTAGAATCTCGCCACTGAACGTAGCCGCCATAGCTCAGCAGGTAGAGCAGCTCACTTGTAATGAGAAGGTCCGGGGTTCGATTCCTCGTGGCGGCACCATCGCTTCATTCAAGTGTTGGAAACAAGACGACCAGCTCGAAATGGTTTGATGTCGAGCTCGGGTTCAATTCCGGCGACGATATCCGCGACTAACTTTCCCATTGCAGGACCGTAGAGAATCCCTTTTCGACCAGCGCCTGTCGCAACTAATAGATTGGGATGCGAGGGCAGTTGTCCAATTGCCGGGAGACCATCGATGGTTGTTGGACGAAGACATGCCGTCTGTCTCACGATCTTGTGTACCACCAAGTTAGGCATCGCAACTCTCAAGTTCGACAAAATCGAGAGCCTTCCTTGTGTGGTTGTGGATTCGTCGTACAACGACCAGGATTCTGTAGTTCCAGCCCAGGTCAAGCCATCGTTCTTGGTCGTGCAGTAGTTGCCCTTCCATCCTATGGATTGATCTAACGGAACTCCTTTTGTCTTCAATCGAAGGATCTCACCTTTTAGTGGAGGAATCTCCAAATTTATTCCTATTGTCCTTAGTAGCGGAGTTATCCACGTTCCGTTTGAAAAAATGACAGTACTTGCTCGGAGTTCACTCCCATCGTCTAGCACTAGATTGATCTTATTCTCTGCAAATTTCATTGAGTCTAGATGGGCTTGAATGTGACGGCATCCAGATGCAAGTGCCAATGCAACAGTCAAGCTGTGCGAGTCCACTTCTCTAGTTCCGCTTGTCAGTGTCCCTCCAATCACCAAACCACTCACCCTCGGTTCGACTTCAAATATCTCCGATGGTTTGAGTACAGTGGACGAGAAATGCGAACAAGAGTCAATCCATCTTGCGTGCTTCCTCAGTTCGCTCAGTTCCCTAGCGGAGAAAGCAAGATTAAGAGTGTCTCGGGCCCTGTACTTGCAGTCACCAACAGCGCTGCCACCGAGCGAGGCTTCAAGTTCGGTATGTAGAATCGAAGAGTATTGACTCAATTCCCACATCAAGCCGGGTATTTCAAACCCGGACACAGGGTTAAGTCCGCCATAGGCCAATCCTGAAGCTTTGGATCCTACGCCTTCACTTTCGATGATGGAGCATGAAATCCCTTTATCAGAAAGATAGTAGGCACATGCAGCACCGACGATTCCGCCTCCGATGATGGCAATGTCGAGATTGAGATCGCTCAAATCAAACGTCCGCTCATTGGAAGTGCGAGTTGATGCGAATCATCGGACTACAAAACGATGCATGAGAACATGTCCCGAATGCAGAAGTACTGTACATTTGGGTCGATAGAATACCTTTTAGACTCGCAAGATTCTGATTGAACCGTATTCGTATAACGATTTTCAACCAAGCTGCCTATTACTCGTGCCTCACGACTTAAACAAACCTAAGTACCGATTACAGACTCAAGCAGTGCTTGCAGGTGAAATAGCCGATCCCATCACTGGCGCATCGACACCTAGTATCGTGATGTCAAACAGTTTTGTTGTGTCTAAGCCACAAGGTTTCTCAATCGAATCCTTTGATGACGAACGACCTTATATCTACTCTCGATGGGACAATCCAACAGTTCAAGTGTTGGAACGCAAACTGGCAGCATTGGAAAACGCCGAGGATTGTGCGTGTTTTGGATCGGGCATGGCGGCTACAGCCGCGGTGCTGCACGGTTTTCTGTCGTCAGGGGACCACGTCGTCGCTAGCGATGTGCATTACGCAGGTGCTTCCGAACTTATCCGCAGTCTCAAAGATTCGATAAATGTCGATTCAACTCGCGTTGACACTTCCAATTTAGACATGGTCGAGAATTCCATACGGCCAGGTGCAACGAAGCTCATTTGGGCGGAAACGCCTTCCAATCCCCTGCTCAAGATTACGGACCTACGTGGTCTATCTGATCTGGCTTCAAGACAAGGTGCTCGTCTTGTTGTGGACTCAACCGTAGCGACTCCAATTGCTACGCGGCCAGTGGAGTTAGGCGTCGATTTGGTAGTTCATTCATTATCCAAGTACATCGGGGGACACGGCGATGCAATTGGAGGTGCGGTTATTGGATCGAGAGACTTGATTGAACACCTTCGAACAAGCGAACGGACACATATTGGAGGAATCCTTAGTCCGTTCAACGCATGGCTCATTGCTCGAGGTGCGACAACACTTCCCCTTCGCATGTTGGCTCACTCCAATAACGCGATGCAGGTAGCGGAGTTTCTCGAAGGACATCCCCGCGTCACGCGAGTGCTTTACCCAGGACTCCCCAATCATCCAGGCCACTCCCTGGCCAAGCAGCAGATGGATTGCTATTCAAGCCTACTTTCGTTTTGTGTTCATGACGGTCCGGAACTTGCACACCGCCTTCCCACATCATTGAACGTCATTCACTATGCCGTTTCACTGGGTAGTTATCGAAGTTTGATCTATTGGTTACCAACCGATGAAATGCTACGAACTGCTTTCTTGTTGACTGAAGAATTGGAGCACGCTTACCTGTCTTTGGCAGGTGAAGGCATTTTCAGGCTCGCGGTAGGTTTGGAAGACCCTCGAGACATATGTGAGGAACTTGATCGAGTTCTCTCTGAATAGATTGCGATACCACGATGTCGTGGTTAGGAAAAACCCCAAAGTTGTGCACATCTCAATTTGAGGTTTGGATGCCTGTACCGCGGGGCAGTAGTTACTGGTGTTGAAGACTCACTCTTCAAATTGGATTCTGGCGCTGCAGTCCAACTCAATGCTCAACTGGGGTTCTCTCTTAAGCGGAAGTCTGTGCAGTCTCTCGTTTGCTCCCTTCGGAATATGGCCGCTAGCGCTTGCAGCATACGCATTCCTGTTTCACGCGATTTACTCCGCCAAATTGATCCGTCAAAAACTTTTCCGAGGTTTGTTGTTCGGGTTAGGGAAATTCTCCGTCGGCACTGTATGGCTTCTCGATGCATTGATCAGCCACGCGGGGTCAACTCGACTGACGGCTGTGTTTGTATTTTTGTTGCTGATTGTGTTGTTGGCGGTGCTTTTTTGTCTTGCCTGCGGTTTCGCTCTGCAGCTTAAAAGCAAGATCGCAGCTTCTTTATTGCTTGCTGGGACCATGTGTACTCACGAGATCTTGATCAGTTTCCCCATCGGATTTAGTTTTCCATTGCTTCACATCGGCTATGCGTTTGTCGACACTCCGATTTCAACCTATGCCCCGATTGGTGGAGTTTGGTTGGTGGGATACGTCGCGCTGTTCAGTGCGACATCGATCTGCTTTGCGTTCTACAAGTCATTCGCACCAATTTTGATCGCTGCTTGTCTTTGGCTCGCGAGCTTGCCCCTAGGAATCATAAATTGGACTCGTGAGGGAACGGAAATTGACGTAGTTCTGGTGCAAGCCAATACAAGCACTTCCGAACAGATGGATAACAATGAGGTGCAGGAGATTTGGAACGATCACGTGCAATTGACGATCACTGATTCATCCGCGGATCTCTACGTATGGCCCGAATCGTCTATTCCCATCACGGTAGACGCTCTTCAATCAAATTTGGACGAAATTTCTACGAAACTTCAGGGTTCTCTCGTAATTGGAACATTTGAGCAAGAGCGATCGGGTTCGGTGGTCAAGACGTACAACGTTGCCACCGTCGCAGGACCGGAGCTAGTCAATTATCGAAAGCAACAACTCGTTCCCTTCGGAGAATACACGCCGAGACTGTGGTTGCTGACTCCCTTGCTGGAGCGCGTCGATTATCCGACAGCACATGTTTCTTCTGGATCGACTAGCGATGGACTTTTGCCTACAAGCCACGCAATTGCTAAGGTCACAATTTGCTATGAAATTGCGTATCCACTACTGGTCAACAAGCACATTCAGAATTCAGATCTCGTAATAGCGTTAAACGCGGATGCTTGGTTCGGCGAGTCGATAGGTCCGTGGCAGCAGCTTCAAATCGCTCAAATGCGCGCAAGAGAAACCGGCCGATTTCTCTTGCGCGTATCGAATGTAGGGCCAACGGCAATTGTCGCACCCAATGGAACGGTGCGCACCACGCTGCCAACAAATACACCAGATGCACTGAACGGAAGGGTGCACATACGTAAAGGGAGCACCATGTTCTCAAAGTTGGGATTGTTACCCATTGGTTCAATCCTGCTTTTCTCTTTTCTCGTACCTCTCGCGATTCTTAACTTAACTCAGCGCTCAACCTCTTCGGGTCAATAGGGGTCGGACGATATGTGCGCCGCCCTTTCAAAGACCAAAATGAAGTCTTTGTAGTTGAAGAAGTCGTGCACGACTACATACATACGCGAGTCCTCTCGATTCGTCACAGCTTGTGTCAGACCTACGCGCTTTATTGCCATGTTCTCCAGCTCAGATCCAAACCGGTCATCTTCGTCAACGAGCAGCATGTCCTGAATATCCAATTCACCGTTTTCCAGAGCTACAGAAAACATTGCGTCGTTACATAAAACGTGCGTCGTTTCAGAGCCAGAAGGAGACACTAATGTTGCGCAGTCGAATGCACTAAGTGGAAGATTCTCTTTGGTTTGGAAGTCGTAATAGTCAAACTCTCGATTATCGACATGAAACTCGACAATACTCGATACTAGCTTTGGGTTCTGGGGGTCTGTTTCAATGTCGTAGGCTGCAAAATACGGTGCTTGCTCTCCCATTACAAAGATATGGTTCCCGGTGCCCGATGCTAACAGAGAACTGTCGTCCCATCGGAAGCTGTAACCATCTTCCCGATCTGAGGTGGGAGCCATTGAAATGAATTCAAGCTGGCCGTTTGATGCATCTCGAGAGAGTGTTACGAGTCCGTCGTCTGCTGAGACATAAAAGTAGCCTTGATCGGGACCCAACATGGCGGCAGTGCCATAACGGAGTTCTCTGACATCAAAGTCATCGAGCGACTGCACAGTTGTGAATTCACATGAGTTGACCCTTTCGTACGACTCGATCTCCATCCCTGACGAAGGTGCATTAATTGCATAAAAGTATTTTGAATCGTCGTCAATCAACAGTTGGACCCCGTCAAATAAGGAGCCACTAGGATGATCTATACATTAATAGATATAATTTATAACGCTTTTCATTTCCGGGATGTGATAAAGCCCTTTTCTATTGAACGCATACAAGCTCGCGTTACTGGCATCCCAACCGAGTATGGCTCGATCCATGTCGTCAACAGAGTTTCCTTCTTGGTCGGCAAACTCAACAAGCTTTGAAAAATGTGCATTACCAGTTGTCTCGTCCGTCGTCAAAACGATGAGGCCGGTTTCCGCAATGACATACAACGTACCGGTGGACGAATCGATCGCAATACTGCGCGGAGCAATCAAAGATTCCACTTCATTTGACATTCCTGGCAGTGCGCTGTTGGTCAAATGCGTTTGATACTTAAGCCACGGTGGCGCATTGGCTGAGTTCCAACTAAAGCCCGATTCGGCGAAGGGGTCCTTCGATGTGTTGGTTCGCAGGGAGACTTGTATGAAATACTCCTCGCCCGCAGCCGCATAGATCACGGTTTCCGGTTTACCACTCAAAACATATGATCGATCCGTGGTTGCAATGAACTGCGATTCTTCCTTCTTGAGCACCCCAAGTACGTTATCAACCTGGCGTTCGAACGGATCGTCGTTTTCGACGTCAAGCTCGAACGTGATCCAACCATCGGACGGCGCCTCCCATGTCCACCACAAAGAATGAGTTCCTGCGATGCCTCGAGGATCATCTCGAGACTCGGTAGCATGCTCGTGAGAAAACGTGGTGGTTCCGCTTGTGCCGGAAACTGCGATCGCGTTGATCCGCAGGTCGTTGGCTGGTGCGGGTCCCCAAGTCACAGAAAGACGACTAGGATAGTTGTCTTGCAAATCGTTGAATGCAAATCGGTGATCCGTTCCGTAGGCAAGGTAATAAGTTTGGTCCGCGCTAGCGTCGACCGAAAGCACTGTTCCGATGGATACTTGCGATAGTTCATTCAAACTGTCGCCGGTCCACATGGATAAATGCTCCAGTTCTGGGTCCTCAAGCTTGAATGTGTAGCTTCCAGATTCACTTGGTGTCCAAGACCACCAGAGAGTTCCGAGTCCGGCCTCACGGGGCTCGTTGGGTTCGAGCGTCCGCCTTTGGCTAATGTACTCGGTGACTTCTCCGGATTCTCCGCTCAATGAGGAGGCTTCACTGTAGTTGTCGTTGTCAATTAGGAGGCTATTGGATGTTGTGGTCCAACTAAGCGAATAGTCGTTGATCCCTCCTTGATCAGACGAACTTACTACTGCGATGTAGTACTGCTCACCTTCTTCGGTTTGGACGAGGTTGGAGGTGTCAGATGCTGGAATGCTCGAAATGCGAGTGAGGTTTGAGGAGTCGCTTCCCTTAAAGACAAGCGCGATGCCGGGATATGCATCGAAGTCGTACGTTCCAGTATTTGGTGCAGTCCACTTGTACCAGGTCGACTCGTTGTGAATCTCTCCATAGAATTCAAAACCTTCCAAGCTCGAATTGAAATTGGTTCCCTCGGTAGAACCTGAACTTCCTGAAATCTGTTCGGCATTTGCGAAATCATCGTTTGACGGCTGAACGTCTTCACGAAGCGACCAGCTAACGTTTGCTGATCCGGCGTTGTACAGTGGATTGATCAATTGAAGTAGATAGCGGTGGGATCCTTCAACTCGCACGCTGAATGCATCTCCCGAAAACGACCCAGAGTGTTCGAAGATCGACTTTAGACCGTCCGAAGTTGACTCAAAGACCGTCGCTGCGGTTCCGTTGGGAATGCGGCTTACCGAAAATACTGCAACATCGGGGGGAGTGTTGAGTTCATACCATGCACTACTGTGTCTCGAATTTTCAGCAAATTCTTCTAAGGATGCGATGTCTACAGGATTTTGGTAGAACTTCGTAATAGAACCACCTCCGCCACTCCCCTGAACGATTCTTTCACCCGGCTCGCGAGAAGCCAGACGAAGGTTGACATCAAACTCGCCGCTAGTTCCTGACAACATGCTCGCATCTTGCATCAGGTCGTTGTCGGGAGGAGAGATCGCAGCTGGCGCACTTTCTTCGTCTACTACCACATCCACTGCCACTAATGCAGAGTGCGCGTTGAAGGAGCTCGCGACAAAGTAGAGCGTATGACTTTCGTTAACTAAACCTCTCGGAATTCGTACGCTTACTTTCCGGCTGGATTCGCTCGATACTTCTCCAATTGCGATAGGCACGTTGGGATCATTGGATAACAGTTGGTAAGTCCCATCGTTATGCTGTGCATGGCTTGAGGGGTGCCAACGTGAGGGCGAGTCGTAGTTAGCACAAGCGAAGGACTCTTCACATGCCAAGTGTAATGTCGTACCTGCTGAAACAAATTCGTCAACCGAAACATCCAGTTCAAGCTCGAACGACTCGTTTGGCCTTATCGAAACTTGAGACTCCGATGACTCCAGCGCGAGCTGAGGAGCATCCTTTTCAATGGCACGCCACGCCACACCAATTTTTGCAAATTCGGTGAAATCATTGACAGGCACAACTTTTATGGAGTACTCGCCCGCTTTTGGATCCTTGAGGAGTATCCACTCGTTGTTGTCGATCGATGATCGTGACGAGTGCTCGCCACAAGCACCTTCGCCACAGTTTGCGTCTTCATCGAGATACAGGTCGAAATTTGAAAGCACAGTATTGGAGAAGCGTGTTGATGGTGGTTCAATCCACGTGAGCACGACATCCAGGCGAGCAACACCATCCGGAATGGTAATGCTTACCGAAAACTCTTCACCAGCGGACAATTCGCGCTGGTATTGGTCCCCTGCGGCCCAATTCTGTGTTGCTGTGACAAGTCCCATTCCATATTCCTCCTGCAGCCTTCCAGGACCGTTCGTATTGTTTGTAGGAAATCCATCCTTCGTCCCAACGTACGGTTCTGGTCGTACAGCAGTAGCCATCAAGACAGCTTTGAGCAAAGCTGGGGTCCAGTCGTTGTTTTCCAACAGTACTGCTGAAAGTCCTGCGACAGCTGGTGCTGCCATGCTTGTGCCGCTGTATTCAATGTAACCCCTTCGACTCCCATCGCCGTCGACAGACGTTACCAGCCCACCCGGAGCAGCTACATGTGGTGAAAGACGACCATCTGAAGTCGGTCCGTGGCTGCTGAAATCAGTTGCCACTCCATTGTCAAAAACTGCGCCTACAGTGATTGAGTTCTTGGTTGAACCGAGATCCGAAATTCCGGCAAGTCCGTCGTTGCCGGCTGCTAGAACGTACGATTGGTCGTAATCGTAGACTGTCGCATCAAGTTTTCGGTTGAAAAGCGAGTTTCCATCCGAAAATTCTTCCGAGCCGCCGAGGCTGACATTTACGAGAGAAGGAGTGTTTGTAGGTGGATCACTGTCGCAAGGATTTTCCTCGCGCAGAAACTTCACTGCATTGAAAATGTCGAGGTAAGAGCCATAGCCACCTGTATCGAGTACTTTCGCAAATCGAATCTGCTTTACTCCTGGAGCGACACCGACATAATTGGTGTTGCTCTTTCCCTCACCCGCAAGAATTCCAGTCACATGGCTTCCGTGTCCGTGTTGATCGTGGAAAAGGTCGTTCTCGTCAGCTGAGGAGTTGGACAAGAAATTAGCGCCACATACTTCTTTGAGCGAAAAGTCCAAGTGTTCGAGATTGAGTCCAGTGTCCATGACTCCAACTGCCACTCCTAGACCTGTAGATCCATCAAAGGAATCTGTTGATTCTTGATACTGTCTGAAGGAGTCGATCCCAACGACTGCATTGGCCGAATCAAGCAACGATCTGACTATTTCATTACCAGTAATCTCCTCTACGTCGTCTCGTTGAAGAACGTCGTCGAGCGCTTCAGCGGGGAGATTGGCGGAATAGGACCTTATATCGGCGAACCATTGTCCAACGGTTACTCCCGTTGCTGCCAACGACTGTCTTATAGCGTCTGAGTCGTTATTTGCGAGAACGGTTATAAAGACGGGCAATTCATCTCCGTTACTAGTCGCTGCAAACCGTTCGCTAAGCTGGGGATCAATCTTGAGAGTTTTGGGCTGCATTCCAAATCCAGCGATATGCGGATCTTCAGCAAGCTCTTCAAGTGTGGTTTCATCTGTCGGAATGCGTGCTCTCGCATACATGCCGGAAAACCCAAGAATTGTGGTGCTGTGTTGCTTCAAGCTTATTGATAAAGAGGATCGATCGAACCCGGATTGCAGTTGCAGCCAACCGTATACCCACTCGCGATCTTGTGTCTCTCCAGCGGAAACTATGTTGCGAATGGACCTATTTGGGTCGATCCAACCAAACGCAGGTGAATCGGGTGGTTGACTCTCAAAAGTCGGAGATGTTTTTTCTTTGTTGACTTGGGTTGACGGTATTGCAAGAGTTTCAAGGATGCTCTCATTGTCAACTAATACTTCTTGGGAGGCAAACGTGGACTCCGGCATGTGCCTATCCGCGCTCCTTGAAAACGTTACAACTTCAGGGCTTCCCTCCTTGCTTGTGGCTTCGTTGGCTCTCAAGGCGCGTTCGAGGGCTTTTTCAGCATGTAAATCGTTCGGATGCTTTGGTTGCCAGTTGGTGATGAACGAAATACCTACCGACACAACAACCAATGCACACATTAGAACGAGCGCGATGATTGTGATTTTCTGGCTTTTCAAATCTTAATCCTCCGTAGTGGCGATGTGGTCCATTTAACAAATGGAGCCAGCGAAATTGAAGAAGACTTAACGGGAATTGGGATGCTTGGGACTCCAGCGAAATGCTGAAAGTGTGAAATGAGATAGGTGTTGTCCTTCATGTCTTCAACTCCTCATGGGGAAAATGGAGGCAATCCAGATGAGTTGTGATTTGAAGACAAGCTTGACTTTGATGGCATCTCACCCGAGGCACGCAAAGCACTCAGTTAGTACGCCAAACTTCGCATTAGTTCCACGCACGATTAGCGCTTGCTATTAGATTTACCGATGAATCTAGTATTGCGAAACTACGAAACTTCGATTGACAACACCTGTCTTAGTAACGACAATAGTGTCCCTTTCGAGCGTGAACGGAGAGGCACAGCCTTGGAGGGGTTCCCGAGTGGCCAAAGGGACCAGACTGTAAATCTGATGTCGTCGAC
>JAPOXO010000043.1 GCA_026707045.1 Gammaproteobacteria bacterium | reverse complement strand
GAGGAGGGAATTCCCATCTCGACATCGTACTTTTTGACGGAACGGGAAGAGAAAGAAGGGCAAGAGGAAGTCAAGACAGTCCACGTCTTCGACGAGATAGTAGTTATCAAGGAAACTGGCAAATCCGATGTCGAGAGAGAAAAGCCCCATGGTATCGACATGATGACAGCCCTCTTTGCAAATACTCAGTGCAGAGATGAAATGCTTGTGCACGACGGAGAAGACCCCTTTGTAATCAAATTGTGGAAACGGAAGCCTGAACAAAAGCTAAGGCAGGGCAAGAACTACTATTCGGGTATTACGGAGTTGTGTCGCTATAGGTTCATCTACGACGAGGATGAAGTGAGAAAGGTCGATATTTGGTTGGGTGAAGTTGAAGGTCGACGAGTCACTGTACGGTTGAGTATCCGTATTCCCGTCGTACCGAACGGAGTGTTCAAACTACGGAAAGGTGCTTCTAAGAACGAAGGGGACTCGGATCCTGACGAGCAGGGTAGCTAGAGATAGGGAACTCCCTGGGCCTCCACATAAATTGAATAGATTGAGTGTGACGCCGTAATGAAAAGTCTAGTCCGCTTCACCCCACCGAAGCATAGATTTGCAGCTCCTTCCGGAACATGGATTTTTCCAATCAATGCACCATCAGGAGCAAAGACATGGACCCCGTCCTCATTCGGATCGCCCCATCCCGCACTTGCCCAGACATTTCCATCGGTGTCACACCGAATTCCATCGGTGCTGGTATTTCCCATGTCACAAAATGTTCGTTGGTTCTGGAGGGAAGCGCTATTCACTACATCGAATGCATGAATTTCTCGAGGGTGTCCGGGTTTGTGTGACGCACCCGTATCCACAATGTACAAGATGTCACAGTCTGGGGAGAAGCATAGTCCGTTGGGTTTTTCAAGCGACTCATTGACAACGGAAGTCGCACCCGACTCAGGATCGACTCTGTAGACTCGTGTTGGAAGTTCGAACGGCGCTTTGTTTCCTTCGTAGTTCCAGTGAATTCCATAGCCCGGGTCGGTAAACCAGATCGCACCATCAGGATGTACTACAACGTCGTTCGGCGCATTAAGACGTTTTCCATCAAATGAATCAATGACTGTTGTAATTGTTCCGTCATGTTCCGTTCTGGTCACACGCCGCGATCCATGCTCGCAGGAAACTAGCCTTCCTTGACGATCTCGCGTATGGCCGTTGGAGTTGTTAGACGGTTTGCGCCAAACAGTTGTTTCTTCAGTTACCTCGTCCCACCGCAGTATGCGATCGTTGGGAATGTCGCTACACAAAAAGTACTTCCCATCTCCGAACCAGACGGGACCTTCAGTCCATCGCGCCCCTGTGTACAAACGATCCAAGGAAGAACTGCCCAGAATGTACTTGCGAAATCTTCGATCAACAACCTCAACCGCAGGGTCGGGGTATCGAGTTGGCTCGTTCCACTTGCGGGGGAAGCCGAATTTGCTCGTCATGAGAATTCTCCTCTTGAGAAACCATTTCTAGTCATATTTCACTAACCAATCCGATTTGCGACCATCAGGAGTGCATTCTGGAATTTCTCGCTGGAAACGACGAACACGTTCTGATTTGTCACTCTCTAGGTCGTACAGGGCCAGTACACGAACTTCTATTGTTTCACGTAATGGAGCCGCAGGCGGGGTACCTGGGTCCTCAATTGCTCCGTGATAGACGCAGCGCAGATTCGGCTGCTCACACATGGAATCGTACTGTTTGAACACGAGCATTTCGTCTGACTTCATATGTGGAAAGTAAAACCAACGCTGTTGTTTGTTGAATGCAAGCCTGTAACTAACAAGTTGATGCCGATGCCTTGTTTGATTCCAAGAGTCCGCACAAATCATGTCTTCGGCGTCCACACTTGCGGGATCGCACAACGAGAGTGGCATGACATGAATAGTTTGCTGTTTTCGTGAGCTACACCACAAGTTAAAGACTTGAAAGTGACGTCCGTCGACCAAATTCTTCCAGCCTGGCTCCGAATAAGGTGTTACGTCCGAGTGAATTCCTCCATACACCCCATCGCTACCATTAGGTGTGGGCTTAGCACTCTTTGGATGGTCTGCGGGAAGACCACCGTAGCCATTGCGATATTGATGTTGAGTAACCATGACCGAGTGACAGCCGGTCAGATCGAGCACAATTTGTGCGCATTCTTCGTAAAAGAGAGCGATTACTTCGTGCTGGTCGAGCAAGTTGCTGACTTGGGAAGTGAAGTTAATGAGCTCATAGCCATCGTGCAAGATAGACGGTTTCGGGTTCAGTAATCTTGCGTTTGAAACCGTTAATTCTCGCTTCTCATACATCGACCTCCTCTCAATCGGATCACAAATCCTTTCATGGGGTGGCATTCGGAATCCACGGTACCGGGAATTGGCAAAGATTCCATAAGTTTCAACATATGGAAGTGATTCCTTGTAGATTGGTGATTTCGTCACTCGAGGATTTGTACTAAGTTAGAGTCACCATGAGAATCAGAGGTAGCAATAGAGGATTCATTCCCCGAACCCCAGGAACGACATCGTGTTCGCCGAACGTTCTAAAGTTGAGTACTTACCAGATGTGCGAACAACCTAAGAGGAATCGGTTGCAGCGACCTCACTCTCGTTGGATTCCGGATGGTCTTCCGGTTTTCGGTTGAAAGCCCTCACGTATTTTTGGGAGACACCACCCTTTGGTTGAATCGTAATCGTAGCTATTAGGTTTCCTTTCCTGTCAATCTTAAACTGGTGCCTGACCGAACGGGAAGTTGACCGGTATGACTCGGTTAGCCGGTTCTTTTTCCAGTTCGTCTTTCTACCGTGTAAGTTTCCTACGTTGAACTCTCGTTCCGTGCCATTGGCACACTCAATCGTGATCTTGCTCTCATCCTTGCTAAGAGTCAATTCCGAACAATGCAGAACTACCGGTGTCTTGAGCCCAGCAGCGCCAACAGCAGGCGCGCTCCCTCCTGGTACGGGTGCAATTACGCCGCCTCCGGCAATGAATCCTCTAAGTCCTCGAGCCACACCGCGATTCTTTTTGATGGGAGGTTGTAGTTCTTCGGTCAATTCCACGTCAATAACCCACGTTCCGGTCAAGTCATTTGACTCCGCCCATGTATACATTGAAACGAGCAATGCTAGGCAGGTGGCTGCCTTGATGGCTAAACTCTTCATCTTAGAATTGGTACAAAAATATCCCGACCAAACGCAATAATAAGTCATGTCTGCCAATATTCGATTTCACGCTGGCCAAATAGTTGAACATCGCAGATTTGCGTATAGAGGAGTGATCTATTGTCGAGATGAGCAGTTCGACCTGACCGATGAGTGGTATGAGCAAATGGCGATAACACGACCACCGAAAGATCAGCCTTGGTACGGAGTCTTGGTTGACAATACACAACAGACCACATATGTCGCAGAGAGAAATCTTCTTCTGAGCAATGACAAATCTCAGGTCAATCATCCCTACCTAGGTGTCTACTTTGACGAATTTGACGGGTTGGAGTACAAACTCCGAGAAGTGAACTGATCGATTGGGTATAGAGTTCTAGAGTCCGGCAGCAACCAAATCCTGCATACGAACGAGGCCGATTGGTCTTTTGTCTTCAAGAATCACAATCGACGTAATCCTGTCCCGTTGCATCTGCTCCAAACACTCGATCGCTTTTGAATCGGGTGACGCCGATCCATGTGTTACCGAAGGAAGGTCTCCGCCCCTTCTACTTAGTCGAAAACAGTCGCGGGCATTCAAATCCGCAGGGGGTTGCGATCGCTCCATGAGGCGCCTTATATCTCCGTCAGTGAGTAGTCCGAAGTAATCTCCGGACTCGTCGATCAACAAGACAAGACCGAGCCCCTTTGATGAAATCTCATAGATAAGCTCTGAAAACGATGCATCAAGTGAACCAATTGGTAGCGCATCCCCCGAGATCATCAAGTCTCGAACTTGAAGCAACAATCGCCGACCTAGCGTACCATGTGGGTGAAACTGCGCAAAGTCCTCCTCAGTAAGTCCCTTACTCTTTTGCACGCAAATCGCAAGAACATCGCAAACACTCATGCTTGTAATTGAACTTGTGGTTGGTGCCAGATTCCATTCGTCGATTTCAGGAAGGCGAGGGATGTGAAGCGCGATATCTGCGATTTGTTCCAGTTTTGATGCAGGTTCGGTGAGAGTAATTACCACACCCTTCGACACTTGCTTGAATTGTCGGGTGAATTCGATGGTTTCCTCGTTGCTGCCACTTTTCGATATCGCAAGCATTGCGGCGCTTTCTTCAACTATGCCGAGGTCACCATGAAGCGCTTCTACAGGGTGGACAAAGAAAGCTCGAGTTCCGGTACTCGAAAATGTTGCGGCTGCCTTTTGGCCAACAAGCCCACTCTTTCCCAGTCCAGTTATTACCAGAATGGAGGGCAATTTTGCGATTGCCTCGACGGCTCGGCCGAATTCTGAGTTCAGTGTGGACGAGGTGCACTGCATCGCGTTGGCGTACGCCGAGAGCATTTGCCTAGCTCGTTCTAAGTCCGTCGTCATAGATGGCTGATCGGTCTAGAGTTGAGTTTTAGTTAGTGGGAATTGCCGAGAAACACGGACGCGGCATTGTCCCAGAAGATTTTTCGCTTGCTAGACTCTTGCAGGGGTTGTTGTTCCAGGTCGGCCATACCATGAGGCCAGGTTCCGTCTGGGTGAGGGTAGTCGGTATTGAAGGTCAGGTAGTCGTCTCCAACTAATTCGCACACGGCGGGCAGTGTCATTTCGTCGCCTCTGCAAGCAACAAGAAAGTTGCTCTTAAAATACTCAGTGGGCCTTTTCTTCAATTTTGGATGTTCAGCGTTTCCCGAAAACTCCCAATGCTGTTCCATTCTTTGAAGCCAATAGGGTAGCCACCCGGCATCTGCCTCTACATGCACGATTCTCAGTCTAGGATGATCTTCGATAGTTCCGTACCAAATGAGACTCATCATTGCAACCATCGCTTCAAAAGGGTGCGCGATGATGTGCCCGGAGGTATGCGTATCCATACGTTCTCCGTACGATGGCCAGTAAGGAGACCCCGAATCATGTAGGCAAACAGGCAATCTCAGGTCTTCTAGCGTATTCCACAGCAATTCATTGTCTTCGTGATACAGGTTTCGGCCCTCGACGGGGTTTGGTCTCACATAAAAGCAAGTCGCTCCCAATTCGGCTGCTCTCCGCGCTTCTTCCGCTGCAAGAGTGGGATCCTGTAGCGGCAACATCGCAGCCATTAGTAGTCTTTCGGGATTGGTTCGACAGTACTCCAAGCTCCAATCGTTATATGCACGACAAATCGCACCGAGCAAATCAAGATCATGAAATTCCTTTCCCAGCATTTGACCACCAACTGTTGGATAGATCACTTGCACGTCAACACCTTGAGCATCCATGTCGTCCAAACGGGCTCCAGGAGTAAAGCCTGCTTCTCGAGAAGACTTGAACCGTTTCATTCCCTCCTGTACCGCGTTTAGAAATTCGGGTGAGTCCATTGGATAAGACCCGGTTTGACGAGTTATGGGCTCATCTTCCACCAACAACATCCGTCTTCCATTTGAATGCATTTT
Organism: Gammaproteobacteria bacterium; assembly: GCA_026707045.1. GTDB lineage: Bacteria > Pseudomonadota > Gammaproteobacteria > Pseudomonadales > Azotimanducaceae > Bin55. Next base: position 25,407 of record JAPOXO010000043.1, on the reverse strand, counting down.
TGATCGTGGCGCTTTGTCTACAAATGCCGGATCAATGTACTCCTGCCAGATCGATGGAGGTTCCATCTGATGGGCGTCAGTATCCAAGACTCGTAGTCCATTCCTCATGTTTCATTCCTCCATCGGCAACCCAAAAATCGACTGCCTGCCTTGCAGTAGAAGCCACACTGACAGATTTTGCATTAATTGGCTTTTTTGCGGCGTGAAGTCGTACTCCATCATTACACTTCACACTACCAACTAGCTATTCCCGACTGTTGGAAGCAATTCCGAAATATGAAGATTTTGGTTATACCGGGCCTGACGTTGTCTCCTTTGACTGAGACGCATCGAGCACAGATTCTTGAAGCCTGTCCGCAGGCCGAAATTGTTGTGGCTACAGGCCAAGAGGCTGCAAAACATGCGGAAGAGGCAGAGGTCATCTTTGGGTTGATTGATCGGCATATGTTTGAGAAGTGCAAGAAGCTCAAGTGGGTGCACGCAACGGCCTCAGGAATCGATATGTTCTTGTTTCCGGGGTTTGTGGATAGCCAGGTTTTGCTTACTAGTGAAAAAGGGCTGGTAGGAAGTCATTTGGCAGATCATGCATTTAGTCTTCTGCTGATGTTGACACGCCAAACAGCACATGCCCATTCAATGGGTTCAGCTGCTTGGTCTAATCGAGCGCGCCTACGAGCTCGACAGTTTGAACTCACCGGCCTGACGATGGGATGTTTTGGATTTGGCGGAACAGGGAGGGAAATTGCAAAGCGTGCAGTTGCTTTTGGAATGAAGGCAATTGCGCTGGATTGTGATCCCGTATGTCCTTCCCGAGAAGTAGAAAGCGTGATGATTTCCAACCAATTTGCTGATTTTTTGAAAAGGTCGGATGTCGTGGCAGTCTGTTGTCCGTTAACGTCCGAAACACGAGGAAAGTTTGATTCCTTCGCGTTCTCGAAGATGAAAAACAGTTCAATTTTGGTAAATGTCACACGCGGTGAAATCGTGGATTTAGGATCTCTGGTGATCGCACTGCGTGAAGGTGAGATTGCTGGTGCCGCGCTTGATGTCGTATCCGGTGAGCCGCTTGATGCCGACAATGCACTGTGGCAATTTGAAAACGTCGTGATGTCCCCTCATACTGCAGGAGCGAGCCAGTTTCGTTCGGAACGTAATCTTCGGAGGTTTTGTACAAATCTGAAACGATTCATAGCAGGCGACGAATTGGAAGGACTCATCGACAAGAAAAGAGGGTACTAGTATGGACGACAATGTTTCCGTAAATGTTGTGCCTCTACTTTGGGTAGACAACATTGAGAATTCCCTTCAGTTCTACAATCGGCTCGGATTCAGAGTTGTCGAGACTTGGAGGCCCAACGGCTGTCTGACGTGGTGCAGCATCAAATTGGCGGATGCCGAATTAATGCTACAGCAACGCGATGACTCAGAAAGTGACAAGGACCAGGTGCGCTCCCATGATGAAGTTGAGCTCTATTTCGTCTGCAACGATGTGGATTCACTGTATCGATTCTTTAGCACTCAGGGTTTGCAGGCTAGCACACCGAAGCAGGCGTTCTACCCGATGAAGCAAGTATTTTTGCGCGACCCCGACGGTCGTACGATCTGTTTCGAGACACCCGTCGAAACATAGTTGGAGATTTCTCAATACCTGTCCTTGGGTGCTCTTGAATGCAGAAACACCCGAGTCGTTGTAGCTATGTCTTCCCAGAGGCAGCTCTTAGTGTTAACATAGTGTCGCCCACCGCGCTATCTAGTGGGATGTTCCGAGACTTCGGATCGGTTTGGCTAGTGCGGAAATATCAGGTATTTTGAGGGATATGCTCATGAAGATACGAACACTCGGTATGGCAGTCGCAATGATTGCTTTTCTCGCAGGATGTGCAGGAAATGGTGGTGATGCAGACGATGCCGATACCGAAGAAATGACTGATGTGGAGGAAGCGACCACCACGGAGATGACCGATCTCGATGAATCTGAATCGATGGACGATGGTGACACGACGGAAATGACCGATCTCGATGAGGCCGAGTCGATGGACGATGGTGACACAACGGAAATGACCGATCTCGATGAATCGGAATCGATGGACGATGGTGACACGACGGAAATGACCGATCTCGAGGAGAGCGAGGACGCTGGCGACGAGTAGTCGATAGTCACCGTCCGCACAATCAGTCACGCATCTAAACTAGCTGGCCACAAGAGTTCAGCTATCGTAAGAGAATCCGGGAGTCCGCATGAGCAGCCGGGCTCCTTGGATGCTTTTATATATCTACGTCTTTCAGAGTCGAATTACTCAAGGTCGTATTGTCTGATCAACGGGTCAGAAATTGAGTGTTCTCAACTCGCTTTTGGGTCTTGTTAGAATTTCTAGATTCGCGTATTTAGTCTTAAACGATCTACACCTGTAGCAATGTTGGATTCTGAGTTCAAGCACAATTTTCACACTCACACTTATCGTTGTAAACACGCTCGCGGAGAAACTACGGACTATTGCAGGTCTGCAGTTGATCTGGGCATGGAAACCATAGGATTCTCTGACCACACGGCCTTGCCTGACAATCGATGGATTTCGGCGCGCATGGACTACTCAGAACTCGAAGGCTATGTCGACGCAGTACACCGTGCCCAACGAGGATTTTCCTCATTGCGAGTTTTGCTTGGAATGGAGTGTGAGTACATTCACGAGTTCCATACGTTCTACGAAGATGAACTGTTGGGACAATACGGCTTTGATTACTTGGTTGGTGGTCCGCATTTCTTTACCGACGACTATGGAAATTGGCATGGTGCTTACAGCGGCGCAGTGGACCCCAGTTCCCTAAGGCACTATGGCCGTTATGTCCAAGAAATGGTGGCTAGTGGACTTTTTGCGTTTATTGCACATCCTGACCTGTTCGGTGTTTGCTACAAAGATTGGGATGCCGATGCGATCGCTTGCAGCAGAGACATTCTTGCTGCAGCGCAAGAGCACGACGTGGGACTGGAGATAAATGCACTTGGTTTGGAGAAAATCGCACGAAAGAAATCTACAAATCCCTATCCTTTGTACCCTTGGTTGCCATTTTGGGAATTGGCGACAGAGTACGATATTCAAACAATCGTGAATGCCGATGCGCATAGACCGCAGGATCTAATCCGAAGAACTGGCGCGGCAACCGACATCCAGGAGAGACTTGGACTCAAAGCAATGGACCCTAATTTGATTGGAATACAGGAGCAACCTCAAGACGCTCAAACTCAATCGTGGGTCAAGCTACACAAGGACAGTATGAAATGAGTGAGGCAATTGACTACCAATACATAGGAACCAGACCAATTCGTCCGGATGGGCTTGAGAAGGTCACTGGCCGCGCAAAATTCGGAGCCGATGAAATGTTGCCTGGGATGCTGTTCGGTAAGGTGCTTCGTAGCCCTCACGCTCATGCGAAGATCCGGTCAATCGACACAACTGAAGCCGAGAGAATCCCAGGGGTGCTGGCCGTTGTCACGTCTGACGATTTTCCACACACGCGCTCGGGTAGTCCGGGACTTAAGCGATTTGCCGAGAACATCATTGCGAACGAAAAGGTTCTTTATCACGGTCATGCAGTCGCAGCAGTAGCCGCCTTGTCTTCATCGGCGGCGGACGAGGGACTTAAGGCCAACAAAGTTGACTATGAACCCTTGAGCCCCGTATTGGATGCCGTTACCGCCATGCAAGATGATGCTCCTGTATTGCACGAGGACATGTTTACAGCCGGACTCGATACCGAACCAAGCAAGCCATCAAACGTTTCTCGAAAACAAACGATCAGTAGAGGAAATGTTGAAAAGGGATTTGAGGCGGCAGATCACATCGTTGAAAGGACTTTCACGACTCCCATGGTGCACCAAGGCTACATCGAACCTCATGCATGCACCGGCAACTATCAGGAGAACGGGAAGGCGACCGTTTGGTGTTGCACTCAAGGTCATTTTGATGTCCGGAATTCCACCGCAAGAATGATGGGAATGGACATGGGAGATCTGAAAGTAACTGCAAGCGAGATTGGTGGTGGGTTTGGAGGTAAAACCACCATTTACTTGGAACCCTTAGCGCTGAAACTTTCCCAGAAGAGTTCAAGGCCGGTTCGCATGGTTATGACGCGTGATGAGGTTTTTCGCGCAACAGGACCAGCATCGGGTTCGGTAAACACAATCAAAATCGGATGCAAAAGAGATGGAACTATCACGGCGATGTATGCCGAGTTGATTTACGAAGCAGGCGCGTATCCGGGAAGCCCTGTCGGTGCGGGAAGTATGTGCATCTTTGCACCCTACGATGTAGAGAATGTTCTGATCGAAGGCTACGACGTGGTTGTTAACAGACCGCGAGTGGCTGCATACCGCGCGCCGGGCGCACCGCAGTCTATGTACGCAGGCGAATGTGTAATTGATGAACTTGCACAGCAAGTAGGAATGGACCCAATCGACTTCCGATTGAAGAATGCAGCCCAAGAAGGAACACAGGCAACGTATGGACCAAAGTTTCAGGCGATAGGACTCAAAGAATGCCTTCAAGTGGCAAAACGCCATCCAAACTATCATCGAGAGTTAGGCGCGGGTGAAGGTCGAGGAGTCGCTGTTGGCTTCTGGTTTAACGGCGGAAATCAATCTAGCGCAGAAGTTCACATAACGGACTCGGGTATGGTTATGGTTGTTGAAGGGAGCCCCGACATCGGCGGTAGCCGAGCATCCATGGCATTGATGGCCGCGGAAACACTAGGTGTGTCGTACGATCGGGTTCGTGTAAACATCGCCGACACTGATAGTACGGGATACTGCGCAACTACTGGAGGTAGCAGAACGACGTTTGCAACGGGTCTCGCTGTTGTAAAGGCTTGCGAGGAGGTGATCATCGAATTGCGCAAGCGCGCCGCAAGGACCTGGGGTTTGGAAATAGACCAGGTTGACTGGAGCAACGGAGTAGCAACGCCTCGTCAAGGTGTGAATGTTGAAGCCGATCCCTTGTCGCTTCGCGACTTGGCTCGCGGAGCAGGTCGAACGGGTGGGCCGATTTCGGGCCGGGCATCGCTCAACGCTCAAGGACCTGGTCCTGCGTTTTCGGTGAACATGTCTGATGTAGAGGTCGATCATGAGACTGGCAGCGTAACGGTAATAAATTTCACGTCTATTCAAGATGCAGGCACCGCAATCCACCCTGACTATGTAGAAGGTCAGATGCAGGGCGGTGCTGTTCAGGGCATTGGCTGGGCGCTAAATGAGGAATACATCTACGACACTGAAGGAGTATTGGAGAATCCAGGCTTTCTCGACTATCGGATACCTGTATGTTCGGACATTCCCATGATCGATACCGAAATTGTTGAAGTCCCCAATCCAAATCACCCCTACGGAGTCAGAGGTTGCGGTGAAACACCTATCGTTGCCCCGCTCGCTGCGATCGGAAACGCTGTTAGTCGCGCATTGAACATTCGCATGACCGAATTGCCCATGTCTCCTCCCAGAGTGCTCGAAGCCATTTCTCAGAACGGCTCCCAGTCGTAGCCATACATTGGGTGGCCGAGTTCTCTCGGATGGTGCAAGGACTTTCGTATGAGATTGGGGAGCTGCCGCAGCTGCAATCGGTAGGTGCTCACTAGTATTATTTAAGTCTTAATCGAGAAGTAGGTAGTAGCAAATGCAACCAATATCAGCTGACTCCCATGTAGTTGAAGCGGAGGATGTGTTCATTGGTCTAGCGGACAAGTTTGGTGATGACGCTCCGCGCATCATGCACGCAGGAACCAATCGTGATGCGATTGTCATTCCTTCAAAGGGTGCTGCTGGCATACGACGCCGAATCGGAATCGCTGGATTGAGACGCCGTGATGGTGGCGACACTGAGATTAACCGAAGACACGGAAGAAAACCCGATGTAGACGACATGTCGGCTTCTGATGTCGTCAAGATCATGGCGCAAGGCTATGACGGAATTCGTGTGGGAATACGAGATGGGTCAAAACGATTCATCGATCAGGACGAGGATGGAATTAAGGCTGAGTTTCTCTACCCCGGATTCTTTGGGCTCTTTAGTTTTGAGAATCCTCAACTGCTCGTGGCTTGTCAAAAGAACTACAACGACTGGTTGAACGATTATTCAAATGCTGGCAATGGTCGGTTATATGGTCTAGCCGCAATACCTATTCAAGATCCCGATGAGGCGGTACGCGAACTGGATCGGGTGATAAAAATGGGGTACAAAGGTGGTTGCATACCTTGCACCGCACCGCCTGAGACACCCTACAGCGACTCCTGTTACGACCCAATCTGGTCGCGAGCGGAAGAAGCAAGCTTTCCGTTGTCCATGCACGTGGGGACGAACGCATACACGCCTCGCGAATTTCGACAAAATCGTGCATTGCGCGATCCAATTCAGGATTACGCCTCGACTCAAACCACGATTCAACGCACACTGGTGGACTTGATTTGCAGAGGACCGGCATCTCGTCATCCGAATCTCAAGTTTGTGGTCGCCGAGTTTAACGGCGGATGGATTGCTCATTGGCTTGACCGAGTCGACCAGGCCATACAGAGAGAAAGCAAGTTTCGTGGTACGAGTGAGTACTCAGGCGAGAGTCCACATGAAGTTTGGTCTCGCCAGTTTTTCGCAACGATTGAAGATGATCGTCCAGCGATCTTGACGCGTTCTTTGATTGGTGTAGACAATCTGATGTGGGGCTCAGATTACCCTCACGTTGACTCGACCTGGCCATGCTCATTGAACGTCATTGACGAAATGTTCGACGGAGTTCCAGAAGTGGAGCGGACGAAAATCACGCGTACAAACGTGGAATTGCTGTACGGACTGGATTTCTCGGAGTAACGAGAGATCTGGGATGGTTGCTATTCCGGGGTAGGCGGCTCGTCGGTATCTTGGCCAAATATCAACACGTGACCTTCAGGGTCTGTGAGTTCGATTTCCTTCATCTGATAGAACCGAACTGCAAAGTCGCTGACCGGGTAGCCGCAATGCACGATGTGGTTTCGAAGATCTTCTACATCATCCGTATAAAAGTAGAACAGAACTTCTGATAGTTGTCCTTTAACCGGCTGAGGAGAGGGAACATACGTCGGACTTGCAAGCATAATGCGAACATTTCCTCTCTCCAGAGATGCCCAACCAGATGCTCCCACGTTGTCCATTCTGTCGCGCACTTGAAAGCCCAGGACGTTGCAGTAGAACTCGATGGTTGCTTGAACATCCCTGCAAATCATCATTGGAACAAGCTCTGTTATTGAAGGATGGCTCATAATTGTTTTTTCCGATTGCTGTTTCTGCGTCGTTCAACTAAGACGTTTTTCTCAGATCGATTCATCCATTCGACTTTACAGGTCATAGTCTCCTCCTCAATACTAAGATTTTTATGAACTTTAGCGTTTCCAAGGAACTGAAAACAGAGTTTCGAGAGAATGGATTTGCGATTTTGGAATCTGTCATAGACGATAGCACACTTGTTGCAATGCAGGAGGAGTGCTCATATTTCATGGGTTATACAGATTCCTGGCTGGACTCGAAAGGAACCGAAGTTTTCGGAATTACGCACCGCAACAAGAGATATTTCATTGCAAATCGGTATCGTCTTCGACCTCGAGTCGCAGATTTCCTATTTGGGCGGCTTATGGCAGAGATTAGTTCAAGCTTGCTCGGACCAGATGTCTATCTCTTTCACGAACAATGGGTAGTCAAGGGAGCGGAGCAAGGAATGAAGTTTGCATGGCACCAGGACTCGGGTTACGTCAAGTTTCGTGATCCGTCAACAACTCACAAACCATACCTAACGTGTTGGTGCGCGCTAGACGACATGACCCGCGACAACGGAACCATATCAGTGCTTCCACACGGTGCCGTTGTCCCAAGGGATCACATCGTTGATCATCGACACGAAGAAGGAACCAACGATTTGATCGGTTACGAAGGAGACAACAGCGGAGTCGAGATTGTTGTCCCCAAGGGTACCGTGGTGGTCTTTGCGAGCACAATCCTCCATCGTAGTGGCGGAAATCGCACAAATTCGCTTCGTAGAGCCTACTTGGCTCAGTATTCATCGGAACCTCTTTATTCATCAAACGGGACGTTGTGGTCGCAAGCCGTGCCGTTTTTGTCCGATGGCACGGTTGTATATGACAGAGAAGCGGACTTGGCTCAAGTCCAAAGAAAATAGAAAACGAGGCAGTTGACCGAAACGATATAAATCCAAAAAGTGGCAAATCATCTCTAGACCAAAACACGCCTAGAGTTTTTTGTGTTTGTGGAGAAGTTTGTGAGACTGATCTTCTAGGATTGATTTGCAGGAGCTGAACCCATTGTTCTGTATGCTCGAGGAGCAATTGATTGAGAATTGTGAGCTTTCGCTGATTTTGCAGTGAGTAGAGTGTTGATTCAATTGGCGAGGATTTTAGTCGCGCCAAGACAACAATTTGATGAATTTCTCAATGGTATCCCTGTTGTTGTACCTCTGATTCTTGTGCTCGTAACCGGAGGAATCTATGTTGGGGTCACCGCGTTATATACGGATGACCAAACATATAAGGGACACCTGCAAGATCACGCTTCAGTTCAGGAAGAAGTGGACATACTTTCTGAAGATACTCTTGAGCAGCTGCAACGTAACATTGAGAATCCGCAAGGTATAGAAGCGGCGAAGCGCAACACTACTTTCATGGCACCACTGATCTACGCGATTAGCTTTTCGATCGGATTGGTTCTCCTTGCGTCCTACTATTGGGTTGCAAGCCTTTCATTCGAATCGAAAATCGGATGGTCTAATTGGTTTGGGTTTGCATGCTGGGCAGCTGTGCCGACAGTATACGGTTCACTCATTTCAGCCGCGTTGATTGCTCTCTTTGGAATTGAATGGAAAAATGCTCTCTCGCCTCTGACTTGGATCGGGTGGACGCAACCTTGGGCAGTACTTTTCACCATTCCTCTCGTCTGGATAGTGTTAATTAGTATTCAGGGACTGCGGAGCTGGGGAAACAAACGTATCGGGACAAGTGTTATTGTCGTCCTCGTGCCGTACCTCGTATATATCCTTTTGGGAAGCTTTTTTATGGGTATACCAGCGATTGTGGCTTGAGGTAGCGTCAACCAATCAGTCCTTGACATCACGGCTCTATTGGACGTCGATTGTCGGGATTCAATCTAACTGAGCAGCAGAAGGCTAGCTAGACGACTAATCGGGTTCGTTCGCGGTGTAGGATTGAAGGAAGATAGGTACGATTGGCCCTTCGTCCCTCCTTCTCGAGTCCTTCAGCACTCAATTCTCACTCACAATTGTGCTTGTTAGAGTTGCGTTTTGGAGGATTGAAACAGTCTCTTAGAGTTTCGAAAATGTTTGCTACTATGACGGAATCATATTTTGCGAGAGGGCTTTAAAGTGGAACGTCTTTGGAAGATCTTGATTTCTCCCAGACAGGAATTTGATGAGATGCGAGAGGATGTGTCGATCCTATTGCCTCTAATGACTATATTGCTTGTCGCGGGAATCTGCGGGGCGATTACAGTCATGATGACTCCTGATCAAGTGTTTATCGACGCTATAAATGCCCAAGCTGATGCCCAAGAGCAAATGGGTCAAACGGATAACGCGCAGGAATTAAGAGATCAGATGGAAAATCCAAACATGGTCACTTTGGCGAGGACTGTGGGAGTAGTTAGTGGGTTCATTGGTGCACCCATTGTGATAGTAATTGGACTACTCATTTTGGGCACCTTCTTTTTCATCGTTGGTAAGATTGTTGGGTCCGATACAGGATGGGTCGACTGGTTTGGATTTAGCTGTTGGGTTTCTATCCCAACCGCCGTAGGTGCCATCTTAAGTGTCGTGCTGGTTGCAATTGGCGGAATGGATTGGCAGAACGGCCTCGAATTACTTGGGTGGTTTGGAATGAATGCTCCTTGGGCTGCAGCCATTACGATTCCGTCATTGTGGACTCTGTACATTACCGTCAATGGGTTAGATAGCTGGCTGTCAAAAGGGGCTGTTGTAAGCGTCGTCGTTGCGTTGATTCCAATTGTGTTTGCGATGCTTGTCGGTTCCCTGATGGGCAACGTTCAGCAGTCACTTCAATCGATGGGATTGGGATAGACAAGATTGCGAGGAGGTTTCCAACCCTCACTCAGAGTGCCCTCGGGGGAGTTCAATGGACACTTGAATACATGGGCTGTGTTCAAGTTGTGCCTTGGCGGATCAGTGGCGATGGGTTAATGGGCTGATTCAAAATTGAAAGTGAATCAGCCCATTTCAAAGGGCAAGTAGAGGTTAAGAGAACCCAAATCTTATCGAGAAATGTCTCTCCTATTCAGAGACTAGGTGGCCAACGTGCCCCAACATGTTTTAACCAAAGACACAACTTTACCGAGCGTTTCCATATCGCATTAGATCCATTGAGATATAGTTGCTTAGAATTAGAGAGGATCTATAAATGTTCTTAGGTTTAATGTACAAAGTATTGATATAAAGTTATTCTTATGCTGTCTCAGGTCGTGCGATTTTTACAGATCGATATCCATTTGCCACGATATGGCGCATTTCATTTAGTGATATGTCGATCTGAAGGGTATTAGTGAATCTTCGGAAAGACATCAATTCTCTGTAGGTGAGATACGTAGACCTGCTTGGTATGTGCATTTCGCACTATTGATCTCGGGAAACTAACAGGTCGATGCTCCTGTTGGTCTACACCGTATAATTCAGTGTTCTTATGACGTTTGGACAGGAACTCAAGGAAGCAGTGAACAGATGATTACACTGTTTACAGCTCTTCAGAACCACACGCATTTCCCATGAAGCTTGTAAGTGACGATCTCATCGAAATGCGAGGTCTCAGGTTCCACTACAGAGACTGGCAGACTAAGGCTAGGAATGCTCCCTGCTTGATCCTGTTACACGGATTTACGGGACATGCGCGCTCTTGGGACACTTTCGCCGATGTTGCAAGCGAACGATTCCGTGTATTGGCTTTGGATCAACGTGGCCATGGAGAGTCTGATTGGTCTGATAATTCTGAGTATGGACCTCTCGAAATGAAAGAGGATCTCAACAGCTTCGTGCATGCCTTTGATTTGAAAGAGTACTTTGTGGTGGGGCTTTCTATGGGTGGTACTGTTGCAATTCACTTTGCCGCGCAAAAACCTGTGGGGCTGAAGAAGCTAGTCATAGTCGATATCGCACCTGAAATCGCCGTCACTGGGATTCGATCGATTCAAGAGGGCGTTAGCCAAACGGACATCTTCGAGTCAATTGACGAGGCATTCAAGCGAGCTCGCTCCGCCAATCCTGTACCTCCAGAAGACACTCACTACCACCGAATCCGTCATTCTCTCATGCGAACGGAAAACGGCAAGTGGACGTTTAAGTACGATCGAGCTTTGCGCCAGCCCAATGAATTGGCGCGAAGACGACCTAGTGTGGAAGAAGGATGGTCCGCTGTTAAGAGTATTGAGGTACCCACCTTACTTGTTCGGGGTGAACGCAGTAACTTGCTGACATCTGATGTAGCAAATAAGTTTGTCGACTTAGCTTCTAATTGCAAGTTGGTTGAAATCAAGGGATCTGGACATTCAGTTCCATTGGATAAGCCGAAGGATTTTCAGGATGCGGTGCTCAGTTTTCTGTAGAAGCGTTTGCACGGTAGCTGTCTTTGCGTTTGTATACGGATGTGCAGGCATCAACTATGAGATACCACCTTCGTTCGATCTAACCGGTTCTTGGAGTCTGGATGAGGACTTGAGCGACGTTGCGCCGGACCTCACCAAGATTAGAAAATCGGAGCAACGAGACGCTATCGCGGGAAGAAGGGCCGATCCTACGGATTCTTCCACCTTCATTGTTCACGATTTTCCTGTCGTATCTTCCAACACAATGCGCATTGAACAAGATGCTGAATCCATGGGAATCCAATTTGAAGATGCTCCCTATGTAGACTTCAAGTGGGGTAGGCAAATGCGCAATGGCTGGAGAATTGAGGTGGGATGGAATGGAGATTCCCTAGTAGTCACAAAGATGAGAGATTCAGTTCGCGGTTCAGAAACTTACACCTTGAATAGTGCCGGCAATATCTTGACTGTGAAAGTACGGGTTATAACGTCAGCAGATCGGATTGTTCTCGATCGCATTTACACTCGAGACAGCTAGCAGAGATCGAATGCAGCTTGAAATAGAAATCATGGAAGGTGTTTGAATCTATGGACGTATTTGTGAGCTGGATTCGATGCTAACTCGAGCGTGGCCGGGTGGTTACCTGTTGCCACTCGAAGATAGTACGTCTCCTCACAGTCGGGAGCTGGAGGAGTTTGGGGCGACACTTGTCAAAAGTGCGTTTTCTGAGGATGAGATTGCAAGTCTCAGAAGTGAAATCGAGCATGTATACGCAAAGGTCCCTCCAGACTCAAGGGGAGCCAACAAGTCTCGAGAGATTGCCGACGAGTTTCGATACGAAATGTTCAACCGGAGCCCACTGTCTCAAGAAATCGTGGGTCGACGAGAAATACTTGAAGTCATAGAGCCGCTTTTGGGTGAAGACTGCCACATCATCGCTAACACTTGCTGGCGCAATCCTCCTAGCGACAAGTCCCGTCACGGCGGCGGCTCATGGCACATTGATGCAGGACCACACATACCACTTGCGGCCGGGCAAGTATGGCCGGCCGACATACCGCACCCAACATTTGCCATTGGAGTTCACATTTACTTGGAAGACTGTCCAGTCGAAGCGGGTCCAACGGCGGTGATTCCGGGAAGTCACAAGTCAGGGAGACCTCCGCCGCGAGAACACCACGACGATGCGGAGTTGACATTTAACGGTGTGGGGGCTCAAACATTTGCCACACATGCAGGTGACGTTCTATTTTTTGTTTCGGATGTGTGGCATCGAAGAATGCCACCAGGCCGTGAACACGACGGACGATTTTTTCTTCAAGTCCACTACGCTCGACGGGACATTGCCCAACGGGTAAAAACAACTCAAGATCGCAACCACATAGATGAAGATGCAATGTCTCGGATTGATTCGGTACGGGAACGACTGTTGTTCGGCCTACATGGTCAAAGCTTTTACGATGGTTGACCAATATCGAATTGCACCATTAGCAATCAATATCTGAATTCGATTGAAAGATGGCATCCATATTTGCTTCACGTCATTGAGCCGTATCTCCTAACACTCGTCTGTGTGCTAGCTGATGGCGTAGAGGTATTGGATTGACAGTCAAAATTCCGCCAACTGGCCAGCTCTTAGAGACCATTCCGCAAGACTTGCGTGACGATGTCCGTTTGCTCGGTTCGGTACTTGGCAATGTCATCGCCTTAGACCGTGGTGAAGATTTTGTTCGTACGATAGAAGAAATACGTGGACTCGCAAAGCTAGCACGCAACGAGCACAAAGTCGACCTGGAAGCATTGCAAGAACGTCTTAGATCTTTGAAGGATTCCGAGCTTGTCGATATCGCTCGGGCGTTCAATCAGTTTCTTAGTTTGGCAAACATAGCAGAGCAGAGAAACGAACATCGGAATGCCTTTGCACAGTTGCCAGGTGACTTTGACCGGACGTACCAATTGATGGGATCACGTTTCCGCAGTGCCATTCTTGAAACGCACGTGGAAATGGTGCTTACTGCCCATCCCACTGAAGTGCTCCGTCGTACTTTGATTCGAAAGTACGACCAGATCGCAAGGACGCTTGGCAGCAATAAAGAAAACAAGATTGGAAATCTTAAGCGTTTAGTAACCGAAGTGTGGCACACGGATGAGATTCGAAAACAAAAACCTACTCCAGTGGATGAAGCCAAGTGGGGGTTTGCCGTTATAGAAAACTCCTTGTGGAATGCGGTTCCAGAAGCTTGTCGATCCATTGATGCTTTTCTTACAGAAAAGCGACTCGAAAGGTTGCCACCTGACTTTTGCCCATTCAGTGTTGCATCATGGATGGGAGGAGACCGCGACGCTAATCCAAACGTCACTGCCAAAGTCTCACAGGAAGTGTTGCGCTTGGGGCGTTGGATGGCGGCAGATCTGTTCTTGCGGGATATTGAATCGCTTGTTGACGATCTTTCAATGTCAGCTTGCGACAGCACGCTTCGGTCTTTATCGGGCGACTCTGACGAACCCTATCGCACCGTACTGAAGCAGCTTCGCGGTCGCCTTGAATTTACACGAGACTGGGCAGAAGGAAGGAGGCAGCTTACTGCCGAAGTAATTCTGCATGACAGCGAGATTCGAAAACCACTCCAATATTGTTTCGACTCTTTAGATAACGTAGGACTGCGCCAAATCGCAAACGGACCGTTGCTGGACACCTTGAGACGCTCAATATGTTTCGGCGCTTGTTTAGTAAAGCTTGACATACGCCAAAGTGCGGATCGCCATCGTCAGGTTCTGCAAGAACTTCAAGATTACTACGGCGAACGGGAAGCTGTCCAAGGTACCTTTCTAGAGTGGTCCGAGATGAAAAAGCAGGATTACTTTATCCAAGAATTGCAGAGCAAACGACCACTCTTCGGACGAGATTGGAAGCCTTCCTCAGAGTCCAGAGAAGTCATTGACACATGCCTTGCCATAGCTCAAGATGGCGGACAAGGGGTCGGTTCTTACATTATTTCAATGGCGGAGGAACCTTCAGACGTGTTGCTAGTAGCGTTATTGCTCAAGGAAGCTGGTTTGACTTCGGCGATTCCAATCATTCCTCTGTTCGAATCGCTGAAAGATCTAAATCGTGCAGCAATGGTAATGCAATCTCTGTTCGAGATTCCGTGGTATAGAGACTATCTCCGGAAACAAGACAACCTCCAAGTCGTAATGATTGGCTACTCGGATTCAGCCAAAGATACAGGCCAACTTGCAGCTGCATGGGCACAATACCGCGCACAGGAAGACTTGAGCCGAATTGCTCAAAATTTCGGAATTCGCCTAACTTTGTTTCACGGACGAGGCGGCGCTATAGGTCGAGGAGGTGGTCCAACCCATCAGGCAATTCTGGCTCAGCCTCCAGGAACCGTAAACGGGTCGTTGCGTACGACCGAACAAGGCGAAATGATCCGCTACAAATTCGGTACGCCGAATGTCGCGCAAGCAAGCTTGATTCATTACTTCTTAGCAACGATTGAATCTACACACGCGTCACATGATCCGATCGGGAATCAGGATCGCAACTTGCTTGATAAATTAGCTTCTCTTACAGGCTCTGTCTATCGCAAAACCATCGATGAGCCCCAATTTGTCGCAGCGTTCAGAGAACTCACTCCAGAACGCGAACTTTCTGAACTAGCAATTGGAAGCCGACCAACTCGACGTCGGAGTTCTAATGACATTGCATCGCTTCGAGCAATTCCATGGATATTTGCGTGGACACAGGTTCGAATGATGGTGCCGGCATGGTTGGGAACGGAAACCGCTTTGGAAACGCTGTGCAAAGACGAGAGCCTCTTCCGCTCATTGAACAGACTTCCATTCTTTCAGATGCAGATTGATCTACTGGAAGTAATGGTGGCAAAAGTTGAACCAATAATTGTGCTCATGTATGCGAATAGGCTTGCTAGCGATTCGGCGCAACACACCGTGTCAGAGCTGGTTGACCGCTTGGTGCGTATCAAGTCTTGCTTGCTTCAGTTGCGAGGTGCAGATCGATTGCTCGATCAGAATCAACCAATGATTGATTCACTGGCAGTGCGCAACACCTATCTTGACCCATTGCACCTTTTGCAAATTGAACTGTTACATCGACATCGATGTTCCGGAGGTTCGGAGAGTGAAGTTCTACGTGCACTCAAAGTGACAATGGCGGGAATCGCCACTGGACTGCGTAACACTGGCTAAATCCATAGAAATGTCTCAGGGTACAACCAAGTGAGAAACAAACAGTCGGTTCAATCCATCGTTTGCGGTGATTACGTCGTAACGATGAATGACGAAAGAAACATCATCAAACAAGGTGCAATTGCCGTCGATTCCGGTGTGATAGTCGATGTAGGGTCAAGGCAGGACATTCAGCGGAAGTATCAGTCACGCAATTGGGTGGACGGGACTGATCAAGTAGTTATGCCAGGCTTAATCAACGGTCACACACATGCCGCCATGTGTCTGTTGCGCGGCTTTGCAGATGACATTCCTCTAATGGAGTGGTTGCAGGACTACATTAATCCCATTGAAGCCCATGCTGTGAGCGAGGACTATGTGCGAGTTGGAACACAACTGGCTTGTTGGGAAATGCTCGTAGGAGGTACTACGACATTTGTTGACATGTATTTCTTTCACGAAATTTCTGCGCAGGTAGTTGACGAAATAGGCATGAGAGCACTGATCTCGGCGTCAATGATGGATCAGTCGAGGAATGACGCTGTAGACATTGAGGATTCGTTTGAACAAGCCGAGAGATTTGTTAACGTTTGGTCCGCTCGACGTTCGACTGTTGTTCCCATACTGGCTGGGCATGCTATCTACACTTTGAAGAACGCCCACCTCATTCGATTGCGCGAAATGGCGCAGGAATTGAACGCACCTGTTCATATACATGTCTCCGAATCGAAATTTGAGATTGATTTTTCGCGCCGTACCTATGGAACGACACCTATTTCCCACTTTGAAGAAATTGGATTGTTGGAGGTGCCGATTATTGCAGCACACGTAGTGTGGCCAGAAGACAACGAGATCAAGACACTAGCAAGAAAGGGAGTGGGAGTTATTCACAATCCCACCTGTAACGCCCGAATAGCCTCGGGAACGGCTCCTGTTGTGGAGTTGCAAGCGAGCGGAGTCAACGTTGGACTCGGCACCGATGGTGCCGCGAGTAGCAACAATTTGGATATGTGGGAGGAAATGCGAGTCGCTTCTTTGATGCAGCGAGCGAGGACGATGGATTCGACGGTACTTCCGGCTAATAAACTTCTCAAAATGGCAACGTCACAATGCGCTGCCGCAATAGGAATGGACTCTTCCATCGGAAAACTCGCACCGGGAATGGGCGCGGATATCATCCAAGTCAGTATCGACAACGCACATCATTTGCCGATGTACGATGTCGAGTCGCACCTGGCATACAGTTCGGGATGCCGTGATGTGAGCAATGTTTTCGTCAATGGCAATCATCTAGTGCGCAATCGAGTACCTACAACAATCAACACCAACCAGCTCAAGATCGACGTTCAGCGACATCGTCAACGCATTTCGAGCTTTAATCGGATGAACGCCTAGGCGGATTCGCTCGATTCGAAGTACTTGGTGGGCTCGGAGTACCTAGCCGTCCACCTTCATTGACCTTTGGTGCTTTGAGTTCACGACCTTGAATCAGTGTCAATGACGAGACAAGGCCATCCGCGTCTCGTTCAAACAATACTTCCGCGTCAACCTGCTTGTAGAAGAACCTGTCCTGATCCATCGGAAAGATGGGCATCGTGGGTTGGCCGGTCAACGTGGCAAAGAGTTGTCCTTCTCTAAGGACTACAGAGAAGGAAGCGGTTGGAGCAAGCTGGTAAACACCTTGATAGTCCTCGAGAGTTTCGTTGTCGATCTCGATTTCGTTGCGATTCGGAATGCCAAATTTGTCGTCAACTCTTTTGGTGTTTATAGTTTGACCGCCCTGAACAAACTCCATGTTCTGCGATTTTCCGTCCGTTGGTTCTTCAAAAGTAAGAACGATCCCTGCGGCATCAGATTTGTACTTCCCGGTTTCGACAAACGTCAAGGGAACTTCACTTTGACCGGTTGCTTGCATGAGAAGCCGATTGTCGCGAGATCTAAAAGTCAAATGAAAATTCTCACTAATCCTGTAGACTCCGAGATATGCCGATATTTCAGCGGTTTCTAGATTAGGAAGTGGAGTAAAAAAGGACCGGCCAATTTCGGTGACGAGCCCTCCATGAAGAGATGTTGTAAGTACTACCCAGCCCTTTGACTCTTCGGGGCTAATCGCCAGGAAACATGCATACCCACCAGTCAGACCTGCATGCCAGAAGATCGGTTGGTCAGACTCGCCTTGCTCCCACACCCATCCGAATGCTTGATTTGGTGGAACTTGAACCTTTAGTAACTGTTGAAGCGCCTTGGAAATCAGGGAGTCGTCAGGTTCGACGTTTTTCCCAACGAACTGCATGAGGTCTTCGGCCGTAGACAGAATTGCGCCTGCCCCTTCTAAAGAATCAAAATTCCAATTGGGAACGATTGCTCCAAGGGCAAATCCTCGAGCCAGATTTGTTCGCGATTCATCAGATAATCCCACTCTAGTGGAATGCATTCCCAATGGATCAAGAACTCGCTCCCTCAAGGCTTCTGTGTAGCTCTTTCCAGCTGAGTTTGCAGCAATAAAGCCCAAGAGCCCAAATCCTACGTTCGAATACACCAGTTCTTTCTTCAATTGAGTTGGATTAAACTCACTAATAAATGCTTGCAACAGCTTCGCATCGTATCCAAGATACGGATCTAGCTCATCCATGGCTTGCCAATTTAGCGGCATACGAGGCAATCCTGAACTATGGGTTGCCAATTCTCGGAGTGAAATCTCCCTAACTCCTTTGTTGACAATTCGCCAGTCTTCCAAGGAAGACTCTACGGAGCTGTCCCAACTAAGAACTTCGGAATCTACAAGTGATTGAGTTAGAGCGGCAGTAAAAACCTTGGTAATGGAGCCAATCTCGAACAGCGTAGTCTCGTTGGGGCTAGTTTCCGATTCTTGACTAATTCGTCCCTTGCTAAAGAATTGGACCTCTCCGGAATCGTATGAGCCAACTACTGCACCGCCAATGAACTCGTGCTCAACTGCACTATCCAACCGATCAGACACATAATCCATTCGCTCATCCGCAACGCTGTAACTAATGTGCACGACCAAACAACCCAAAAGCGAAAATTGCAATACTGGTCTGAGGAGTGCTTTTTGCGTCGAAAAGAATTGGACAAGCTTTTTCCACACAGTTTCTTTCCCTCTGGACGCTATATGACGCAATTATCGTATATTCGAGTTTGCTCAAATGTCCTATCGAGACTTAGTTGAGTCATTGCAAGAAGCGTGGAATGTCGGCAATTAGGCAATTAAGGGAATCATTCAGGCACCGATTTGGCACACAGGACCTGCCCAATTGGATTTACTTGTACTTGTTGTGTGGTCCGCTTTCACCAGCACCAATAGGTTAGCAACCGTTAGAGCCCTTTGATGACAATGCGCAAGATTTAGAGTATTTCTTTAGACCTTCTAGGATCCGACAACGCCACCGTCTTTTCGTGTAATCACGACAGTGCAGTCTCGCGGTACGTTCGGACCTTCGATGCCAGGAAATTCTTGTGTACTCAATGAGGTTTCGAAATTATCCCAACCCGGATGCTGAATATTGATGAACATCGTTTTTCGGTCGGGCGTGAACGCAACACCGGTGATCTCACAGTCGTCGACGCCAGTGAATAGTCGATAAACGTCTCCAGAAGTAGTGTCCGCAACCAGAAGTTGATTGCAAATCTCCCGGGCACCCTCTCCCTGTCCCCCATCTGTTTGAATAAACAACCTACCATCTTGATCCACATAGAGACCATCGGGGTTGCCAAACATCTCCTCTGTAGCCTGAGTGGAGCTCGCTAGCTTGAAGATGTCCCATTCAAAGGTCGTACCGACATGCATGTCGGCATCTTTCCACCGAATGATGTGTCCGTAATCGTTGGGATTCTCGGGATTGGCGGCATTCTCCTCGCTTTTTAAAGAGTTTCCGGTGAGCGTACAGTAAACCGACTCGTTAGGTGCAACCGTTATCCACTCCGGTCGGTCCATCTTTGTGGCTCCGAGTAGGTCCGCTGCAATACGTGCATGAACCAACATGTCGGCATCATCGTCAAAGCGATCTGCCAGTTCTTCGTTTTCAAGTGTGAGCGGAAGCCACTCGCCAGTGAAATCGTCGTCGAATCTGGCGACATAGAGTTGTCCTGCTGCCAAAGGAGATTCTTCTCGTTCCAACACGTCCTTATAGCTTTCATCGTTCACATACTTGTAGATGTATTCGTTGCTGGTATCGTCGCCCATGTAGACGGCAATTCTGTCATCCTGTCCTACCGCGACCGCCGCACCTTCGTGACGAAATCGACCTAGCGCTGTATGTTTGACGGGGACGTGGTTGGGATCGTGGGGATCAATTTCGACTACCCATCCGAATCGATTACCTTCATTAGGATAGAGGGGGCTAGACAACCGAAATCGAGAATCGCGCCTGAACCAGCCATAGGAGTCACCAGCCGTGTAAGTCAGCCCGTAGCGCTGATTTTCTACTGAATAGGGAGTTTCACTGAAATACTGGTGAAAATTCTCTTCGCAAGTTAGGTAGGTGCCCCAAGGAGTGAATCCGTTTGCACAGTTGTTCAAAGTACCCTTGGGTTCGTATTCATTTCGATTCTTGAGCAAATCGTGTTCGGCCGCCGGTCCAGAAAATGTCACCGGCGTGTTCACATGAATTCGACGAGACTTCTCACTTTCGACGATTTGCCATTTTCCATCGATGCGCTCAACACTCACCACCGAAACACCGTGCGCATGCTGCGAAGCTCGCACTTCGTCTAGATTACTAGGTAAATCTGAGTCAAGCACTCGCGAATTGCTGCCAAACTCATGATTGATGACGAGAACTCCTCGAGTGTTCATTAGATCTTCGGTTTCATCGTCATCGTCTGCCGTGTCAGTGGATTCGTCGTCTGATGTTTCGTCTTCGTTTGGAATGTCTTCGGGGTGAGGAAAAAACCACATTCCGTCGTGTCCAATGCCTATCTGAACTTCTTGGTTGTCGGGGCTGGGTGGATGCGTGAACGCAGGTCCGTCCGGTCGAATAGGTTCTCCCCAAGGCAATATGAGATCGTAGTCGTAGTCTTCAGATATGAGCGGCCAATGTTGTTGATTCGCTGCATCTTGAACCGTAACGGGGGTGAATTCGATGACGGGGGCTGTCTCCCCGTTTGTGTCTCCGCTGTCTTGTGCTCGAATAGATAGAGGCCTGCCAAAGATCCCGACAACGGCCAAGCCGATTCCTCCTTGAAGCACTGACCGCCGCGCAACAGCGACTTCTAAAACCTCAGCGAATGACCGCTGCGGCGCTATTGGTTTTTCTATTACGTTGTTTGTGGACACGGTTTTTTTCATTTCTCGCGTCGTTCTCAATTCAAGAACAATGGTCGACTCAATTTCTGATTCTATGCTGAAGTAAGTTGTTAGTGCAATTTTTGGCCGAAACGGCAGTTGCAGAGGTCTCTTTCGGTGTTTTGTGGTCCTCCGTGTTATGTAGAAGATACAAACTAGCAAAGAAGGGATTCGCTAGCCATCGAGGCAATTGCAACATCCATTGCCGTAGAAACCCAACAGTAAAATGAGTCGATTAGGCTGTGTGAATTTCGAGGATTCGTTGTGATTGATCTGTTCTATTGGCCAACTCCAAATGGTTGGAAGGTGACCATCATGCTTGAAGAATGCGGGCTGTCCTACAAGATCATTCCGATCGACATTGGAGGAGGAGACCAGTTTAAGCCTGACTTTCTCAGAATCAGTCCCAACAATCGTATGCCCGCGATCATAGATCACGAGCCGGCGGATGGAGGCGACCCAATATCTGTCTTCGAATCGGGAGCAATATTGGAGTATTTGGGCGACAAAGTCGGAAGGTTTTTGCCTCAATCTCCTCGAGAGCGAGCCAAGGTTCTGCAGTGGGTTCATTGGCAAATGGCGAACCTTGGACCAATGATGGGCAACGCCAATCACTTCAAGAACTATGGCAGAAACATTGCATCCGATCCTTCCCAGCTGGAGTACGGAGTAAAGCGGTTTGTGGGAGAGGTAGATCGACTGTCCGGCGTCATGGATGCACAGCTATCCGTGAATGAATTCCTAGCAGGGAGTGAGTTCACAATAGCGGATATGGTCTCTTGGCCTTGGGCAAGGCTAATCGGGCGTATGCTTGACGAGTCGGCTTGGGAGACGTTCCCAAACTTAAAGCGATGGGTGGACCTAATCCATCAAAGGCCCGCTTGCAACAAGGGCTACCATGTCGGTAGAGAACTGGGGCAACGTGAACTCTCGCCAGACGAAGAAAAGAAGCGGCGAGAAATACTCTTCAACCAAACCAACGAAAAGGTCAGGGCCGCACGAGAGGAAGCCGCGAAGGCAGCTGGCTAGAACTGTTTTGTAATCTAAAACCGAAGGGTACTCACACACAGTCCACAGCAATCTCGCCAAATCACAGAGTTGACTAAAGACCGACAATTGCTAGCGTTTTTACTTGAAGCCTGCGCATCGAGAGGTCAACTAACTTTGGTTGACCTCGAACTAACAAATGAATACACAGAGCAAAATCCTAGTTCGGGTATGCTTAATGTTCCATTGCAACTCAAAGGTCTTTTATGAGTCATTCCTTGATCATTTCCGGTGGTACGGTAGTCGATGGCACTGGCGCGGAAAGCAAGAAGGCAGACGTAGCAGTCGACGACGGCTACATTTCAAAAATTGGCGACTTGTCTCAAGAATCAGCCGACCAAACGATTGATGCTACCGGCAAGCTCGTAACACCGGGATTTGTCGATCTTCACACTCACTTGGATGCTCAAATCGGTTGGGATCCCGAGATGAAACCAAGTTCTTATCACGGAGTAACAACCGCGTTGATTGGAAACTGCGGAGTTACGTTTGCTCCGTGTGGAACAGAGAACAGGCGCTATTTGGCAGAACTGATGGAAGCAGTCGAAGACATCGCCGCCGATGCGATCATGGATGGACTTCCTTGGAACTGGACAAGTTTCGGTGAATATCTCGATACAGTTCAGTCGCTCAACCCGGCTTTAAATGTCGTGGGAATGTGCGGACACTCTGCAATTCGTTTTGAAGCCATGGGCGACAAGAGTTGCGACGAAGGTGTCCAGGCCAACGAAGAAGAGCTTGCACGCATTGTAGAGCTCGTAAAGGAATCGGTTGAAGGAGGCGCGGTTGGATTCTCTTCATCCAGATTCCTAGGTCACCGAGTACCTGATGGTCGGTTGACTCCTGGAACATGGGCTGACGCTCGCGAGACGAGTGCGATTCAGAAGGCAGTGGTCGAGGCGGGTGGACGAGGCGGTGTATTCCAAGTTGCGCCCGATATGCAATCTCGATCCAAAATTGAACGCGAAATGTTTGAGACCGGGGCGGAATTGGGATGCCAGGTACTTTTCTCTGGTGGAACGGGCCCGCAAGGGGACGGAGGAGTTTCTTATTGGCAGGAATTTCTCGGACGAAACAATGAGGCAGGACGTCGAATCACGTCCATTTGCCACACCAGACCGAGTGGCTCATTCTTTGGACTTGCTCAGCAAGCCTATCTGCGAACCGAAGGATGGCGGGAACTCATGAAATTGCCCACCATCAAGGATCGCGTAGATGCATTGAAGGATCCAGCCACACGCAAAAAACTGACCGATGAAGCCAAAGAAGCTGGTGGGTTTGGGCGAGTCGCAAGAATTCTGCATCCGATGGGCATGGATGAATATCCTGATTTTGACCTGAACAATGAACGAAGTCTTCAAAAGATTGCGGACGATCTTGGTCAAGATCCTGTTGATGTATATGTAGATCGACTGATCGAGTCAGAAGGGAAGGAATTCTGGAATCTTTGGGCGTTTGGCGGCGCACTTGAAAACCAATGGAACTACATGCGATTGCCGCATGTTGTACCGATGCTTGGGGATGCTGGTGCTCACGTTGGGCAGTTCACAGACGCAGACTCTCCGACGTTCCTGCTTGGTGAGCTGACCCGAGATCGAAATGTATACAGCCTCCCAGAAGCTATATACCGCATCACCGGTAAGTCCGCCGAAGTTCTCGGTCTAAAGAAACGTGGACATCTGGAGGAAGGGTGGCACGCTGACATCAACGTAATTGACTATGAGAATCTCAAGTCGTGTCATCCTGAATACGTTAGGGACTTTCCGCACAATGGTGGCCGAATTGTCGTGAAGAGTGAGGGCTACGACGCAACGATCGTTGCAGGGCAAGTGGTCATTCAGAATGGACAATACACTGGAAATCGTCCAGGAGAGGTCATTCGAGACTTTATTCGGAACTAGTCCTGTTCAAGGTTCAGGTTCTACTTGAGCCCAAAGTAAGAGGTGCGGGCTTCGCTGCGATCATGCGGCATCCGCACCTTTTTTTGATGTGAATAACGCATCGGATCAAGTCTCGTTGATTTCGCGCCCTGCGGTTCGACCTGTGTCAGTTAATCACCGAGGCGCTTCCATCCATGAAGCAATTAACAGGGTGCAAGGCATTTGCCTAAAATCTGCGACCCGCTGAACTTGGGTTTCCATTTCTATGTATCAGATCCATGTTCAAGGTCTCACCAAGTCTTACCGAATTGCCGAACGACAGCCAGGGATGGTTGGAGCTGTCAAGAGCCTCTTTCATCGGTCTTACCGAGATGTCGAAGCACTGAGAGGCATTGATTTCGACATTTCACGGGGTGAAATGGTTGGGTACATTGGTCCCAATGGAGCGGGAAAGTCCACCACAATCAAGATTCTCGCAGGCATATTGGTGCCGACCAGTGGTCGATGTGAGGTTAACGGGCTGGTTCCGTGGCAGAGTCGAATCAGTTACGTAGCTCAAATTGGAGTAGTGTTCGGGCAACGTACCCAATTGTGGTGGGATTTGCCCGTCGTAGAGTCGTTTGATTTGCTTCGCGAAATCTACAAGGTACCAACCGACCGCTTCAAGTCGTCGCTTACCGAACTCGTTGAACTGCTCGATCTTGGCCCTCTATTAGACATTCCTGTCAGGCAGCTCAGCTTGGGGCAACGAGTGAAGTGCGACATAGCTTCCGCACTTCTTCACGAACCTCTAATTCTTTTCTTGGATGAACCAACAATTGGACTCGATGCGGTCACCAAGGCGAGTGTTCGAGGGTTTATCAAGGAAATCAATCGCAATCGAGATGTAACCGTTTTGCTCACAACACACGATCTAGGAGATATTGAAGCGCTTTGCCGTAGAGTAATCGTGATTAGCGATGGAGTTTGCTTGTCGGATAGCTCCATTGATGAATTGCGCAGTCAGTACGTCCATGAAAAGCATGTTGTCATCCAGTTTGGTAGTGCTCCATGTCTTGATCCAATCCATAAGGACGATGTGCTGAAGTCGGAGGGTACACGCATTACCTTTCTGTGCACTACGGATATTTCCGACTTTGTGGCTCAAATGACGTCTCGCTACGAGATCAAGGACATAACCATTGAGACTCCTCCCATTGAAAGGGTAGTGACAGAGTTGTATCAGAGCTCGAGGTAGTTGATCGTCCTTGCACTTAGGAGCTACGTCGCTGTAGTTTCAACACGGTTCCGAACGCTTTTGCAATATCGCTTTGCGGATGATGCGGGGACCACCGAGATCGACACTTTCGGCGTCTTATT
>JAPOXO010000065.1 GCA_026707045.1 Gammaproteobacteria bacterium | reverse complement strand
ACCGGCGACCACGTGACCCCCAGTCACGTGCGCTACCAGACTGCGCCACGTCCCGAGACTTAACCCGACTCAAATAATAACCCATGAAAGATGAGGCTTCAGTCTTAGCAGAGGCACACTTGACCGAACTCTATGGGTTGTTCTACCAATCGTACGCTTAGTCTGACTGAAATCATCGATTGACAATAGAACTTCCACGCTCACGACGTTTTAGCTGTGGGAGTCCGTATTGGATTAATTAATCGTTGTTTGAAGGACTTGAGGAGACGGTTCACTCCTGAATCTCTTAATCCCGATTTAGGATCTTTTTGATCCTCGTGAGGTCTTCGATTAACTCTTCAATATTGACTGTGTTGCCAGATTCACTTGCCTGAGTGCTAGATTCCGCCTCTTTATCCTTCAAGTGTTGGCGAGCACCGTTGATCGTAAAACCTTGTTCATGAAGCAAATTTCGAATCTTTCGTACGAACAAAATATCGTCTCGCTTGTAATAGCGTCTATTGGCTCGTCGTTCCAAGTTCTGTAGTTGTGTGAACTGTTGCTCCCAATAACGGAGGACATGCTGCTTCACACCACAAAGATCGCTTACTTCTCCGATTGTGAAGTAGAGCTTTTCAGGGATGTCAGGAAACCTATTCGATTCCTGGTCCGGCATATTCCGTAATCCGTTCTTTGAGCATTGAACTGGGTCGAAATGTCACAACACGTCGAGCTGAAACCGTTGCGACCTCTCCTGTTTTCAAGTTACGTCCAGGCCGTTCTTTTTTGTCGCGCGTACCAAACGTACCAAACCGCTGCATCTTTACGGAGGTGTTTCCTTCAAGTCCGGTGATGATCTCCTCAAAGAACGTTGCAACAACGTCGCGTGCTTCTCGTTCATTGAGTCCGAGTTCATCCTTCAAAAGCCTTGCTAAATCTGCTCGTGTTAATGTCTGATTGTTCTCGGACAATGTCCCCATGCCTCCTGTGGCCCTTGCTCCTCGCTAGCGTAATTGTGCACCAAGTCGATCACGAAGTCTTGAGACCAATGATTCAATTTTTTTATTCACTTCGGAATCGACAAGTGTCTTGTACTGATCCTGTAGAGTCAAACCGATCCCCATACTCTTCTTGTTGTTGCCAAATCTTTCGTCACGAAACACATCGAACACTGTAAATTCCGTGAGCAGCTCGCCTATTTCAGCTGAAACTTCACTTTCGACTTGTCCCAACGAAACCGATTCGTCCAGAATGAGTGCAAGATCGCGGCGTACACGTGGAAACGTACTAATTGACTGTGTGTCTGTCGTTTCTTCGTCTTCTAATAGTTTCGCTTCCAACTCAAAAACATAGGTTGATCCATCAATCTCAAAAAGCTCCTGAGTCTTGGACTCTAGACGACCAAATGACCCCAGTTCTTTTCCATCGACGAGAATCGCGGCACTGTTTCCATACTCGAGCCAAGGATTCTCCGATTGGATCCATTCGACTTCACCCTTGGGCAATATCCGCTCCAAATTTCCTTTTAAATCAAAAAAATCTACCCAGTCTGAAGAACCGCCCCATCCCTCGGGTTGTCGTAATCCCCATGCGACTCCAGCGACTCGCTCTCGAGTGAGAACTTCTGTATCGCAATGTCCGAAACACTGACCATATTCGAAGACTCGTACGTGGTCGTGTTGTCGAGCGATATTGTAGGAGACAACATCCAACAGACCAGGAAGAAGCGACCATCTCATCACTTCTCGATCAGTCGACAGCGGATTTTGGAGAACTGGAGGCTCGTTGGGACCAGCAAACTTGGAATTTTTCTCTCGATCGATGAAGCTATATGTAACCGCTTCGTGATAACCAAGCGACTCTAGCGCTGAACGCAGGTCGTTTGCATCACCGTCCCTTTTGGTAACTGGCTTAAGTTCGAGAGTTGCACTAGGCATTTTGGTCGCGATATTGTCATATCCGTACACGCGACAAATCTCTTCAACCAAGTCTTCCTCTATGGAAATGTCGAATCGATGAGAAGGTGATTTACACGTCCATCCATCGGCACTCTCAACAGGTTCAAATTCCAATCGTTGAAAAATGCCTCGAATCACTTCATTTGGAATCGGTTCTCCAATGAGAGTGGCAAGGCGCTTCTTCGTTATGCCTACTTCGTTCGATTTTGGTATGTGGTCTGGAGAACGGGCTTGTACAGCCGGTCCAACCGAACCACCTGCTACTTCCTGTATCAGTGAAGCGGCCCTGCGCAAGGCAGTTTCTTGGAGTTCATAGTCAACTCCACGTTCGTAGCGTGTTGACGCATCGGTCTGCAAACCGTACTTGCGAGCCGTTCCAAACAACGCATCAGGACTAAAAAATGCACATTCGAGAAGAACATTCCTAGTGCTTTCTGATACTCCGCTTTCAAGACCCCCAATGACGCCCGCTATTGCAACAGGAGCACCATCACTCGTTATGAGCAAGACATCCTCGTCAAGCGATGCCTCGGTACCGTCCAATAGTTTGAGCTTCTCTCTTGCTCGTGCATGTCGTACGACGATTCCGTTCTGAACTTTCTCAAGATCGAACGCATGCATTGGTTGACCCCACTCAATCATTACGTAGTTGAGTATGTCCACAATTGCATTGACTGACCGTATTCCACATGCGTTCAATCGTCCTTTGATCCGGTAAGGCACCGACGCATTGACATCGACATCCTCAATAATCTGTCCCAAGTACACCGGACAACCTTCAGGGGATTCCAGTTCGATTGATACTTCGGCCTCCGAGGAAAAACTTGGGGAGGATACTTGGGGCTGAATGAGAGAAAGCCCGTTGATAACGGCAATTTCGCGTGCCACACCGCGAATTGAAAAGCAGTCTCCGCGATTCGGAGTCAGATCAATTTCGATGCAATTATCGATGAGATCGAGTGCTTCTGATACGCACAGTCCCACAGGTGACGATGGAGGCAATTCCAATATACCCGCCTGGTCTTCTCCAATACCGAGTTCATACTCGCTGCACAACATCCCGTGCGATTCGATTCCTCGAAACGACCTTTGCGATACTTGAACATCTCTCGGTAGTTTCGCGCCAATTTGTGCAAATGCGCTTCTCATTCCTCTGCGAACATTGGGAGCCCCGCAAATCACCGTGTGTTCTTTTTCACCTGTTGTCACCGTGCAGACAGACAAACTGTCGGCCTGAGGGTGACTGTCAACTGAAATAACTTCTCCAACGACGACCTCAGTGAAGTCTCCGCCCAAAGTTTCCGTACGTTCAACTTCCAATCCAAGATTGGTCAACTGCTCGCATAGCTGCTCGAGAGACACAGGCGGGTCCACCCATTCTCGCAACCACGATTCGGAAATTCTCATGCCTACAAACTATCCGAACTGACGCAAAAATCGAATGTCGTTGTCAAAAAGCACTCGCAAGTCGGTAACTCCAAACTTGAGCATCGCTAGTCGATCCACGCCGAACCCGAAAGCAAACCCACTGTATTCCTCTGGATCGATGCCTGACATGCTCAGAACATTGGGATGGACGACTCCGCACCCCATTACTTCGCTCCAACCATCCTCACCCATTACGTCCACTTCTGCGGAAGGCTCCGTAAATGGAAAATACGATGGACGAAACCGCAGATCAACTTTTCGCTCGAAAAATGCCTCGATGAAGCTTGTAACAGTACCTTTAAGCTCGGCAAAACTGATGCCTTTGTCCACAACGAGACCTTCCACTTGATGAAACATGGGCGTATGTGTTCTGTCAAAGTCTCGACGATAAACGCGTCCGGGACAAATAATGCGAATCGGAGGATTTTGAGACTCCATCGTCCTCACTTGAACAGGCGACGTATGGGTACGGAGAACCATTCCGTCAGTGAGGTAGAACGTGTCGTGCATCGCGCGAGCAGGATGGTGCTCTGGGATGTTTAGGGCTTCAAAATTGTGGTAGTCGTCTTCAATTTCGGGCCCGTACACTACGTTGTAGCCTGAACTGACAAAAATTTCTTCGATTGCATTGAAAGTCTGCGACACCGGATGCAAGCTGCCACGATGCTGAGTGCGTCCCGGAAGAGTGATATCGACAGCGTCGAGTTTCCTGGTGTTGCTCGAGATTGTGTCCAGTTCTTCGCGACGGATAGCTATTGCCTCTTCGATCGAACGCTTCGCCTCATTGACTTGCGCACCCACAATTGGACGTTGATCTTTGGGCAATTCGCCTAGACTGCGAAGCATGGTCGTAATCCTTCCTTTACGACCGAGAAGCGCGACGCGTGCTTCTTCAAGCTTCGTATGACTATCAGCCGAGCAAACCTCAGCAAGTGCCAGGTCTCTGATTTCGACTATATCCATTCGAGAACCAGTTGGTGAGACAAACTACTTGAAACCAGATACAAAGTACGGAGAGACGCTCAACCATTCTGTTGAACGAAGCAGACTCAGTTTAGTTCTGGATTACTATCCAGCTAGTGCGTTCTTTGCTTCGCTAACCAACTGCGCAAAAGCAGCCGACTCGTTGATGGCCAAGTCTGCTAGGACTTTTCGGTCGATATTGATCGATGCCTTCTTCAATCCATTCATGAATCGGCTATATGTTATGCCGTTCTGTCTAGCTGCGGCGTTGATCCGCATTATCCAAAGCGAACGGAATTGTCGC
Source organism: Gammaproteobacteria bacterium (assembly GCA_026707045.1). Lineage (GTDB taxonomy): Bacteria > Pseudomonadota > Gammaproteobacteria > Pseudomonadales > Azotimanducaceae > Bin55. Next base: position 26,546 of record JAPOXO010000065.1, on the reverse strand, counting down.
TTGCGTTGACGACGGTCGCGATAAGCATATTGTCCAGCCTTGATGACGGCTTGCTTTGCTACCTTAAAGGTTCTGCTTCGGGCACCGTAATACCCTCGCGCCTGTTTTAGAACTTTCTTTCGTCGCGCTCGAGATGCAACGCTATTCTTTGCTCGTGACACTGTTAATCCTTGAATCTATCGTGCATCGTAAGGAAGCATCGTATCGAGCTTTGCAGTGTCTCCCGCCGAGACTTCCTTGAATCCTCGCAACTGACGCTTGCGCTGTTGAGACTTCTTGGTTAGCAAGTGGTTCTTGCCAGTTCTCTTGTGCTTGTAGCCTGCGGAAGTGCGACGAAAGCGCTTCGCCGCTCCACGATGTGTCTTAAGTTTTGGCATTTTTGGCCTGTGCCTTACCTTTCTTGCTGAGAGGAGCCAAAATCATCAGCATGTCTTTGCCTTCGGCCTCTGGTTTCATTTCGACCGACGCTAAATCAGACAAGTCGTTCTCGACTCTCTCCAACATTTCCATTCCAATTTCCGGATGCAGGACTTCCCTGCCCTTGAACTTCATTCTGACCTTCGCCTTGTCACCACCCTCCAAGAATCTCGAGATCATTCGAATCTTCATCTTGTAGTCAGCTTCTCGCGTAGTTGGCCTAAATCCAACTTCCTTGGTCTGCGTGCCTTTTTGTTTCTTCTTATTTGCCGCAATCTGCTTCTTTCGCTCGAACAGATGCTTGTTGTAGTCAAGAATCTTGACAACAGGTGGATTTGCACCAGGTGCAATCAACACCAAATCCATCCCATCATCTCGCGCCTCCTGCAGAGCACGAGACCGCGGGACAATTCCCACTTGGTTTCCTTCTTTATCTACTAAACGCACTTGCAGTGCGTCAATTTCCTCGTTTAGTTTCGCGCGTTCAAAGCGGGAGCCCGCCGATGCCTTACTGATACCTTCTCCCTGAATTAATTCCTATATCTCACAGTTCAATTAATCAATACCGAATAGTCTGCAACAATTTTTCGAACAAATGTGTTTCTCGTCATGCACACCTCAGTATTGAATAATCCCCAGTGCGCGGATTTTACTACACCAAAGTGCTCGGAGGCGTAATTACTCGGTCGAAAACGCAGTGCGACCCTTCACACGAGCCGAAATAGCGCGGTCATTGGGGTAACATAGCAATTCTATAGGCGCGTAGCTCAGTTGGCTAGAGCATCACCTTGACATGGTGGGGGTCGTTGGTTCAAGTCCAATCGCGCCTACCAGCACGCAGACTCAGAAGTCTCTAAGCTGTTACGAACGCAGCTTTCTTAATTTCCTCAATTTCGTCGCGAATCGTCGCGGCTTCTTCAAACTCCAGCCGCTCCGCGTGCTCCCTCATCTTCCGGTCGAGTTCTTTCAACAATTTGCCGGCTTCATTCGGATCCAAGGGAATATCGACGATACGTGTAGGGCTCGCAACTTTGCGGTTTCGTTCGCGTCGCCGACTCGCGCGTGAGGAACGTGCGCCTTCCATGACATCAGCTACGCTCTTGCTTACGGATTCGGGCGTGATTCCGTGTTGTTCGTTGAAGTTCAACTGTCTTGTACGGCGACGATTAGTTTCGTCAATCGCTCGTTGCATAGACCCTGTTACAGCATCTGCATAGAGGATGGCACGGCCGTGTATGTTTCGTGCCGCTCTACCTATAGTCTGAATTAGCGACCGCTCTGCGCGCAGAAATCCCTCTTTGTCGGCGTCAAGCACCGCTACCAGAGAAACTTCCGGCATGTCCAAGCCCTCTCGTAACAAATTGATGCCCACTAAAACGTCAAACTCGCCGAGTCTGAGATCCCGAATGATTTCGACTCTTTCCACAGTTTCGATATCGGAGTGCAAATAGCGCACTCTGATTCCGTTTCCATCGAGATACTCGGTCAAGTCTTCCGCCATGCGTTTTGTGAGCGTCGTAACCAAGACGCGTTCACCAGCTTTGACCGTGTCGTGTATCTGCATAAGCAAATCGTCAACCTGTGTCGTCGCGGGAAGAATATCTACACTTGGATCGACAAGTCCAGTTGGCCGTACGACTTGCTCCACTGTTTGAGCCGAATTCTCCGCTTCGTAATCACCTGGGGTGGCTGACACAAACACCATCTGCGGAGCAAGCTCCTCCCACTCATCAAACCGCAATGGACGATTGTCGAGAGCAGAAGGCAGTCGGAATCCGTACTCGACAAGGGTTTCCTTTCGGGATCGATCGCCTCGATACATTGCTCCAAGCTGTGGAATCGTGACATGGGATTCATCGATAAACAGTAGCGAACCAGTAGGTAGGTACTCGAACAATGTAGGTGGAGGCTCGCCCGAATCTCTGCCCGACAGATACCTCGAGTAGTTCTCTATACCACTACAGAAACCCAGTTCCCGAATCATTTCTAGGTCGTAGAGTGTCCGTTGTTCCAATCGCTGAGCTTCGACGAGTTTGTTCTCAGATCTTAAGACTTCGAGCCTTTCTTCGAGCTCTTTGTGGATGTCATCCAGCACTGAATGCACGCGTTCCATGGGAGTGACGTAGTGAGACTTGGGGAAAACAGTATAGCGCGGAACTCGATTAAGAATTTCTCCAGTTAGTGGATCAAATGTGTAGAGTTCCTCGACAAGGTCGTCAAACAGCTCGATTCGCAGAGCTTCGCGTTCAGACTCCGCTGGATAAATATCAACGACGTCTCCCCGTACACGATAGGTTCCCCGTTGGAACGCCATGTCGTTTCGTGTGTACTGAAGCAATGCAAGCCGATTCAGAATGAATCGTTGATCCGCCTTGTCTCCGCGGTCGATGTGAAGAACCATTTTCAGATAGGAACCTGGATCGCCCAAGCCGTAAATTGCAGAAACCGATGCAACGATGATGGTGTCCCGACGTTGCATTAAAGCCTTGGTTGCGGACAACCTCATCTGTTCGATGTGATCATTGATCGAAGCATCCTTTTCTATATACACGTCAGTGGACGGAACGTAGGCTTCCGGCTGGTAGTAGTCGTAGTAGGAAACAAAGTACTCCACCGCATTTTTGGGAAAAAATTCCCTAAACTCCCCATAGAGTTGTGCGGCCAACGTCTTGTTGTGCGCCAAGACCAAGGTTGGCCTTTGCAACTCTTGAATTACATTGGCCATGGTGAAGGTCTTACCGGAACCTGTTACGCCTAACAGCGTCTGGTGGGCGTATCCCTCGTTGACTCCACTTGTCAAGGCATCGATTGCGACGGGTTGGTCACCCGCTGGAACATACTCAGCTACCAGTTTGAAAGGTTCGTGTTGCACTGTGGACTGCCGTGATTTCGGCTTTTCGTTCGCGCCTAGATTATCCGAGAATCGTGATTGCCCCAATAGCGATCCCTCAGCAATCGCTTATAGAGTTTTCCAGTCGGCAAACGTGGCATTTCGTCAATGAAGTCTATGGATTTAGGGACCATGTAGTGTGCAATTTTCTCACGCCCGAAATCTATCAGTTCTTGAGCAATGTCTGGACTCTGTTCGAGTCCTTCAGCTAGTTGAATGACAGCTTTCACTTCCTCGCCAAAGTCTTCATTTGGAACACCGAACACAGCAACGTCCATGACTTTTGGGTGAAGAATATAGGCGTTTTCAATTTCTTGCGGATAGATGTTCACACCACCTGAAACGATCATGAAGTTCTTACGATCGGTCAGATACAGGTAGTCTTCCTCGTCCAGATAACCTACATCGCCCAAAGTTGTCCAGTTTGGATGAGCTGGATGATGTACCTCGCGAGTCTTTTCGGGCGCATTGTGATATCGATACCCCACATGCTCTTGTTCAAAGTAGATGATTCCTGCTTGTCGAGCAGGAAGTTCCGTTCCTTCTTCATCGCAAATGTGAACAAGCCCGTTGGCATTCTTTCCTACTGATCCTGGATGTGCCATCCACTCTTCACTGCCAATTCGCGTTGTCCCGTTGCCTTCGGTACCTGCGTAGTATTCCTCGATGATGGGTCCCCACCACTCGATCATGCGTTTCTTCACATCGACCGGGCATGGAGCAGCCGCATGAATCGCGCAACGATGACTGGACAAGTCGTACTGACTTCTTTCCTCTTCGGTTAATTTCAACATTCTCACAAACATGGTTGGAACCCATTGACTGTGTGTAACCGAATAGCGCTCTATGAATTCCAACGAGTTCAACGCTTCGAACCGGGGCATGACGACCACTGTACCGCCTAGCCTTTGTATTGCGATTGTGAATCCAAAAGGTGCGGCATGGTAAAGCGGAGCGGGTGATAGGTATACCGTGTGCTGGTCAAACCAATACGGTGGCGAAGCTTCCCCAGAAGGTGGAGGTATATCGGTCAGGCGAATTTCGGCTAAATCCCTAACAATACCCTTGGGGCGACCCGTCGTACCAGAACTGTACAGCATGGCACCTCCCAACCATTGGTCCTCCAGTGGAATTGGATCGATCTGAGAAAGAGTTTGTTCATAAGAATCCCATCCATCAGCGCATTTCCCCATCATCAACCGAATGCCGCAATCAGGAATGAGTGGAGTCAATTCCGTTGCTACTTCCTCTAATGCGCCGCTTGTCACAATCGCCTTGGACGCGCTGTCGTTGACGAGATATGCAACCTCATCTGCCGTCAAGTAACGGTTGATTGTTGTGATGTAGAGCCCCGATCTAAGAGCCGCCCACACTACTTCGAAGAAAGAGAGTACATTGTCCGACAATATCGATATATGGTCGCCACGGCGCAATCCTTGATCGTAAAAGTGGCGAGACAAGCGATTCGATTGTTCGTCTAGTCTTCTATAGGTAAGCGTTTCCCCTGTTGTTGCGAGAACTGCCGCCACTTTGTCCGGCATCAACTTTGCAAAATATCCAGGATACATGTATTACATGGGCTTGAGACTCTAGCGCATCATACTGTTAACGAATCTTAGAGGTTCTTTTTTCAATATTCCTGATGGACCGCTTTCGAGACTCCACCAAAACCATGAGATAGCCTATGGACGGTTGGGCTCAACGCAGCAAGCAAGTATCGAACTCTCTGGCGACATGTGATGACTCAGAGTTTCAGTCGTAGTCGTCCAGTCTCTTGTTGGATTCGGTTGACATGTGAGTGGAGAGTTAGCTATCCATGTAGACGCGATGAATCGGAGTCAGATCATCGGTTGGTGGACGTTCGGTTCTCACCCAGTGATTTGCGTCTCCTCGACACACAATCGCGTCGCGTAACAATCGTTCGGCTCCTTTGACGACTCCGCAGTCTGACGGTAAATAGCGAAACGTTAGTCCGCATCGTCGGCGAGGTGATTGATTGGATTCGGAGCCGTGAACCAACGTACTGGTATGCAGTGAAATCTGTCCCGCCCGCATGACATTGTTGAAGGGTTCTCCAAATCGCTCGGGATTCGGAATTTCCTGAGTCAGAGCCGCGTCTCCCGTAGCTGGATCCCAATCGATCTTACCGTTCAGATGGCTTCCAGGCATGAATCTCATTGGAGCGTTTTCAAAATCGACATCGTCAATGGCGAGCCAAGCGGTTACAGTTTTGGTCGGTCGTACAGGCCAGTATGTTGCGTCTTGGTGCCACGGTACATGCTTCGAGTCGTGTGGAATCTTGCAAAAGTAGTGTGAAGACCAGCATACGAAGTCCGGACCGAGCAGATCCTCTACATAGTCAAGAATTTTCGGGTGTTGAGCGAGATCCCAGATTCCGCGACACTTATTGTGATAGCCCATGATTGCGTAGGTATTGCGACCATCGTTAAACGACGCCATTAGTTCCAGCAAGCCGTCGAAATACTCACGACTTACATTAGCCTCGTCTTTGGTTAGAGCTTCAAGAGGGCTGATGTAGCCTTTCTCGTTGAAGTATGAAATTTGATCCTCAGTTAAAGCTCGTGCTCCAGTGGGACTAGAAGGGTAGAACCTAATGTCAGAATTCGAAGATTCCATGGCTACGGATAGCTCAAATCACAGACTGCGGGGAGAACACTTCACTTTGTGCGGGTTTGATGATATGCAAGTGATCAGCAGTAGAGATAAATTTCTCTCGTCAATCGGCTTGTTAGATCAGTCATTGTCGCCAGAATCAACTGTTCGCACCAATACTCTTAACTCTCTCTCGTAAGTACGTCTGCACGTCCAGTAAAAACTACATTCAACCAAGCTCTGGGCGCTGCCTTGAGAACAATACATCCGAGATGGCGCGGCTCGGTGTCTGCGATCCAAGTCGAAATGACAAACGTACTCGTCGAGATGGGCAAACTCGATATTTGGCTTAGTCACTCACTGGACCTAAGGTCAGCGTACACAAGTAGGTGGGTCGACCACACAAATAGATGCTATCAAGTCAATTCCGTGTCCAGCCCGATCACGATTGGATTCTCTGTCTCTGGAGCGCGCTGAGAGAAAATACACAGCTTTTTGCGGAGACTTTCTCCTTCCAGCCTGTCAAGCAGATTGCGACTCAACGAGAGCAAAGATCGATAATGCTAACGCCGGAATGCTGGGAATGCCAAAGTCGCCAGGATTCCTAGAGTTGTTGGCGTGAGTCGACCCTTGTTCGTGAATCCCAAATATCGGGAACTGTTTTCGAAATGTAACTGTATCGCTCCATGCGTTCTCCAACGCTAAAGGATAGCCAACAGTCGAACTCTCGAGTTAGATGTCGAATAGGGAGCTTGGCGTTCAGGGGAGTTGCTGGGTTGCTGTTTCGTACAAACTGAACCACAAGATGTTTCCCTGATCCTCGCAGTCTTCGAATTCAATTGGCATTTCTCATTCGATCCTACAGCGCTTTCTTCCTTTTCGTCCAAGTTTGAAGTCCACATAGGACTCTCGTTCTAGCGAGATTCGATGCAGTGGTTTTTCCTAAAAATTGTCCTGCAAATTTTTCGTAGAGTATTCATTGTCATCGAATATTCGGACATAACGAGACGGTCCAAGGTGCAGTTGACTTATACAAGCTTCCAATCTAGGGAACGGTGAAGTAATCGAACAACCAAGAGGGGTAAGTCTTCGAACTTGGGGCACTATCATTTGCATTCTGAAACAACCTTAGCGAAGGAGTACTTCCATCGACTACTTGTTTGAGGATTTGTTGGTAATCGATGCAGCTACGTTTCTTGCGGGTCCTGGGGCCGCAACAGTTTTGGGGGACTACGGTGCCCGCGTCGTGAAGATCGAACCACCTGGAGGAGACCGTTATCGCACGTTGAAGGGTACGTGGCACATCGACTACAACTGGTTGCTGACTTCTCGAAACAAAGAGAGCTTGGCACTAGACGTGTCCAAGCCGGAAGCCCGACAAATCGTCCACGAACTAGTCAGACGAGCGGATGTTTTCATTACAAACTTTATTGGTGACCAACTGGTCAAGTTTGAGTATGACTATGACAAGATCCGAGAACTAAACCCAAGAATCATCTATGCGCACATTTCAGGCTACGGAACGCAAGGACCTCACGTCGCTAAAAGAGGATTCGATTCGAGTGCATGGTGGGCTCGAAGCGGTTTGATGGATTTTGTTCGTGAACAAGGAGTGATTCCCTCGACATCTGCACCGGGGATGGGCGATCATGCCACGGCCATTACGCTATTCAGTTCAATTGTGTCGGCGCTCTATCGCCGAGAACGCACGGGCATTGGAGGCTATGTGTCCACCTCGCTTCTTGCCAACGGCATCTGGTCCAATGGAATGTTGCTACAGGGAGTGCTTTCGGGAACGGATGTATCAAAGCGTCGACAGCTGAGGGGAGTCAATAATCCTTTTGCTCACGTGTACGAGACCAAAGATGGACAGTACATTCTGTTTACCGTGGTAAATGCCGAACGTGAGTGGCCGCAGTTGGCTCGAGCACTTAGCCACCCCGAGTGGCTTGACGACGAGAGATTTGTCGATTTGAGCACCTTGATCGCAAACCGACATGCCCTGATTGAGCTCGTCGAGCAGTCAATCCGATCCATGAATGTCGAAGAAGCACTCTCTAGATTGGATGAGTTTGGAATTACCCATAGCTGGGTGATGCCAAACGGCCAAGTCGTAGATGACGAGCAAGCTCTTCTGAACGAAATGATTATCGAAACAGGCTACGACGATGAGGACTATCAGCGTACAGTTATGAATCCGCTTCATATTGCCGACGAAAAGAAGAAGGCTCCCCGTAAAGCCCCCGATGTAGGCGCAGACAGTCGTTCGATATTGCGTTCCATTCTCAAGAAAACAGATGCCGACATCGATCGGCTTATAGATTGTGGCGCGGTTCTGGAACCAAAGGAACCATCCTCTTGAAGTTTGGTGTGCTTCAATTCTTTAGCTGGCCAGGCAGACGAGGAGAACTGTCAACCGTCTACCAAAGGGCTTTGGATCGTATTCGAACCATGGATGCGAACGGCTACGATGGCGTATGGCTCGCAGAGCACCATTTTTCCACGTACAGCGTGTGCCCTTCTGTACATGTCATGGCCATGCACGCGGCGGACATCACCAAGAACCTACGAATAGGGACTGCAGTTTCTCTAGCACCCTTCTACCACCCGCTTCGCTTGGCTGAAGACATTGCCCTCCTCGACAACTTGACCGGAGGCAGGATTAACTGGGGAGCGGGACGCGGATTCGATATGAGGGAATTCAAGGCTTTTGACATCCCAAGCGAGGAGTCACGAGAGCGAATGCAAGAATGTGTGCAAATCGTCTTAAAGTCATGGTCTGAAGACCGATTGACATTTGTCGGAAAGTATCACCAATTGGAGGATGTTGAAGTGCTGCCGAAGCCCTTGCAGAGTCCTCTTCCGTTCTGGATCGCATCTTCGTCTCCAGAAGCCATTGATTGGTCTGCGAGTCAGGGTTATGCAATTCTCATGGATCCCCATGGATCACACGACCAGATTCGACAAAAATACCAACAATACAGAACACGGTTAAAGCAACACGGACACGTGAACGCGCAGGACACCCCAATGGCTCGTCTGATCGCAATTGGCGATTCAGCGAACCAAGCCGAGCAAATCGCGCGTTCCGGGGCTCAGTGGATGTTTAGGTCTTACTTCAATGCGGATGCCAAGGCAAAACCTGACAGCAACAAGAATTCAGCATCCCGATTTGAGGACTACGTCGCGAACACAATAATTCACGGCACGTCAGAAATGGTTGCGGACAAGCTATTGGAACTCAAAGAGACTATTCCACTTCGCTACCTGATGGCCGCTCCCTTGAGCCATAAGTCCTTCGAACTGCTGACCTACGAAGTTCTTCCGAAGTTGGCTTGAGACGTAAACCGATCAGGTTGAATCATGGACTAGCCTGCGTTCATTTCTCAGTTTTTGTAGATAAATTCTCGACGAATATGTGCGACCGACGGCTAGTGCACGACAATTCGGCATTGAACAAGGTTGGTAAACTGAATGCTGTCGTGGCGAGTCTGAGTATGAAAGGCTTTGTCCCGATGCCGCAGCTGATTGAGGAATTCACGTGAAAGTAGCTAACGCAATCGTACATGCACTGAAGACTGAGGGAGTCGATGTCCTTTTTGCGTATCCAGTAAACAACATCATCGAAGCGGCGGCCGAGGCTGACATTCGAACGATCATCGTTCGGCAAGAACGCATTGGACTTCATATGGCGGATGCCTACTCGAGACTGTCCTCAGGCAAGAAAGTTGGTGTGTTCTCAATGCAGCATGGGCCGGGAGCGGAAAATGCGTTTGGAGGAGTTGCTCAAGCATATTCCGAATCTTCTCCGATTCTTGTGTTGCCCGCTGGGTATCCAAGGCGAATTGCCAACTACTTTCCCAATTTCAATTCGACATTGAATATGAAGCATGTGACGAAATGGTCGGAACCGATCACGATGGGTCGCGCCGTTCCCGAAGTCATGAGACGAGCTTTCTTTCAGCTAAGAAACGGTCGTCCTGGTCCTGTGCTCGTGGAAGTTCCAGTCGATCTTTGGCGCGAGGATGTTCCCGACGATTGGGAATACACAAAGTCATATGCCACTCGCAGCGGTCCCGACCCGCAAGATGTGGACGAAGTGGCGGAATTGCTTGCAAATGCAGATCGACCTGTGATTTATGCCGGACAGGGTGTTCACTATGCCGAGGCTTGGGATGAATTGCGCAAGCTAGCGGAAGAATGGCAAATTCCCGTTACCACAAGCCTGGAAGGCAAAAGTTGCTTCCCGGAGACACACGAGCTTTCTTTGGGATCTGGCGGACGAGCAAATCCTCGAGCTGTAAAGACCTTCTTGAATGAGGCAGACGTAATCATCGGAATTGGTTGCAGCTTTGCGCTTACGGGATTCGGAGTTCCGATGCCTCGAGGGAAGACAATTGTTCATGCCACACTGGATCCGATGGACCTAAACAAAGACGTAGAAGCACAATACGCATTAATTGGCGATGCGAAACTAACGCTAGCGGCTCTCATTGAGTCGATGGAAGATCGAAACAGAGACAAAGCGGAAGACCGCAGAGGTACCGTATCACCCAAGATCGCCAAGATCAAAGCGGAATGGCTGCGGGAGTGGGATCAAAAGCGTCTGAATAACGAGACTCCAATCAATCCCTACCGAGTGCTACGAGAACTGCATCGATGCGTAGACATAGACAACACAATCATCACACACGATGCGGGTAGTCCTCGAGACCAGTTGTCACCATTCTGGGATTCAACGACTCCCCTCTCCTACCTCGGCTGGGGTAAAACCACTCAACTTGGCTACGGACTCGGTCTTGCAATGGGGGCAAAGGTCGCACAACCAGAAAAGACTTGCATCAACGTGTGGGGCGACGCAGCCATCGGATTTACCGGCATGGATTTCGAGACCGCGGCCCGTGAGCGAATTCCCATATTGTCCGTTCTGATGAACAATTTCTCTATGGCCATTGAGATTCCCATCATGCGAGTTGCCCAAGAGAAATACGGATCAACGGATATATCCGGAAACTATGCAGACATGGCCAAGGCTTTCGGGGGATATGGCGAACGAATCTCTGATCCCAACGATATCTCAGCAGCAATCCAGCGGGGCATCAACGCTACAAAGGATGGGCAACCAGCTTTGCTCGAATTCCTGACTGACAAAGAAATCTCTATTTCCGCCGAGTAGAGCATTTCAACGAGATTTTGAACCCGAAGCAAGCCCCTATTACTTCGCCTGTGACGTGAATAATCCATGAATCTGCAATCCTTGTGGAATCTTGCTGTAGCTGAAATGCGATCGAGCAGGCGTCTTGCTCGAACTTGGGTAATGATCGCTATTGGCGCATTAGTGGCATTGGTTACCTGGGGCCAAACAACCCTGATGCACACTTTGTTCTCAACAACGGGAACTGAGCTAACAGGACCCCTTTTATCACCTCAATTCATGCCAGTTGTGATCGGAGGTAGTGTTGTTTCCCTGTTTTCTCTTGGCATTCTGTTTCTAGCTTTCGACATTCGGATGCGGGATGTGCAGAACAGAATTCAAGAAGCAATAGACATTCGTCCAGTTTCCAACATAGAACTTCTCACCGGTCGTCTGATTGGCATCGTTGTACTTATGGGCCTTGCTGCAATCCTTACTGTTTTAGCTGTGGTTGGAATCGCACTCTTGCTACATATGTCGAAGGTTCCCTTTGGTCACGCTATCGATCCAGTCAGTTTGTTGTCCTTCCTTGTGTGGGATATCGTCCCTAATCTAGCATTTGTGGGAGCACTGATAATTTTGTTGGCCATCATAGTTCGATTTCGGATGCTGGTTCTACTAATCGGTCTCGTTCTTCTCGGAGTCGGCTCTTTCATCAGTTTCAATCTGCCATTTCTCCTACAACCAGCTGTCAATTCATATGTGTTCGTAAGCATCACTGGTTCGGACATTGCGCCTCTGTTTCTTACGTCTGACGTCCTGTTGAACCGCCTGGCAATGCTATTGCTTTCGGCCGGTTTTCTCACTGCTGCTGCGACCATTCATCCTAGGAACACTGCTAGAAACAACCGCATCATCACGGGAACTTCGGCAATTGCTCTATTGACGACCGGAATCCTTGTGTTCATAGGATTAATTTACTCGACGCTAGAAGACGTGAGGAAAGCAGAAAACTGGGCAAACATACATGAACAATTCCACGCGGAGTCTCGGACCGACATCACAAAAGTGTCTGGTACCGTAGAAATTGCTCCGGGTCGACAAATTAATCTGAATCTTGTTCTGAATCTAGATTCCTCTACGGCGAGTCCCTCGGATACTTGGATGTTTTCTCTAAATCCAGGCTATCGAATACGCACAATCACCGTGGACGGAACGAACATACAAGACTATTCGTTTGACAATGGAATCTTGCGAGTCCCACGTACGCAAACTACGGAATCCGACGTAGAAATTGAGATCGACGCTCGCGGCGTGCCAAACCCTCACTTTGCATATCTGGATGCATCGCTGGACTGGCAAGGCTTGACTGCGCCAGCAGGGCAACGACTGACCAATTTGGGAACGGAATCATATATTTTTCATCCGCAATACGTCGCACTGGTACCGGGAGTTACTTGGCTTCCCACGTCGGGAACCGCTTACAAAAAGGAGTCCTATGAGGATGTTCCAACCGATTTCTTTGAGTTGGATGTAGAAGTAGTAGTTCCCCGGGGCTGGACAGTTGTCGGGCCAGGCAAACGAATACGGATTGAAGACAAAAAGAGGGCAAGGTTTCGATTCAATCCACGAATTCCACTCCCCGAAGTCGCGTTGATTGCCTCAAAGTTTGAAATGCGATCTATGGAGGTTGAAGGAATCGACTTTGAGATCCTTCTGAGCCCGAAGCACTCCAAGAACCTGCAAGTGCTAAGAGATGCTGCCCCTGCCCTACGAAACTGGCTTCGGGAGCGACTATTAGATTTGGATGCAAATGGATTGAATTATCCATTCGACACGTACTCGCTGGTTGAAGTCCCCAACCGATTGAGAGTGTATGGCGGTGGTTGGCGCATGGACAGCGTTCTCGGCGCACCCAGCATATTAATGGTTCGTGAATGGAGATTTCCGCTAGCCAGATTTGATAATTCCATAAGAACCATCGATAGGGAGCAAATGACAGACGCAGATATCGAAAGACAGTTGTTTAGCTGGGCAAGAAGTCTATTCGAGCGAGATTTGCAAGGCGGCAACCCTCTCTTGCATTTCTCCAAAAACTTGGTCAGCTACAAGACTCGTCCATCTGGACCTAGTTCCACTGCGATCAACTATGTTGTGAACGAGCTGGCTGATGACCTCTGGACTGACGAAGCAGGCTACTTCTCCATGCATACGTACTTGAACTTCGTAGAGTTTTTTGTTGCGCAGGAGTCTAGTCCGGAGCAAGATGCGCGACGCATTTTGGCAGACCGACATTCCGTGTGGAATCAGGTATTTAGCACGAGCCTTGCCGATCTAGATTACGACGCAGATGGTTACAAGGCTATGCATGTCTTAAATCTACGAGGCGGGGCAGTTGCCTCGTCTGTTTCCAACGCTTATCAAAAGGACATAATCGGGGCTTTTCTTCAATTGCTCACAGATCGCTATCTGGGCACGACGTATTCAAAAGAACAATTCCTTCAAACGGCGTTGGATGTAGGGCTTGACTTCGACCATGTTGTTGGCGACTGGATGGAAAGCCGTGCCGCGCCAGGCTTTCTGGCATCTGATGCTTCAGTTGAAAGAATTTCGGATTCTGAGTCTGGAAATCCTGTTTATCAGACAACGTTTTTTCTACGTAACAGTGAACCGGTACCGGGAATTGTGTGGATCTCGCACCAGAGAAGAACTGAACAGATTAGCTACTTAGGCGACGCTATATCCTTTCAAATTCCTGCAGAAACTTCAATGAGAGTAGCAACCCAACTGTCGGAAAAACCGAATTGGATTTCGATAGATCCTGGAGTGTCTTTGAATCGAAAGCCAATAGAACTGGCGCTACCGACCCACGAGATTCTAGAAATAACAGAATCTCCTGAATTGCCGGCTCTCACTGAAGTAGACTGGCAATGGCCTTTTGAGAATGAAATAGTCATTGACGATCTTGATCCTGGGTTTTCGATCGTCGGCGATGAAGCTGATATGTCTGCCGTTGAAATTCCTTGGATTGTTCGATTTTTCCTATCAGACGTTGTTGGGTTGGACGAGGAACCAGAATTGGACAATGGGTTGTCAGACACAAATTCTCTGCAAACTACCGTCTGGACCAGAAACAGTAACGGCAGAAGCTTTGGAAAATATCGTCAAACATTTGCTGTGAAAAGCAACAACTGGGACGGATCAAAGGCTAAATTCTCGACATCTCTACCTAATGTGGGGCGTTGGGAATTGCGGTTTCACGTACCTCAAGCAAACGTCAGCAGTCCTTCGCTACAAATCCAAGCCACGGTTGGAAGTGCGTCCATGGAAGTCTCTTCAGATAGAGAATTTGCCACTGAGGAACTAGACGGAGTTTTGAGTCTTGAAGTCCGATACGGAGACAAAACGGAGAGTATCCAACTTGAACTCAAGGGAACATCGATGAGTTGGCAAAGCTTGGGGGTTTTCAATCTGGATACAACTGAAGTCGATGTGTTGGTGCTCGAAGCTTCCAAACGAAATGCCTTTGCTGATGCGATCCACTGGCTACCTGTCGACGAAGACTGAGCTTCGTGGCACAGTAATTGCATAACTTGCTTGAGTAGTTTTACAGGTCGAGTCGATAGGAACGCGAACTCGCAATATCATCGCCAGCACCAAGAAATCAGGTACCCCCGAACACTTACTACGCGGCCAATCAACAGTTGATGCAACGAGCTCAAAGGCATCTGAGCGCGCCCTCAGCAAACTTCCGAGAGCCGTGCGGAGATTCCTAGTAAAGTGGACCAGATTTGGTTCGCCAAGAATTTCTGCGTATCGGTCGACCGAGTAAGTTTCGCAGAGTACAAGAACCTAACCAATGAGGCCGCACTGTTCAACTCAATTTGCAAGATCAATAGGATTGAGCCAGTAAGATTGTCCACTTCAATTCAGACAACCATTAAGACCTGTCACCAAAATAGACTCCGTGACAGAATCAAAGTCCTGGGTCTTCTTACCTGATAACTCTCGCACAACTTTGGTTGCACTTTGAGCGTCAGCAGACTAATACGGGTCTCTTCAAATTTGTGCAGTTTTAGGTGTAACCAAAACGAGCCCATAGCATCTAATCCTAGAGACTATTGGCTCACCGCTGCATCTCTTTCTAGGGAGGTGGGATGCTACTTCGTTTAGCCAAAAGCAGTTAACCAGTTGGAGTATCCATGAAACTGTCCAATTTGTGGTCTCTCGCCTCTGCCGAAATGCGGTCTTGCAAACGCCTAATGCGCACATGGGTATTCATTGCATTGGCAATGATCTTCTGCATTGCTTCGTGGATAGTCCAAACATATGAGTTTTTTTCCCGTTCAACTTCACGCCCAAGTGCCGGAATAGAGTCTCCTCGCTACTTCGTCGAAGACCTAGGTGCACAGATTCTTTTTTTCTTCTCGATCGGAATCCTCTTTCTGGCTTTCGATGTGCGAACTAGGGACATTAGAGATCGGATTGGCGAGGTCATGGACACCAGACCTGTATCAAACTTCGAACTGCTAACAGGTAGATTGTTTGGCATTCTCCTTTTGCTGTCGATTCCCGCGTTCGCAGTTACCACGTTCATGTTCATCTTTGGTTGGGTTGCAGAGTCGATTGGTTCTTCGTTTGGGAGTTTGATCGAACCGGTCAGTTTGATTTCGTTTCTCACATTGGACATAGTTCCGAATCTCGCGTTTTGGGGTTCGCTCACATACTTTTTCGCGATTGTGCTGCGGTACCGGCTATTAGTGGCCGGTGTCGTGCTGGCACTTATGGTCGGCATGTTTTTCGTATTGAATAACCTTCCGCAAGATGTGGCTGCCACTTTCGCAGTTCGCGGCACGGAATTTCATCCCTCGGAATTAGCTCCGCACTTTGCTTCTTTTGAATCGATAGCCATGCGTGCGATTCTGCTCGCGATCTCTGGAGGATTATTGGCCCTAGCAGCAGTACTTCACCCTAGAATCGAGCGCAACCCCCTAAGGACACCACAGCTGCTTTGTGGCATCACGTTGATTCTCCTTGCAGCGTCAGGAATATTCGCGTTATCCCAAGCTGTACGGTTCGAACGTCAAGAATTTGACGGATGGGTGACCTCTCACTCACAACACCAGCTTCATTCGTCAACCGACATTCAAAAAATTTCAGGAACGGTAGATATAAGACCAGGCAAAACGATTGAGTTCGATTTGACTTTGGATCTAATCTCTACAGAAGCTAATCTCAAAAACGACTGGCTGATTTCATTAAATCCCGGCTACAGCATCAACGAATTGCATGTAGACGGAACGACGACGAGTGATTTCTTCTTTGAGAATGGTCTGCTAACAATTCCACAAACCAACTCCGCAACTCAGAAAACCCAAGTCAGAATTGTTGCTAACGGTATGCCAAGTAAACGCTTTGCCTACCTTGATAGCGCAATCAATCCTACAAAGCCGGACACGAGTCAGCAAGTACAAGGTTTGCCGAGGCTGGGCGAAGAATCCTATATCCATCATTCCCAGTTCGTCGCATTGATGCCAGATATATATTGGCTGCCTCAAGCGGGGGCCGCTTACGGAACAACAGAATGGGATGCAACAGGCAACGATTTCTTTGAGTTGGACCTTCAAGTAAAAGTGCCCCAGGCCTGGTCTGTCGCTGGTCCAGGGAGAGTTGAAACTGTTCGAAACGGGTCAAGAACTCGCGTGCACTTCAATCCGAAAGTACCAATTCGAGACCCTGCTTTAGTAGCTTCTAGGTTTGAAACCTATTCGACAGTGGTGGACGACATCGAGTTTGAACTAATGTTCAGCAAGAAACACCTTAAATTCCTGAGTGCACTTGAAGACATTGGTCCAGCGTTGAACGCGTGGCTTGAAGAGCGAGTTGCGGAATGGAAGAGCGCTGGACTTGACTACCCATTCGACACTCTCTCGTTAGTAGAAGTGCCTGTATCGCTACGAGTGTTCGGAGGTGGATGGCGCATGGATAGTGTGCTGGCACAACCAGGGGTATTGATGATGAGGGAGTCAGGATTGCCTATCGCGCGATTCGACAGAGTGCTGAAGAACTTGCCTGATGAAGCTGCTGAGTCCGAAGAGAAAAGGAGCGAGTATGTCCTCGAGACAGTAACTCGGTTCTTTAGAAACGATCAATCTGGCGGAAATCCAGTGTCCAACCTAGCAAAGAATTTCGTGCTCTACCAAACGATGGCTGAAGGGGATGGCTCCGTGGCAATCAACTACCTCATCAATGAACTTGCAAGGATACTTGTTACCGGTAACGACGAGGTTCCAGTCTTTTCAATATATCTGCACTTAAATCCAGCTCAAAACTTCGGCTCAAGAACCATGTTCACTTTCGATTATTCGTCAGCACCTCAAATTTGGCACGAAGGATTCACAAATCGCCCTTCTGTTTGGGAGCACATGTCGGAATCTTCGCTTGCCGAGGTTGATTACAGGGGCAACCCCGACATTGCGAGTCGCATTGTGTTTGCCCGTACCAACGCAATTGCACACCAGATTCTTGAACACTATGGAACTGAGCAAGCTGGCGCATTCTTGGCTGAACTAGCTCGAAAACATAAAGGATCAACCTTTACAAAAAGAGAATTTTTTCAAGCCGCGCAGGATGTCGGAGTGGAATTCGATCGAATTGCGGGAAACTGGCTTGTTGAGAGTGGGTTACCTGGTTTTGTGGCCACGAATCCGAATTCGGAACGATTGCAAGATTCGGATTCGGGCGAATCCGTTTATCAAACCAGCTTTGTCCTTCGCAACAACGAGAAGGTTCCCGGTTTCGTGACTGTCTCCTACGCGCCACGAAACGGAGGCGGGTACGGACTCATGGGGAGTCTACCTGCTTTTCGCGTCGACGGAGAGACATCGTTGCAAGTTGCTTTTCAGGACTCCTATCCAGCGGCTTATATCTGGATAACACCCGAGATTTCTTTGAATCGAGGCTCTTTGCAGCTAGACGTTCCTATAGTTGAAGACTTTGAACCTAAGGACTCACCCGTCCTGCCTCCTGTTGTGGAAATTGATTGGCTCCCACTTGAAACAGACGCCGTTGTCGTCGACGATTTAGACAAAGGATTCACCACAATAAATGGAGACGAGGGCTCAGTAGATGCAGTCATGCCTTGGTGGCTCGACTTTCTCGTGGAAAGTCGATTCGTCGTCGATACCGAAATGGATGCAGGTCTGCCCGAATATAGTTTATTAGCGGATGACCATGGTCAATGGTTTAGAAAAGCTAGCAGTTCGAGCTATGGGAAGTATCGCCAAACCCATGCGTTAACTACCGGAGAGACTGAGGACTCTCGGGCGTCTTTCCGAACGAAACTACCTTCATCCGGAATATGGCGATTGGAGTTTCACCTTCCGGCTAGTATCCCCGATTCGCTATCAAGAACAACAAGCGTGGGATTCGGAATGGGTGGAGCACAAACTTCTACCAGTATCACAATTAGTTCCTCTGGTCCACGGGACGGATCTAGTGGCACCTCGAATGAACCCAAGCACTTTTGGGTCAGCGTTCATCACGACGACACTTCGGATACGATCAAAATTGAACCATCCCTCTCAGGTCGAGGATGGGTCGAATTGGGAACGTACGACATTCAGATTTCGGACGTGGAAGTGGTCGTAACGCCAGGTAACAGTGGATTTACCGTCGCAGATGCCGTAAAGTGGACAAAAGTCGAAAACAACGAGTAATTACTCGTCCTCTACCTCCACCGCCGTGCCATATGCCAACAGCTCAGCGGCGCCTGCTTGCATAACCGACGTACTGAACCGGGTAGCAACTACGGCATTTGCGCCCAAGTTTTGGGCGTGCTCTTTCATCCGATCTAGACTTTGCTCTCGGCTTTCCGCGACTAGCTTGGCGTATTCGCCAATTTCGCCTCCGACAATGTTTTTGAGTCCTGCAACGATGTCATGTCCCACGTGTCGTGCTCGGACAGTATTGCCACGCACAAGCCCAAATGTCTTCACGATCTTCTTTCCCGGAATGGAATCACTGGTTACTACTAACATGTCAAATCTCCACGTCTTTGTATTTGTCCGTCTTGGACTCAATGATGCGTTGACGCAAGACGGCAAAGAACAGCAAGCCTATTCCACCAACACCCAATCCGACAAGTACCTTTACATATAGCGGGGTCTCGTGCGATCCCATCATGACAAACAGAATAAATCCGCCAACGACCGCTACGTAACCAATGCCGAGACATAGTAGAAGGCCGAATCCAAGTTTCGTCGTCGCACTCGTTACCCGATCAGGCATGGTCTTCCTAAGCCCACAATATCAACGTCTCGTTTATAGTCTATACATCTGCAAATTTCAACTGCGTGCAAGGGGTTCCAATTCGTCCCGAGAATTAAAGCAAATGTGTGTTTCTCACCTAGCTCTAGTGAATCAGTGAATCTGCAAAAAGACAAAGTCTCTGTCTTGATCGATCCGTTTTTGTCAGTGCCAGAGCAGAAAACCTAATCCCTCGTGTGATAGACCTCTGCACTCAAGCGCTATTTGCGTTTAGCTGATTTCTGCGTGAAAGTACCTATCCATTTTGCCGGGTCAGTCAAACGCGCTGAAGATCTCTTCGTTCAGTTCTGCATAGACCCACGGCTTCTGCTGGATGGACTGAAGCATGAATTCCTCTACTCCCGCTTCGATGTAGTCGTTTGCCCGATCCTTCACATAGTTGGGAGATCCAATCATGAGCCAGTCTGCTCCACGCCGAGCTCGTTTTGCGTGTTCTTCATCGCGAATAATCCTCATCGGAACATGCGCCGTCATTTTTATCTCGGTTGGGTCTCGTCCTACGGCTTCGCAATGTTGCTCCAGAACCTTTTTCTTGTGAGCAACTTGCTCGGGACTGACGCCAACCAAATTGCATATGTCCGCATATTTGGCACATGTCTTGAGCGTTCGTTTTTCGCCGTTGCCGCCAACCATAATCGGGATTTGGCGACCTTTGTACCCTCGAGGCGCGAATGGGGCATCCTTGAGCGTGTAGTAGTTTCCTTCATAGTTCACGATTCCGTCCGCGGTAAACAGCATCTTCACGAGTTCGCAAGCTTCCTCCAATCTGTCGCTCCTCTCTCTTATGGGAGGAAACTCCCAGCTGTAAGCTGCGTGTTCACGCACATTCCAGCCTGCTCCAATGCAATATTGCGCACGTCCAAAGGACATTTCGTCCATGGTTGCAACCATCTTCGCCATTAATGCAGGATTGCGGTAGGTGTTACCGCAGACCAAAACACCAAGCTTTAGTCGACAGGTAACTGCGGCGGCACCTGCCATCAAAGTTAAACCCTCAAAAGTCGGAAAGGAGTCCGACTCGGTTACGTTGAGATCGTTATGCCAAGGAGGAACAAAGTGATCGTAGAAATACGCACTCTCCCATCGGCCGATCTCCATGGTCATGAGAACGCTTTTTATCTCGTCCCAAGTGGTTTGCTGGTTGTACAACTGAGATGAAAACATTTATCCCTCCTTACATCAGTTCTTGCAGTCTACTCAAACTTGAGCGACTCGGTTTGGCACTTTGAATCTGAGTAGATTCTCAACGCTTCGTGCTGCTCTCTACAAATGGACTGTCTATCCACCCGCCCCTTCACAGTTTGTTGTGTCTAGTGTTCTCTATTCGGTAGAAATCCGAACATCAACGTAATAGTATCGACCGTAGTCGCGATGCGCGTCCGCGAAAAAGCCGAAATAGCGATCGGCAAGTGGTGCGCGTTCTCCTGTTACGTTCCGAACTCCTACCCGAAATCGTGTATGGTTGAAGAAGTACTTCGTTGTAAAGTCAAACGAGAGATTCCACGTGTGGAACGCTGGCACCATGTACCTCAAGCCCTTGGGCGTGCCATCGTCCAAAGTAAGTGAATCCTGGTAGAACTCACTCAACCGAGTCCCTGATAGCGAAGCTGCATATGGTGCAAGTTTCCATCTGATCAAGAGAGTTTCTTTGAATTCCTGATTTCCATCTTGTCCGATTAGGTCGGCAAATCCGGCTACCGGAATACTCGCGGGAAGCACTCCTCGTTCCTTTGCATCAACTAGTCTGGCTGACGTACCTCCAGGCTCTTGATTAAATTCCAACATTTGCGCTCGAAGATACTTGACATTGAAATCTCCCCACTTCGACTCAAATTCTCCGTAGATTCCAAGATCGACTCCTTTCAGCGATCGCGTATCCAAATTTGCGTAACTGTCAAAGATTTGGTCGATCGGGGCTGCCGGACAAATACCTGCAGCTTCGTAAACAGCCACTTCTTCGTCTGAGATGTCCTCCGCCCGCTTGACTGCAGGGTATTCCTGTAGGCCCTGGCAATTCCCACTACCGTGTTCGAGTCTCAAAAGCAAGTCGTACACAGTGTGATTCTCCTCTCCTAGCAATCCGATGGTGTCTTCCTTGACTATGGACCAATAGTCCAGAGTAACCGTGAGCCAATCAAAGGGGTCCGCAACCACTCCCACTGTCCAGTTGTCGCTCCGTTCGGAAACTAGATTTTTGCTTCCCTGCGCTACTCTTTGTGTGGAATTGACGCAATCCACAATATCTTGATCAGGATCGCCGCCGTTCTCTGCTGCATAGACGCATGTCCAATCGGTACGCGTGTTTTGTCGCGCTACGATTTCTTCGTTGACCGTTACCAGATTGGGTGCTCGGAACGCCTGCGACCAAGACGCTCTAAGTTGAAGCTCATCCTGCGGTCGCCATCCTACTGCAATCCGGCCAACAATGGTGTCGTCCACGTCGGAAAAGTTCTCGTAGCGGAGGGCCACCAGAGAGTCCAAGCGATTGGCAATGGGAATCTCAAGTTCCCCAAACAGCGAGAAAACCGTGCGATCACCACTGCTGTCAGGAGTCGGGCTGGAATTCACAACATCTGATACGAAAGGATACGTGTCGCCTTGAAAATCTTCGAACTCTATCGTCCCGTCTAGTCGAGGATCACGATCGTCTTCAAACGATTCATTGCGGATTTCGACACCCATTAATGCTCCAATCGGACCTTCGGGAAGCTGATAGATGGCAGTGTTGGTGACTTTGAAGTCGGCTAGGAATATCTCCATGCGGTTGTCACGAGTCACATCTACCAATGCGCGTTCGATATTACTGTCCACACCTGCGCTAAACGGGTTGTACGCCGCGGGTGTGGAATCAAACAATGCAGCTGTTATGAGAGTGTTTGACACTCTATTGCGCGTGAGATCTTCCCGTGTCGCAACCGAATACACGAATGCAGTTTCCCAGTCCCAATCGTCTTTGGTGCCTGCCAGTCCACCCAATAACCTAAATACATTTCCATCGTTTTCGACAATTCTTGGTCTCTCGGCATATCGATAGTTGTCGATCTCCAACAACAGCCCTTCGCATGGCACATCGGGGATCAGACTTTCCGATAGCCGATTGGGAGAACCACACGGTCCAAATGGGTTGTAGTAGTTCTCGGGTCCGACTCTGAGCTTTACGGTTGAAAACGCGTACGACGGATGTCGAGACATCACAGATTGCGAGGAGTAATAGAGAAATTCGGAGAAACCGTCGATGCCATTGTCGAAATTGTGATTTGCAAAGACAAACAATCCCAATCGATCAAGAGCAGAAGAAAGGTCCCTAAACTCGTTCAAGTTGTAGCGCTCGACTCCGTTGCCGTCCACAGCTCCGCACGTAAACTCATTGAGTTGCCAATCGCAGCGGGGATCGCCTAGCGGGAATACTTCAAACTCGCCTCTCGAATCCGTAATGCCGCGGAGTCCAAAACGACTCACGCTTCGAACAATGTCAAATTGGCCAAACAATGAGTGTGCGCTTGTGTTACGAAAGGAAGTTGAACCATTCCATGGGGAGTCATCCGGTACCAGACGTCTAAAGTCGGCATCGGCCCATTTCGAATCTTCCGACGAGTGAATGTTGTCCCGTGAGAGGAAATCAAACATGACCCCAACATGGGTTGCACCATCGTTGAAGTAGTCTCCCCACTCACCATTAAATTCATGAGTCTGCCGCCCCACTAAGTGGTAGGAATAGGTTCTCCATCGGCCCGCAAACCCTTCGATGTCTTTCTCGAGCACAGTATTCACAACTCCGGCTACGGCATCCGCACCGTATACGGCTGCCGCGCCCCCTCGAAGCACTTCCACTCGATCAACACCATAGAGCGGTATGGTGTTGGAGTTCACCGTGTTGACTGGAACGAAGCTTCCGCCGACTTCCTCAGTTTGGTAACTGGCGGCATTGACCATCCGTCGTCCGTTCAAGAGTACAAGAGTGTTTCCAGTACCAAGGTTTCGAAGATTAAATGCACCCACATCACCGCGCGCCGAATTCACGCCTCCGCTTATGTTCTCTTCCTCGTTGAAGAAATTCTGACCTTGTTCGGGGAGCATTTCCAGAAGTTCATCTCCCGACGAGATTCCCAGCACCTCGATGTCTTCGCTTTCAAACACCGAGACGGGCAGAATGCCCGTTACATCTGCACCTTTTATTTGGCTGCCAACAACCACGACTTCTTCGATGGATTGTCCGTCTTCAGCTTCTTCCTCATCTTCAGAAGGTGTTTGCTGACCGCTTGTGGTTAGAGATGTCGAAACTAACCCAACAACAAGCAATGTTGCCCAGATTTTTGAAAAACGCTGTTTCTCTAACAAATTCAATTCTTTAACTCCATAGCCAAAAGTAGTCGGCCATATATTCATGGATAGAAGTGACGATCTCACTGTTGTTCGAGTAGTAGTTCCACGCAGTCCGTCTTAGGGACTATTCGAACAAATCTCGAAGAAATCGTCTTGCAAAGCAATGTCTGCGCTAATTATTGCAGACTGGCGAGTCTTGTACCACCACAAGTCGTCCGCGAGGCTCTTATAGCCTTCATTCAACATGCGAGCGGTCTCGTCCAACTGAGGTCCTCCGAGACCTTTGCGCTCGAAAACCATGTTGTAACTGTTCAGCGCATTTTGAATGGCTGTTGCCTCCACCGGCATATCCGTGTTAAAAATCGACACATAGACTTCCTCAAACTCTGCGTCGTCCAGCGAGTTTAGGTGGCGATCCGTGGATCTGGCTCGTTCAACCAATGCGGCGGCAAACTCCTGTGCTTCGCGAAACGAAAGGTCAGAGTTTTCAACTAGCAATTCCGCCACTTGAGCGGAAGTCGCAAAACTCCTTTTAATGGCCGACTGCGCTCGTTGTGGATCGACGACCAAGTCCTGCAACAGTGCAAGAAAGCGGTCAAACATCGAGTCGGCCGCATCAGCGAGATTTGATATGTTTGAAGCCATCCTGTAGTCGTGCATTCCTGCGTCAACATTGTGGCTGTTCATAGCCAATTGATGTGCCAGAGACAGAACCTGATTGGACACGGTGCGAAGCCGATCCAAGTCACGAGGATTACGTTTTTGAGGCATCGAACTACTCGAGCTAACACTGGAATCACCTAGATAGATCCACGGATGTGGGTCTCTTTGTTGGCTGTGTATGTTTGCCACAAACTGATTGATCGTAAGCGCTGCATCGCTAAGAACACCGGCGAGTTCATTCTTGTAATTCATCGAATCTACGAAATTTGCATCGAAACTATTGATCACCGGAGATTCGAAGCCGAGCAAAGTCGCTAATCGGTCTCGATTGAGATAGATCCCACTTGTTGTACCGGGTCCTGCTCCATATGGGCTCTTGTTCAAGCGTTTGTATCCCTCTCGCAATCGGGAGGATGTCCGCCCAAGAGAATCAGCGTAGGCTAGGAGCTGATGGCCAAAAGTCGTTGGCTGAGAGGGAACTCCATGCGTATAAGCCGGTACTATGGTCTCCAGGTGAGATTCTGCCAGTCCGAGCAACTCTTTTCGATTGCGATTCACCTTCATATGAAGCTCCATCCAACGGTCGCGAGCGAGCATGCGACGGACTGTACCGTGCAGATCTTGTCGTGACCTTCCTATGTGGATGTTTGAAATTTCAACCCCTGCTCGGTTGGAAAGTCGACCTTCCAGCTTGAGGTAGTCTGAAACTCTAAGCGAATCATTCTGATCAGCATCGACTGAATCTGTAAGCATTGCGAGAGCAAAGTGTTCCGCAACATCGGCTTCGATCAGCCCGTCAGCTACCGACGATACCAAAGATGCCTTGTTCGCCTCAATGAGAAAACAATAGAAGTCCGAGCATGGTTGTGTGCGCGAGTACGTGTAGGAGCAGCTGGATTGCATTGCATCTGCCGAATCCACCGACTCAATCTGAATGAAAGTGTCGACAAGTGCGGTTGCGAACGCTGCCATTCGGCTGGGAATGTCATCGCGGTTGGTGTTGTCACCCGTTTCGAAGGTGATGGCTGGTACTCCGTACTTGGAATAAAAGTAGTTCTTCGAGGTTCCGTTGTCCGAATTGGGCCGAGGTGCAATCTCATACCCAGCGACAGTCTGCTCTATTTGGGCTGCATGATTCTGCACCTCAATATTCTTGATCCAATGCTCGGTAAAGTTCGTCGGTTCGGTTTGGTCAGCTGGGTCCTGAACATACAAAACGTCACGATTAGTTGAGTGAAAATCCAACATCAGATTTAGTTCAGTATGGGGCGCAATGGAGTCCAGTTTTCTCTGAACAGAAGCGGTTTCTGGCTGAGCGAATTCTCCCCAGTCTCGGTTCAAGTCCGCGGAACCCAGATTGTGTCGCCAATGTCCCAACGCAACGCCATCCGGATTCAGCAATGGAACAATAAGAAAGTTATGGCGGGAGAAGAATCTACATTCAGGAGTAAGGCCCTGCAGGCATGACTCGACTCGTATAGACGCGAGAGATCTCACGAATTCTCGCATTGCTAGCGCACCAGGAATTTCTGGCGGATGCGCACGACCAAGAAGCAATATTACATTTGGAGACTCGGGGCTAGTTTCAATTGCTTCGATTGGATGTCGAGCTATGGAATGGCCAATAGTCTCAACCTTACGAACAAGCCATTCGTCCTTGATTTCTTCTATCCAGTCACGATACCAATCAAGATTTAGGTTTTCTTGAGCGGAGACATAAAGGATCTTGGAGTCAACGACTATCTTGAAATGCGCTGTTCCGTCGTCAGACACACTAACGTCGCTTTGCGGCATCGGGGTCCAATTTGTGCCGTCACGGCTCAGTTTCGGCAAGTAGCGGTGCTGAAATCCCGGTGGATAAGTAAGTCTTACATCGAGGTTTACGGGAGAGTCGGGTTCAATTCGCGTAATCTTGAAAGCGTACCACGGACTAGGGTTTATAGGCGGCTTGTCTTCCGGAGCTAATGTAATATGCAAGGAATCTTCAGTTGCAACACATGAAGCCAAGCCTCCGCCTGGAAAATCATGAGAAACGGCGTATCGCCCAGTTTCGCAATCTACCGCACTGCCAAATACTGTCGCAGGCGCGGCAACTGTACAAACCAATAACATGGCTAGCACCGGTGAACACCGGCATGCGCGCCGTGAAGCCACGTGTGCCCTACTATTAAGCAACTT
>JAPOXO010000004.1 GCA_026707045.1 Gammaproteobacteria bacterium | reverse complement strand
ATTCATGGATTTGGAGTTGCAGCGTTCAACCTAGCAGATAGTGGACCAGAGACAGGTGGTCTCTGTTGCATACCAGGAAGTCACAACAGCCACATTAAGCTCCCCCGATGCATTCGGGATGGAAGTATCAAGGATGTGGTTGAAGTCCCCTACGCTCCAGCCGGTAGTGTGACATTTTTCTCCGAAGCCACTACGCACGGAACAATGGAATGGAAAGCCGACTACGAGCGTCGCACGTTGCTCTACAAATATTGTGCGTCCCAACTGACATGGTCGCGTTCTCGGGTTACCGCTCCCGAGGGCATCGAATTGACCTCGCGTCAAAGACGTCTGCTAGAAGAACCAGCAGGCGCACACTGGTTCTTTGACTCGCTATTCGACGAGAAAGAGTAGCTAGCGTAAACGGTATTGAATAAGAGACTTAGGAGAAATGGTCAAGTCCGTATATCTGGCCAATCCGTATGGATTTTCACTACAGCAACACGGACCTTTGAGGGAACTAGTTGCGAAACTTCAGTCCTTGGGATTGGAGGTCTTTGAACCGTTTGAACGCAACAACCAACTTGACAAGGACTCAAAAGGATGGGCCTATCCGGTCGGCCAGGCAGACATTGCCGATATACAGAACACCGATGGAATAGTAGCTGTAGTCAACGGATGCCCACCGGAAGAAGGAGTTGTATTTGAGCTTGGCTATGCAACCGCTTTGAAAAAGGCAGTATTTCTCTTTCGGGATGACGCTCGTACCTGTACTCCGTGCGAGAACTATCCTCTCAATCTAATGCTGTTCACCGCTCTGCCGGAAGTTGGATGGGAACGCTTTTGGTACACATCACTTGAAGAGCTAGCGGATCCAAACAAGGCTTTAGTCGAGTGGGCATCTCAAGGTAAAGAGTGAGTACACGCATTTCATCCCAACGACCTTGCGTTCGAGAAACTCTTCAAGCAAGCGGTTAAATTGTGTCTATAACCCAAGCGGTGGCTGCAAATCAAGACTCCAATGTGTTCGTTAAAACTCTAACGAAACAACTGATCATGATTGAGATCTATTCATCCATCTATACTTGATTCAAAACGACTCCACAATCAAGCAGGAGCGAATGCATTCATGATTACACGTAGACAAATATCACTCGGCATCCTTGCTACACCAATCCTTGTACCTTTTTCTCGTTCCGTATATGCGGAAGAGAAAGTGTCAGAGGAGCTACCGGAGGAATTGTCGACTTCGAGCCTAATTTACTTGACACCCATAAAGTCAGATGGTGAGGAAAGTACGTGCAAAGGCGAAATTTGGTTCGCATTCCACGAGAAAGAGATTTACGTTGTTACACCATCGGAAGCCTGGCGAGCGAAGGCAATTGGCAAGGATCTCACCGAGGCGCGAATCTGGGTTGGAGAATTTGGCAACTGGAGGCAAGCAAACGAAGCCTATAGAAAAGCCCCCGAACTCATGGCCACTGGAAGTATTGTTGAAGACAAGGAAGTGCACCAAGAGGTACTCAAGGTAATGGGTGAGAAGTACTCGGACGGATGGGATACCTGGGGACCGCGCTTCAAGAGTGCACTCGAGGACGGTTCCAGAGTGATGATCAAGTACAAGCCCAAACCGTAGCGAGGATCCTATATGTGGAAACCCGAAGACAACCTCATTTCGGCTGAAGATCTACACGGACTCCTTGGCAATTCCCAGCTGGTAATCGCCGACAGCAGAAGCGATCTACTGGATAGAGAGCTCGGCTTTCGGCAGTATCGGGAATCTCACATTCCCAATGCCATATTCGTTTCCGTCGATGAGGATCTCGCAGATCCTCCCGGTCGCCGCGGAAGACACCCTCTTCCTTCGAAAGAACGATTCGCTGACTTCTTGGGTCGTTTGGGCATTTCCAATGAGTCTCATGTCGTTGTGTATGACGCTGGGAATGGCATGTTTGTCTGTCGCCTTTGGTGGATGTTGCGTTGGCTCGGTCACGAAAAAGTGTCTGTACTGGACGGGGGATTCGCGGCATGGCAGGAAGCCGGTTTTGAGACGGCTACCGACATTCCGGTTCCGAAACCCGCAGAATTCTCGATTGGCAAACCACTAACTCGAACTGTAACGGCAGAGGATGTCTTGAATCACCAAGGTGTGCTCGTTGATGCACGCGCGGAAGACCGGTTTCAGGGATTCAACGAGACCATGGATCATACGGCGGGGCACATTCCTGGAGCTATTTGTAGCCCTTTCCTCAAGAACATCGGCTCAGACGGAAAATTCACTAGGGACCCAAAGAAGTTTGAGGGTGTGTCCAAAGACTCCGATGTGATCTGCTACTGTGGGTCCGGTGTCACGGCAACCAACAACATCCTTGCCATGTTGGTTTCGGGCTATGATGAACCTGCTCTCTACCCCGGTTCATGGAGCGAATGGATTGAGGATCCATCCCGACCAAAGGTTCCGGAGTAACTGTTTAGTCAAGAGACGATTCAACGCTAGGATACCGAAGCGCGGCTACTCAACTCGTTCGAGCCAGCACTGTCAACTGCCTGTGATCCGTATCTTGAATCACTAATCCCTTTTCATGTTCTCCTAACAAGAGAATGCCATCCAATCCAATTGAACCGTTACCCAGTGCCATGCGCGAGGCGAACACTTCCGTTGTAGACGGCCGCCTCTATTCGGTCGAGTTCAAAGACTTCTACGCTGCAAG
>JAPOXO010000070.1 GCA_026707045.1 Gammaproteobacteria bacterium | reverse complement strand
GTCTCTTAACAATTCGTTGATGGAGGTCTTGGCTCTAGTCCGTTCGTCCACGCGTTTGATTATGACGGCGCAATATAGATTGGGACGAGGTGCACCGCTTTCTAAAGGTGGCTGCGGCAAAGTTCCTGGTACCACCACGGAGTACGCTGGTACTCGACCTTGAACTACTTCACCAGTATGACGGTCAATGATTTTCGTCGAAGCCCCCAGAAAGACTCCCATTGATAGAACGGATCCTTCTTCAACGAGAACACCTTCTACGACTTCAGATCGTGCACCGATAAAGCAGTTATCCTCCACAATAACGGGAGAAGCTTGTAAGGGCTCAAGAACACCTCCTATTCCAGCGCCGCCTGAAATATGGCAATTCTTTCCGATTTGAGCGCAAGAGCCGACTGTTGCCCAAGTGTCTACCATGGTTCCGCTGTCCACGTAGGCACCAATGTTTACGAAGCTTGGCATTAGAACGACATTGGGGGCGATGTACGCGGAGTGTCGTACGAAGGACATTGGTACTGCACGAAAACCGCCATCTCTAAATTCAGCTTCGCCCCAACCCGAGTACTTGGATGGGATCTTGTCCCACCAGCTTGTCGATCCAGGCGCGCCGCTTACTCGTTGAAACGGATTCAAGATAAAGCTCAATAGAACAGCCTTTTTAATCCATTCGTTGACAACCCAATCGCCTCTCTCCTTATGGGCAACTCTCAATTCCCCTGCGTCCAATGCACTGAGAGTGTCGTCCACTGCGCTACGTATCTCTCCAGTCGTCTTTGTAGATATAGAGTCCCGGTTTAGCCAAGCTTCATTGACTATGCTTGCGGAGTGTTGAGTCATTCGAGAACGCAATTCAGATGCTAGAAAACCATTATGTATTGATGGCCACCATACAGAGCTTTGATATTCACTGAAGGCGACTTTCGTACTATTGAAGTAAATACAGCCTCCTTAAACAGTGGCATGTGGCGCAGTTCACCAAATGACGCAAGAAATACATCGATTGGACTTCAAAAGCGAGAGTGAACGAGGCGATCTCTCCTCTTTCAATCGCAGAGTCTTTGACACAATCGACCGGGATGGTGCAGTGATAGTCGAGCGTGCTCTCGAGTCAGACATCATGGAAGGGATCGTCTCAGAGATGCAACCCTATATCGACGCTACGCCTCACGGTCTACATGGTCTGGCGAACTCTCGCCGAGTTGGCGCGTTGGTAGCACGCTCACCCAGTTCGCACCGAGCGATTGCACACCCAACCGTTCTTGACGTCTGCGAAAGAATTTTGGGCCAACAAGCTCGCATGGGCAATGAAGTTCAGGTCATTCAGGCACCTAGAGGAAAAGGCAAATACCCTTGGCGATTAGGCTTGACTCAAGTCATTGACGTTGGACCCGGTCAGACTCGGCAGCCGGTACACCGAGGAAACGGACTATGGGTCCACAATCTAGCTGGCCACAATATCGATCCACAAGTCGAGACGATGTGGGCGCTCTCTGACTTTTGTGAAGAAAACGGAGCCACACATGTCGTTATTGGAAGCCATAGATGGCCGGATGTTGTAGATCCTAGCGAGCACCAGACGATGACCTGGTACCAAGAATCGGATTTTCCAACAGTTCAAGCTTCAATGCCGAAGGGTAGCGTACTAATCTGGACTGGGTGGACTGTGCATGGTGCAGGCGCAAACAATAGCCAGTCGCGAAGATTGGGGATGAACATCGACTACAGCTTGTCGTTCCTGTCACAAGAAGAAAACCAATTTCTAGCCTGTCCTCCGAGACTGGCAAAGACTCTGTCAAGAGAGATGCAGCACCTGATTGGCTACTCACAACCCGCGGGTGCCCTCAACTACTTTGCTGATTGTCTGCCTCCCAGATATTCACTACTTGAAGACTACGATGTCTTGGTTCCGGGAGCACACGGGATGAAGCGAGCAAGCGATCTGAGTCACGAGTGATAGACCTTTGTTGAGAGTAGTCAACTTTCGGTCCTATTGAAGAAGCTACAAACTGCTTTCGTCAACTCCCAATAGAAGACAGTACCAAGATTTCCACCTCCTTCGCTATTATCTAGCTATTCGAAGGTACGGTCTAAAGAGGTCTGAAAAAGGCGGAGGGAAGATTTTTCCACCCGCCCCATCGGCTATTAGTACATCAAATGGTCATCAAACCGCGCATTCGCGGCTTTATATGTACAACCGCACATCCAATTGGTTGTGTAAAGAATGTTGAGGACCAAGTCTCTTACGTTGAGAGGCGTCCAAAGATGGAAGGACCAACCAACGCGCTTGTTGTTGGTTGTTCAACAGGCTACGGATTGGCTTCGCGAATCGCAGTTGCGTTTGGGTGCGGCAGCCACACACTCGGAGTTTCGCTGGAGAAAGAACCCGAAGAACGACGTCCTGCTTCCGCCGGTTGGTACAACAATGTGGGCTTCGAACGATGTGCTGCACGAAGAGATCTATACGCGAAGACAATCAACGGTGATGCATTTTCAAATCAGTTGAAGCAACAAGTGGCCGAGGTAGTCCGGGCCGAGATGCGACCTATCGATTTGCTCATTTACAGCTTGGCCTCTCCCGTACGCATTCATCCTGAGAGTGGCGAGATGTTTCGTTCGAGCATCAAGCCTATCGGCAATCCTCTGAAGTCTCGCACTCTCAAGCTGAATATTTTGCGTGGCACTTGCGAGGTTGAGAATATCGACCTACTTCCTGCCACGGATGAGGAGATTGATTCGACTATCAAGGTAATGGGGGGCGAAGACTGGATCCTCTGGATAGACGCTCTTCAGAAAGCAGGTGCCCTTTCTCAAGATTTCAAAACCGTTGCCTACACATATTTAGGAAACGAGCTGACTTGGCCGATCTACCGTGGAGGGACACTTGGGAAAGCAAAGGAAGATCTTGATCGAGCCAGGGACGAGATAAATGGCAGGTTTGGAAAATCCGGTGCCGAAGCCATGATTTCAGTCCTGAAAGCGGTTGTCACTCAGGCAAGCACGGCCATTCCCGTAGTTCCACTTTATTTTTCGATACTCTTCAAAGTAATGAAAGCCCACGGAACTCATGAAGATTGCATTGCTCACATGTATCGCATGATCGGTGAACAGATTTATCAATCGAATCGTCGCATCGACGATGAAGGTCGTATTCGAATGGACAATTTCGAACTTGATGCTACAGTTCAAGACGAGGTGAAAAACGCATGGGATTCAATAGACACCTCCAATGCTCGAGACCTTGCCGACATTAGTGGATTCAGGACCGAATTCCTCAAGCTTTTCGGGTTCGGTCGAGAAGATGTCGACTACGAAAGAGATGTCGATGTTCACCTTAGCACTTCAAAACAAGTCACTCAGTGACATCTTTTCTGAAGGCTTGTCGAGGCGAGAAGACCGACTACACTCCGATTTGGCTTAATCGGCAGGCAGGGCGGTACATGCCCGAGTATCACAAACTGAAAGGCAATCGTTCCAGCCTGGAATTCTTCACCAATCCTGAACTCGCAGCACAAGCTGCATTGGATGCGCAACGCATTCTGGATGTCGACGCGGCAATTGTTTTTGCCGATCTTTTGCCCATCTTAATTCCTATGGGGTTGAAACTCGACTATGTCGCGGGTGTTGGTCCAGTTATTGACAATCCAATCAGAGATCCTAAGGATGTCGATGCACTTCAGTTGGTTCCAGCACAGGAAGGAACTGGTTACATCGCTGAAACCGTGCGAAACATTCTCCAGGAATTGCCATCCCGCGCTTCCCTAATCGGATTTGCGGGTGCTCCTTTTACGCTAGCAGCTTACGCAATTGAAGGAAGAGGATCGCAGAACTACACGTTGGCCAAACGATTCATGTATAAACACCCCGAGAGTTGGTTTTCGTTGCTTGACAAGCTTTCGCTAGCCGTTCGCGACTACCTCAATCTTCAAATCAACTCAGGCGTACATGCAGTTCAAGTCTTCGACAGCTGGGTCGGGTGTCTTGCCAGCTACGAATATTTCAAGTACGTAGCGCCCGCCACCAAGAGTTTATTCTCTGGAATTCACAGCAGTGTTCCTAAGATTTACTTTGCGACTGGTAACCAGCATCTACTTGTCAGCATGTATGAGACGGGGCCAGATTTCCTGGCTCTGGACTGGCGAGTTCCCATGGCGAGTACTTGGGAGAAAATTGGATGCCCTGCAATCCAGGGAAATATGGATCCGATTGCACTCTGTGCGGACCCCGAGCTGGTTCTCAGCCACGCGAAAAGGATATTGGATGACGTTGGAGGTCGACCGGGGCACATCTTCAACCTGGGTCATGGTATAGTGCCACAAACTCCTGTTGACAACGTGAAGTTGCTAGTGGATTATGTACATTCGGTAACACGGTAGCAGCCTAATCTCGCATACCTACTAGCTAGCTTAGGAGCCCATCACTACTGATCCAATAGCCTGTTATCCACTGGAACCTAATACCTAGCAATCTAAAATGACTTCCCAAAAGTGCTGTGTGTGCCAGGAAACGCACGCACGATCAAACGATATTAACTTGGACGCTAACGTTTTTAAGCAATACAGGTTTCAAGATTAATGTTGTTTGATGTAAAGTGATGTTATATACACTACTTAGATGTCAAGAGAGTTTGTGTATAGACAAATTTCAGCCCGAATACTTGATTCAATGGTTGATGCTATTGACACAGCGGCTTCGAAACTGCGACGTAGTCGAGCAGAAGTCATCCGGACTGCACTGGAGAATTTCCTTGAAGACTTTGACGATCTCTCAGTTGCATTGGATCGCATTCGTGACCCAAGCGACCCAGTGCTAGATTGGGAAGACGTACGGCGTGAGTTACTCAGTACGGATTAAACAGAGGGGAATTGTAGCGATTAGTTGACAAAAAGCATAAAA
Organism: Gammaproteobacteria bacterium; assembly: GCA_026707045.1. Lineage (GTDB taxonomy): Bacteria > Pseudomonadota > Gammaproteobacteria > Pseudomonadales > Azotimanducaceae > Bin55. Next base: position 26,764 of record JAPOXO010000070.1, on the reverse strand, counting down.
AAGATGAAGAAAATTGAAACTATTGCTTGACAAAATATCATAGAGTTTGCTACCATAACAGTATAGTTAGAGCGACAGGTTAGCAAGAATGACGAGCAGGCGAAAAGCCAGCACTTTGAGCCTCTTCGATCTGCAACGCATGTTTCCCACAGAGGAATCCATCATTGAGTACATGGAGCAGATTCGATGGGGCGACAATCTCCATTGCGTCAAGTGCGGGGCGACTGACAGAATCACCAAGCAGAAGCAGAGAAAGAAGGGCTACTGGTGTGGAGATTGCCGATCCTACTTCAATGCCTACACGGGCACTCCGTTGGAGCACAACCGCATCCGAGATCAAAGGACATGGATTTACGCTTCGTACTTGCTCATGACGGCCCGCAAGGGAATCAGCGCATTGCAGTTGAGACGCGAGCTGAACATCAGCTACAAGGCGGCTTGGTACATGCTTCACAGATTGCGGATAGCGTGTGGTGGTAACATGAAGGTGCTGAAAGGCGAAGTCGAACTAGACGAATCCTATCTTGGAGGCAAGGAAGCCAACAAGCATGAGAGCGGGAAGCTCCGACAGGGACGTGGCGCAGTAGGCAAAACGACCGTGTTGGGAATGCGCGAGAGAGGGGGAGACGTGAAGGCTATGGTCATAGACAAGCCAAGCCAGAACGAAATCCATCCCAAAGTTCACGAGAACATCGAATACGGTTCGACTCTCTATACGGACGAACACAAGGGCTACGATGGTCTAGACCGTGTGTTCTACTCGCAGGGACGTGTCAATCATTCCGTCAAAGAATTCGTCAATCAGATGGCTCACACCAATTCAATAGAGAGCGTGTGGGCTGTAATCAAGCGTGGCTACAACGGAACCTATCACAATTGGTCGGTGAAGCACTGCCAGGCGTACATCAACGAGTTCTCGTTCCGTCTCAATCAAGGCAATGTAAAGCGTGACACCAAAAACAGACTCGACAGTCTGTTCCGAGGGATGCTGGGCAAGAAAGTCACCTATGCGGCACTTACATCGTGAGTGAAGTAATCACACCCGACCAACGACAAACACCAAGGGGCATTACGACCAGCGACTAATGCCTAAGTACTCATGTAGCTGGCAATGCGGAAGTCTTTGCTCAAATCCTCATGCTTTATGTTGCATAAGGGTCGACTGTAGCCAATGTGACGTACAGCAAGGGATCATCTTGACGATCTGTAGATGAACTATTTGATTCGAATGTTTTTGCGTTAATGGGAGACAACTTTGTGACACGAAGAGAAGCGCTTTATCAGTGTTTAGGAGGCAGCAAATGGGGACCTGAGTTGGTTGAACCTCACGAGATCGACTCAATTTGCAGTCAATTGAAGAAGAAATCAAGCAGAATCTATATCGAATGCCTCAAGAGAGAAAAGGAGCTAGTCCTAAAGCCAGAAGAAATAATTAGACAATGGTTTCTTGGTCGTTTAGTCAAGAAGTACCACTACGACTTGAAGCACATTCGCGTGGAATACCCCATTAAAATAGGAGCATCGAATAGGAAAGCCGATATAGCCATCGTGAATCCCGATGATCCCACAGCGGTTGACTTAATCGTAGAATTAAAGAAACCCGTAAACAAGACAGGACGCGACCAACTAAAGTCCTACTGCAATGCAACCGGTGCCCCTATCGGTGTATGGACGAATGGAAACCAGATTACATTCTACCATCGACGAGAGCCAAATCTCTTCGAAAATTTAACAGATATACCGCGATCAGACCAATCCCTATCCGATATTTTAACAGAGACATTTACATTGAAAGATTTGATAATAAATGACAAGATAGCAAATCAACGAAAGTCTTTGCGCGAAGTTATAATGGAGCTAGAGGATGAAGTCTTTGCAAATTCAGGAGAGGATGTATTCGAAGAGGTATTTAAGCTGATATTTGTAAAACTCTACGATGAACAATTAAGCGCAGAAGACAAAGTAATTATAGATCGTCACGTAAAGACAAAGATGCCAAATCAGCACAGTTACTCTAGTCTACAAGCTCATGTTGCAAAAATTAACGATGACCAGTTTAGGAGCCTAGAATTTCGCAATAGAGGAGATGGAACACGCAAGCTTAAGGAACGTCTACAAGTATTGTTCGATGAAGCAAAGGAAACATGGCAGGGCATATTCGAAGAAGAAGACAGGATACTATTGCAACCTGACCATTTAGCTGTCTGCGTTTCAAGTCTGCAAGATGTGAAACTATTCAACTCCAATTTAATGGTCATTGATGAAGCATTTGAACACCTGATCTCTCAGAATGCGAAGGGAGTCAAGGGACAATTTTTTACTCCTAGACATGTAATAGATATGTGTGTGAAAATGCTAAATCCAGTTCCAGGAGAGTATATGATCGATTCAGCATCTGGAAGCTGTGGATTTCCGGTACACACTATTTTTCATTTGAATGGCGAATTATTTACTAATCGCATAACGGATATGAACGCTGAAGCGCGACGTAACATTAAGCGTATATTCGGAATAGATTTCGATAAGGCAGCTGTCAGGGTTGCGCGTACACTAAATCTGATTGCGGGCGATGGAGGGACAAATGTTATAGAACTCAATACACTCGATTTTGTTCGATGGGACGAGCGGAAGAATGATGACGATTGGCACGAGAGAAACGCCAATGGTTATCGAGAGTTGAGCAAGCTCAGACTAAGGAAGAACGACAATCGTCAATTTAAATTCGATATTGTAATGGCCAATCCACCATTTGCTGGAGAAATAAGGGAGCCTAGAATTCTAAATCAATACCAATTGGCCTCTACGGGGGATGTCTTGAAAGAAGGTATCGGCAGGCACATTCTTTTTCTTGAACGAAACTTGGACTTCTTAAAGCCCGGGGGACGAATGGCGATCGTTTTGCCGGAAGGTTTATTGAACAATCCCACACAGCAGAATATTCGAGAATTTCTTCTTGACCGTGCTCGTGTACTTGCTGTAGTGAGTTTACATATAAACACCTTCAAACCTCATACTGGTACGAAGACTAGTGTAGTGTTCATACAGAAGTGGCCGGATGACGATGGTATCTGTCCAAAGGTTGAAGATTATGAAATATTTTTCGCAATATCAGAAACGCCTGGGAAGAACAATTCGGGAGACTACGTGTATGTTAAGAACGAGGACGGACTTACTAGGCTCGATACTCATGGTCATCTCATGATAGATCATGATCTTCATGATCATGACGGAATGCTAGAGGAACAAATTGCAGAGAAATTTATCCATTGGGCAGAAGATAAAGAATTGTCCTTTCATGTGAACTAATCAATGAGGATAACAGTTGCAAATTATTGTGATCTTCTAGAGGAAGATTCATATCGTATAGACTCGGAATTCTGGGATGAGAGGCTGATACAGAGTGAAGTCCAAGTCAGGACCGATTTCTGTATACGAGATCTCGTAAGCCCTCAAAAAGAGGTAGATAAGCTGACAGTTGCTGACTCTCCAATTAATTACCTCGAAATTAGTGACGTTGATCTTGATTCAACAATGTATCAGCTCAATTTGATACAACCTGAATCAGTGCCAAGTCGAGCAACCTATTTGTTGAGGAAAGACGATGTTGCTGTTTCGATGGTTCGTCCCTCAAGAAATGCCGTTTCTTTCATTCAATCCGATGAAATTGTTGCATCAAGCGGTTTCACTATTTTGAGACCAACCCGTGTTAGCGCGGAATACTTATGGGCGTTCTGCAAGACCGAATTCTTTCGGAGGTACCTAACACGTCGACAACGCAACAGTATGTATCCAGCAGTACGCAAGGAAGACATTCTCAATGCGCCTATATATATGGCGGATTCGGAAATTGAACATCAAATAGCCTCAAAAATCGAAGAATCGACTAAGCGTTTAAAGTTACACTACCAGGAGTATGAGAACATACAATTCGACTTTCTGAAATTTATTGAGTTTCGTCTAATTCAAAGTAGTGATCGACGTGCGTTTATTCGATTCTTTTCGGATGTGATAGCCGCAAAGAGACTTGATGCAAAGTTTTTTGATCTCTCATTCAGCGCGGTAGATCGGTCATTCAGGCGTTGTTCAAGAACTTTGAAACTCGGAGATATAGCCAGTCTACAAAAGGGAGTTGAAGTGGGCAAGGAACAATACATGGATGAAGGGATTCCATTTGTTCGTGTTAGTGATATATCTCGCCATAGTCTTCGATTCAATAAGATGATAGATAAGGAAGTGTTTGAACAGTATAGTTTCTCTCGAATACAACAAGATGACATATTATTCACCAAAGACGGTACAGTTGGCATGGTACACTACATAGGCTATGAACCAATTCCAATGCTGACTTCCAGCGGTGTAATTCGTCTACGAATTCAAAATGACTGGCTTCCATCATATTATCTAGCAATGGTCTTGGACTCCCCTATGATTCGACTGCAGTTTGAGCGTGAGTGTTCTGGATCGAACATCAGCCACTGGAATCTAGACCGTGTACGCGATTGTCGAATACCAATACTAGACCAGCCAATTATGGAGTCATTCGACAAAAGATTGCAATATGTTTACAAAGAGATTGCCAATGCTCGTGATGGCATTGTCGACGCTATTGCAATGCTGAATCAAATTCTTAGTGTCGAATAGATTACTGTGAAGTAAGTATTGTGTCTTATCCTTTGGATTGGGGATTACTTTGGAAGGTGCCACGTTGACGCAAGCGACAGAAGAGAGGTGGCATTGCCTAACGGATCGACAGTACGGACTACTAGCAGAAATACTTGCTTAAAACAAGCGCAGATGTTCGATAGCCAATTTCTCGGCCCTTTCATGACTCAATCGATCCGATTCTCGATGAGATGAGGTCTGACCGAACGCAATCGAAACGATAGCAATGAACGACAAAAAGAAAAAGCAGATGGATCGCGCTGTGAAAGCCATGCTCAATCTAGGTTCCATGCCAGACGAGAAGGAGCCTGAGTTCACCAAAGCAGACTTGGATCGCAAGTTCCGCATGAGAGTGGACCGAAAGGGGCGTGGCACGATGGTTGAGGTCAAGGAATCTGACTAGCCAGGCATGGATCTGTTACTTACCGTTGTGGCAGCCGCTGGGTTTATCGTCATTGTCGGCGTACCTTTCGCCTTTCTTGGCTGGGTCGTGGGAATGGTATTGTCGTGCAGATTGAAAAATGAAAAGTACCAGCAAATAATAATGTCGATCTGCGCCGTGCTTTTCTTTACAGTAGTCATTGGTTACATGTTTGGGCTGATCTGAGTTATTGTCTGTCAACTAATCGCTACAATTCCCAAACAGAGTGCTGTAAGAGAGCTGTGCAATCTTTCCGAAGCGAACCGAGTTCGAATTGCAGCGTCAATCGATCTGTTGGCGAAAACCCCGCATCTCGGAGTTGCGTTGAAAGGTCGTCTGACAGGTTTACGACGCCTACGTGTTGGCAGTTATCGAATCATGTACGAGGTGCAGCAAAATGAGCTCGTTATTCTAGTTGTGTAGATAGCCCACCGCCGTGAGGCATATCGACAAAGGAGCGGATAATCTGGACTAGCGTGCAAAAGTCTCAATTCTTCGTATATTTTGGTTCTTTCATTTCAAAGCAAATCAATGGTAACGGCTAGCCAAACACCGATATCATCGCTTCCCCATTAACTAAGGCACGTCAGTTACGGCACCCTCGCTTGCTGAAGACACAACTCGTGCATACTTGGCCAATACACCTTTTCGGGCATAGGGAGACGGTGGCTCCCAGCATGCACGACGTCGTTTGAGTTCCGGCTCGCCAACGGCTAATGTGATCTCTCTCTTTACAGCATCGATTGCAATTGAATCGCCATCTTTAATCAGTGCTATGGGACCTCCGACAAACGCCTCGGGCGTCACATGTCCAACAACGAAGCCCGAAGATCCGCCCGAAAACCTACCGTCCGTCAAGAGGGCAACCTTTCCGGAAAGACCTCGGCCATTGATTGCACTTGTAGGGCTTAACATTTCACGCATTCCCGGTCCCCCCTTGGGACCTTCATATCGAACTACGACTACATCACCTGGAACAACAGTTCCGTCCATGATTGATGCCATCGCTTCTTCTTCACCGTGAAATACACGTGCTCTGCCTTCAAAACTTTCCCCTTCGTGACCTGTGATTTTTGCAACCGCTCCTTCGGGAGCGAGATTGCCGCGAAGGATCACCAAGTGGCTATCTCTTTTTATTGGATTGTCCAGGGAACGAATGATTTTTTGATTGGGTGGATAGTGGACAACGTCGGCAACATTCTGGGAAAGCGTGCGGCCCGTAACAGTTAAGCAATTCCCATGCAATAGGTCCGCTTCAAGCAGCATCTTGATGAGAGGTTGAATTCCTCCAATTGCCACAAGTTCTGACATTGAGTAGTTGCCTGCCGGACGCATATCTGCGAGAACCGGAACTCGATCACCTATTCGTGAAAAATCGTCTAATTTCAAAGGAATCCCAGCACAGTGTGCTATCGCAAGAAGGTGAAGTACAGCATTGGTTGAACCCTCCAACGCGATCACGACAGTGATGGCGTTTTCGAACGCTTCCTTTGTAAGGATGTCTGAAGGTTTTACGTTGTCTTCTATTAGCTTCGCCACCATCGCGCCAGCTGCTCGAGAGTCCTCTAGTTTGGCACCGCTGACGGCTTCCTGTGCTGAGGAATTCGGCAACGAGAGCCCCAACGCTTCGATTGCACTTGCCATTGTGTTAGCCGTGTACATCCCACCGCAAGAACCGGGACCTGGGATGGCAGTGCGTTCAATCTCAAGCATCTCTTCAGCTGAAATTCTCTCTTCAGCTCTTGCTCCCACAGCTTCGAAGACTGACACAATGTCTCTACGTTCAGCTCCGGGCTGAATAGTCCCTCCATAAACAAAAATTGAAGGACGGTCCAATCGGGCCATCGCCATCGCACAGCCCGGCATGTTTTTGTCGCATCCACCAATCGCAACAAAACCGTCGAATCCCTGGGCGCCGACGACGGTTTCGATAGAGTCAGCGATGACTTCACGAGACACAAGCGAATAGCGCATGCCCGGCGTCCCCATCGAGATTCCATCGGAGACAGTAATCGTATTGAAAGTGACACTCTTTCCTTCTGCGTCTTCGGCTCCCTGTGCGGCTTCCCGTGCAAGTGTGTCGATGTGCATATTGCAGGGAGTGAGGTTGCTCCACGTAGATGCAATTCCGATTTGTGGTTTGCTGAAGTCCTCCTCAGAAAAACCGACGGGATAAAGCATGGCTCGGCTGGGAGCTTGCTCCAAGCCGTCAACAATCACAGAAGAATATGGACGTCTTGTCGGCATAAAGTGTTTCCTTTTGTATATGTTGTGTGAGGGAGCTACTCACCGTACTCCTCAACTGAAGGTAGCTCGTCGGCCGTTCCACCCCGAAGAACACCGTAGCACTGCAGGGTTACACTCAATTGGAGCGATTTTCGCAGCAGTAGTGATTGATTAGATTTTCCAATATTCTTCGCGTCGGATCGATTTGTCCTTTTCCCAAGTACTCATCCGCTTGGTGAGCTTGATCGATTGAACCCGGACCGAACACTATTGTTTCGATTCCCATGCTCTGGAGAAATGGCGCTTCGGTGCCGAAGGCAACCGTTATCGGATCAAGGCCCGACAGCTCCTGAATAAGCCCAACCAATTCACTGCCCGACGAAGTTTCGAACGGATCGATGGGCGGAAATCCCGGCTCGACAACTACAGGCATCTCGATTTGGCTCTCAAGTGATGTCAGTCGACCCACCAATTCGTCCAGTACCGAACCAGTCGACATGCCTGGGACAATCCTAATGTCTACTAGCAGGTCAGCTCGGCCACAAATCCTGTTGGCACTATCTCCGGCATGCAGGCAACCCAAATTCAAAGTGGGAAATGCCACTTCAAAATCAGGATGCTCGTATTTGTTCCGAAGCTCGTTTCGAAATCTGATTAGTTCGCCTAACACCGTCCACATTCCTTCTAGTGCGTTTACACCAAGAGATGGATTCGATGAATGGCCTGAAGACCCCTCGGTCTGAATCTTCAACACAAAAATGCCTTTGTGTGCGTAGACCGGATGCATTGATGTTGGTTCTCCGATCACAGCGGCGTCTGAGGTGAGGTTTTCAGATTCAGCCAAGTACCGGGCACCCGCCATTGTGGTTTCTTCGTCTGCAGTCGCGAGGATGGTGAGTGGCGATTTAAGATCTCGTTCGCGAAACGTGCTCGCGGCTTCAAGGGCGATTGGAAAGAATCCTTTCATATCGCAGCTGCCAAGACCGTAGAATCTGTCTTCAATCTCTGTCGTGGCGTATGGATTGCGAGTCCACAGCGATTCGTCGCAAGCAACCGTATCGGTATGCCCTCCCAATAAAAGACCGCCGGTCCCGGAGCCCTTCTGAGCGACCAGGTTGTATTTTTCGTTCAGTTCAGGAACACAATGTATAGCAACATCGAAGTCTAGATCTTCGAGCCAATTGGCCAAGTGGTTCAACACGCTCAAATTGGAACAATCGAGATCGGGATCGAGGTTGCTCACGGAAGGACTACTAACCAGCTTCTGTAGCATTTTTGAAAACGGAGGCAACACTAGGCAAAATCCCGGAAACTGTGAATCTCATCGTACACGGTTTGATTACGAAAACGAGTCTCAATCTGATGTAGTCAAAAGAATCGAATTCTTGAATCATTCGTGAACCAATCTCAAGAGGAAGCTGGAATGGAAGTGAGATAATCTTCTCAAAGCCGTAGACCTATCAGCAATGACACTGCCCGAGCCTTCATTTGCAGACCGCGATGGAAAAATTTGGATGGATGGAGAGCTCGTTCCTTGGCGTGAAGCAACAACACATGTACTCACCCACACGCTGCACTACGGAGTCGGGGTGTTCGAAGGGGTTCGCGCTTATTCCACGCCTGATGGCTCTCAGATCTTTCGTCTCGTCGACCACACAAGGCGATTTTTCGACTCGGCAAAAATCATGCGCATGGAGATTCCTTACACATTTGAGGAAATCTGCGAAGCACAAAAGGAGGTATTCAGAGCCAGTAACTCAGAAGAGGGTTACATTCGACCACTGGCCTATTACGGTTCGGAAGCAATGGGACTTCGAGCTCAAGGACTATCCGTTCATGTAACCATTGCATCCTGGCCTTGGCCGAGTTACATGGATCCCGAGCTTCAAGAAAAAGGATTGCGAGTTCAATCCTCGTCCTACACGCGACACCACGTAAACATAAGCATGTGCAAAGCCAAAGCTGTAGGACATTACATAAACTCCATCCTTGCATTGAGCGAAGCAGTTGACGGCGGTTACGACGAAGCTCTACTTCTCGACAATGAAGGATATGTAGCTGAGGGCACAGGCGAGAATGTTTTTCTCGTCAAAAACGGTGTAATCCACACTCCAGAATTAACCTCGTGCCTCGATGGAATCACGAGAGATACTGTAATGGTCTTCGCTCGCGAACTTGGGAAGGAAGTAATTGAACGGCGTATAACTCGCGACGAGTTCTATATAGCGGATGAAGCTTTCTTTACGGGAACAGCCGCAGAGGTACTACCGATTTCACAACTTGATGGACGAAAAATCGGTACAGGTTCTCGTGGCCCTTTAACCGAAAGGTTTCAAACAATGTACTTGGAGGAAGTTCACGGACACACGTCCGCACACCCCGATTGGCGCACTCCAGTTAGCTAGATCTAAACGGTTTTGTAGTCGCGACGATCGCCGTTCGCCAATGTCTTAAACCTACGATGCACCCAAAAGTATTGTGAGGGCGCTGTACGGACAGCATCCTCAATGAGTTTGTTAATGTTTGACGCATCTTTGGCGAAACATTGAGGATCAGAGTCCGCTGCCAATTCAACCGGTGTAAGCAATAGCTCCCAAGTAAGGTTCTCTTCATTTCGCCTGTGGCTCATGAACAAGACACGCGCACCCGTCTTCCGTGCCAATCTAAATGGAGTAACGACCGTTGACGCATCAACACCAAAGAAAGGGACAAAGCAGGTTGATTTGCGACTGCCCATGTCTTGATCGGCCGCAAACCACACGGCCTTCCCATTACGCAAGCTGTGTGCCAGCAACCGCAGCTGGGTAGCTTCCAACATTTGGTCGTAATAGCGTCTACGTGACCTTCGGCAAACAAGGTCGATCACCGGATTATGTGCTGGGCGATAGGTTGCCCCGAAGGCACACTTTCTCGACAGGGCCGCTGCCACGAGGTCTAGCGATGCGAAATGAGCTCCAAGGATTACAGTTCCACGAGAGTCGTCACCACTGTCTTTCAATAGATGCTCCACGCCGGAAATCTTTACTCGATCGACTAAGGGCTCAATACCCCGCATCCAGACGAATAAGGTGTCAGTTACGGTCATTCCGAACGAGGCAATCGTGTCGCGCACGAGTTCCTCACGTTCAGCATCTTTAAGTTCTGGAAAGGCAAGATCGATGTTCTTTTCGATAATGCGTTTGCGGCGTGGCGCAATCCTAAACATTGCTTTGGCGACCATTCGACCCAACCAGTGCTGAGTCCTCATGGGAAGCCAAGTTGCTAACCAGCAAATTCCCAGCAGAAACCATAACGGCCAATATCGAGAAGCCAATACTTGACGACGACTGGATGTTTGTAGATTGCTTTTTCTTGGTGCACTACCAGAATAGACGTCGTCCCCTTGCGGGACAACTTCCTCCTGAGTTGGCTGAGATCGAATTTCGGCAGTCATGAACTAGAAAGGACTAACCCTCTGAAGAACAAAGGCAACCAATTTCAAAGCAATGGTAATACAGTCTAATCCAAGTCGATACCGTTCGAGCAGACCAACAACTACTAACAATTCGTACAGGTAGTCCAATAGTTCCGACCCAGAAGCTCTACTTCGTAGTGAATTTCAGTTCGCAAACTCTCTCCGCCAAATTACCAGTCAGGCAGCTGCGGTCAAAAGCTAGTCGTTCTCGACGTTTGCAAAGGCCAAATGTCGCAACTGTGCACCAGGCGTAACTCCAATCAAGGAGCTCAATCCGGCATTGACTTCAACGACGGCAATCACCGCTCCATCAGAACGAATCAGATCGGTTGACATAGGCTGCGCATCTTTCACTACCTTAGTAATCGACCCACCTTCTGCAACAAACCACATGTCCAATGAAAGGCGCGTGTCTTTCATCCACATCGAAACGTTGCTTCTGGTATCGTGCAAGAACATCATGCCCTGATCCAGGGGCATGAATCGGATATGCATGAGTCCACGGGCCAAGTCCTCAGACTCGGTAACTACAACTATCTTGAACGTCGCTGTTGCACCATCGATTGTCTCGACTACCAATTCACTCTTTTCGTTTAGGTACAGTGGAGAATCTACTTGCCCGACTATTGGAAAAATTGCGAGCACGAGTACCAATGTAATCCCAAGACATATGCGTTTCATAAGGTGAATACTCTGTCCCAAAATAAAAAAATCTTCGAATTTCCGCTTTAACGGAAAACTGGTACTAGCCCAACGTCAAGTGAGTTGAAGCAAAAAGCATTGTCACACACAATATGTCGTTGTCGTTCCTAGTAAAATCTCTTAACATTTCTGTAAGGTACATTCCCGTTGAACACGGGTGCGTTGCTTTGTGGAATCACCAAGCTCGCAACATGTTGGAGAGGAGCATGTCTACACGAACGGTTTCAGACTACATTTCGATTGTAGCTTTAGCAATTCTGCTATTTGGACTTCCGGTCACCGCTCAGGAAGAGTCGGAGTCAGAGTCGGAGTCAGAGGACGAGTCCGCAATGGAACAGATGACCGTTATCGGGGTTCGCAACCCTGATCGTTCCGTCGCCGAGTCCACAGCAGCCATCCAGGTCATTGCAACAGAAGAACTGGATATGAACGGCTCCACGGACCTATTGGATCAGCTTGCAACCCAAATTCCGGCTATGCATGTTGAGAGATTCCCAATAGCCGATGCCGCCACACTCATTAGACCTTTAAATCTGCGGGGCCTTCCGTCCGATGCAACGCTTGTGCTCGTAAATGGAAAACGCCGACACCGGGGAGCCGTAGTCGCTTTATTGGCAGGTGGAAAAAATGCTGGTTCTCAAGGTCCGGACATTGCGGCGATTCCATCGATCGCATTGGACCGCGTTGAGGTGTTACGCGACGGAGCAACAGCGCAATATGGCTCCGATGCCATCGCGGGAGTCGTCAACTTCGTTCTAAAAGGTTCGAGTTCTGATCAAATCTATCAGTACAAAACGGGTCAGTATTTTCAAGGCGATGGAAACAATCAATCACTAGGCGCTCTTTATAGCTTTCCTTTGTTTTCAGACGGCTTTGTTACGTTGAGTGCGGAGCTCAACGGGGCTGGAACAACTTCGCGCAGCGTGCAACGCGACGATGCACTCGGATTGATAGCTCAACAAAATACGGCAGTCCGTCAACCAGCTGCCCAAATATGGGGAAACCCAGAACTGGAGTACGACCGTCGTTTCTTTGTCAATTCAGAACTGAATATGACTGAAAGCTCCACGCTATACGCCTTTGGCAACTACTCTACAAGAAAGGTGGAAGGTGGATTCTTCTACCGAAATCCAGTCACTCGCGCTGGAGTCTTCACTGCCGATGGTGGCCAAACTTTGCTTATAGCAGACTTCAATCTCGAAGACGACATCACGTGTCCGGTTGTATCCATTGCAAATCAAACGCTTCCCAGCCAGTTCGATCTATCGCTCATTGATGGAGAGAACTGCTTTTCGTTCTACCAATTGTTTAACGGCGGATTTACACCTCAATTTGGTGGGGAAATTGTCGATCAGAGCCTTGCCATCGGGTTAAAGGGCTTAATTTTCGGCGATTGGGACTTCGATTTAAGTCTAGTAACTGGATATAGCGGCGTAACGTACTTCATGTACAACACAATCAATCCGCAGCTTGTAGCGGAACGATCGTTTATCCCAACCAATTACAAACCTGGAAAGCATGAGGAACAAGATTCCGTTTTCAATGTTGAGATAGCGAAGATGCTGGAAGTCGCGTCAGGACTCAGTGACATCTACTTTGCCACCGGATTTGAATATCGGACGGAACAGTTCACCACAACCCGCGGCGAAGAGAACTCGTGGAAGGTTGTACCCGAAATGGCTGCACAGGGATTCGGTATTGGATCGAACGGGTTCCCCGGATTTCCAGAGTCAGCCGAAGTTGACGAATCCCGATCGAGTTATGCTCTTTGGGTTGACGCAGAACAGGAATTCACGACGAACATCCTCGCTTCACTCGCAGTGCGCTACGAGAATTATGAAGACTTTGGTCAGACTCTTGACTTCAAGGCCGCTTCCAGAATTGAGTATTCCGACAACTTTTCTGTCCGTGCAGCATTTAGTACCGGTTTTCGGGCACCCACAGCGGGCCAGGCGAATATCAAGAATGTCGCGACTAATTTCTTAATCAGTCCTACATGTGCAGTGCCCACTGAACCCTGCCTGACGGACGAAGTTACTCTTTCCCCAACCGATCCGCTTTCTGTATTGAAAGGAGGGGAGGTGCTGCAGCCTGTGCGTTCTCGCAATCTCACGGCTGGGATTACATACAACAAAGCTGGTTTCGACATAGAGTTTGAGTATTTCCGCATTGATGTGGACGATCGTATCGCACGTACCTCTCCGATTCCAGTTACTCCAGACGACATCGCAACACTTGAACAACGTAATCAAACCGTGGATCAAAACTTGTCTGCGATCTCGTTCTACACGAACGACTTCGATACTAGAACCGAAGGCCTCGAGCTCAATGTTGCGCGAAGCATCAACGTGGGTCCAGTCCTATCTAACTTTAGCCTTGCCGCGAACTACACGGTTACCACTGTCGAGTATTTCAATCCAGACATCATTAATTCGCAAAGAGTCCGAGAGTTGGAAGAAGCAATTCCACGACTTCGCTATACATTCGTAGGCACGCACCATTTCAGTCGACAATGGATCGGTACGACTCGAGTTCGCTATTACGGCGAATTCTGGGAACCACATGTGTTTTCAGATGTCTTTCCAATCGACGTAGATGAGGAATGGCTCCTCGACCTTGAACTTGCGTTCAGACCCGATGATCGCACTTCGTTGGTATTGGGTTTTGAAAACTTTCTTGATACATACCCAATCGAGAATCCTCACTCGGGTGTAGTGGGTGCGCAATATCCTATTACCTCGCCATTTGGATTCAATGGAGCTTTCGGATATTTCCGCATGACATTCTGGCGTTGAAACTAGATTGATCGCAAGAAAAGTGCACGAGGCGTACAAAAGACGCCTCGTGCATTTTTTTGTACATCAGCGCAGGAATTGAAACACAAACAATTCAAAAGGAATTCTCGTTGAGCAGTGTAAAGCGCCAAGATCCTTACACGGGCAAGAAACTCACCACGACAGAGTTCGAAGTTACCGACCGGTTGCTTCATGATCATTACGATGGGTTGGAGCTGAGTCCTTCTTCCACAGGATTTCTACCCTCCACGATCATTAGCGAACCTGATAACGCGTATTTTCAGGAGATCGCGTACAGCTACCAACAAGGGCACCTCTGGATGCGTCAGCAAATTCGACTCCGTGCCCCAATCCAACAAAATACAACCTATCAAGTAACTGGTTCGATCGAAGAAATCTACTCGTAACGAAATCGAAACGTCGTGCATTACGGAATTGCAATCGCACAGCCCGACGGAACTGTTGCAGCGCTCTCGAACCACCATCAAAGCTTCTTGTCTCAAGAGTTAGAAGGGAGTTCGGTTGAATTTCGCAGTCCGAAAGAAAAACCTGGCGCAAGAGAGTTTCATGTTCCGGACGGGCACGAAATTGGAGAAATGACCCGAACAATCACTCGAGAAATGTGCGGCACGTATTTTCATGGAGATGCCAACTATCACACTAACCAGGAATCAGCGAAGGAACTTGGATTTCAGGATGTCGTGGTGGGCGGACGGATGACGTTGGCATACACAGCGAGACTCTTGGAAGACTTCTTCAGAGAAAACTGGTGGACGAGTGGTGAATTGGACTTGAAATTCACCAATCCGGTATGGTGCGACGATACTGTCACAGTCAAAGGTAGATTATTGGGACCGCATCCAACTCGATTAGAAGCACTTAGTTGCTTTGTGTGGATTGAAAAGAGTAACGGGACAATTGCGCTCGTGGCGGATGCGAGCATCTTGGCATAGTCGTTGCGTCAAGATTAATGTATTGCAAATACCCTGTACAGAAAAGACCACTCCAATCGGATCGATTTTCAGCCTCGTCTTTCGGATCTCATTAATCCTCTTTGCTTTTCTTCTCTGGGGATGCGGAGGTTCTTCCGGTCCTCCACCCACATACATTACTTTGTCGGCGACCAGTCAGCAAATTGACGAAACCAGCAATGCCGCCATAACAATAATTGCAACTGCGGATAGAGAGGTGGGCGTGTCTACACGAATAAACCTCGAAGTCTCGGGGAGTGCTCGGCAGGACATCGACTACGAACTTTCCTCAATGCATGTGCAAATACCCGCACAGAACTCCGCTGGAATTGTTCGCTTTTACCCCATCTTGGATTGGGATGTCGATCCTGGAGAGATAGCCACCATAGCGATAGGAGAATTAGAAGGCAACCTTGTAGCGGGTCAGCCCAACACGTTAAGTATTGAATTGGGAGACGGTCCGGTCCCTCCCAATTACAAAGAAGACATCAGTGCGGATCTTCGGGTCTACTCGGACATGCGAGTCGAAAAAGATTCTGTCATATTCGAACTGAGGATTTACAACTTTGGAGCGGAAAACTCATCTGAATCGCAACTTGATCTAATCCTTCGTACCGATCTCTCCAACCCTGCAACCAATGTGTTTACACACACGTTCGCCGTACCCGCACTATTGAGCAGGTACTCCTACTCGAGGTCGGTGGAAGTTCCGCTCTCAACTCTTCCTGCATCTACGTCGTTTTACGGATTTGCCGTATTGGCTAGAACTATCGAAGAAATCTCCAATTCGTCCGGGTTTGGCCATGACTACATCGGTTTTAGTCTGGACTCCGAGCGGCGCGTAGTCACTCAATGCCGGTCAGATGCGAATCAACCGATTCAAACAGGTTCCGATCCTCTGTTTTCGGAGCAATGGCATCTGTCGAACACCGGTCAATCTGCTTTCTCTGCCTCAGGCGGAACAGCAGGCGCGGATTTGCGTATGGATTCCACTTTGGAATCTGGTCCGTATGGCAACAATGTGAGAGTCGCAATCGTGGATACCGGACTGGAACAATGCCACTCAGATCTGCTAGAAAACATTGAGGAAAATGCGTCCTACAACTTTGCCGCCGACCCACTTGGACTGGACCCTTGGTTTGGAGCTGTTGTGTCCGATGCATTCAATCCCTATAGTCTTGGAGACCATGGAACATCGATTGCGGGAATCGTGGCTGCTAGTGTGGGCAATGGAAGCGGCGGCCGCGGCATAGCTCCTTCAGCTTTGATTCGAGGATACAACTTTCTAAGTAGTCAGAATGGCACCCAAGCAAGTTCGCTTGGCGCAAGTTCTTCCAACCCAAACTCGTCCAATACAGACGTATTCAATATGTCGTATGGTTCGATCGGGTCGCAGCGGAATCCTTCAGTGCGGCTGACTGATGTCTTTTTGCACGGAACTACCGTTCTACGTAACGGACTGGGAGCAGTCTATGTGAAAGCTGCCGGGAACGGATTTCAACGATGTTTCAGCATTGAGCACGAAATGCGGTCAACACTTGGTTGTAGATCAGCAAGTGGTGACCCCACCAACAATCTTCCCTATCTGATTGTTGTCGGTGGCTTTAATGCAGACGATGTTCGCGCAAGCTATGCGTCTGCCGGCAGCAATCTTTGGGTTACAGCTCCATCAGGACAGTACGGCGCCACATATCCCGCTGTAGTTACTGTTGATCAACAAGGTCTGGACCGAGGATACGATGTACTGGTGTCTCGGGGTCTTGCCGTAGACAACGACTCCAACGAAGATGGCAACTACATTAGCACTTTCAATGGAACATCCGCAGCTGCACCTATGGTAACGGGTGCTGTTGCCACGATTTTGTCCGAAAATGCACTACTGAGTTGGCGCGATGTGAAACACATACTGGCATCCACCGCCAGACAATTGGATCAAGAAAGTCCGTCTGTTCGAATCGCGTTTGGAGGGGGACGACCGCACACACTTCGACATGGGTGGATACGTAACGACGCCGGCTATTGGTTTCACAACTGGTACGGATTCGGGGCAGTCAATCTGGATGCTGCCGTGGAGATGGCGCGTAGCTATCCCACCAACCTTCTGGGGGATTTTAGTGAATCCGCCTGGTTCACCTCAACCGCCTCGTTGGCGATTCCCGATTTCAATAGTGACGGCGTTTCTTCGAGCATTTCCGTCACTGATCTGCCAAATAGTTCAACGATTGAAGCCGTCGTCGTCCACCTTACGGGCACTCACGAATTCCTGCCCGATTTGTCGATTACATTGACCTCGCCGTCTGGAACGGAGAGCATATTGAATCCTGCTTTCAATGACTCTCTAGCCGGTGATACCGAACTGAATTGGCAGCTTCTCTCCAATGCCTTCTATGGAGAGACACCAAACGGAACTTGGTCGCTGAAACTTGTGGATGCTCATCGTCTTCACGCGGGTACACTGCAGGAATGGTCAATCCGAATTTACTACGCTTCAAACTAGCAGCTAACGACTGCGATTTGAGTAACGGTTTTTTCTTATCTGAACTACGGTCACTTGCAACGCACCGACCAAACCCAGGATACTTCCAACGACAATGAGAATAAAGCTAAATAGGTAGTCCATTGCCAAAAACTGAATGCTCCCGCCATATCGGTTAGCAAGACCCTGCAGGGGTTGTTCTATGATCATCAAAGAGAGGACGACAATACATGTCGCCACAACACCTCCTCCAAAACCGTAGAGCACTCCACAATAGACAAAGGGCCTTCGCATGGAGCGATTAGAGGCGCCCAGCAACGAGATCACTCTGAGTTCCTCAAATCTCGAATCCATTGCATAGCGCACGGCTGCAACCGACACAAATACGACACCAATTCCGTACAAGGCACTGAGTATCCAAGTCAATCGCGAAGCTATCTGCCGGATTTGATGCAGTTGAACCATCCACTCCGTGTCGACTTCAACACTCTCGACAGCGGGTTGTTCACTTGCCCACTTCGCTAACTCGAGAATCTGTTCTCTGTCCGTCTCTTGGGTTGCCGTTACTGTTAAAGAAGCAGGCAGAGGGTTTGAATCCAGTGCATCTAGTTCTTCATCGAAGTCTGACGCCATGAGAAACTCCCATGCCTCTTGTGCGGTGATCACGTCAACGTCTTTCACAATGGGGTTTCTTCTAAGTGAGTTGGCTGCTGTTTCGACTTCCTCTTGTGGAAGGTCCTTGTAGAAATAGACCGTGAATCCTGAATCGGTGCTGAGTTCTTGGGCAACGACGCCAATGTTGTGCTGGACCAGCCAAAATCCAGCGGGTAGCGAAAGAGCAATGCCTATTAGTAACCACACAAAGAATGTGATTAGTGGATGACTGCATAAGTGTTCGAAGCTCTCCTTTAGACTTCGCAACCGCACGCGTGCAACAGACTCACGTGCTTCGCGACCATCATCTGGCCAAGGAAACGATTGAGGTTTCACTTATTCAGCTGATTCCATGCTCGACTGTTTTCGGCTAAGGGACTCGATTGTCCCGTTTTCAAGTTCGAACACTCTCTCTGCATGTGAAACCAAATTTGGATCATGTGTAGCTACTACAACAACTGTGTCTCGCTCTGCGAATAGGTCGAACAGCCCTAGGACCT
Organism: Gammaproteobacteria bacterium; assembly: GCA_026707045.1. GTDB lineage: Bacteria > Pseudomonadota > Gammaproteobacteria > Pseudomonadales > Azotimanducaceae > Bin55. Next base: position 7,903 of record JAPOXO010000070.1, on the reverse strand, counting down.
CCAAGGCTAGTTCACGGTCAAAATTTCCGGTCGGTTCGTCAGCTACAAGTAGCTTCGGACGGTGAACTATTGCACGTGCGATCGAAACTCGTTGCCTTTCTCCGCTGGACAGGCGAGTGGGCAGAAGATTGCTTGCATCGGACATGCCCACGACTCGAAGACTTGCTCCGACACGATGCCTTATGTCTTGTCCACTCATTCCTGTAATCCGCAATGGCATGGCAACGTTCTCATAAACCGACCTGTCCAAAACAAGCGATGAGTTTTGAGTCACGACCCCAACATATTTTCGATAGCGCAGCATCTCACTTCGATTAAACCCTGTGACATTGATGTCGTTTACGAAAACTTTTCCTCTGGAGGGAGGAAGTAATCCTGCAATAATCTGTAAGAGAGTGGTTTTACCCACCCCCGACCTTCCTACCACAAAATTTATGGCTTTATCGTCAAATCTGGCGTTGAGATTTTTGAACAGTTCGAAACCGCCGGGAAAATCCATACCAACTGATTTAAGCGCGACCGAGCTCATGAAGATAGCAAGCCTTCTACATAAGCCCTTGGATTAAACTCGCGAAGAGCATCAATGTCTTCTCCTAGTCCCACAAAGTACAGGGGCAGGGAAGCAATAGAAGGCAATGCAAGCACAACTCCGCCCTTTGCCGTTCCGTCAAGTTTTGTCAAAACTAGCCCAGTCAAATTGAGAGCCTTGTCAAACTCCTCGATTTGAGCAAGTGTATTCTGACCCGCAGTAGCATCCAATACTAGGATGCACTCATGTGGAGCGCTTGGATCCAGCCGATTTATAACCCGTCGAACTTTTGCAAGCTCTTCCATCAAATGCGACTTTGAATGCAAACGACCAGCAGTATCAGCAAGTAACACATCGATGTTTCGAGCTCTTGCCGCTTGTATTGCATCATGAACAACCGACGCACTATCGGACCCTTGACGTTGAGCAACAAAAGAAACGTCAATTCGGTTTGCCCAAGCTTGTAGTTGGTCGACCGCGGCGGCGCGGTAAGTGTCGCCGGCCGCCAACATTACAGAATGACCTCTGCTCTTAAATCTATGGGCAAGTTTTCCGATAGTCGTAGTCTTGCCAACACCGTTGACTCCCACAACAAGAACGATAAAGGGTCGATCGCTGGTGATTCGAAATTCTTGAGAAAGCGAATCTGCAATGGACACAAGCTCACTTTCCAGAACTTCCGCGAGGGCGGCTTGGTCTTTAAGCTGTCGCCGTGTTACCTTCCTTCGCATCTCGTCCACAATCTGGCGAGCAGTTTTGGTTCCAACGTCCGCCATAAGCAGGCTCGCCTCCAGATTATCAAGGTTCGCCTGACTGACAGTTCCATTGCCCACTAGCAAGCCGCCGAATCCTTCGGCAATTCGATTTCGAGTCTTTGCTAGTGCTTTGTTAAATCGATCCCATGCACTGCTGTTGTCTTGTGTCCTATTTGGCATCAAGTCTTTAAGCATCGACCTCATTGAACGAATAATGTAGCATTGCTAGCAGTTGACGACCCATCGGCCACACGATGGCCCCCTGCTTGGACTGACTTGTAACCATACGGGACATGAAACATTCACTGCGAATAATAGGGGGCACGTGGAAAGGCCATCGGCTAAAAGTCCCATCGCTTAGGGGCTTGCGTCCGACATCTGATTTCATCCGAGAAACTCTTTTCAATTGGCTGGGGCAGAGGATAACGGGAGCCAACGTCGTCGATCTCTTCGCCGGAACCGGATCGCTTGGTTTTGAAGCGCTTTCAAGGGGAGCAGCACACGCAACGTTTGTTGAAAGAAACTGGCGAGCAACGAGAATGCTTAGAACGGCATGTCATCAGTTCAATTTGAGCGCAAGCGAGGCTTCGGTCGTTTCAGCCAACTGCATTAGTTGGTTGAAATCCAAGAACGCACGCTGGGATATAGTGTTCGTGGATCCTCCATTCGAACGAACCGAACTCTATGGAAAAGTCTTGCAAGAATTGCTGGCTCATCTCTCTTCTGATTCAATCGTTTACCTCGAATTCAGCAAGCGTTGCAGTGTCGAACGTCTAGACTACAGTACATGGAAATCGTCGGTGGCTGGAGAGGTACAGTTTGAGCTCCTCCTGCCTCCTAAAGTCTCCGCTTGTCCTGCTAAACTAGCTTCCAAGAATTCCTAGGAACCAACAGAACCGTGCCAGTTGTCGTCTACCCTGGGAGTTTCAATCCCTTTACCCATGGTCACGCAAATCTTGTCGAGCGTGCGTTAAACCTCTTTGACAAAGTAATTGTGGGTATTGGTACTTCGGTCGACAAGGATCCAGATGTCGATTTGAGCGAGAGAATCGAGTTGTGTCGCACGGCGTTGGAGGACTTTGGCGAGCGTGTGGTAGTTAAGGGATTTAATGGTCTTCTTGTCGCATTCGTTCGAGCGAACGGTACCCGGTTCATATTGCGCGGACTTCGAACATTAACGGACTACGACTACGAATTTCAGATGCTAGAAATGAACCGACATCTCGACCCTGAAATAGAGTACGTCCTCCTTCCAACTGCAAGTCAATGGTCTTTTCTGTCAGCTACTCGAGTTAGGGAAATCGCCGCGCTCGGCGGAGATGTCTCAGCTTTCGTACACCCTGCTGTAGCAGCTCACCTAGCAAAGTCCTACAAACCAAAGAATTCATAGATCACCTCTGACATTTCGGACAATAGACCGTTTGACGCGAATCTGAAGAGACTCGCTTGATGGGAGTCTTGCACTTAGTGCAAGGCAATCCTTCTCTGCCGTAGACCTGCAAACTCACCCGGAAATAGCCCCTGGTACCATCCACCGATTGAAAATCTCGAAGAGTCGTTCCTCCGGCCTTCAGAGCGTCAGCCAGTGTCTCCTTGATCGCAGAAACGAGTGCATCGGCTTCTGCACGAGTGATGCGTCCACAACCCCTTCTCGGGCGGATTCCCGACCTAAAAAGGGCTTCGTTCGCATAAATGTTTCCAACCCCAGCGACCACATGCGAATCCATAATGAGGTTCTTGATTGCTGTCTTACGCTTGTTAGCCGTTGTGATCAAGTAGTCCGCATTAAAGTCTGAGGAGAGCGGTTCTGGTCCGAGGTTTGCGATCAGCCTGTTCACAGATCCCATTGGCTGCCAATGGATGCTGCCAAAACGGCGCGGATCATTGAGACGGAGCACACTGTGATCTTCAAAGACAAAGTCGACGTGATCATGTCGTTGAGGAGGCGTATTTTCGGAGACAAGGCATAGTCGACCGCTCATGCCAAGATGAAGAATAAGCGTTCCCCGTTCAAGTTCGAGCAGAAGATATTTGGCTCTTCGAGAAACGGCATTGAGTCGTTGCCCCGCAACACTCATTGGGACGGATACTGGCCAGCGAAGTCTACGCTCTCTTACAACAACGGTATCAAGCGTCTTGCCTTCGAGACAGTCTCTAATACCTCGTCGAGTAGTCTCGACCTCGGGTAGTTCTGGAATCTACTTTACTTTCGCTTCAGTGTAGAGGACGTGTTTTCGAATCTTAGGATCGTACTTCTTGAATTCGAGCTTGTCAGGCGTATTGCGCTTGTTCTTGTCCGTTGTGTAGTAATGGCCTGTCCCAGCGCTGGACACTAGCTTTATCTTGTCTCTCATCAGACCTTTACTCCCTTCTTACGGATGTCAGCGAGTATCACTTCAATGCCCTTCTTGTCGATCAGCCGTATTCCAGCCGACGACACCCGCAACTTAACGTATCTGTTTTCGCTCGGAACCCAGAAACGGTGATAGTGCAGATTTGGCAAGTAACGACGTTTTGTCGCATTGTTGGCATGAGAAACGTTGTTGCCACTCAATGGTTTCTTACCGGTTACCTGGCAGACTTGGGTCATTCCGTGTAGGATTCGCTATATGAAGTGCGCATTTATAGCACAAATGCGAATCCAAATGTAGTTTGAACAACTGCCAAGTGCGTCCTACACATTTTCTGGCCAGGAGTGTACTGCCTATATGTTCAGTAATCGCAAATTAAATGGTGGGGATGACCACCACGATACTCTCCATATCACACCAAATCAGGCTGTTGGCTTGACTAAGTGCTAACATCCTTCCGAATTTTGAGAATCATCCAGTGAATACTTCTCACGTTTCTACAAGGGCCGAAACTACTGAAGCTCCCTCGCTAGCTGGCATGCGAATAGTGCTAGGAGTTGGCGGAGGGATTGCTGCCTACAAGACTCCCGATCTTGTTCGCAAACTCATCACCAAAGGATGTGAAGTTACGGTTGTCCTCACCGAAGCCGGTTCCAAGTTCGTAACTACACACACCTTGAGTGCAGTATCCGGAAACCAAGTGCGAAATGAACTTTGGGACGAACAAGCAGAGCGGGCAATGGGACACATTGAACTCGCTCGTTGGGCAGATCTGTTGCTCTTAGCTCCAGCGACGGCAGACCTTCTCGCTCGACTTGCAAGTGGTCACGCAAACGATTTGCTCTCAACCGTTTACCTAGCGACTACGGCACCCGTTGTTGCCGCACCTGCTATGAATCAGGCAATGTGGGTTCACAAAGCTACCCAAAGAAACGTCGATCAGTTGCACAGAGACGGCATAGAGTTTGTCGGACCAGAAGTCGGCGATCAAGCATGCGGAGACGTTGGACCTGGTCGAATGAGCGAGCCCGAGTCAATTGTCGAGTTCATTGAAGCTTCGTACAACCAACCGAAGTGTATGGATGGATTGAAGGTCTTGATAACCGCCGGACCCACGCGAGAACCTATTGATCCTGTTCGTTTTGTGAGCAATTACAGTTCGGGAAGACAAGGATTTGCTCTAGCTCGTGCCGCACATCGCGCAGGTGCTGATGTAACTCTTGTAAGCGGACCAGTATCGATTCAAAGACCTGAGGGTGTCAGCCTAATTGAAGTGCAGACGGCATCGGACATGAAGAACGCCGTAATGTCAGATATCTCGAACTACGATGTATTTTTCTCCGTCGCCGCAGTTGCCGACTACCGTCCTGTATCTACGAAAGGGAAAAAGATCAAAAGGCATCTGGAGTGCTCCGGGAAGCTTGTATTGGATCTGGAAGAAACCGATGATATCTTGAGAAGTGTGACTCAATTGAGCAGTCGACCGTTTGTAGTTGGTTTTGCGGCGGAAACGCACAACACCATTGAATTTGGACGGGAAAAGCTTCAACGCAAGGGATTAGACGCGATAGTTGTCAACGATGTCTCGGATCCAACTATCGGTTTTGAAAGCACCGAGAACGAGGTAACGCTCCTGTACCCTCACGGTAAGTGTGCATTTCAAAAACAGAGCAAGGACAAAATTGCACAGAGCATCATCTCGACCATAGCATCGCTCCGAAAGAGTCAATCCATCTCGGGAATAGCTCACTCCTAATCGATTTCAAGCTGCTTGCAGTCTCTAAAGAGTCGGGCAGAAATGGATAGAAACATCGCGACTAGATTGCCTAAACATATATTTCGCGAGTACGACATTCGCGGTAGAGTTGCGGACGAATTGACCGAGGAAGTCGCCATGGCGATTGGAATGGCTTTCGGCAACTTGTGCGCGGATCAAGGGATAGGCACGGTGTTGGTCGCGGGCGATGTTCGACTTTCCACAGAAACTTTACGCAAGGCACTCAACCATGGCTTGAACACGGGCGGTGTCGATGTGCTCGATGTGGGAATAGTTCCTACTCCTGTGCTCTACTTCGCAGCAGAGCACCTCCGGCACGCGGCAGGCATTGTGATTACTGGATCTCACAATCCTCCTGAATTCAACGGATTGAAATTTGTTCAGCACTACATTCCATTCGCTGGCGCAGATCTTCAACGTCTCTATGAGATGGTCAAAAATAAAAGCCTAAAGTCCGGAACTGGAGCATCACGCAAAACAGATGTGATTGAACCGTACTTGAAACGAGTCCTTGAAGATGTACACGTTCATCCTCCCATTCGAATTGGCATAGATTGCGGAAATGGAGTCACGGGAGTAGTAGCACCCAAACTGTTCGAAGATCTTGGATGTGAAACCCATGCAATTCACTCCATACCAGATGGCACATTCCCGAACCACCATCCCGATCCAGTCAAGCCCGAAAACCTTAGAGACTTGATAGAGCTTGTCAGGAGTCGCGAACTGGACCTTGGTGTGGCATTTGATGGAGATGGAGACCGTCTCGGCGTTGTCACTCGACAGGGGCAAGTAATTGAGGCTGATGTCCTGATGTCGTACTTCTCCAAAAGCATATTGACTAGATACCAAGGAGCAAAGATTGTTTTTGATGTGAAATGCGGCCGTGTTCTGCCGTCAGTCGTCGAGTCGTTGGGGGGAATACCGGTAATGTGGAAAACAGGACACACAAACATCAAAGAAAAAATTAGGGAACTAAATTCCCCGATGGGAGGGGAGTTTAGCGGTCACATCTGTTTTGCTGACAGATGGTACGGTTTCGATGACGCCCTTTACTCTGCAGCTAGATTAGTGGAACTAGTAAGCCAGGACTCTCAAGACTTAGACGACTACCTCGGCTCGCTTCCCCAACGATTCTCAACGCCGGAAATCAACATTGCAACAACTGACGAAAGAAAATTCACAATTGTTGAGGAGCTTCGCGACAACGGTAACTTTGGAACGGGGAGAGTCCTGACCGTTGACGGTCTGCGTGTTGACTACGACGATGCTTGGGGGCTGATTCGCGCAAGCAATACGACTCCGAACCTTACAATGCGTTTCGAGGCAGCATCGAACGTAGCACTGGAACGAGTCAAGAGCACTTTTTCCTCCCAGCTTAAGTCTATTGCCCCTGACCTGACTCTATAGCTTCACATGACCGATCGTCGCACTAACGGACGCGAGCTGGTTGCTCACGTACTCATCGAGGCCTTGCCCTATATTCGGCGATTTCATGGTGCAACTGTCATTGTGAAGTACGGCGGAAACGCGATGATTCAGCCCGAACTAAAACGAGCTTTTGCTCGCGACATTGTTCTTTTGAAGCTCGTCGGATTAAACCCGGTGATTGTTCACGGTGGTGGCCCACAAATAGGCGCTCTGCTAGAACGTCTCGACATCCCGACAAAGTTCGTGCAGGGACTGCGCGTTACAGACTCAGCCACAATGGACGTCGTGCAGATGGTGCTGGGTGGCTCGTTAAATCAAGAAATTGTTTCGCTCATCAATGCCAATGGTGGACGGGCCATAGGGGTAACTGGCAAGGACGGTGATCTTATAAGAGCTCGAAAAATGGAGGCCCGCATTAATTCGGAAGATGTCCACGAACCGGAAATCATAGATCTTGGCCACGTTGGCGAAGTCGAGCGAGTCAACGGAGCCGTTCTCGACACCCTCACCGAAGGTGGGTTCATTCCTGTCATAGCTCCGATTGGAATAGGACCAGAAGGAGAGTCCTACAACATAAACGCAGACTATGTCGCTTCTTCCGTTGCTTCTCACATGAATGCCGACAAGCTAGTCCTTTTGACCAATACTTCCGGGGTGCAGGGCAAGACTGGAGAAACACTGACAGGACTAGCCGAGAGAGAACTCGACAAACTCATTGAAGATGGAACAATTATTGGAGGCATGCTTCCGAAAGCCAAATGTGCTCAAGAGGCAATTCGCAATGGTGTCAAAAGTGTTCACATAGTGGACGGTCGGGTCGAACACGCTCTGCTTTTGGAGATATTTACAGATAGAGGCATCGGAACGCTAGTATCACGGTCCGAAAAGTAATCTGACCGGAACTAAGAAAGCTTCACGAGACAATGTTCGTCTGCATAAGCCCGTATTGTCGAGTATTCGTTCTTCATACCACGATGTTCCAAGAAGACTAGGATGTCCATCAGTGTGGCAATGCTGTACACGGGGGCATCAAGCTTCAGGCATTGGAACTCAAGCTTGATGC
>JAPOXO010000109.1 GCA_026707045.1 Gammaproteobacteria bacterium | reverse complement strand
GGCCTATTGCAAATACGCGGCGAACCGCACTTTGATCACACTGCCGTGTCGACGAAATGCGCTCAACAGCCAATTGGTTCATCTTCACTAATTCTGACCGGTTACCCCAGAATTTGCTCACACCCCCGATATTCGTGGATATTATGGATTGCTTTGCGGACTGGTAGAAAGGCCCAGGGTAAACATCCATTACGTCGAAATTGACGCTATATTGTCGTCGATTCAATACGGTGTCAGCGGCCTTGATGTTCTCTTTGACTTTCTCGCCGATTTTGTCGTCGTTTTCCAATTGCACCACGGACGAATACTGCGTCAAAATTCCTCTAATCCTGTCGTCTAGGTCAGTATCCGCAATCTGTCCGCTAAACGCATTCCAGAGTTGAGAGATTCGCTCTTGATTGTCTGCGACCTTTTGCTTTAGAGATGCATGCTGACGATCAAGTTGGCTCTGTAGGTCGTGTCTCCAGTCGTTTTCGAACTTCCATAGCCATAGGAGAACGAGCACTGGCAACCAAATGCCCATCCCTTTCTCAAGATCTTGGAAGTAGGGTTTGATACCTTCTAGGAGGGAAAACCGTTCCAATATTTCTATAACGGCAACGAGCAACAACACGACAGCGATGGTGATCCACTTATAGAATCGGTTGAAGAAATCAGTCACGAATGACACCTCGTTTTTTCAATCAATGATACTAGCCTTGGGGTCGTGCCGCAGCGCAGATTGCCTCACTCGACACAATGCGGCAACAGAAAGTGCAGGACCAATTGACCTGCTACCGAAATTAACAAGTCCGAATGCTGATGGGCTTGCTAATCGGTGCGATCAATTAAATTTTGGGTTAGCATGAGTTACCGATTCGCGTTTCGTCTTTTATCGATCTCAACTGAGCAGGCGTTGATTGGCTTCCCCAAGACCGTCAATTCCAATTTATTGTTTCGCCGCTGCAGTCTCTTGGCAATCGGAATTGGGATTCAAACTCTTAATCACCGCGTCCACCACTTGCTTTGAATTCCAAATGCCCGATACGCTGGAAAATTCGATTCGTCCCAGGACAGTGAGTAGGAGACCAACATGAATGCCAGGTATGGACATTGTTGGCTAGCTTAAATGAACAAGCACTCAAGAGTCATGTGGCTCAATAGCACATGTTTCCAGATTCCGACACGCAGCGAAAAAACTACACGAGATTGACGAAAGCTAGAACCAAATTTGTCAACGCAGATCATTGAATCCTCTGGCAAGAACAATCCCGAAAACCTCGCCGAGCGCAAATTCGCAATTTACCACCGTAGGTGACAGGGACAGATCAAGGCTGGTTTGCTGTATTTCGAGGCAATTATTTTGGGGATGCAGGCCTGAGTGGCAATTACAAAGCAGTTGTTTCTCAACAAAGGATCTCGTCATATATGGTGTTTCCATTGCTTGACGGGTTTCTGGAGGAATCTATGGATTATGCCTGCATTTAGGCTAGACGATTGAGAGGGAGAATCAACAATGACGCAGTCAAGTTTTATGGTGTGTTGGCCTCGGAAGATTCCAATTCAAGATGTTGCCATCGAATAGCATCAGCGTACACCACACTACGTCTCTTCCCACCTAGAATGTGTACCTGTACAGTACCTGGAGTAAGGTCGAATTCACCAACAGTCTTCCATTCCGCATTTTCCGTTGTAGGGTCAAACTCAATGTCCCAGAGTCGTGATCCGGCGTCGACACGCAAAATGAGATCTGAAGGTTTAAAATTGAACGACAGGTAGGGATTCAATACGTGGAAATCGAGAATCCAACGGCCTTCTTGTGGTATTTCGGCGGAGAACGTGGCCGCATTTAGAAACTTGTCGCGCCCAACCCTAGCAATCGCTAGTGTACGTCGATGCAGTCCGTGTGCAAAGGAATCCTGTGTGCGACTCCACTCTCCAAAAATCGGCATATAAGCCCAGCCGATTTCCGGAATTTTTTCGTCGTGTTCGAATTCTCGAATTTGAGGTCTAAACCATCCGTCTAAGCTGGTAGGACGCAATTTATTCAAAGACGTACTTGGCCGATGAACGCTGAATCCCTCGTCCAAATCGTCCACAACGATTCCTTCTTGTTCCTGAGTCCAATTGGAGTCTTCGACAGTTTCTCGAGATTGCACATCTTTAACTGGTGTGCCTCCAATGACAACAGTCAGACCATTCTCACGATTCAATGACAGACCTGTGGTGAGGGGGAATGCAAGTCCACCCAGTGAATCGAGCTCAATGGGAGCGTTTTCCCACACGAGATTAATTCGTTTGGCTGTGTTCGCGTCAATATAAATTGGGCGAATCGCTTTGCCGAAAAGCGGAGTGACAAAACCACCAACGGGCTCGGTATTGCGCACCGAGAACGAGACTTGTAGCCGACGCTTTCCGTCGTCGCTGTCCTCTAGCCTAGACACACTGCCCTTCGAGGCTACGAATCCAGGCAGTGACGAAGACGTTAGCCAATCTGTAAGGAATGGTTCGACGGTAATCTCGTGGTTTCTTGCAATGGCGATTAGGTCTTCGTGCCGAAATGTCCGTCCCTTAAATTCCTCCCGTACCGTCGCTAGCCAATGGGCAATTTGTTCACTATTGCCGTTGTGATACTGTAGCATTGCCTCAGCGATTCTCGCACCTTTCAATAGAACAAGATCAAGATCTTTCTGATGTCCTCGAGTTGACGGAAGCTCAGTTATGGAGTTGGCCTCCATTAGGC
>JAPOXO010000093.1 GCA_026707045.1 Gammaproteobacteria bacterium | reverse complement strand
ACCATGAAGGGGTACCGTTGATCTGGTTCGGCTTGATCAGTCAGGTATAGCAGAAATTCGTTGGGTATCTCTCTAAAGTATGGAGTCTCACATTGGTGACTCTTGATGAATCCTCGGACGATCGAATGCCAATATTCATCGTCAACAACAGCTCTAAATGTTTTGAACGACTTTGCACAAAACGACTCGATGTTCTCGTAAAAGAGTCTCTTGTAGATTGCCATCCTTCGTGGTTCCACCTCAGATGGTCCACGATTGAGATCTGGATCTCTGATGTGAGCAGCAAACTCCGTCTGTACGGTCTGAAACGGAAGCTTCGTTGTCGTGCTAGACACCCTTATACCGAAACCAGAGCTTCGTGTTGGTGGTGATAGTTTTGTTGCATCTCCCGGATGCGATCAATCTCCGCCAGCAACTTTGGAAGAGGTGGAAAGTTAAAGTCCCGTTCAAGTAGCGTGGGTATTGCGCCGTATTTGGAATAGGTATAGTCGAGTAATTCCCATACCGGTTCAATTACGCTTGCAGCGTGGGTATCGATGCGAAGATCTTCCGCTTCTACGTAGTGTCCCGCTATGTGAATGTAGGACACTCGGTCAATGGGCAAGGAGTCGATGAATTCCTTGGGATCATATGAGAAATTAATACTGTTCACATATGCGTTATTTACATCTAGGAGTAAATCGCAATCGGATTCGGTGAGTACGGCGTTTACGAACTGGCTTTCGCTCAATTCTTGACCGGGAGCCGCATAGTACGAAACATGCTCAATTGAAATTCGTCTATCTAATACTTCTTGAACTATACGAATCCTATTGGACACGTGATTTACGGCATCTTCCGTAAATGGAATAGGCATCAAGTTGTACAGGTGACCTTGCTCGCTACAAGCGCTCAAGTGGTCTGAATAACACTTGACTTCAAACTGGTCAAGAAACTTGCGTATCTGGCGCAGGAGATCCAAGTCCAGCGGATCGGGACTGCCAATGGAAAGTGAAAGACCGTGGCACACCATGGGAAACCGTTCCGCGTAATGACGGAAGCGGTTGCCGTAGCGACCGCCTACATTAATCCAGTTTTCGGGCGCGACTTCTAAGAAGTCAACCGATTCTATTACCTGAGACTCGTGCTTGCGCAGTTGCGCAAACATGCCGCGACGGAGACCAAGTCCCGTGCCATTGACTGGAAAGGAACTCATTCTTGGAGAGGGTGGTCACGCCGCTGATCGATGAAAAGTACGGCGTGACCTAAAGCGATGGTTAAAGGAGACTACTCTTCTTCAGTCTCTTCTTCTTCTTCGTCGTCCTCGCCTTCATCGTCGCCGCATTTGCCTTCGCCGCACTCGCCCTCAGAGTCCTCGCCGCACTTGCCTTCTCCGCATTCGCCTTCTGAATCATCGTCCGAGTCCTCTCCACACTTGCCTTCGCCACATTCGCCCTCTTCTCCGTGAGAAGCAGACAAAATGTTGGTGGAGTCGCCGATCGCGTCGGCCAAGAAAACGTTATTTGGATCTTCGTCGATCGAAGCAGAGACTGATACGCCAAGCGATGCAGCCAGAAACGAGCCAATGCCTATCAAGGCCGGCTTTCTATTAGGTGTATCCATTTTGGGTTCCTCCTTCATGTACCAAGACTGGACCCACTACAAACTGTCAAGGACGTAACTCGACCCTCCACTGATTTGTAGCACCAATAAGTACGACACGAATGGTAGCAGAATGTTCCTTGAACAAAATGACACAATTGCATCGATGAGACTGACCGAATACTCAATCAATCTGTACAAATCAGTTCAATTGATTGAACTAGTGGAGAGAGAATCAGCTTATTTGCGAATTCTTCTGGGAGTGTCCCGAAGGGTCCAAATATTTTCTTGTGCTGGTTTCCGCTATGAGATATTCCTTTCCAATTCGACAAATTTACGCTCCAATCGCTTTGCCGATACCCTAGTCTTGGTCTTTAAAGACTGACAGAACAAAGAGATGCGATATTCCTGAAGAAGAATCTCGAGTTCCTGGTAGGCTTCGCCTTCCGCATTGGAAGCTTTCAACTGTCTGAAACGCCCCTCCCAGCCTTGAATTTCTTCAGTTAACACATTGTCTCGTCTAATTTTTCCCTGGAATCCCTCCAGTCGAACTTGCATACCTTGCAAGAATCTGGGTGTTTCCCGTAAGAATTCGCTGGACGCAGATTGAAGGAGTGTCGGATAGACTAAGGTATCGAGTTGCTGGGAGAGGTCCAACTTAGCACTCTCTAAGGCTAGCGAAGCGCCAAGCAGCTCAATCTTCTCCTTAACTTCGTTTCGAGTTCGTGCGATGTCTGAAATGAGATCAAGTATCGTGATCCCATGCTGTACCAGCTCTCCACGATTGGCAGCGACAAGCTCGTCGAACTCGCGCCTTTCGGCGACGTGGCGATTCTCGCAGAAGTAAACCTCTGAGACCGCTCTCAAAAGCAGCGAATCTAGGAGATCCGAACTAAGTCCAATTGATGACCAGTCAGATTTCAGTTGGTCTTGTTTCTCAAATTCAGAAGAAAGATATGCAATCGACTGGTGCTCGGCAAAGTACACGAGACGACACAAGCCCCACAGCAATTCATCGTCGGAACAAGGAGGGCGCGCAACTAACCGCAAGTCAACAAAATTTTGCCGGTCGTATAGATGTGCATATGCCACAACGGGACCCGTTGGTGTGGCAAGCGTTCGCTCCCAAACAATCCCTTCTTTGGGAAAAGACTTTATCCCAGTTAGTTCGTACTGAGAAGTATCCGCCGAGTCAACCTGATCCTCAAGTCGCTGAACATTGCGTTCTCGAAGTTCCGACAGATTGCGATCTTGATCTATGAGGGCTCCGTTTTGATTGACCACCTGAACGTTCATTAGGAGATGTGGTTCTAGTCGTGAAGGATTCCAAGATTCCTTGTAGATGTCGGTTTGAAAGTTTGTGCGAATCAGATCGGCAAGGACATTCAATAGACTTCCGTTTCGATAAACACCGTCCTGAAGCAACATTGAAGTCAATTCGCCCACTCGCTCGGGAATGGGAGCCAGCCTCTTCCGCAATGGTTTAGGTAGGGATCTCAAGAGTTCCAAACACTTCGTCTCGAGGAAACCCGGAACCAACCACTCCAACACTTCTTCATCAATTTCATACAAAGAGGACGGCGCTACTTGGATTGAAACTCCATCGTCGACTCTTCCAGGTGAAAAGCTGTACTTCAAAGGAAAGCTACTAGTTCCCAACTGCAATTCGGAAGGAAACGCGTCGGCTCGCAAGTGGACCTTTTCCACCAACAAAACATCCTCAGGAGACATTCGAAGTTTGCTTCGATCAGAATCTTTCGAATTCTTGTACCAATGCAGGAATGAATCAGTGTCTGTAACGGATTCTGGCAGACGCTCAACGTAAAGAGCAGTTAGTTGCTTTTCATCGGCAACAACGTTAAATCTCCTTTCGCGAGCTTCTAGCTCTCTTAGCGACTCAACCAATTCTCGATTTGCTCTGACTTCAGAGACTTCTACTCTTCCATCGTCGCGTACTAGTGCGTGGCACGAGAAGATTTCTTGTGCTTGAATCGCGTCATGGTCGACCAAACTTACTCGACGGTTTTGTGCGATCACGAGCCCCGATAGGCTCAAGTCCAATAGCACCATGCTTTTGGCTTTTTTGGAGTCCCAATATGGGTCATGCGTCGTACGTCGAAGTAGGGAACCCGCATATTGTTCGATCCATTTGGGCTCGATGGGAGCTACACAACGAGCAAAAGTCTGAGAAGTCTCTGCGATCTCGGCAGCCATCACCCATTTTGGTTTGGAACTAGCCAATGTGGATCCGGGAAAGATTCGAAACTTCAATTCACGCATACCGACGTAGTTGTCTTGATCAAGTCGAAGTCCCACAAAACTCAGCGAGCCGCTCAGAATAGCTCGATGTATCTCTGCCTTGCCCGCAGGCCTACGGTTGAATTTCATCCCCTGCCGTTTGCAAGAAATTCGTAGCTGACGGTGAATAGCACGCCATTCCTCATAGCGTACGGGAGAAATGAAATGTACATCCAGCAATCTTCTGAACTGTCGCTGCGACTTAGACTTGCGCTCATCCTCAAGCCATTCCCACAGTTGAAGAAACGACATGAAGTCCGAATTCTTGTGTCTAAATCTTTCGTGTGCTTGGTCCGCCTCCGTTTGACGCTCTAACGGGCGGAGTTTTGGATCTTGGGCCGCAAGTGCGGAAACAATCGTCAAAACCTCGTTGAGTGAATTCAACTCGTCTGCCTCGATAAGCATCCTCGCAAGCCGCGGGTCGATCGGTAAACGAGCCATCCTTCGTCCAATTCTTGTAATGTTCTCGCCTTCCATAGCTCCCAATTCACGAAGCATGCGTTTTGCGGCGGCAAAGGCTCGGTTTTCGGGACGATCTAGAAATGGAAACGTCTCTATATCGCCAAATTGGAACACGATCATTTGAAGTACGACCGAAGCGAGATTTGTTCTTCGAATCTCGGGTGTCGTGTATTCCGACCTACGAAGGAAATCGTCTTCACCATAGAGTCGAAAGCAGGTGCCTGGGGCGAGTCTTCCACACCTTCCCGCCCGTTGATTGGCGCTGGCTTGAGAAATGCGTTCAACTGGCAGTCGCTGTATTCGAGATTGCAGGCTATACCGACTAATCCGTGCGCTACCCAAATCGATGACATATCGAACATTCGGAACTGTCAGACTTGTCTCGGCAACGTTGGTCGCCAAAAGAATCCGTTGTTTTCTGGAAGGATCGAATATCTTTTGCTGCTCCTTGGGGGGTAGTCGTGCGTACAGTGGCAATATCTCAAATTGGTTTGCATACTTCTTGCGCAGCCAATGCGACCAGTCAAAAATTTCTCGTTCTCCGGAGAGGAACATCAGAATGTCCTGCACGCGGGTTCTTGGCTTTGCTCTTATCTCGTCGATGCAATTGGATACTGCTGTTTCAGTGTCTGTTTCGACGGGTCGATACTGTATGTCGACCGGAAATGTACGCCCTTCAATGGACACGATGGGTGCGTCGCCAAAGAAGCTTGAAAACTCCTCCACATCAATAGTCGCACTTGTTACAACTAAGCGAAGTTCTTTTCGTGTCTTGAGCAACGACTTGAGATAGCCTAGAAGAAAATCGATGTTCAGGCTGCGTTCATGTGCTTCGTCCACAATGATCGTGTCGTATGAATTCAAAAACCGGTCACGCTGAATCTCGGTTAGAAGTAGTCCGTCGGTGACGATCTTGACTAGCGTTTGTGTTCCAACCCGATCCTCGAATCGGACGGCATAACCTACTTCTCCACCTAATGGAACGTTGAGTTCCGACGCAATTCGGTCAGCAACGCTTCGTGCCGCCAATCGACGGGGCTGCGTATGGCAGATCATTCCTCGAACGCCTAACCCGGCTTTCAGGCAGGCAAGTGGTATTTGCGTCGTCTTGCCCGAACCTGTCTCGCCGGCAACAATGAGCACTTGGTGCCGCTTCAACTTTGACTCGATTTCGGGCAAGAAATTTGCTATCGGCAGCTTGGCTTGGTAGCGAATCGTTGGTACGCTCGAGGTGCGTTTTCGAACTTGCTTCTCACTTTTGGAGAACCGTTCCAGATCCCTTTGACTGAGACGGTTCTTGCGGTTTGCTCTCTCAAACGCATGCACGTCTCGGAGCATGAGCGAAGATTTGTTCAATCGCTTCATGCTGGGGTTGTTCGTTGAATCCAAACTATTCAGAGCGAAAGTTAGAGCCGCCTAGAAGCCTCGTTCGGCAAGCCCTCTATTTGGAAAGGAAGTTCATTCCTTCTTCGAGGCCACGGATGGTGAGTGGATACATGCGACCATCTACAAGTTTTTGTGTCATTCCAACAGAAGAAGAATATTCCCAGGTCTCTTGCGGAGTGGGATTTATCCACACGAGTTTGTCGTAGCGATCCAAGAATCGACGTATCCACAGCGCACCTGGTTCGTCGTTCCAGTGCTCGACACTCCCTCCCGAGTGTGTAATTTCGTAAGGAGCCATCGTAGCATCGCCAACAAATACGATTCTGTAGTCGGCAGCGAACTTATTCAGGATGTTCCATGTGGGAATGCGTTCGTTCATCCGACGCCGATTATCTCTCCAGACGGATTCGTAGATAAAGTTGTGAAAGTAGTAGCTTCCCAAGTGCTTGAATTCCGTCTTTGTAGCTGAGAACAGCTCTTCGCAAATCTTGACGTGTGCATCCATCGACCCTCCAATATCAAAGAAAGTCAAGACCTTCACAGTATTCCGGCGCTCGGGTCTCATTTTGATATCAAGCAATCCTCCATTCTCTGCGGTGGCCTTGATGGTTGTGTCCATGTCCAATTCGTCGGGTGCACCTGTTCGTGCAAACTTGCGCAAACGACGCAGCGCCATCTTGATGTTGCGTGTGCCAAGTTCTACGGAATCATCTAGATTTTTGTATTGTCGTTGGTTCCAAACACGGCGGGCTTTTCTTTTTCTTCCCTGCCCCAGTCCGCCGGGCCCGTCTTGACCGCGACCTTCGCGATCACCTTTGCGTTGGTTCTCCTGTTGTGCCCTTTCCTCAGCCTGTTTGCGTTCTTCCTCCTCTCGTTGCTTGCGTACAGCTTCAATAAATGCTTCCAATCCCCCTAGATTCTTGATCTCCCTAAGATCTGCATCAGATAAAAGCTTTTCAATTTCACGACGCAACAAATCGTCGAGCACAAGAGATTCGAGCAAACCTTTGATGTCGTCTAAACCCTTAAAGTAGGAGCCAAACGCTCGATCGAATTTGTCGTAGTTGCTCTCATCCTTTACCAGACAAGTTCTACTCAGAAGGTAGAACTCGTCCAAATTCGCATATACGACACGTTTCTGAAGAGCCGCCAACAGGTCCATGAGCTCACGAAGCGTTACAGGTACTTTGTACCGCCTCAGTGTCAAAAAAAAGTTGATCAACATGGTTGTTGTGAGAATTCGTGTCCCGGCTAACCTCGGCTGTCCCGACGGTTCATAAACGCAAGACGCTCAAGCAATTGAACATCCTGCTCATTCTTAACGAGTGCACCGTAAAGAGGCGGAATAGCCTTGCTTGTGTCGCGATTGGTAAGAATTTCGTCAGGAATGTCGTCTGCCATCAAGAGTTTCAACCAATCGATTAACTCTGAGGTTGATGGTTTTTTCTTCAATCCCGGGACTTTTCTTACATCAAAAAAGATTTCCATGGCTTCCTTGACCAGTTCTTTCTTGATCTGAGGGAAATGTAATTCGACAATTTCTTCCATTGTCTCTCGATCGGGAAAATTAATGTAGTGGAAGAAGCACCTTCGTAGAAACGCATCCGGCAGTTCCTTCTCATTGTTTGAAGTAATCACAACTACGGGGCGGTGTTTTGCTATTACTGTTTCCTGTGTTTCGTAGACGAAGAATTCCATTCGATCGAGTTCTTGAAGCAAATCGTTGGGGAATTCAATGTCTGCCTTGTCGATTTCATCAATCAGAAGCACGACGCGTTCGTCTGCATCGAATGCGTCCCACAACTTGCCCCGCTTGATATAGTTACGGATGTCGCCCACTCGTTCGTCTCCGAGTTGAGAGTCCCGCAATCGCGACACTGCATCGTATTCATACAGACCCTGGCTAGCTTTAGTTTGAGACTTGATGTGCCACTCAATGAGCGGACACTCTAAAGTCTTAGCTACTTCGATTGCCAGTACGGTTTTTCCCGTTCCCGGTTCGCCTTTTACCAAGAGTGGTCGTTCCAGCTTAACTGCGGCATCAACTGCCATCGACAGTTCATCGGTTGATATGTAGGTATCGGTGCTGTCGAAAATCATGTGGCTTCTCGGTCAGTCTCTTGATTGTGCGAGGTGGATGAACAACAACCGAGATTTTTCTGAGGATGAAATCACTAGGTGTTGGTGAGAAGTGTTTCAACACATCTAACATGTCGCTTTGCCATGGCAATACCCTCATGCACCATCACTTTCGCGACTTCAACCTATATTAGCAAAGTCAAAACACAAGATGACATAGGACACTAGGAAATAGGCATGTCAACCTTTGTATAGTTGAATCCCATGAAAAAGGCGACTCATTCACCAATGCGAACGACACCTAGATACCTGTAGTTACTAAGTCTCTCTACGATACTTATCCAGATGTTCGTCTCTGGCTAGTTTGGAAACGCGGTCGCGCTGATCGGGCGAGTCTGCCGGTCGAACTGTCGCCTTTCGAATCACGAGAATGGCGACATAGCAAATCAAGATTCCTAGAGTGCCAACAAAACCAATAATCAGTACAGAGTTCGCATTGCCGTCCGGTTCGAGAAACGCTCTAAATAGCAGTACAACGAACAAGGGCGCTAAATGCCCTTCATCGTCGAACATGATGGGCCACATTGCCCAGTAGCAACCGAGGGCTATGATCAACCACGCGAGCAGCTTTCGCTTGCGAAGTGGTATGTAGACCAGCAACGCTAAAGCCAGTGAACACAGTGCAACAACGATCCATGCTATTAAGTACGACATTGGTTCAGCCGAAGTTGACTATGAACATCTCGTAGTTAGCGAACCCATTTGACAGCACGATACTCTAGATCTTCTGGATTTACGTCTCGTTCCGATACCACATGCCCTTTTGCAGAAATTCCTTGCTTATCCATTTGAAACCGATCGCCTGAGACCAATGGGTGCCAATCTAAGAGGTCTTTTCCCTCTGCAACCAGGCGATAGGCACACGTCGTGGGTAACCAATGCAATTCGCCAACGTTTTCAGGTGTGATCTTTACACAAGAATCCACCAATTCGAGACGATTCTCATAGCTAGTGCACCTGCATGACGGAATATCGAGCAATCCGCAGGCGACCGGAGTAATCGATATCTCTTCGGTGTTTTCATCGCAATACTTTATGCGGCAACACTGAGCGCATCCGTCGCACAAGAGTTCCCATTCTTGCTGGTTCAGTTCATGCAGTCGCTTGGTCTTCCAGAATTGTCCAGCAACTTCCTTCATCTCAACTGACCTAAAACTTCGCGAAATTCCGTCCCAAGTAGGTTCTCCCTCCAACGACCAAAATTTGAAGGAAATCGTTGTGTATCAACAAACGAATTGGCCCAAGAGATTAGGTTCCCCTGAGTACCAAGCAAGTTACGAGACATTTCGAGCAGCTCAGATTTCGATCTGACAATTTCTTTCATCTTGTTAATTACTGGGCTCCGCTTGTGGAATTGGCTGGATTCAATACTGGGGTGTGGTGCCTTTGGTCCGTTTGATTGAATGTTTCGCAACACTTTGCGCATCACCTTATGCAAGCGCCCTCCTATCTTTGCCCCCAATTCTTTGCGAAACTGGGCAATCGTTTCCTTGCGATGTTGAGCAGACCAAACCAATTGCTCGTCTGTTGCGATCCACCGTCGTGGAACATTGGTTCTCTTTGCTTGCGACTCCCTCCATTCCGACAACATCATTACCAAGGACTGTTCATATTCTGAGAGTTTTCGAAATCCTTGTACGTTGCTGAAATCAAATTTCCAGTTGGCCGATTGTGAGTCTAAGTAAAGACGCATTTCCTCTTTAAACCAATCAACTCGACCTAAACTCCTCAATTCTTCCATTAGCTTCGTTCTTAAGGGAAGCAAATATTGAACATCGTCAATTGCATATTCGAGCTGGTTTTTGGAAAGTGGACGATTTCTCCAGTTTGAAGTGGTAATAGAAGACGACTGATTCAGTTCCACATTCAAATATTGTTTGACGACTCCGTGATAGGAACGTTGATCCTCCAGCGACACAAACGCATGTGCCAACTGTGTGTCGACTAAGTTTGACGGTATCTCGCCGAACAAGTAGTGCAAGACTTTCAGGTCCTCGCTGGCGGAGTGCATTACTTTTTCAACACCACAATCTTGAATTACTGTTTCAATCGGCTTTAAATTGAGGGGAGCTGTGAGATCGACGATGTAACTGTTGTGTTGAGTTGCAATCTGCAACAAGCAAGGAATTCGAAAGAAAGTCCGACGAATATAGAACTCCGTATCTATCCCGACTCTATCGGAGACCTCCTCAACAACGCCATTGAGCTCTTGTTGTCGGTCAATTAGAAATTCAGACACCGTCTATAGGAGTACGTCCACGCAAAGCATGTGAGATTGTTGACATGTCTACGTATTCGAGCTCTCCGCCGACAGGTATTCCGTGCGCGATCCGGGATACCACCACGTTTGTTTTTTGGAAGAGGTCCGAGATATATACGGCTGTTGCTTCTCCTTCCGAAGTCGTGCTAGTGGCGACAATTACCTCCTCAAGACTTTCGTCGATGACCCGAGCCTCTAACAGATCCATACCCAATTCACTCGGACCGACACCGTCAATAGGAGACAAGTGACCGTGCAAGACAAAATACTTTCCCGAGAATCCCCCAGAGTGTTCTATGGCGACCACATCCGATGGAGTCTCCACCACACACAGCTGTTTCGATTGGAACCGGCTGCTGGTGCACAAGTTACAAACATCGGTGTCTGAAATGTTTCGACAAAGATTGCAACTCTTCACGTTCATTACTGCATCTTGTAGTGCAGCTGCCAAAACTTGACCGCTCTGCCGATCCTTGTGTACCAGGTAAAGCGCCATTCTCGTTGCGGTTTTGGTACCGACTCCGGGTAACGTTTGGAGTGCATTGACGAGATGTGCCATTCGTGGACTAAAGCTCTCCATTCAAAAACTCAATGAAGTCGAATTTCGCCGACTTGGGCACCAAAGTCTTTCTTCAGCGCCTGAACGAAAGCATCCTTCTCTAGTTCTTGCTTGGCGGCATCAATTCGTTCTTGCTGTCTTCGCTTTCGTTCGTCACGAATTCCCTTCTCCTGTTCTCTTTGTTCGTTGCGAATCCGATTGAGTCGTTGGGCTGGAGTCTCGGACTGTAGTTCACCGAAGACCATAGTGACTGAAATTCCTTTCTCCACTTGTTGTTGCAGAGCCGTTTCGAGTTCAAGAAGCCTTTCTTGTGTCCAGAAATCCTTGTCTGTTGTTGCGGTTCGAAGTACGACACCATCTGCGCTTCTCTCTACAAGTTCAGAGTTGTACATGGCCTGTTTGACTTCCATTGGCACCGTTAAATTCTCAACAATTTCGAACCATTGAAACGACTTTTCCGTGGGGTCTGGAGACTCCTCCGCCTTCAAGTTCGAGTGAGGGTCGATGGTTCCAGGCAACTCTGGATTCTGATCGTTCTCCGATTGAATTTGCGACGAATTCGATTGTTGATTTGACTCGCGCACTGTTTGTGGTGAGACATCGGCCACTGAATCGACATTTTCGTCGGGAGGTCGAGACACCGGATAAGCCGCAACTGGCTCGAAGTCCAGCAATCGCAACATTGTCATTTCGAATCCGATTCGATGATCTGGCGCATAGCGAAGATCACGCATTCCAATCAACAAAATCTGATATGCAACTTGCAGCCATTCCGGGGAGAATTTATCTCCAAATCGAATCAACGATTGGTCGGCCATTTGTTCTGTGATTTTGAACATCGATATTGCATGAATTGCCCGCTGCAAACTGTTTATGAGGTCGCCGTAATTTACAGCTTGTGTGGCCATTTCTTGTGTAAATTCAATTACGCCCTTGCGGTCACCTGCCAAAATCAGGTCCAAGACCTTCGCAACCTCATCGGTTCGAGCGGTCCCCAACATTTCCGACACATTTGCTAAGGTGAGTTTTCCTCCTCCGTGAGAAATCGCCTGGTCGGTTATCGACAAAGCGTCCCGCAAACTTCCGTCTGCCGCTCGACCTATCACATCCAATGCCTCGACTTCGGCCGCAACGTCCTCATTCACCAAAATTTCTGAGAGCTGGTTTTGAATCGTTTCCGAAGGTATGTTCTTTAAGTGAAACTGAAGACACCTGGACAGAACGGTAACAGGGATCTTCTTCGGGTCCGTGGTTGCCAGGATAAACTTCACATGTTCCGGCGGTTCTTCAAGTGTCTTCAAAAGCGCATTGAAGCTTGATGCAGACAACATGTGAACTTCGTCGATAAGGTAGACTCTGAATCGACCCATTGACGGCCTCAAGTTTGCATTCTCAAGCAATTGCCGCATGTCTTCGACCCCTGTTCGAGATGCGGCATCCACTTCTATCAAATCGATGAAGTTTCCATCTCGAAAGCTGTTACAACAGTCACACCTTCCGCATGGCGTCGAACTGACCCCTTGTTCGCAATTCAGGCAGTTGGCAAGGATACGACCGAGCGTCGTTTTGCCGACACCACGTGTTCCAGAGAACAGATATGCGTGATGCAACCGGTCGTGGTCCAGAGAGTTCACAAGCGCACGAACAGTGTGGTCTTGACCCCTCACTTCATGAAAAGTTCGAGGTCTATACTTCCGCGCAAGAACTAGATAACTCATCGACCCACATTGTATTTACTGGCCACTACCTAACGTGAAGCAAAGTACTTCTAACTTCAAGGTGATCGGGCACCGCGGAGCAGCCGCGTTAGACCCGGAAAACACATTGCGATCCTTCGCTCGCGCCGTGCGCGAAGGAGTTGACGGCATCGAGTTCGATGTTCAGTACATCGATGGAAGAGCGCTTGTCCTACACGACGACACATTAAACAGAACGAGTAATGGAAGCGGGCCGGCAAACTCTTTCACTTTCGAGAAATTGAGAGAGTTCGATTTCGGGTTGGGAGAGAGAATTCCAACTTTGGCAGAAGCTGTTGACAGCATCCCTTCCAACATCCTTGTAAATGTCGAACTCAAGAGTGAAAACTCTGCACTTGCCAGTTACGAGGTGCTGTGCGATTTCAGCAGTCACAGGTTTTTGGTGTCTTCATTTCGAGTTTCAGAACTCGAAGCTTTCGCACGAGTTGCTCAAGGGCAGGAAAATCTAAGACTCGCTGTTCTTCATTTAGGATTGGACGACGCAGTTCTTCACAATGCAAAAAGCCTTGGCGCGAGTGCCATATGCCTTTGCGACCCGTTTGTACGCGGAGAGACGGTTAATGCGGTTAGAGACAGTGGATACGAACTTTATGTGTTTACGGTAAATTCTTTAAATCGAGCTCGCCAACTCATGGGTCTCGGTGCATCTGGAGTAATTACCGACAACCCGAACAAAATCAATAGTGATTCTCTTTGACGGGGGTGGGGCAGCAAGAGTGCCTCTAATCTCAGTCTTTGAGATTCTCAAATTCTTTGAACAGTTCGTATCGACCCGATGTAATGTACGACTCCATCCGTTGAAGTTTCTTGTCCATCTTATTAATCTCACGACGAACTACGTTCATGCGCCAGTTGAAGCTATTGGGTCGCTCAAACTCCTCGTCAACTTTTTCATTCTTCGTTCGAACATAGGTTCTCTTTTTTCGACTCTTTCTATAGCGGTTGTTGTATTGGGGTGGATCTTCAAACCCATCCGGCCTTCGGTCCATGATAAAAATCGCGAGAATGTACGCGGGAATCACAACCCAACCAATACAGAAAACACCTACTACGCAAATGAGCCGAATTATCCAAGCTTCAACACCTAGATATTGCGCAATTCCAGTACAGACTCCAAAGAGCGGCCCATTGTCGGGATCTCGAAAGAGCACTTTAGGACGACGTTCAGATTTCTCAAAGTGTTCTTCTGATGTCACCGCTTTTTCCTCATGGATCCACTTTCTTCAGGAAAAGAGATGTGGCTAGACTCTGCAATTCGACCTTCATTCACTCGCTTTCAGTTCCTTTTCTTCGCCAAGTTGGGGTCTCGTTGTCGAGGATCGATTCCAAGGTCTCGATGCGATCCGACATCTCCTCAGCTCTTTCCTCCAAGCTATGGAGTTCCTGCCGATCTTCACGAGACAAGATCGAATGAGCTCTCTTGGATCTAGCATAGTGCAGAATGATCCAGATAGGCGCAACGATCACTAGAAAGAGGATTCCTAGCACAAACAAAATAATGAATATCTCACCATGCATGATTGACGTTACTCCAAATCCTCTCTCTTAAGGTGTTTACTAGTGGCATCAACCTAAGGTCCTGATTAGCCGTTTGATTTTTCAGCAACTTTGCGCTTGAGTTCGGACAATTCCTCGTCAAGTTTTTCGTCTGTTTCGAGATCGTCGATTTCGTCGGCAAGGGTCTTCTGTCCCATGTCGTAGGACTCCACCTCGCCTTCAAGGTCGTCGATCTTTCGTTCGTATTGTTCAAACCGAACGATTGCTTCATCGACATTGCGCTCTGAGAGCTGGCGTCGCACGTTTAGTCTCGCTTGCGCCGATTTGCCTCTGACCAAGAGAGCTGACTGTCTAGCTTTCGCATCTTTGAGTTTTTGCGTCAGCGTAGCAATGTCCTCGTTCATCTTGTCAAGCATATCCGCCACAGCAACGAGTTCCTTATCAATCGTTTCGAGGATCTCTGACGACTTGTGGCACTCTACAAGAGCGGCTTTTGCCAAGTCATCGCGTTGTTTGCGTACGGCGACTTCAGCTTTGCGGTTCCATTCGTTCACGTCTCGCTCGTAGTGCTCCTTCTTGCGAAGTAACTCCTTTCTGTCGGCGATGCCACGTGCAGCAGAGGTTCGAACCTCAACCAAAGTCTGTTCCATTTCCTGGATAATCAGCCGAATCATCTTAGAAGGATCTTGAGCCTTGTCCAACATCGCATTTATGTTGGAATTGACAATGTCGGCAACTCTAGAAAATACGCTCATAAAACTGTCTCCCGTTTAGACGGTATATTCAGATACAACGGATGATGCAAGTACTGTGCCAACATGACCACAAAGATCAAAAAAGAATCACTTGGCTAACCCATCGGCCAATATAGGTAACATTTATCCTCAAATTTTGGTCAATTTGCTTAACTCTTGGTAGTTTTCAACAATGCCTTTGAATGAAATCCAATTGATTGGTGAGTCTCCTTCGTTTCTCAAAGTTCTGGAGGAAGTATCAACTTTAGCAGAACTGGAGAAACCAGTTCTTCTTGTAGGTGAGAGAGGGACCGGAAAAGAACTTTTCGCTGCTCGATTGCATTTCTTGTCCAAGAGATGGGACTCCGTCTATCTCCAAGTAAATTGTGCATCGTTGACCGAAACGCTTCTTGAATCTGAATTGTTCGGACACGAAGCTGGCTCTTTTACTGGAGCAATGCGTAAGCACATGGGTCGTTTTGAAAGGGCCCACACAGGCACCCTCTTTCTTGATGAACTTGCCACCGCATCCA
This sequence comes from Gammaproteobacteria bacterium, assembly GCA_026707045.1. Taxonomy (GTDB): domain Bacteria; phylum Pseudomonadota; class Gammaproteobacteria; order Pseudomonadales; family Azotimanducaceae; genus Bin55. Next base: position 16,594 of record JAPOXO010000093.1, on the reverse strand, counting down.
TGCGAGTGCAAGAAAAGATCCTGCGCGTGATCGAATACGGTGAATTTGAACGGGTAGGAGGAACAGGCACAATTCAAACCAACGTACGCATCGTTGCTGCAACCAATGAAGACCTTCCCACTCTGGCACGGGCAGGCAAATTCAGAGAAGATCTTCTCGATCGGCTCGCATTTGATGTCATCACGCTTCCTCCATTACGGTCCCGCAAGGAAGACATACTTCTGTTGGCCGAACACTTCGCTATTGGCATGGCTAACGAACTCGGAAGGGATGTATTTCCTGGATTTGCAGATGCTGCAAAGGAATTGCTTGAGAATTATGACTGGCCCGGAAACGTGAGACAACTCAAGAATGTCGTGGAACGCGCCGTTTATCGCAACGATCCAGATGAACTGGTCGATGGAGTCATTGTGGATCCCTTTGAATCGCCCTACCGGCTCAATGGTAGCGCTTCCGCATCAACATCAGACAATTGGGAGAGTTTCTTCGAATTGCCCATGGATTTAAAGAAGACCCTTGAGGATCTCGAGATTCAAGCGATCGAAAAGGCTCTAGTCGAAGCCAAGCACAATCAGCGCAGAGTGGCCGAAAACCTAGGATTGACCTACCACCAACTCAGAAACCTGCTTCGGAAGTATTCACTTTCGACATCGAGAAGCACAGCAGAGTAACTGCGACGTTTGTTGTTTGTCACACCCAAACTTTCCTGAAGAACTGTTCGAGCACGAAGTCTTCAAGCGACAATACCCCAACTATAATTCGTACTTCTGCATAAATGCAGTCCAATGGCGGCTAGGCTCGGCCCCTCCGCGACGACAAGTTGTGAACCCCGTCAGGCCTGGAAGGGAGCAGCGGTAGCAGTGGACTCGGGTGCCGGAATAAGGCTGGCCAGTCGCCACCTACGTGCGATTGTCGTGATTAAATCGGAGAGGTGTCCGAGAGGCCGAAGGAGCGCGCTTGGAAAGCGCGTATGGGCTGAAACCCATCGAGGGTTCGAATCCCTCCCTCTCCGCCATACGGCTCAAAATCAGGCACAATTTCTCTTGTTCTCGGCTCTCCCACCTACAATAAAAGGACTTGCTATCCTTACGTTCAAATGGCTGTGAGTCAATTCAACGACCAGCTAGGACAAGACTCAAACTTTGCTACAACAATTGACATGAAAAGCCCTCTTGAATCACAACTGACTGACAATCCGCTTTATCTCAAGATCAAGGAGCGTTCCGACGCAGACAAGCCTCCTTCCCGATCCAGTCCACTAGGTGCGGTGGCTCATGCTCGTGCTCCCGCCACAGAGAGCCGAGCAGAACTCATGCAGTACATTCGAGATCAGGACAAGGACCTAGAAGTTGGATACTTTGGAGCGATTCGTTACAAGCCGGTCTCGCTCGGTGGTCTCGACTTGAAACTTGAACCACTACATCCCAGTATTGGAACGATTGTTCATGGAATTGACCTGAACAAAGACCTAGAAAATCCAAAAGTTGTTGATTTCCTGCGTGCGTTGTGGCTTGAGCGTCGCGTAATCGGTTTTCGCAATCAGGATCACCTGACTCGAGACGACATGGTGAAATTCGCAAAACGCTTCGGTGAAGTCGGGGAGCAGTTTGGCGAGCGAGAGCATCGGCCCAATTCGCCACACGACATCAATCAACAAATCAAAGTACCCGGCATTCCAAACATGTTGGTACTGCCGTCAGACGAAATCGTTCCAAACGCCGCATCAGGATGGCATTGCGATGCAACATGGCAACCAAAGCCTCCAATGGGATCGATACTGATGTGCCGAGAAGCTCCGCCTATCGGTGGCGACACCTGTTTCTGCGACTGCTACGCAATGTGGGAAGGTCTATCTCTCGAAGTTAAGAAAAGGGTAGAGTTTCTTCGTGCTGTGCACGTCGGATCGGTAGGTCACCAAATGGATGGCAAGACTCCTTCTGCGGTACACCCGGTGGCTCGCACACATCCCGAAACCGGTCGTACAACCCTATACGTCCAGCAAGGATTTGTTAAGAAGTTCGCGGACGAGCACGACATACCAACGGAGGAGCAACGCAAACTCCTACACAGCATGAAAATGCAGGAAGGAAGACCGGAATACACGTGCCGGTTCCAGTGGGAACCTGGTTCGATCGCGATGTGGGATAACAGAGCAGTTCTGCACACAGCAAGTGGGGACTTCTGGCCACATCGTCGATTGATGGAGCGTCTTACGATTCTCGATTACGAAAGAGAGCGTCGAGTTCCCTACTATGCTCCAAACCAGCATAGCTCGGTTGCAAACTCCCAAAATTAGTGGATCGGAACATCGATATGAATGACTTTCAAGACAGGATTGAAATTGGTCGCACGGGCTTGACTTCCAGTCGGCTGGGAATAGGTTCTACATTCAACGCTTCTTCCAGCGTAATCGAAGAAGCATTTGAGCAGGGAATCAACTACCTATATTGGGGAACTGTCAGACAGCCGGGTTTCGCTGAAGCCATGAGAAACATTGAAAAGTCGAAAAGAGACAAAGCCATATTTACGATTCAGTCTTACTCGAACGACTCGAGCACGATCGAAAAGGAGGTTGAAGACACGCTTCAAGCCTCAGGAGTGGAACGATACGACTTTTTGCTGCTGGGAAATCGAATGTCTGTTCCCGATGATTCGTTCATCGAAGTCTTTCACAAACTGCGTGACAGAAACCTAGTTAGTTTTCTGTCTTTGAGCAGCCACAACAGACCTCTCATCCCAAGGTTTATTGCTGACTACGAACGCAACGAGTCTCCTTACGACTTTCTCATGTTGCGCTACAACGCTGTTCATAGAGGCGCGGAAACAGATGTGTTTCCTTTTGTTAGAGAAGATAAGCCACACCCTACGATTCAGGTCTACACAGCCACTCGTTGGGGTCACCTATTGGACCCAACCAAGATGCCACCTGGAGAAGACCCTGTTAGTGCATGCGACTGCTATCGCTATTCGCTCTCTCACCCAGCTGTTGACATGATCCTATGTGGACCAGCCAACCGAGCACAGATGCAAGAGGCAATTGCCGCTTTGAAGAGAGGACCCTTGGATGCCGACGAACGTGAACGAATTGAACGAATTGGTAAGCATCTCTACTCGCAATATGCGCCGGCATACCCCGATGCAGGAGATGCACCGGACGTAGCCAGTGGGCGCGCCGCCAGCGCAGCCACATAAGAATCGCCGATCTCAACGCAAAGAGAATATCCGCTAACTCAATTGTCTAGCAGGGTCCATGAGTAGGAATATCCTTGTCACTGGTGGTGCCCGCGGCATCGGCAAGGGCATTGCGAAAGCTTTTCTAACAAATGGAGACCGAGTTCTTATTGCCGACTTGGGCATCCGTTCATCATGGAAGTACGACCTATCAACAGAATCCGACTTGAACGATGCGGCGGAGGAGCTTAAAGAACTGGGATCAGTCGATGCAATCAACCTCGATGTAACCGAGTTTGAGTCATGCCTAAGTGCTGTTATGCAAATGGTGGAAGACGCGGGATCGCTTGATGTGCTCGTGAATAACGCCGGCATCGTCGACAGCGGACCTATAGACGCTTTCCCAGAAGCCAATTGGGACCGCGTCTTCGAAGTAAATGTCAAGGGAATCTACAACATGACGAGAGCTGCCTTGCCTTACCTTCGTGAGAGTGAAGATTCCGCAATTGTCAACACAGCGTCCATTGCGGGAAAGCGTGGAAGTGCCAATATGTCTTGCTATTGCGCATCCAAATTTGCGGTCATAGGATTGACTCAGTCGCTAGCTCAAGAATTGGCACAGTCCGGAATTCGTGTGAACGCCGTGTGTCCCGGAATCGTTGGTACTGCCATGTGGTTTGACCACCTGATGGCAAATCAAGGCGAGGAGGCGTTCGATGCGGCAATGGCGCGTAGAATTCCCCTTCAACGGCCCCAGACGATCGGTGACATCGGAGAAGCCGTCGTTTACTTGGCAAGTGCCAAGAACGTAACGGGAATTTCGATGAACGTCGCGGGCGGACTAGAAATGAATTAGCAATCGTTACTTGATAAGAGAAGTCTACTCCGATAGCGGTACGGCGACCGGGTCCAGTTTCGAAGCGGCCATAGCAGGATGGACACCAAGTCCCACCGTAATTGTGGCACACACAATAACTGCATGGACTCCAAAGATCATTCCCAATAAAGTGAGAAATGTTCTGAGAGCTCGATGCGCCTAATATGCAAACGCCAACTTTACATCTGGAATGCGATCCTTGTTAGAAAGGCAAGATATCGACACATTCAAACTCCCCCGTTTAACGAAAATTCAACTCGGCTGTTATGTGCGAGACTGAGTTGAAGCAACTCGACTGATACGTTCACCTGCCTCAAATCCACTTGAAACCCCTGTTAATGTTGGACTCTTGAGTCCAGGCTCTACATAACGCTGCTCGGGATGAGCTTTGTTTGCAATTACAAACATCTCAGGCTTGTCTCCGACGACGACCCGAATAAACTTACAGAAGAGGAAATAGAAGAAGATATGGAAGGAGATACTGAAAAATTAACTGATTGGATAAAAGCTACAGCGCACCTTCCAGATCAGACCGGTACAAGCGGCAATCACACTTCAGATCCGGAACAAGACATCGATTGCAAAGAAGAAGAGGAATAACCCCAGATGGCCAACAGAACTGTAGAAATCTAGATTGAAAGCTAAAGTTCGTACCGTATTGTGGCTTTCCGGCTGCGGGCTCTGCCTCGTTGTGCTAGGAATAAGCGTTTTCTTGTTTTTTGGCTCACAGCGTTCGATCTCCGAGGAAAAAACGGTCGCAGTTGAATCAACAGTCCCAACCATTGTTGAAAACACATCTTCTGCCGATGAAGTTGTCAGTGCCCCGCCAGAAGTGGTTGACATCGCTAAATTACCCCCAGTCGATTATCCCCCCGGGTCGGTCGGCCAAGCCTGTGAAGTGAATGAATTCCCTCCAAGGGTCGGGTACCACGACACACCCCTGGAAAAGCGGAGTATCGGACCTGACGAAAAATACCCATTTTCTGCCATAAATAATGAGAAATGCTACACAGCTTTGGAACGCCATCTTTTTGCTATTAACCCGTATCTTTGGGGAACGAAAGAAGAGAAACAGCTAAATGCAAATCTTGTATTTTCGTTCGTGGTCATCGATAACCCCTTGACTTTTGAACGAATCTTTACTGATCCGGCGGGGGATTTTGCGCGAGTCCAAGAAGCGTTTGCAAACCCCGAATGTCAACTCAGTCAAGATGCAGAGAGCAACTGGGACCTGAACGAAATCTGCCACGCCCAATCAATTCTCAACTATGCCCTGTTAACTCGGTTCTGCTTCGACGACGGATACAACAACGGGGTTCGAAACCGCTCTCTCCAAATGTACTGGGAAAAAGACAACCCTACTCCCGATCAAGATCGCAGTATGTGGATTCAATCTTTGGAGGGGCAATGGGTAAGACGAAAGTGCAAATCCGTATACCCGCAGGATGATCATCAGGCTGAACTACGCGAACAGATCTGGGCACTTCAGGAAGACAACCTACGACTAGACGAAATACTGATCAACCTGGCGGCCAAGCTAGGAGACTCCGCTGCCGGTCTGACCCAACCGTTTTCTCCTAACCGAGGAACATACTATCAAGAGGAAGGTTACAAATACGGTCCCCATGCCGAGTGGTTTACCAATTTTTTTCGACCGAACGACCTGTCTACCAAGCTACAACCCAGTGTTGACCGCTTGCGTCCCCTCGTCGTACTGTTCGCAAAAGACATCCTCTCCGGCCACGGGAAGCGGATCGTCTTTGATCATGAAGCACTTGTGCGACATCTGTGCACTCCGCCTTACTACGATACTTCTCGCGACGGTGAACTCGATCCCGAACCTCCTAGTTGTCGTGAAGTAGTTATCGAACTGCAACAGGAATCACTCCACCCGGCATGGCTGGAACCGATCGCCACCTTCGAAGACGTCGCGATGCGCCTTGACGTCTACGAATAGCCGCCTTTACTGGAATCACTTCCGAGTAAGGGATCGGATTGGCACACTACGCGAAGTCGGAGTTAGTTGCGAACAGGACTGTGGCGTCCAGTCGAGGGAATCTACTCCGATTGCAATGCAGCGACAGGATCAAGTTTCGAAGCAGCCATAGCCGGGTAGACACCAAATCCAACCGCAATTGTGGCGCACACAATGACCGCAACAACAATGCTCAGCAACGAAAATGCAACAGCCCAATTCGAAAAAAGGTTGACTCCGTAGGCGATCGCCACCCCCGCAATAATTCCGAGAAAAGCTCCGAGCAAAGCAATCACTGTAGTCTCAATCAAGAACTGCCTCACGACATCGCTACGCCGAGCACCAACAGCTCGAAGCAATCCAATCTCAGATCGACGTTCAAGAACACAAGCCAGCATGATATTCATGATTCCGATGCCGCCAACAACTAGCGAGATTCCTGCTACAACGCACATTACAATCGCGAAAATTCGCTGAGTCTGTCGCTGTTGGGCAAGTAGTTTGGCTGGCACGACCATTCGAAAATCATCCTGACCCCCATGCCGACGATCTAGGATTAAGTCTATTGCTTCAGCAGCAGCAGACAAGTCTTGAGACGGAGCAATCTTGATCTTGAGCATCGTTAGCTCTGAATCCATCTGATCGCGTGACATGCGCTTCAGTCCCGTCTGGAGAGGAATGTAAACGCGATCACTCTCTCCTCCTACCTGTTCGCCTTGAAAACTCTCGCCTGAAAGTTGTCGGTCCCGAAGAACTCCAATCACTTCGACCCACAGGTAGTTAATCTTGACGCGCTGTCCTATTGCGTCGCCTCGAGGGAACAGCCTACGAGCCGCTGCGTCTCCGAGCAACGCAAACTGTGCAAACTGTGCGTCATCTTCTACATCAAACAACCTGCCAAGCGACGGGTCCAATCCCGACATTTGAAAGAATCCCGGACTGACGGCCCAGACTTCAGCAGAGCTACTACCCTGAGGAGAAAAGAGATCGTCCCAGACCGGTACCACTCGAATTCCAGCCCAGGTTTCCACAAATGGCATTGTGTCAGCTATAGCCTTGGCATCTGCAACTGATAGTCCTGCGGAATGCTGTCGTATATCTGCCAAACTGTCATCTAGCGGACTTTCGTCATGCACAATGAGATTGCGAACCCCCATCCCTTCAATCATCTTTAGGGCTTCGATTTCGCCCCCGCGACTTACTGCCAGCATCGCAATCACCGCACCGACTCCAAAGATCATTCCCAATAATGTGAGAAACGTTCTAAGACCGTGATGTGCCAAGTATGTAAGAGCCAACTTTACATCTGGAATGAGATCCTTGCTAAAAAAGGCAAAAAATCGAGACATTCAAGCTTCCCCGTCTAACGAAACTTCAGCTTTACTGTTTAGGTGGAAGACTGAGTCGGAGCAACTAGACTGATCCGTTCACCCGCTTCCAATCCGCTTGAAATCTCTATTAATGTTGGACTCTTGCGTCCAAGCTCCACATATCGCAGCTCAGGATCGGCTTTGTTTGCAATCACATATACGTGAGGCTTGTCTTCGTCGAAGAACACGGCTTGCTGAGGCACCAAAATGACATCCTCCAGCTCATCGGTAGTGATAGTTGCCGAAATACTACTTCCCACTCGCATCAATTCAGGATCTATTTCGTCGAATTCTGCACTAATAATTCGGTACTTTGTTGGGTCAAATCCATCAAGCGAACGTGCCATTCGAGGTACATCGGTAATCGTTCCGGTGAATCGATATTCCATGGCGCTATCTATGCGGAAATCAACCTTTTGTCCCTCCTGAATTCCGACGGCATCGACTTCCAGTACATGAATCTCCGCCTTCACCTTACCTCTAATTGGTAGCGAACCGATTCGGTATCCGCGCCAAATAGTCATACCTGGAGAAATTTTTCCTCCGCCCCATCTCATGCTGGCATAGACGAATGTTCCGTCTTCTGGACTCTTTAGCTCCATGATATCCAAGGCTTTTTTGTTTCTTTCGAGACCTTCTTGAGACATTTGCATGTCTGCACCGATTCGCTGAGTCTCCGCATCAAACTGGCGCTGATTCGACTCCTTCTCCCATTGGTAGAACTGCCTCTGTACCGATAAGTACTCGAGATTGTCGATTGCGTCGATAATCTCGTGCATGGTGAAGGCACCTCCTTCTTCTAGGTCTTTATAGTTTTCGGCAATGTCGGTTTCTCCTTCGACCTGGGTCATGCTGTGAATTATCTGCATGACTGTTGCTTCGTTGCCAAGTTCAAAGGTTGCTAGTTCGAGTTCACGCTGTTGGATTTCAAGCTCTCTTCGTTGAATCTCGGTGAGCACTTGAGCATCATCAAACCGAGCAATTACATCTCCTTTCTTGACTTCTGAATACTCAGGTACAAGCCAAAGTAGTTGGAAGCTCATGTTGACGTTGCCCGGAACTGCTATGGACACTTCCTCCGTCGCAACAATTTCTCCTTTAGCCTGTACTTCAAAAGTATGACTCTTAGTATCCACTGTCACTGAAGAGTAATTGGGACCCGACTGTGAGCATCCGGCAATTACTACTAGAGTTCCAAAAGCTAGAGCAACAAAACAATATCTCAAAAGATTCATTACAACTTCACTCGTTGGCCTACCTCGAGACCGTCCAACACTATGAAATAGCCCTCGCTGGCACTGCTTCCAAGCTCAACGGGCGTCCAGGCTTGTTGAGTAATCACTCCGGGTTTTCCTTGGCGATAAACCAGTGCATCCTTAGGAACGGCAATTGCATCAACCAAAGTATCGACTTCTATTGTGACGTGCACGTTCATGTTGAGGTCCAATACATGAGAGTAATCTTCGTCGAACTCCACCGTGAAATCCAGCACCATCGTTGGAGATCTTTGGGATTTCCGACGAACAGTGTTTCCAACAGTTGCAACTCTGCCCATGAGTTTCGAACCGACCAATGCGTCTGTTTCTACAATGGCTCGTTGACCGACAGCTAACTTCGCAGCCCACTGTTCATGAACTGTTCCACGAACCAATATGTTCTTATCGTCCACAACTGTGACGACAGGCCAGCCTGGGCCTACCCTCCCACCAGACTCCAACTTTTGGCCTTCCCAATCTACTCCAACAATAGCCAGTCCATCTATGGGTGAGCGAACTATAAACGAAGCCATTTCCTTCTTTCTCTGTTCAAGATTCCGCTCGACACGTTCGATCTCCCGATCGAGCGAGGCCTTTTGCAGTTCTCTCGAACGTTCGCTCATCGTTTGTCGAATTAGTGCCCGCTGAAACAGCGTATTTGCCAATCGTTTTTGTTCAACAAGCTTTTTGTACTCGATTCCCGGGACTGTTCCTGCAGGAACGTCCGCTTTTCGAGAAGCCTTTATTGAGTCGCTCTCCAAATTTGCCCGATTCAGCTTCTCTGACTCGATATCTTGTAGGTTCTTTTCCTTACTGGCTTCGACTTGAGACAGCATGACCTGCAAGCGACCCTCTAGTTCATCGAGATCGCGTTGCTGGGATGAAGACTCTATAGTGAAAACAGGCTGGCCTTTGCGAACGCGCGTACCTTCTTCAACCAACGTGTCGAGACGCAATCGCCAACTATCTGACGGAGGTACACCAATATTGTGTTCGTTCACCGACTCGATCGAACCAGTAGCGGTGACGGTAACGACACGATCTTCCTTGACAACGTCATACCAATTCGCTGCAAATACAGGGACTGCGAGAAATAAGCTCACTGTCACAGCAGATGAGCCTAAGATCATCAAGCCTCTTTGGGCCGATATATTGTGAATCTTTGTTTTCATGTTTGTTCGTCCAGTGGGTCTAAGCTCAGTACTTCACCAACTACTGCCATTCCCGGAAGAAACTTGGGGGGTAGTTCAACTCCATCGTTGGGTTGTGCGATGACTTCAAAATAGCCGCCATCGCTCCAGTCACGCTCATTTGCTTGCGAGGATATCCAAGTAATTCGTGCGGACACTGAATATTCAGGCAGCGAATCTGCGGTTACAACGACTTCTGTTCCAATCTTGAGTTTTCTTACGTCAGCTTCGTGGCTCCAAAATCGAAACTGCAGGGAGTCCTGGCTTGCAACCTTGGCAATTTCCATACTGCTCATGACCGTTGCTCCAGGATATATTTTCTCATCGGTCCATCTGTTAAAACCGTAAATAACCAACCCGGGCTGAGTTGCAACAATTTCGGTCTGATTTACGGCATCATCGATTTCACCCATGTCATTCTTTGCCTGTTCCACTCCTCGTTCGCGAACTGGAACAGATTGTTCCATCGTAAACTGAGCGGTTTCGAGAGCCTTTACAGCCCTCTTGACTGCGTTGGTCGCATTCGCTAGCAACAATTGATTGCGTTCGTAGGTTAAATCGGGAATCGTTCCTTTTGGAATCGATGCATCCATTTTCGCGATTTCAAGATTGGATTCCGCACGAATAAGTGCTGTTTCCGCATCAAATATTGCAAGCTCCTGCTGTGCAACCTGCGATTCCGCATTTGCCAAGGTGTCCTCGAGTTGGATTTCCAAGTTCTCCTTCTGAGCGATTAGGTCGCTGGGATCAAGACGGACAACAGGGTCTCCGACCTCTACAGCCGAACCTTCCGGTGCCATCCACTCCACCATACGAGTGTTGGTATTGGAAATTGCGAGGCGAGGCATCAGGATCACTTGTGCTCCACCGTCTTCAATCTCGCCCGTCAGGAAGGTCGACTCTGCGGTCGCTCCTGTTGCTTGCAGTCCAATTACTGCTCCTGCTAGGCAACCAACGACGGTTCGCATTCGAATCTTTGTGAATCTCATATCCGTGTTTTTCTCATGTCCATTGACTTGGTCTGTCTTGTTGCAATACTTGCTGCTCAACCTTACCGTCTCGCATGTGCACAACGCGTTTGGCGTGTCGTGCGACTTCGTCCTCATGTGTGACAATCAGAATTGTCTGATTATTCTCATTTAATTCGTCAAACAGTGACATTATTCCTTCAGAAGTCTTTGAATCCAAGTTACCCGTGGGTTCATCTGCCAACAGCAACGACGGTTTCGACACTAGCGCTCGGGCGATTGCAACTCTCTGGCGTTGTCCACCTGAAAGCTGATTGGGATGGTGCGTCATGCGATCCGCTATTCCCAAGCGATCCAATATTTCTCGCACCCTATCTCGATCAATTGCTGTAGTCTCGTCGTCCTTTCTGTAACGCATTGGCAGGAGTACGTTCTCCAATGCCGTGAGTCGAGGCAGTAGATGAAAACTCTGAAATACAAACCCTATATACCTATTACGTATATTTGACAACATTCCGTCTTCCATGGAAGAGACTTCCTGATCCAACAATCGATAGGTACCAGAAGTCGGAGTATCCAAACAGCCCAAAATATTCATGAGGGTTGACTTGCCGCTCCCCGACGGCCCCATTACCGCTACAAAGTCACCTTGACTAATGTCTAGAGTAACGTGGTCCAATGCATGCACTTCCATGTCACCGACTTGGAAGGTTCGACACAGATTATTGACCGAAATGATTGTTGAATTACCGTTCTCATCCATTTAAGTGATCTCTTTCCCTACCCGGGCAGCTTCTCATTCGGAATGCCCGGTTTGTTGCATCTATTAATCATCTTTAGAAACTCGGCGCAACTGATGAAGTTTTCCAGCTTCTCCGATGATGTGCGAAGGCAATTCAAAATCGTAGTTGCCCAGATATGACTTGGTGTTGGTCGTCAAGCGAGCTCCACTTACGCCGCCCAAGGTGCCATAGGTTCGCAATCCCAATCTTTGCCTCAACTTGGGACTCGCCTCATCCAGAACTTCCTGTAGACAGGAAATTCCCCAGTTTTCCTGTTGCCTCACCCACGGCAAACAATAGTAGGTGATCACACTTCTTCGGGGTTCGCCCGTCCGATTTGATCCATATCCGTGCCAAACTCGGCCTTCCCAAGCAAATACACTTCCAGCCGGTACACAAACTTGAACGGTTAGTTCACGAGGGGGAGGCTTGACTTGGTAGTCTGGATGCCATCGATGACTTCCTGGAACGACGCAGGTTCCACCATTTTCGGGAGTAAAGTCATCAAGACACCACATGAGATTACAAGCAGCGGGAAAGTCAACGGTTGCAGGAACGTAGCCTTGGTCCCTGTGCATGGGTTGAGGTTCAGCCAAAGGTGCTCGATACATGTTTCCGGTGATACTCGAGACCAGAAAGTTCTTTCCGAGCATGAAACCGGCAAGACTATCTGATAGTTCGTGCTCTACAAGATCGAGAAACTCCCTTCCCTTGTTAACAAGATTTGAGACTGATTGTCTGTTTGCCTTTGCACCTGGAGGTCCCCCAGTATTCATTGCTCGTTCGGCATCTGCTTGTATTGCTAGTGCACCCCGCAGTCGCTCGATTTCTTCTGTATCTAACGCGTCCGTTAACACACACATTCCATAGTCCGAGAGGTGAGACTTGGCTTCCTCGACTTCCGCTGTCCAAGGAGGCAACGGGAGCACTTCTGGAGGATCCAGAAGCGGTGCTGGCATGTAGTTCGTCTGCCTGTGCCGTGCCTGTACGGGCTCTAGCTGCATTTGCAAGTTAAATAAGTGTGTGGATTCGCTGTCACGAACTCAGCTCAAGTCTTGGACAAGCTTCGCAAACAAGCGATTTATGCGTCAGTAATATGGTATACGAAATGTTAAAGCGAACCCGTCACGGGCTCTGCAGAGTCTATCGGAATCTTTCAAGGTACTACGTTGACAAGTGCTTTCGACCAGCTATTTGTTGTTGACTTATCGTGTCGTTTCTCAGGCGCATTTGCCAGTCGACTATTCGGAGACTACGGGGCCGAAGTAGTCCTGATTGAAACGGAGTCAGGTCACTCGTTGCGACACGAACCACCTTTTCTCGAAGACATTCCTGGAATTGAAAGGAGCTTGGTGCATGCCTTTGCCAATTGGAACAAGCAATCGCTTTATAGTTTGAATCCAGATGACTTGACAAAGATCATTTCAAAAGCCGACGTGTTAGTCACGACGACGACGGACTCAAACCTCCTAGATTGGTATCAGCGAAGGCTTTCTGCAGATGCCGTTCACTTGTCGATCACACCGCACGGGTTGCAATCTCCTTTGACAAATGTGCCGGGAAACAATCTGACGATGAGTGCTCGCTGTGGATGGGCATCGATCAACGGATACGGTACAGAACCCCCTCTGGCTATGCCTCGCAATCAATGCGGAATTGTAGGTGGAGTCACTGGATTCATCTCCTGTAGTGCTGCGCTTCGTCGGAGGAATGCTCTTCCCCAAGCCGAGATTGTCGATGTGAGTGAATTGGATTCATTTGCCTTGACCGTGCATCCATGGGGTGTCGCAGGCGCTTATCACGGACTCGAGCCTCGAATCGGCGACCATCGCACTCGTCCACGCGGCAGTCCCGGACCATTGTGGAACCTGTCAGATGGCAGGATGAATTTTGGTCTGGCAGACTTCAAGAACTGGACACAGGCAATGGAGGCACTAAATCTTCCTGAACTCGGCGCTCGCGAGAACCTCATACCAGACATCGGAAGACACTCGCAGGACCTGCGAGATGTTGTGTACGGTTTGGCAAGCACACTTCCAAAACTAGCGCGTTGGGATGTTTTCCACCAACTCACCCAGCTTCGTTGCGTCGTGGGAGTCGTTCAAGACATGCAGGATCTCATTGCTAATGAACAAGTCTTAGCCAGAGAATTCATCGAAAGAACAACGGTCAATGGTCGATGCGTTAGCACATCCGGTGCACCTACTAAATCCTATCCCTCTCGATGGAAACTTCGATGCCCTGCCCCGCGTCTCGGTTCAACCTCTGTTTCCAAATTGCAACCTCATCGTCGACGAAAACTCGAAGCAGTATCAATCTCTAAAGCAGATTTAGCAAAGGGTCCTCTAGCTGATGTTCGGGTGTTGAGTTTCGGCCAGGCATGGTCCGGTACCTTCGCTACGGAACTTCTTGCACTTCTCGGTGCCGATGTTGTCCAAGTTGCTTCCCACTATCACCCAGATGCATTTCGACGTATCAGCAATAGGGTTCCCACCGCGGTTGTCAATCCAGACAATGTTCAGCACCCTCGAAATACTCAAGGTCACTACAACTCGGTCAATTTGCACAAACGCGAAATTACTCTTGATATACGAAGCGAACGCGGCCGCGAAATTCTCTGGCGACTAATGCCCCATTACGAGATTCTGGTTGATAACTTCAGACCAGGTGTTCTCCCATCATGGGGAGTGACTCTAGAGAAACTTCACGAAATTAGAAAGGGCATGATTTGGGCGTCCATTTCCGGATACGGAGAATCGGGTCCGTACCGAGACTATCCTGCAAATGGGGCAACAACCGAACCGATGTCAGGGTTTTCTTCAATCTTTGGCTACGAAGGCGACGCAGGAATGAATTCAGGAGGACTCTATCCAGATCCCATAAGCGGTTATTTCTTAGTGGCAGGGGTTTTGGCAGCTCTTGCACATCGCGACAAGACTGGCATGCCACAAAGAGTCGACCTCTCCATGATGGAAGCAGTTTCCGCCACGCTTGGAGACTACATCATGGAATCTTCAACAACTCATATTGCGCCTCAACCGTTGGGGAATCGACACCAACGACATGTCCCTCACGGAGTGTTTCCAACCAAGGATCAGTATTGGGTTGCCATCGCCGTCGAAACTGACTCAATGTGGAACGCTCTTGTAGAAGTCTTGGCGGACACAACTCTTTCGAAACAGGAATACCAATCAGAATCGGCAAGACGAATTGCCGAAGACAGCATAAATTCTAGGGTCTGTGCTTGGACACAGGCTCGCTCGGCAGATGACGTTGAGTTAGCTTTGAACACGAAAGGAATTTGTGCGGCTCGTGTTGTTCCACTGATCGAGCTTTACAAAAATCCACCCCAGTACTTCATCGATTCAGGTTTTATTCGCAGGATAAACCATCCAGAGGCAGGACTTACTTGGTTGCCAGGTCGACCCTGGCAGTTTTCGGGTGCGAAGCAAATTCCTATTCGGCCTGCACCTTGTGTCGGTCAGCACAGCCGAGAAGTGTTTACTGAAGAACTAGGAATTGATGCATCCACCTATGAAGAGTGGGTTAAGGAAGGCATCACCGGAACGATGGATGAAATCACCTAACTGCACGGGGAGAAGGGACAAGAGTTGTTGATTCCGCTCTCTCTAACGTGTGGGCCATCGCCACGCAGCTCGATTGAACAATCCTTCGCCTTCAATAAGAGTTTCTCCAAGATCCTTTTCTAGGCGAATATGATTGCATTCGTTCGCCTCAGTTAGCGACTCAACGAGAATATCGGAGTGGGTAATCACCCAGATCTGCATCTTCTCAGAACTTGCAACAATCAAGCGCGCCAATGCGGGTAGGAGATCTGCATGAATGCTGGTTTCTGGTTCATTAAGCACCATCAGACTCGGAGGACGGGGAGTGTGAAGCGCGACCAACCAGAACAAGTAGCGCAAAGTACCATCCGAAAGTTCCGCCTGTCCAAGCCCACGCAACAATCCATGCTGGTGCATCCTGAGCGCAAACAGGCCCTCAGAATCCTCGATACTAACGTTGGACCCCGGAAACGCATCCTCCAAGTGTTCGTGGAGTCGATTGGCGTCTCCGATTTCGCAAATCGTTTGCCACGCTGACGGAAGATTAGACCCCTCGTTACTCAGAACAGCTGCAAAAGACCCTACTTGAGGTTGTCGCAGTGGAGAATTCGCATCGATTCGAAAGTGGTCATAGAAACGCCAACTTCGCACCTCCTCTCGGAGTTGATATAGTTCCGGATGTTTGAGAGGATCTATTAGCGAGCCAAGCACACTATCGTTTGGTGAAAGGTTCTTCAGCACGACTTCCATCTGGCCTTCATCATTTCGCGTTCGCACGGCCGGCCGCTTTCGGTCCATAACGGCCCTGCTCGAATGCCAAAGATCAGATCCTCGCCATAGGACCTCGCGTTTAATCTCTGGATCGCGAAAGAACATCGAAGAACCAGGTTGTTGCGTTGAAATTCCATAATCGATGGCATAGCTGAATTCATCGCATGAAAAGCCAAGCCGAAGATTGATTCGATTGGACCGAACGGTTCCTTCAACTGGGTGCCTTCCGGACTTTACGTCTCGAGAAAATTGTTGTGGACCAGCCCACAATATTGAGCTCAATCCACCTTCACGAGCAATAACAGAGACCGCCGAACCATGAGCTGTCTGGGAAACCAACCGCAATGCACGATAAAGATTGGACTTCCCACTTCCATTCGTTCCAGTGACCACGTTCAACTGATCCAGCGACAAGACTAAGTCTCGGATAGAACGGTAATTTGCGATAGACAGTTTGCGAATCACAAGATTCGTCGTAACCCTACGAACGGAACTGTGGTGTTCATTGGTTTGTCCAATTGTTTCCCCATAAACGAACTACCCGAGATGTTAGGATTAACGCACCTTTAAAAATGTCATTAGGAATTACAAATTTCGGCATAATAAATCTGGTGCGGGAATAGCTCAGTGGTAGAGCACAACCTTGCCAAGGTTGGGGTCGCGGGTTC
>JAPOXO010000039.1 GCA_026707045.1 Gammaproteobacteria bacterium | reverse complement strand
GCCCTTGAACATTTTCGTCAGATGCAAGAATTGCTATCCCGGTCCCCATACTGTTTCCCATTAAGACCAACTGACGATTGGGAAATTCAGATCGTACCCATTCAACCTGTAGCTTTGCATCGCGAACCATTGTCTTCTCTGTTGGTGTGCCGTCGCTCTTTCCAAACCCACGATAGTTTGTGAGCACTACAGGAACGCCAAAGGTAGCGAATCGATCAACATAGGTCCGAGCCTCTCCCAGATTGCCTGTAAAGAACACAACCACGGGGCCCTCTGCATCTTCATTAACGATATAGCCTCTTGAAACGATCTTTCTGCCACTTGCGACTGGAAGCTCAAACTCTTCATAGGGAGCCCTTAGTTTGTTCTTTGCTTCGCTTGGATAGAACAAGATTGCGTCTTGAATAAAGAAAAGGACCAAGCAAGCAGCGAGGTAACTCAATCCAAGAACAGTGAGAACTTGCTGAAGAACAGGCACCGCTTGCTAGCTACTCCCTAATCATTCTCGTCAAAGACGGCTTCGAAAGGAACAGCTGTAAGGTCCGAGAACAATTGTCAGTCTTACGACATGAACGCATGAACTCATCGACAGGATTGCGTTCCTAAGCGTTGCACGTTCTAGTTGAGAATTTCGCAACCTGTCGTTTGAACCATTGTTCGTTCGCTTCGGTCTATTCCTTACCCCAATCCATGGCATTCTCCACGATCTTGATGAAGTAATCGTTCGTCCAGGGACCTCTAAACGTTTTGGGAGTCGCTCCATCTTTGGCCACGCTTGTGTCTACGAATGGTTGCATATTTGTAGACGGATTATGTGTATGACCGAGAGCGACGTAGCAGACCGCACCTTTTCCGACTAGACGCTCGGTTCCCAAGATACGTGTCTTGCCGTCGGACTGTAGAGATGTATCTTCTGAGTAGTGAAATCCAAATCCTGGCGGAGACGGATCTCTAACTAATTCAGTAGACAGCAACGGGTTGTCAACATCGATAGGCTCTATCAAATAGAGTTCGTCCTCCACCTCGAACTCGGCCGGCAATTCCTTCAGCAGCGGATGCGTCGAGGCCTCGATCCTTACCCTGAATCGTCGAACCGGAGGGTGATTCAGAAAATATGCGCCCAACAGGTCATGGTGCGGCAGCCGCACCATTTCTCGACGCTGACTGGTCCCATTTATTCGTTTTGCTCGACCGCCACTTGTACCGTGCAGAGCAAACCACTTTCCTCCATTTTTGAGCCACTGCTCCAGGACTTGAGTCTGGTCATCATCGGGATAGGGACCTGCCACATAGGTTACTAAGAAGTCCGCAGAGTGGAGGCGTCCATTCAAGCTAGAGAAATCTTGGGAAACAGTAGTGTGGAAGTTGTGCCGATAGAGCATCTGCAATAGCTGAATCCGTACAAAGTCCATGTCGTGACCTGCGTTGGATCCAATTGGAAATCCACCAACGACGAGATGTGCTCTTTCGCTCAAGATTCCAGCCCCCAGTTAAACTTAGCCGATGGTACCCATAAAGCTGGCTTAAAACTGAAATTCAGGGATTTCAACACTCAAACCGTCCAACTCATCGGTGACTTTGATTTGGCACGACAATCTGGAGGTAGGCGTTATTTCAGGGTTCATACCAAGCATCGCTTCCTCATCGCTACTAGGCTCACCTAACTTTGCGTACCAATCCTCCGGAAGGATGACATGACATGTTGCGCATGAACATTCACCGCCACAATCAGCGTCGATACCAGGGATACCGTTGTCAAGCAAATTTTTCATGAGAGACTGACCAGTCTCTCCTTCAATTTCGTATTTTGTGCCGTTGAAAGTTACCGCTGCGATCAGCGGGCCGGACGTGGTACCGGTTTTCATCGTTGAATACCAACTCCATTTTCAATACGGCGAAATTTACGGCACATGATAGGATCGAAGTCGTTCTGTGCGTGTCTGACTGATTGATTACAATTATCGTACATTCCACCTTAGCTCAGTTGGTAGAGCAGCTGACTGTTAATCAGCGGGTCGCTGGTTCGAGCCCAGCAGGTGGAGCCACTCTCTTCTTGGCTATAGACCGTCAGTGGCTTTCCGAATATCTTACTGGCAGCAAGTCGAAAAAATCATCATCTTCAAATTGCTTTGAAGTCCAGATGAGCAAATGCATCTCCGCGATGTGAATACAGAGTCGATTTCTCAACGAGAAATACGCTTTCCAATCATTTGTCGCTTACGGGCAAATGCAGACTGAATAAATTCTAGGAACAGTCACTGAACGATAGTGTTGGGCAACGTGTCCCTTTGGTTGTAGTTAGTCTGCGTTTCTACAGTCTCATTGAAGGCAATCAAAGAACTAGATAAAAACAATTTTTTTACCCACAGAAAAGACTATTCTTCCATCAGCTAGTCGAACTGACGAGCTGGATGGCGCTTGAATAAGTTCAATTAAACGTGCTTTTCCTCCGTCTTCTATTTCAAACAGTCCGGTTACCATCTCGCACATGCCTTGCTAACAAGGAGAAAAAGTACCTGTCAAAATCGCTACGGTTTTTGAACATCCTTGCTGCGGGTCAACGTCTATCTCGCTTATATTTGTGCCATTGATTTCAATAAGCTCAATTGAAGATTCATCGCAACTATTTGGATAACGGTACCAACCTACAACCCTAGAGAATCCTTCTACTTCGACCAGTTCTTTCAAATCCCAACTGTCGAGAGTCTCTTCTACGTTCTTCAATACCAAACGTTTGTAAGTACTGTTAATCTGTAAAGTGTATTGCGCGTCCACAATTGACTTGTCTGGATGCCATACGCACCTCCGCCGTTGCTGCTCCAATCTTCCAGCTAGGTTTCTCCGCCTGTCCGAACAAGAAGAAAATGCGTACATCCACCACTCTTCACTTGCATAGTGAAAGTCGTTAGAACTCTGTTCAAATCGCAGAGACAACGGCTCGTTCTTGATTCGATGTGCGCCGACCATTGTCCGAATATCGTCAAACTCATCAACACTATGAGATTCTCCCGTTTCAACATCGAAAAACATCCACGAACTGGGTCGGTTGGAAGCACCGGGAGAAAGCGTATAGAGAATGTCTAAACTCGGATTAGAGAGGCGCAACACACTCAATCTCTCACATGCTTTGCAAATCCAAGTGTGGGTCGGTTGCGCATTTCCCAGAGGCATTGCGTGGATCTCGAAATTCATGCGATGAAGAATTCCGAACATCCAAGTCCAGTATTCGTAGCCCGCAAACCAGAGTTTTCCATCTGGTCCTTGAATGACACCGAATTCCGCGTAGCGGTGCTTAAACCTGACGGTACGTTCGAATTGAAGGTCCTTGTCGTAGTACGCTATGTGTTTATCAGTGAGAACCGCCAATCCACCCGTTTCGCGTTCGACTAGAACGACATCCGCAACTTTACCAGTTGCACCTTGGTATTCGGAGAAATGAGCAATGTGCATTTGCTCCAACTCCGAATCTGAATGCACAACGCGTGTACTAATGCATCCAGCCAGAATTACTGTAAGCAGAAGTGCGGTCAA
Source organism: Gammaproteobacteria bacterium (assembly GCA_026707045.1). Classification (GTDB taxonomy): domain Bacteria; phylum Pseudomonadota; class Gammaproteobacteria; order Pseudomonadales; family Azotimanducaceae; genus Bin55. Next base: position 28,486 of record JAPOXO010000039.1, on the reverse strand, counting down.
AACTGCAATTAACGCACGACTCAATGAGTCTGATCTCATTGGGTCATCTTAATTGTCGGACAATATAGCTCGTGCCGCATTACGACCAGGAAGACCCGACACTCCCCCTCCAGGATGAGATCCGGCTCCGCAGTGATACAGCCCTGAAACTGGTCCCCGATATGCACCATACCCAGAAACTGGCCGGTTGAACCACAGCTGATTCAAACTATGGGCAATGTGGAATATGTCTCCTCGCGGCAGTCGAAATCTTCTCTCTAGATCTAAAGGAGTGAGTACCTGTCGAGCTATCACCGAACTACTAAAGTTGGGCGCATACTTGTCCATCGTCGAAAATACCGTGTCGGCAGCATTCACGCGGAGATTCTCCCAATCCCGATCATATGGAAAGTGCTGACAGAAAAGGCTCGCCACATGCTCTCCTTCAGGTGCCAATGAATCGTCGACTAAAGAGGGAATCAGCATTTCTACTACAGGATTGCTTGACCAACCTTTGAGTCTCGATTCGAGATAGGCATTCTCCATGTAATCGAGGGTCGGACCAATCACAATACCGGACTGGAGGTAGTCTTGATTTGTTTCTCTGGCTTTGCAGGTGAAGTCTGGTAGGTTAGAAAGCGCAACATTGATCCGTAACACCGCAGATTCAGAGCGGAGATTCTCAATTCGCTCTCGAAAATGGGGCTCCACAGTGCCCCTTCCTAGCAATTTGAGGTAGAGATGTTGCGGTGCGATATTGGAAGCTATTGCCTTTGCGGCATAATCTGAGCCGTTCTCCAATACGACCCCGCAGGCACGGTTGTTTTTAGTCACTACTTGCACAACCTCTGACTCCACGTGAATGTGAACACCCTGTTTTAAAGCCTCCGCTTTCATCGCCTGAGTAATCGCGCCCATCCCTCCTATGGGATGACCCCACGCACCCTCTCGATCAATCACTTGGCCCAATGCATGATGAAGCAATCCATAGGCGGTCCCAGTCGAATCTAGAGATGAGTGGCTCCCGACTACAGCATCAAAGGCGAATGCACTTTGAATATGGGGATTTTCGAACCATCGATGTAACAGTTGTGCTATAGGAGCAGTGAATAAGTCTATGAGATCGCTTCGTGTCTCAGGAGCGAGATTTCGAAAGTCACGCAAGTCAAAAAGAAGATCTAGCCAATTTCTAATGCCTCCTCCGATCCGTGGCGGTTCCCTAGTCATCTGTCGACGAACAAATTCGCCAACATTTGACAGCATTTCTCGAAACTCTAGAAAAGATCTTGCATCACTCGATGAGAACCGATCGAATTCAGCGGCAGTGTCTTTGACGTTGTTGTGAACGCTCAGCGATTCAGTATTTGAAAGCGGAAAGAAGTTCGCCATTGGTCTCGGCACGATGCGTAGACCATGCGCATAGAGTTCTAGATCACGAATCACCTCCGGATCTAAGAGTCCTACGGTGTAACTAGCAGTCGAGTTTCTAAATCCAGGATGAAATTCCTCCGTGACTGCTGCGCCGCCGACCTCTGTGTGGCGTTCAAAAATCCTTACTTTCAGTCCGGCCTTTGCGAGGTAGCAGGCACAGACCAGCCCGTTGTGCCCGCCACCAACCACGATGACATCGTCTTTTGAATTCACAAACTGACCCTTTTTTGCTTGGACTCGATTGGATGAGAGCCAAGTGCCACGATGTAGTCGTATTCGACCACGAGACCGCAAACTGAAATAGTGCTACAACCCATCTGATGCTGAAACGTCGATTCGAGGCATGTTTGTTGCTAAAGAATTCGGCAGGTGGCAACCCGCTGCTCCTTTGAGCAATAACTCAATCACCGTTTATTACACAACGCTTCGCACATTCAAACTGATATCCCCGCACTCGCATTGATCTGTCAATACAGATTTTGTTCGGCTGTCTGTTCTAAGTATTTCCGAATTATTGAATCCCAACTAAAGCATTGGGTCCCTGTACAGATCTGTATTTATTGGGCCAAAGAATCGATCTTCGACCAACGAATGGCATCGGCATATATCCAGCGATATCTCCACTTTTCGCTCACATCAATGAGATTCACGTTTACATTTCCATGTTCAAGATCAAATTCACCGACCTCGTTCCACCCTTGATCTGCTTCCTTGATATCCCACTCTTTATGCCACGAACTCTCGGCATTATCGATCTTAAACTTGTACTTGAACTCACGTTCTGGAGGATACCAATCGTCATGGAATGGCAAATGGTATTCAAGCTTCCAGATCGACGTTTCCGGCAATTCAGCCGAAAATCTCACCGTGCTAAAGGACGAATTTCCTTCCTTGAGGGACTGAACAGCCGTTCTGCGATAGGTGCCATATGAACTGAAAATATTCGTACGTGACCACATAGCACGTCTTGTTTGGTACCAGTTAGAAGCGATTGCTGGAAGTCCAGCATCCATGTCCAATTGCAGCAGAGGATCACGAAACCAACTCACCGGTCCCGTATTTAATGGTTGAGTGTAGTCAGGCTCAGCTTGAAATACTTTGAAGCCCTCGCTCAAATCGTCCACAATAATTCCATTCTCGTGCGGTACCCAAGCACTGTCTTCCGTAAATGGAGGTAGCTCCATAGCAACAGACTCGTCAGCAGATATGGCGTTGACCTGAAGGTCAAATGTGAGTCGATTTAGCGAGAGGTTGGGATTTAGTCTCGCTTGTGTTAATTGGTACGGGGTTACTAAATTGATTCGAACTGCGGATTCGCCTTCGATAAAAACTGGTTCCGAATCCTCATAAACCGCAAATCCCCATTGGTTACGCTCGATGCCTGGGTATTGCACCGCTACAACTCCAGGTATCTCTTGAGAATTCCTAATATCAATCGACGCAAGCCATTGAGGATTTCCGCCTTCATCATCGCTTAGCCTTGTAGTATTCACTTGCGAAGCTCTATACCCCGGTAGATGCGAAGTCTCCAGCCAATCAGTCAGAAACGGTTCTATCTTTACACCGTGCATCTCAGCCGTGGCGACTAAGTCTTCGAATGTGAAATTGGTTGCTGCAAACGTGTCTCGAATTGAATTGAACCAAGCCACAAGGTTCTCGTCTTCGTTTGCAACTAACAAACCATGTGCTATCTCATGGCTCTTGAGAAGCAAAAGCTCCAAGTCGGCCTGATCTCCGTTAGTCGTCGGAAGATCAGACAATGAAACTTTCTCGACATAGCTCCAAACTGACGCTCTCGAACCGAATTCGTTAATCATGCGCAAGTCGTTATTAAGGATGCTCAGGGCATCGCCAGACAATCCATCGTCAGAAGCCCATGCAGTTCGATCTGGATTGAGTCGAGTATTTGGAGAGACATAGAACGCGGCGTAAATTGAAGAGTAGTTTGGATCAAGATCAAAGAGCTTCATCGTGAGTGATTTCATTATCTGATCCAATGTTTGTGCATGGGGCCCCTTTGCTGAGGTCGAGTGAGACCAAAGCCGATCCGACAAACTCAGCCACATGTTCTCTGTCAGGACCGCACTGTTGAAGAAACTATGAAGAATTACTAGCTCTGCTTCAATTTGCTCTTGTTCGTCTTCAAATTGCTTGGATGCCCGTTTGAGAGCAATGTCCAGACGAGCGCGCGGGAATCCGTGTTCCTTCATTAAGACAATCCCAGGCAGCGTATTCGCAGAATTCATTCGCCACCCTCCTCCGACGGTGCGTAGTCTTCTTGGAACCTCGACAAGTGTCAGCCCGGAGTGGAGAGGGGCAATTCCTTTACCTGTATACCACTCAACACGATTTTCAAACTGAGATGCAAATTCAGAATTCTTTAGAAGCAAGGCATCCAGATTTCTCGAGTGTCGCTTGTGCAAGTGCATGTCAAATCGAAGATTGCCCACATCAATCGATGAACTGACGAAGTTGGAGGCGAACAATCCAATTTCGTGTACGGGTTCTTTGGGTCTCACGTTGAAAGTCCCTTTAGAGTTCTCACTTTCTAATTCAGAACCCAATGCAACCAGCGTCCATTTATGTTGTGTAAGACTTACGTCGAGATTCACTTGAAAGTAATCCAGTCCTCGCTGTACGGTCTCATAGTCTGAATTCACTGGTCCTGGAGTTGGATACCAATGGTTTCCCGGCATCAGGGCGACATAGTTTCTTGAGAACACGGAGCCATCTGTTCCTAGCAGGGACGGTGCGACAACGGGAACATCCTTGCTTCGCAAGTAGTCAACAGCACTGTCGAAATATGCAAATCGACGGTCTGGTACTCCTTTCGCCTGAAGGCTAAACGTGTGAACGCCGGTGACACTTTCTGCAGCGTTTACAGGAATTTGAAGCAGTCCGTTTTCAAATGTGTACGCCGTCGACTTTCCGTCCAATTCAACCTTATCGACCTTCATTGAAGGGTTGAACGAAAACACTAAGGCGTTCGATTGAATATCACCGATTTCTAGGGCCAAGTCGAGATCGATTTCGAGCTTCCTGCCCGGATTAATGTGTACCTGTCCCGAAATCTCCTTTACGTCGACGCCTCCTGTCCAGCTGACCTGTTTGTGAGCCGCCATCCACTTTTCTGCCTGATTTCCAGGTGCCATTGCACCACCCACGGCAATTCCGTAGGCAAAAACGCAAATTGCGGCGCAAATTCCACTCAATAAGACATTGGACAGAGGCGTACTGCTGTCTCTTCGCCTATGGAACATTGTTGCGGCAAACGTCAGTGCAATTGCACCCATAACCGTTCCAAATCGGACCGCTAGGGTTTCCCATCTTGGAAATTCCGGCAGCAGATCAGAAATGAAGAGTACATCGTTGGATGAGGGCGAAACAATTCCACGCAAAGTAAAAGGAGCGTCCAGGAGCAATAGCAACCAACCGAACATCGTGAGAACCCCCACGACTACGACTGCCACGCGAAGACGCAACACGCTCGAGAGAAACACCGTGAACGCGCACCAAATCAGTAGCATGATGGGAACATCAATTGCTAGCAGATTCAGCAGCGAGTGAATTTGAAAAGGTTCGCCAAAACCATTCCCAGAGAGGCTGACAATGAGACCAAATCCATGGGCTAGCAAGACAAGCACTGCAGCAAAGCCCCAAAGCAACATCGTGTAGCCGAGTATCCGACCTGCGAAATACTCAAAATTTGAGACAGGTTTCGAATCAAGCACTTGGTCAATGCGATTCTTTGTCTGCTGCTGAGAGGAGTCAAATACCATCAATAGAGCAACCAATTGAAATATCAGAAAATACGTTGGTTCGACATTTCCTAGCAGATAAAACGGTGTTGCCGTAGATGGCGAGTACGGTGCAACAAAGTGAAGCGACAGGCATGCAAATGCGAAACCAAACCCCGCAACCACAGTGATCACAAACACAGCAGTCCAGAAACGAACCAATCGAACGGCGGTCCGAGCCTCTGCGCCGGCGACGCTCCAAATATTTGTTATAGACAGAAACATTAAGGATTTTTGGTGAAGGGCTTTCCGAAGTATTTAGTACCCAGAAAGAAAGCAATAACTGTGCCAACCTCTGCTAAATTGATGGACCGGTCAGTTTTCCAATGCTTACACCACACCTGTGTGGAGACAGACATCAAACCCAGTCTAGTGGATGTAATTGGTTGGATCAATGCCATCTCAGACCCAGTCGAACCTGCTAAGGATCTTGGGACGTTGATACGCCATATTCCTCAGCCAAGTACTCTGCAAGCTGCTCTGGTGTCAGGTTCTTTTGAATGATGATTCCATTCGTGTCAACTAGATAAGCCTTAGGTATGAAGGTCACTCCGTAGGATGTTGCTACCTCACCTTCCCACCCCTCAAGTTCTCCAAGATTAATCCAAGGAAGTTCCAACTCTTCTGAAATTTCGAGCCACGACTCTTTATCGTCATCGGTAGAGACTGAGACAATCTCCAGTCCACGTCGTTTGTAGGTAGCGTAGACTTCCTTGAGTGTAGGGATGGATTCAATACAGGGACCACACCAAGAAGCCCAGAAATCGATCAACACAACGTCATTGGAGTTCAGAATGTCTTGGAGTGAACGATCGGTTTCCTTTAGATCAGGCAAAGTGAAATCCGGAACCCTCTTGCCGACGGCCAAGCTCTTGTCAGTACCGACGCTCGCTAGATGTCTTGCGTGGTTGTTTCGATCGGAAGTAACCCTCCTTACTACAATATCCTTGCTAAGCGTCTTCGCCAACATGTCGTAGATTGGCAACGCTTCCTCGTCGCCCCAAAAAGCTCCTAATTCCAATGCAAGGAGCTTATCGATCGGGTCAGTAGCATTGGTCGCGATATCTTCCAAAAAGTCATAACGAAATCTGTTCAGTTTTCGTTTTAGTTCCAGATGACGTGAGGATTCGTTTGCCTCTGGGGATTCAACCGACTTCTCAAGAGAAATTGAATCATCTGAGCCATCGCTTGAAGTCTGCGATACCTCAGTCGATGCGTCTTGAAATGCCCGATAGGCACGCCAATATTCATGCTTCGTAGTTAAGTATTCCTCGTTAAGCCTCCAGCTCTCCAAGAGATGGGCATGTCTACCTGTTCCCGAAGCGGGAAAAAGATCGTAAAGCAAGGCACCCTGTGGCAGAACCTCTATCTTGGACCCGGGCTCAACCACAGCATGAAACTGTGTGTATTCCCTTTCGGCCATTACCAAGACTAAGACATTGACAACTTTGGGTTCATCGATTTCGGCTTCCACAATGAATTTGCCATTGTCAAGCATCACCTTTCCGAAGTTCAAACTAATCCGTTCTCCAGTCTGATCGTATTCACCGCCCTGCACATCAACAATCGCACCTTCCAAATCGAGCTCTATGGAACTTAGATCTCCAAATATTGTGAACTTCCTAGTGGCATCTATCGCCATCCGAGACGCTCCAAACATTTCAATCTGAGCTGGATAGGGTGCAGGGTTTTCCTTAAGTACAAAGGAGACTTGTTCACCTGGAGCTATCACTGCGCTTATACTCAACGGATCTTGTTTGCCTACATCGACGCTAATTCGTACGGGCGTTGGTTTAGCAACCTCGCCCTCTAAGTGAACGTTGCCATCAACAAAACTGCCGGCGACTAATTCGTCAACTTCGGCTACTCCAGCATTGGCTGAGTCCCGGCGAGAAACCACTACCCTGGCCTTGGACAAATCGACAGACTTTGCAGGTGTTGGTACAGATTCGATTGAACTTTCAACATCGGTCGCCTCGTAGGGTATTAGCCTTCCCTCGATTGAATAGCTACCCGTCGTGTCGCCGTCGGTGGCGAATAGAGACATAGCCGCGAGAACAACCAGCACAATTCCAAAAATCTTGATCATTCTTACTTCTCCGAAACAGTCATACAGATGAAGTGCTTGGTATAAGCGGACTAGAACGCTGCAAATTATGCCCTGTAACTTGAACCATCTTGTCGATCAATTACACCTTGAGCTCTATTTGTTCCTGTTGCCGACTGTCTCTTCGTCTACAGCCAATTCCTTCAAGAATATCGTCGCTTTGACCCTTCCGAGAACTGATGCTGTTCGGTCGTTTTTTTGATTTCCCAAATAAGGTGCTGCTCTTGCCCAACGCTGGATTGTTTTACTGGGTGATCTAGTTTGATCGTGGTGCCAAGTGCATCGCTCGGCTTGACTCCTCTTTCCATTTGAACTGCCGAGAATTCCTCGATAGTTGCATTTTCGATGGAGTGCTACCGCACTCTACGCCGAATTTGAACTAATGTTAGTCTTCAATTAAAGAGTGTTTTGCGGTGGCGAGCAGAGTGTCGAACACACCAGCAGTCTATAAGAGACAACAGACACTAACGATGTCTACAATCTCAGTTTAGTCGGCACAGAACTGTATCAATCGGCCAGATTGGGAAAATGGCATGCCGTGTGAGACTATTTTGCATTCACCTACTGTCAAAAGGAGCCACAAATGATCCTGCAAAACTCGTTTCGAACCGCACTGGACGAAGGCAAGCCGACGATGGGAACGCACTTTCTATTTGCCGAACCCGATATTGCCGAAATGATTGGAGATACTGGCTTTTTCGACTATGCGGAGTTTGTGGGCGAGTATTCGACATTCGACATGTCCATGCTGTATCACCTGGCACGAGCTGCTCAATGCGGTAATCTGCCGCTCATGATCAAACTGGACCAAGAGGGTCAAGGCTTTTGGGCTCAAGCTGCTTTAGGGGCAGGATTCAAGTCAGTTCTCTTTACAGACGTACGAACTCCAGAGGATGTGGAAATGTGTCATAGGGCAGTTGCGCCAGATCAACCTGGAATTCACGGCTTTATGGGTGTAAAACTTCGTCGTCCCGCATTAATGAGCTACGACACCGAACAGTACGCCGTTGACCTAAACTCCATTGTCAAGGTAATCATGATTGAAAAGAGTGTGACAGTGGACAACATCGATTCTGTCTTAGATCGTGCGCGCACTCTCCAATTCGACATGACTCAATGGGGACCTGCTGATTTTGGTTTCTCCAAAGGACCGGGAGGCATGACTGGTGACAAACTCAGAGAGTACGAAGAGCTAGTCATCAAGAAGTCAATTGAGTTCAACGTTCCGCCGCGCATCGAAATTGGAGAGGTGGAGCAAGCGAAACGCTACATAGACTTGGGCGTTCGACACTTTTGCATCGGCTGGGATAGGTTTATCTTCCGCCAAGCAATCGGAAGGCTGGGATCGGGTTTGAGAAAGGCGTTAGAGACGGTTTAGTGGATTGAGACCGGGATCGCACGCTCCGATGACCTATCAAGTCACCAGACTTTTTCCCAAGAACGAGTAGTCTCGGAACGATACATAGCCTGCGCAGTCCGAAGCTCACCCATCGCAACTTCCGGTCCTGCTGCGAGAGGACGGCCATCGAGCACTGCCGCTTCAAAGTCTTCAAGTTCTGCACCATAGCTATCCACCTTAGCTTTGAAAGTGTCCATGACCATTTGTCCTTTTGGATGGTTATGGTTATAGAGCATCAGGCGACCATTCCTGCCTCGTTCTAGAACAATTTCTCCGTCGGAACCAGTAATGCGAAAGTCTGCTTCCGGACCAATCCTGCCGCTTATGAGCACGGCTTTGAAAGTTGCAATGACTCCTGACTGAAACCTCATGAGTGCAAGTCCGAACGACTCAGTCTCTCGATGCTCGATGTGGCTTCCCGTTGACGCGATCACTTCATCGACTTCTCCAAGCATGATTCGCATCGGTCGAATCCAATGTGCGCCACCGTCCATGCAAACTCCCCCTCCTGCTTCGGCTTGCCGATACCGCCATGGAATAGGACCATACGGATCCAGTCTCATTGGATCATAGAACGTGCCGTGCGCCGTGAGCACCTGTCCAATTGCTCCTGACTCGATGAGTTCTCTGGCTTTGTGTACGTCCCACCAGTATTGAGCCTGTTCTGCAACCATGAATACAACATCTGTATTCTTGCCTGCCTCAAGAATGCGTTCCGCAGATGGAACGTCCGTCGAGATCGGTTTTTCAAGTATGGTGTGCTTGTTTGCTTTGAATGCTGTATAGCACGCTGCCTCATGGGCATCGTGAGGAAGCATCAGGTCTACAGCATCAAAAGTCCCCTTCTCAATCCCCTCTTCCAAAGAGGTGAATGGTTCGCTAGAGGTTTGGCGGGCAAATTCTTCCGCTCGAGTCAAGTCAGAATCAATACAAGCTGTGACTTGAACTCTCTTTGCAATTCGACGAATTCCATCTAAGTGAGCCCGAGCAATGCCTCCGCAGCCGACGAGAGCAAGCTTGAGTGTCCTGTCGTCAGACATCAGTTGATTTCTCGGTTTGAGAGTTCAAATCCCAATGTCTTGAAGGTTGTAATCAGTCAATTCGGCCATGCGGCTAGAGTCCCACTTATAGCCTGCGGCGTTGTCCTTCATAGGTGCGTAGTCGTATGGAGTCTCATCCGGATATCTCTCCTTACGTGCATTGATGCCGAACATGATCATGCGTGATCGAGACCGAATGTATTCTTCGGTATACGTTGTGATTGGATTATGAACCCCGCCGCTCTTTACGTTCAGGACTGAACTCCGACGATGAAAACCAAAGTTCAAAGTCACTCGATACTTGGAGCTTGTGTTGGCGAACGAACCGTGGATGGCTTGCCTATTTGTGATTGCAACATCTCCAGGATTGCAGATAAGCGGAACGGCTTCGCGAAGTCGATCTGATCCCGCTTGCTCAACCATTGCCTTGATGTCCGCTTTCCCTCTGCGATGAGAACCAGGTACAACCCATAAACCGTTCTCAGCGTCACAACCGTAGAGTTGGGCCATGAAATTGAATCCGTGAGTGTTTTCATCGAGACTTGGACTCTTCCAGTGGGTCCATCCGTCTTGATGCCATGCCACAGATCCTCCAAGCCCGGGCTGCTTTACCCACAGCACTTCATTGAAAGGCGTGAAGTCTGGTCCGAGAATCGCTTCTGCCACACGAAGAAGATTGGGATGGCCATAGACACGCAAATATGCCTCGGAAAATTGCAGCACTCCCGAAATCACTTGCACTATTTCATGGGGCGCATCTTCGGGAGGATCTAGTTCGATCATACGAGATGGATGCCTACCATGGTTTGCTTGTGTTCCACCGATCGGATCCGATAGTGGTTTTACCCAGCTAATCGTTCGGGCTTGGCAACCAGATCCCAATGCCGGACGCCCGTCTCGATCAACGGTTGCGCCACGAGAAACAGGAAGTCGACGCAGGAGTTCGGCGATGTCTTTTTCGATATCGTTGAGTTCGACCTGGTCCAGTACTCTTTCAAAAATGAAGAAACCACAACGCGAATAGGCTTCTCGGATATCCGAATGCAACTCACCGGTATCCGAAAATCTAATCGGACCTCTATTTCCTAATTTCAGTGCTCGTCTTGTACCTGATTCTCGGTACTTGACCATTGCTTCTTCTGCATCACCGTAGTCGTGTCGCGATGTAAGTGGTTGTGGTAGTTGAACCTCAGCCATAGCTATAGTCCTATTTGTCTAGTCATGTCTATTCTGTTACTGCTCTAAGCCTAACCGCTCGAATTGCTCAGCGGGTGCGTCGTTCCACTTCATGGCGTCAACCATCTTACCGGCGAGACGCGTTTCTACCTCTTCGTTGCGGATCGGTTTTGTCTGTCCTGGGTCTACCGACAGATCAAACAGCTGCGTCTTGAATAAGTTCTCAATTATTCGAGACCCTGCCGATGGAATTCGCATTACTGGGCAACCTTTAGTGAACGGCAACGGCTCATTCCACTGCATGTTGGCTAGTTCCCGGGGACTAAAGGGGCTTCTCATGTGTGTTGGCATTAGAGTGTAGTGATTAAGCGGAGCATTTTCACCCACCGGTCCTCTCATGTAGACATAACGGCCGTCAGTGATATTCACGTGTGCCCCGAACATGCCGTAGAGCGCAACATCTCGAACAGGAGAATCAGAGTCTGTGAGATTCAACAGATCTGACCCCTGCATGGATTCTGGATGGTCAATGTCGAAATATCCCAAAAGGGTCGGACCAATATCAATGGTTTGGGTCAGGCTTGATCTTCGAACTCCTGCTCTCTTCGAGCGAGGGTCCCAAATAAACAGAGGAATGTGAGCGGTTTCGTTGTACCAAGGCATGCTGCCTTTGCCCCACCAATCGTGCTCACCAAGCAGAAAACCATGGTCCGTGATCACCATTAGCATCGTGTCGTCCCACATGTTGTGTTCGTCCATGAAGTCGATCACGGTACCGATATAGTGGTCGCATTGAGTCAGTAATGCCGCATACTGGTACTTCAAGTATTCGACTGCATCAGGGTCTTCCGTAACACGCTGATATTTCGGCCAATCGAAGTGAGGACCTTCCCAATCGTGGTTGTACTTGTCCTTCCACTGCTTAAGTGTGAAGAACGGTTCGTGGGGATCAAAAGTCTCAATCTGTAGAAACCAATTGTCTTCCTCCCAATTTTTCTCCAAGAACAGCTTTCCTTCTGCAAATGTTCTGGCTTGTGGAGTCAAAGACTCTTCTTGCATGTACTTTCGGTTTACTTGATCCTGCCGGGCAACACGTCCCAGATGGTCGATGTACGGTGGGTCTGCAACTTCGCCTCTCCAAGCATCGCCTTCCTGACCACGAACGTTCACCCAACTTGAGTAGCGGTGGTGGTACGTTGCGCCCCCGTCCTCCCAATAGTGATAGTGGTCCGATGCCAAGTGAGAGTAGATCTCGTTTTGGCGCATAAGCGTGAAAGTCGAATCGTCAAAAGGTTCGAATGGACCCCAGGACCTGTGCAGAAAATTGTGGCGTCCTGTGTGGAGTTCCCGGCGCGCTGGGATACAAGGCATGCTTCCGATGTAGTGATTGTCAAAGACTGCGCACCGTTCTCCAAGACGGAGGAAGTTTGGAGCTAGAGTCCAGTCGCACCCATAGTTCGGCAGCATGTGCCGATTGAGAGAGTCGTACATGACCATTATTGCTTTCATTTAGAGACCTTCCCTATTCACTCAAGAATCTCAATTGGTTTCGGGTTCTGGGGTACATTCAGACGGATCACTTTGATTCCGGAACGAGACCCTCTCCATTGACGCGTTTCTCCTCAATTTCGTCCCGAGTCATGCGCATCATCACAAATCGTTCAGGAGTGGACGGATGAGTCAACGCAAATCCAGTACTACTTGCATCCATGGATGCCATTCTGCGCCAGAAACTCTCGATTCCGTTCAAATCAACATTGGCGTTCGCCAAGTAGTACATAGCCAAGTAGTCTGCTTCTCGTTCATACTTCTTCGACATTGCGCGAGCTCCCAAGTAAGAAAAAACTCCACCCGCCCAAACACGACCGTAACCCGCCAGCGCGATGTCGAACACAAGGCCAATTCCTGCCCCAGCTCGCGCTTTAGGCACATGACTTGCAACGTTGTGCGCAAGCTCATGGGCTATAACAAACTGAAGCTCCTCATCGTTTCTAGCGAAATCGATGAGACCATTATTGATAGTAATTGTTCGGCCATTCGCCTTAGCATTAATGGAGCTTCTGCTTGTGACTCTAATCTTGGAACGACAAGTGGCGACAGATCCAAGCTCAACTTCAATCGTCTGTTTGCCACGTGCCGCCCGCAGTGCAATAGGCTTGCCTTCAGAAGCCGCGAGCGCTTTGCTTAGAACGCCGCGTGCTCGCTTGCTATTGCTAACAACTTCGTCCGCGATGCTCAGAATTCGGTCCCCGACAGCAAGTACGGTTGTTGCCGCAGGAGAATCTTTAGCAATTCCCCAGATTTCGGCTTCCTCCCCTATTCTTAGCTTGGACTCATCTCTCGAGTCAAACCAGGACGTTGGGACGTGCTGTTCGTGAGCAATCCAAAGTCCGCTTCGGTACTCGACGAAGTTTGCACAGAGCGCGGCGTTATTCGCCACTATGGGCCAAGAGAGATCTGCAATGTGCTGAGTATTGTCCCGCAAAGTTTGTGCTGCCAGAGCACGCTGAGACTCCACTTCAGCCTCTAACTCTGCCTGAGGAACTGCAGGCGGCAAAGACGCTATGGTGCAACCCGCAAAGAGAAAGAAGACGCTCGACTTGAAAAAAATCGATGCCAATCGCACTATTGATTGACCAATAGAATTCGAAGGTGGGATGTTTATTGACTTACGCAAGAACGTTTTGCCTAAGAATTTCGTTGCTTATTATCTATGTTTGAAGTGAATGTAAATAATCAACACCCTCTCTAACTTGCGTTCGCTGAGTCCGTAGATTTCGAAAGGTCTTTGGAGGTCAATTGCTGCATTCAGAATGGAATTCCAAGCTGGAACCTAATCGAGAGCTAGTATTCAAGTGACCGAATGGGTGTCTGTTACGTAGTTCAACATGCGTATCTTGGTAAGAAAGACACCTCGCTTAAAATCAATTCGTCGCATTTGAAGTAGCAATAAATGACGGAATTCTCAACTCTATTGATCGACCGTGTCGGAACCGACGGTCGTGTTGGCCGAATCACGCTCAATCGACCAGAAAAGCTCAACGCTCTGTCTGGCGAACTGATTTTTGAACTCAACGAAGCATTGCACGACATGGAAGCGGACGATAGTGTTCGTGTATTGATCTTGAGAGGTGCTGGAAGAGCATTCTGCGCTGGCTACGACTTGACACCTAACCCGGGAGCTCCGGGTCCAAAACGTCGGTACAAGTCTGTGGATGAGAAGCGTCGAACATTGATTATGGGTATACGGACGAGCATGCAGCAAGTGACGGATGTTCAGATGTATTTTTGGAATATGGCCAAGGTCACCATTGCGTCTTTGCACGGTTACGCTGTTGCTGGTGGATGCGAATTGGCAATGATGGCTGATCTGGTTGTCGCGGCAGAAGACACTCAGATCGGACATCCGGGACACCGTGGACTTGGTGTAGCCAGAAACGGCGTTATATGGCCGCTTGTGATTGGTATGCGAAAAGCAAAGGAACTCTCCTATACGGGCGAAAACATCTTGGCTACCGAAGCCGAACAAATTGGAATGATCAACTACGCTTGGCCAAAGGATGAGCTTGAGGACCGAACCATTGCCTTTGCTGATAGGTTAGCCAACATGACTGCGGATCACCTGGCGATTCTTAAGGTGAATATGAACCGTTTCTATGAAAACATGGGAATCTACTCTTCGGTTCGAAGTAGCACGGAACACGATGCCATGGCTCAGTTCACAGGGTATGCCTACGAATGGCGCGATCAAATGACTCAGAACGGATTCAAGGCTGCGCTCGAATGGAGAGATGCGCCCTACCGCGAATCGGACACATACAAAAAGAAATAGCTGACAACGCGTTCACATAACCTGCACAGTATTTCCCGTGACAGAGCAAGCTGCACCTAATCTAGTACGACCTTACGAAATGCGACCGGGCCAAATGGATTGGCGGGGTCATTGGTCAACCGATGATATATGGGACATGCTCGTTGCGTCTCGGGCAGGAAATCTTCAAAGAGTCCGTGAACTGCTAGATAAAGACTCTTCGCTAGTTCACGCAGACTATTGGTATGTGCCTCCTATTCAATTCGCTGTGCGAGAAGGTCATCTTGACGTCGTAAAGATTCTTGTCGAGTCCGGTGCTGACACTTCGCATCGTTCTCTAGACGGACGCGAATCTCTCATGGACTTTGCACAGGATCGAGGACACTCTCAAGTTGTGGACTACTTACAAGACATCAATCCAAGAATGTTCTCGAAAGATCAAGACATTCACAAAGCAATAAAGTCAAAGGACTTCGGCCGAACTCAAGAGCTGCTGAAAGCGGATCGTCAGCTGGTCAACTCTCCGGGCGCTTTAGGACGGACTCCTCTCCATTACGCAGTCGAAGTCGAAGGCTTGGAATTGGTCCGCTATCTGGTTACTAACGGAGCCGACATTGATGCACACGGATTCAGCAGCGATGATCGTCTCGGCGGACACGGTTTTCGACCAATCACACTAGCGCTATGGCATCACCCGTATTGGCGTCAAAGAAACAACTACGAAATTGCGCGGCTGTTGATTGAAGTTGGAGCAGACTATTCGTTGACGATTGCGGCTGCTCTAGGAGACAAAGACCGCGTCAAGCAGTTGATTTCAGCTAACAATACAGATCCCAACGAAGAGGAATCTGGTGGAAAGAGACCAATTTCAGCCGCAGCGGAACGAAACCATCTTGACATCGTAGAGTTTCTGCTGGATAGCGGAGCCGATCCAAATCTTCCCGAAGGTCCAAATTGTCCTAGAGGATACGCACTCTGGAGTGCAGCTCGCTTTGGTTATCGGGAAGTGGCCAAGCTTCTTCTTGAGCACGATGCAGACCCTAATGCACCAGTGGAGTCATCGGGATCGCCAACGGAGTCAGCGAAAGATGATTCGATGCGAAATTTGCTTTATCAGTACGGCGGTTTCGTTGGAATGGCTGCACACTTTCACCAGAAGAACATCGACGTAATTGCCGCATTGCTGGATAGATGCCCCGAGAGAATATCGGAGTCCGAAATTGTTGAAGGATTCACAATGGGAGTTAGCAATGACGATGAAGATCTGGTTCGCTTGCTGCTAGCTCGCGGAAAACGGGTACCTTCGCATGTGACCGGTTGCCAAACTTATCTTTGGCATTCTCTGCGATTGAGCGAATTGTTGTTGCAGCACGGGATGGATCCGAATTTGCCCAATTGGCAACTTATGCGACCACTTCACCATATGGCATCAAAAGGAAACGCAGAGGGCGCCGAACTGTTTCTCAAGTACGGAGCCGATCCTACTTTAGTTGACGAAGAATACAGATCAACGCCTTTGGGATGGGCCGCGCGATCAGGGCAAATCGGATTTGTCGAATTCTTGCTTGGCTACGATCCTTCACTGGCGACGATTTCTCCTGAACACGAGCCTGATTGGGCATCACCGTCTGCATGGGCAGAACGACGCGGGCATATGTCAATCGCACAACTACTGCAAGCAAAGGAGATTGACTGAATCAGCAGATTCCCTCGAGGATCGAGATTCAGTCTAGACTTCGATCATCTCGAAGTCGGATTTCGGGGTTGCGCATTCGGGACACACCCAATCGTCCGGAATGTCAGCCCAACGTGTGCCTGCTTTGATTCCCTCTTCTGGCAATCCTTCAGACTCATCATAGATAAAACCGCATGTCATGCACTGATACTTATTCATTGATTTTCTTTCTAGTCCTTATTGTTTGAAGTATGTGATCCTGGTTCTCTGCCACAGTCTTCTCGTTTTGCCAAAAGCGTTTTTATGGCACCGCATTCATGCGACGTTTACTCGCCTTGTAGAGTTAGTGGCAAGCGTGGACTTGAACGAAGAACAGGCACAACTACCTACTCCGGTTGCGGTTCTATTATGCTTAATTGGAAGGACGACGTGCCATTGATCGAGGCCGTGGAACGTACACGTCTTTTGCACTTTGGGTACGAAATGGTCCAGACAACATGCTCTCCTCCAGTAGCTTGAGAGCAAGATCACTCACGGATTACAATTCGTTGAGCACGTTCTTGATTGCGACTTGATGAAGTCTTCAGATTGTCCTTCTGAATGAACACTCAGAGGTGACTCTAACCTAAATAGATGGCTAATCGTATTCTTGTCACGGGACTAAGCGGCTTGATCGGTCAAGCTCTTCTGCCTTCTCTCAGTTCCTATGGTTCCGTGCGTTCGTTGAATCGACGCGTCGTCGATGGTGTCGATTCGGTTCAAGCAAGTATTCTCAATTACGACGATATCCGAACTGCTTTCGACGATGTTGATGTTGTAGTACACCTAGCGGCGAAGGCTGGCGAACGATATTCTTGGGACGACTTGCATACCACGAACATCCAGGGAACCTTTAATGTACTGACAGCTGCTGTAGACGCGGGATGCAGGCGCGTCATTTTTGCGAGTAGCGGTGCGACAGTTTCAGGCTACGAGACTGTGGAACCTTACAAAACTCTCGTGAGCGGAATTTACGATAACGCACCTCCTCAATGGAATCTCATAGACCACACTTGGGCAACGCGACCTTCTGGCAAATACGGCACTACGAAAGTCTGGGGAGAAGCTTTCTCCAGGCACATTGTTGACACCACTGAAATGAGTGTTTTCTGCGTTCGCATCGGTTACGTGAACCGTGATGATCGCCCGGGGCGGCCGAGAGACTTTTCGATTTGGTGCAGCCAAAGAGACATTGTGTCCGCACTTACAAAGAGTATCGAAGCTGATTCAAGCAATTTACTTGAAACTTTTTTCGTAACTTCTCGAAATAAGTGGGGATACCGAGACTTAACGCATGCGGAGCAAGTCGTAGGATTCGTTCCTCAGGATGAGGCCGAAGCGTACCGCTAGCCTCTAAACTCCAATTTCTAGTTGTTGTACCAATCCCGATGTGAGCGTCTTGCAATTTCGATATTGGGCATTTGTTCCTTTTGTTGTCTTTGTTCTGGTTTCTTCGTGCAAGGCTGAAGATGCAATTGTGGCTGTTGCATCAAACTTTCTCGAAACAGCCAAGGAACTCTCAAAGCGGTTCGATCCCAAGAAGGAGACGATCACTTTGGCGTCGGGTTCTACGGGACAGATCTTCGCCCAAATCAACCAAGGAGCACCTTTTCATGTATTTTTGTCAGCAGATCATCAAAGGGTCGATGAGCTCGTCAAGCGAGAATTGGCAATCTCCGCTACACAAACTACGTACGCCCACGGCAGAATCTGTTTCTATCTTGCTTCTAAACCTAAGAGTGATGAGACTCCTGAGCAAGTATTTGACAACTTTCAGTTCAAGAGGGTCGCCATAGCAAACCCTCGGATCGCACCTTACGGCAAAGCTTCGCTCGAGGCCCTACGAAATGCAGGCTGGAGTGAACACGAACAAAAGCTTCAAGTTGCCACTGCTCAAAACGTTGGTCAGGCGTTTGCAATGGTTTCCTCCGGCAATGCTGAAACTGGCATAGTCGCACTATCCACCATTCTTCTGAGGTCCGTTGATAAGCAGAATTACTTCTTGATTCCAACGCAAATGCACGAGCCCATACGCCAAGATGCCGTGTTGCTCGTAAAAGGAAGTGAAAATGCAACAGCAAAGCGATTTCTGAACTATCTCTCAAGCAATGAAGGAAAAACCATCATTCGCAGTCACGGCTACAACATCGATTGAATGAATCAATACTGAGTCCGGTCTGGCTCACAGTTCAATTAGCGGGTATCACCACTCTTCTTTTGCTCGCGGTTGGTACTCCAATTGCATGGTGGATTGCACGTAGCCAAAGTCGCTTCAAACCAATTGTTGAAGCGCTCACAGCACTTCCCCTAGTGCTCCCTCCTACCGTTCTAGGGTTTTACTTGCTATACGCGTTCAATCCCAATGCCCCTTTGGGATCATTCTTCGTGTGGATTACTGGAGACACACTAGTCTTTTCGTTTCAGGGACTGGTCGCAGCATCATTGATTTACTCGTTGCCGTTCATGGTGCAACCACTCCGAGTGGCATTCGACGAAATTGACCCAAATCTTCTCGATACCATTCGAGTGCTTGGTGCAAATGGGTTTATGAAGTTTTTTCTCGTGGTTGTTCCCGTTTCTTACCGTGGCTTCATTACCGCTGCCGTATTGACGTTTGCTCACACCGTAGGAGAGTTTGGGGTGGTACTCATGATTGGAGGAAGCATTCCGGGAGAGACAAAAGTGCTGTCAATTGCTATCTATGAAATGGTTGTAGAAACAATCTCGAATGCGGATGCGCATAGGTTATCGCTTGGCTTGCTGGTATTTAGCTTCTTAGTTCTAGTGGGTGTTTATACCCTCAACCGCAAAGATCCTTTGAAGGTTGGCTAACATGTTGCGACTCCAACTAAATGCATCTTTCGGGGACTTTCTATTGAATGTAGACACCGAAATTTGTTTGGACAGTGCAACCGCAATCATAGGACCGAACGGAAGCGGCAAGACGACATTTTTGAGGTCACTTGCAGGACTCACTAAGGCCAATGGACAAATAGCTCTTGGAGAGAATGTGTGGATGGATTCGCATTCAAAAACTTACATGCCGGTTCACAAGCGTCCAATTGGATACATGTCTCAATCCCCTGTGTTACTTCCGCATCTAAGCGTCAGGAGCAATCTCAGGTTAGCCAGTTTTCTTGCAAAACGCAAAAGTATGAAAGGTAAGGGTATACCAATAGATTCTGTTGTAGATTCATTGAATGTTCGAGACCTGTTAGATCGCAAGCCTCATACTCTATCGGGAGGTGAAACCAGCCGCATTGCACTTGCACAAGCTTTGTTGAGCAATCCCAAGCTCTTGATGCTAGACGAACCGCTTGCTTCCGTAGATGTTGATCGCAAAGCGGAATTTGTGCCCTATCTTAAGTCCGTTCACCGAGAATACCGGATACCCATGCTCTACGTAACGCATAGTCTGAGTGAGGTCGCAGCCTTGTGCGAACACACCGTGGTCTTGAGAAATGGACAGATTCACAAACAAGGTGAAACAACAAAAGTATTGCAGGCTCTACAGGAGTCACCCGAGATCGTCGGAGAGTTTGACGCAGGCACAGTTTTGAGTGGAAGAATAGTTAGGCATGATGAACGATTTCTGTTGACCTACATCAGTTCTTGCAATCAAGAATTGATAGTTCCTACTCAGGATTCAATGGAAGTCGGTGACGAGGTTCGTCTGCGAATTCGGGCACGAGACATTTCAGTAGCTACTGCAAGACCCACGCAAATCAGTATTCGAAACATACTCAAAGGCGAAGTTTTGCATGTAGTTTCTGACAACGACACCCCGAATTGCGAAGTACATGTGAAGTGTGGCAATGAAGTAATTAGAGCTTTAGTAACGCGTGCATCAGTCGTCGACTTGAGAATCGAGGCTGGCAATCAGGTTTTCGCGCTAGTCAAAAGCGTGACTATTGAATATTGACCGATAGTCGATCAAGGTGGCTTATTGCCTATGCGTATGTCTCGCGTGACTCAAGTCTGCAAAAGCGAGCTTCAAATAAGAAAATCTGAGTGTCTGAAATGAGCAAAATGAGTAAATCTCAGCAGAATACCGCCCTGACCAAGAGACCTTTTGGTGAATTCTAGTCGCCATATTCAAGAAATCGAGGAACGCGGCTATAGCATTGCTACAGACGCCATCGATCGAGATTTCTGTGAAGAAATTCGTAGCGAAATCTCTCGTCTTGAGGCGATCGGACCTCCTTCCATTAAGCAAAGTGAATTTACCGGTTATCGCACGCTTCGTTACTTCGACCTCTTGAACAAAGCAGAAGTCTGGGAACGTGTAGCAACTCATCCTTTGGTCCTCGACGTAGTTCGTGGTGTTCTTGGCAACGACATGCTTCTTTCCACCATGGGAACAGCCGTCATCGACCCAGGGGAGACAGCTCAAGCTATTCACTGTGATGACCAACTCTACGGAATGCGTCGTCCACATAAAAATCTTGTGTGTAACACAATGTGGGCGCTCTCTGACTTCACGGATGAGAATGGTGCAACGCGACTTGTTGCGGGAAGTCACAAATTTGACCACTACCCAAAGATAGTTGGAAACGCCTCTGATGAACCAGCAAAACCACCCGCGACCATAGCAGCGGAGATGCCAGAGGGAAGTATTTGTTTCATTGTTGGAACTTGCTACCACGGAGGAGGAGCCAACCAATCGACTGAGAGACGCTGGGGGCTTACGATCAACTACTGCGCTGGCTCGCAACGTCAACAAGAAAATCTCATGCTGGCGCACTCTAGATCAAAACTGCGCACTTTTTCTGATGAACTTCAAAGAATCATCGGATTGAGCACAAGCTTGGGTGGGGTCGGACACATAGACGCGGGTGATCCAAAGGCAATTCTCAACAAGCCCGATTGAAATGTCGTCACCTGTATTGATTGTCGGCGGTGGTATCGCTGGATTGTGCACGGCAATTGCTCTGAGCGATAAAAGCATACCTTGTACAGTTTTCGAACGAAACCAATTTGAAGACACAACGGGAACGGGAATTCAACTGTCCCCAAACGCAACAAGATTGCTGTTTCGCGCCGGACTCAAGAAGGCACTGTTGGATATGGGCCGAGTCTCAACGAAGCTAGTCACTCGACATTGGCGAACCGGTCGCGTGACCTCGTACATTCCGTTAGGTCAAATTGTCGACCGATACTGCGACTCTCCTTACTTGCAGATCTTGCGATCGGAGTTAGTTCAAATACTGCTGATTCGGGCTCGCTCATGTGACTGCATCGAACTCCGGCCCAATGAAAGTATAGAGACATTTGAGCAATTGCCGACCTCTGCATCAGTGTTAAGCAATAGAGGAGAGTACGAAGGAATTTTAGTCGTAGGTGCCGACGGTGCTCGTTCCACCATACGCAAGAAAATGGGTCTAATCCCCGACCCTCCATTTTCTACCTGGCATGCTTGGAGAACTACAATCAATCTAGATTCAAACAGCGAAGCGTTGTCCCAAACCACTCTGTGGTGTGGACACCGGGCTCATGTTGTTACCTACCCTGTCGACTGCCAAGGCACAATCAACTGCGTGTTCATTACAAAGTCGAACAGTCTATTGCGCGAGTCTTGGCGCCAGGAAGGAACAGTCTCAGACCTTCAGAATTGTTTAAGTGGTTGGCATACGAAAGTATTCGAACTGGTTGACCAAATCGACGAATCTCGATTGTTCAGATGGGGACTATATCGCCATGACAAGACAAGCGGCAGGTGGAGCGACGGACGATGCTCGCTGGTTGGAGACGCAGGCCATTGTGTTCTTCCGTTCTTAGCGCAAGGAGCAGCACTGGCGATCGAAGACTCTTTCACACTTGCGGGTTGCGTTCACAATCTATTAGACAACATTCCGAAAGCATTAAGAAACTACGAAACCGCTAGGCTTTCCCGTACAAAGTCTATTCAGCGACGATCTGCGCGACTTGGTTATGTATATCACTTGGGTCCTCCCTTTTCTTGGCTTCGTGATGTGGGCGCAAAGTGGGCGGTTCATGATATTGTGCGTAACATATATGCATACGAAAACATCGACATAAGTAACTAGCTCTTGAACTTTTGGCTTTAGCAACTATCTATGTAGTCAAGAGTTAGTCAATAGAATTCGACCGAATTCCAGGCATTGAGAGATCGACGTGTCTCACCAAATGTGTAGAGAGAAAAATTTGGAGGTCAGAGTGCTAGGCAGCATTTCGCGATTATTCATAACGGTATTGCTCGTAGTTTTTAGTAGCTCCAGCTATAGTCATGACGTTCCTCCAACTGGTGTTGCGTCCTTGGCACCCATGCTTGAAAACGTAACTCCCGCAGTTGTCAATATCAGCGTCACCAAAGTCAGGCAAGTGAGAGCAACACAATATTGGGGCGTATTTCCTCCCCTGGAAAATCGACGGGGGACGAGTGCGGGATCTGGATTGATTGTGGATGCAGAAAACGGTTACGTTGTAACCAATCACCACGTAATCGATGAAGCCGAGAAAATTGTTGTAACACTTCTGGACCGTCGAGAATTTGAGGCCGCGGTTGTAGGCAGCGACCCTGAAACCGACGTGGCTCTTCTTAGGATCGATGCAAGCGACCTTCAAGAACTGGATCTTGGAAACTCAGATGAATTGCGCGTCGGAGATTTCGTGGTCGCAATAGGTAATCCCTTTGGGTTTGGTCAAACAGTTACTTCCGGAATAGTGAGTGCACTTGGCCGTACAGGTCTTGACAGCAGGAATTTTGAGAACTTCATTCAAACGGATGCGTCAATCAACCCAGGAAATTCCGGTGGCCCTCTTGTTGACCTCAGTGGAAAGGTGATCGGAATCAATACTGCAATCATTGGAAGTGAAGGAAGCATTGGAATTGGATTTGCTACCCCATCAAGCATGGTCGCTTCTGTTTTGGAGCAACTCATCGAACATGGACAGGTAAGTCGAGGCGTTCTGGGAATTAGTATCCAGAATGTAAGCTCCCAGGACGTGGATATTTACCGGCTGGAATCCCTGAACGGTGCCTTTGTTACGGACGTAGTAGAAGGGTCATCAGCAGATCGAGCCGGATTGCAAGTTAAAGACGTAATTGTTGCAATCGATGGCGTAGAAATAGCCGACGCCAACTCGTTGCGCGCACAATTGGGATTGAGACGAGTCGGGGAAATTGTCAAGGTAAAGTTCGTGAGAGACGGAGCAACTCGGAATGTTGAAGCGGCAATCGCGGATACGTCTGACATTTATCGATCAGATCAAATTCCTCAGTTGAACGGCGTCGATTTAGCAGACATAAACTCCACTCACTCAAATTACAGGTACGTTCAAGGAAAGGGTGTAGTCGTGGACGAAATACAGGCGTCAAGTAATGCATACAACAAGGGATTACGCAAGAACGATATCATCACTCACCTCAATCGAGTTCGAATTGGGTCTCTCAGAGAATTTTATGACTCCGTACAGGGTGAGGATGCGGATGAAATAAGAATTCTTCGGGTCTTCCGCAACGGAAGAACTTACCCTATTCTGTTCTAGCCCACATCTGAAGAGCTTGTAGTAAGAGACGAGGATCTGGAACCGTCAGAGTGTCTTATTTATCTTGTCCCAACTACCTCTTCGTGCCTTAATTCCAAATCCGGTTAAGTGTGTCGGTGCACTGCATCTTGAACACACGGAGACTGGTATCCGACCTCACCGTTTACCGCATTGGACTCAATCTCAAGTTCCTGACGGTCTTCGAGTGATGTCTCGAATGCCCTCTGGTGTGCGATTGCAATTTCAGACCGAATCGGAGAGTGTTGGAATTGATCTCCTTGTAACTCGAATGACCGGCCAATCAAAAGCAAGTGTTAATCTCGAGTACGAAGATCATTTGCTCGAAGTTGAGGTCACACGTGGAAATAGCATTGTCTTGGATTCTTCCACAAAGGAGGGCTACAGAGTCGAGCGCGGAAACAGCGAAGTCGTCTGGTTCCAAGAATTGGGTTCTGAACTCAAAAATCTACAGGTGTGGCTTCCGCACAATGCTTTCGTCGAATTGCGCAGCTTGCACGTCGATAACAAGGCTTCCCTAGCACGGTACTCCGACTCTCGCCCAAGGTGGGTGCACTATGGAAGCTCGATTAGCCACTGCATGGAAGCTCAAATGCCTGCAGAGACTTGGCCAGCTGTCGCCGCTCGACGACTGCATTTCTCGCTGATCAATATGGGATTTGGAGGTCAATGCCATCTCGATCCGTTCGTTGCTAGATCAATTCGAGACTTAGATGCAGAGCTAATCAGTCTGAAGGTGGGAATAAACATCGTAAACATGGACTCGCTCAGAGAGCGAGTGTTTGTCCCACTTCTTAATGGATTCCTCGATACGATTCGCGAACGACACAGGACAACTCCGTTAGTTCTTTGCTCTCCAATCTATTGTCCAAGTGCGGAAACGCAATCTGGACCCACTATACCAAATGAAGATGGAAAATTCATAACTGTTGAAGGATTCGATGCCCTGAGACAAGGCTGTCTCACTCTCGAGAGAATCCGAACACTCATAGAGGAAGTCGTTGACGTCCGCAAGAATCAGGGAGACCTCAATCTGTACTATATGAACGGTCTGGAATTGTTTGGATCTTCCGATGCAGACGATCTGCCTGACGACCTACATCCGAATCCGGCTGGCTATATTCGAATTGGTGAGAGATTTGCAGAAAAAGTGAGGGAAACCGGACTTTTCAGCTAGTCCCAGCTATTCGTGCGTACATTCAATGGGATTACCCATTGCCCGAGCATATTGTTCATTCTCAGCCCATACACGCATATAGTTTTCACCAAGAATCTTCTTCATATCTTCGCGCGTATAACCTCGATCCCAAAGTTCCTGAACAATTAGTGGAAATTTAGATACGTCTTTGAGATCTCGTGGCATAGTAGGACCCACGCCTTCGTAATCTGATCCAAACCCCACATTGTCAATGCTTGTTAATTGCACTACGCGATCTATGTGATCAACTACAGTCGATACCGATGCAAAAGGATACTGATTCTGCTCTTCATACGTTCGAATGAAGTCTGAAACCTTGGAGTCGTCATTTGGATATTCGAGCCGAAGCGCTGCAATGCCTGCTTTGCGTTTATCCGACCAGCTCCTCGCGGGCGCACTCACAAATCCACTACCAAAATTGATCATGACGACGCCACCCGCCTCGCCGACGGCAATCACTAACTCGTCAGGAATGTTGCGATGAAACCCAGGTACAAAGTGTCGCAATGAGGAGTGAGTAGCAGCAACCGAAACTTGACTCATTTCCAGCACGTCCCACGCAGCGTCGTCTGTTAGATGTGAAATGTCAATGACCATTCCGATGTCGTTCATGGCTTTAACAATGTCGCGACCGAAAGGCGACAGGCCGTCCCATTTTCCGCCTTCATCGTAGGAGGAATCTGCTAAGTGATTGTGCTTGGAATGTACAAGTGTGAGGTATCGAATACCGCGTTTGTAGAAGTAGTCAAGCTTTTCAAGCTCCCCGGCGATTGGAGCGCCGTTCTCCATTCCCATGGGTAATGCAATCTTCCCTTGCTTCTTGATCGCTTCTATGTCTTGCGTGCAAGTTGCTAACGCGAATTTGCTCGGCGCGTCCTTAGCGAGACTCTCAACGTAATCAATCAGTTCGTCTGCAAAGTCAGTTGCAGTACCGTCCTCTTCCTTGGCGGCAGGAACATAAATCGACATGAATGCGACATCCAAACCGCCCTCTACTGCTCGTGGATAGTCAAACTCGAGTGTTGAATCACCAGAAATTACATCTGCAAATCCACGCGAAATAGCAAAAGGTGTGTCAATATGAGAATCGAGTAACAGTGTTTCGCGTGCGAATCTCTCGGCGGAGAAATCTGGTGGCTGTTCAGTTTGTTTGGAACATCCAACTCCAATCAAGAACAAACACAGCAGACACACGTTCAGCCGTCGGTTAGGACGAAAATCTTTGGTTTCTGAGCTCATAATTCCTCTCTGAAGGTCCACTTGACTGCGATTACTGTGTTGGAAGCACTCATTCTTTGAGTAATCAACGCAAGTAGCCTTCGTCTTCACCTTGCGCCACGCGCTCCGAATCAAGTCCGAGCCAGTCTGAAAGTACGGATTCGTTATCTTCGCCCAGTATGCGGGCACGCCTGTATTGCTCACAGGGAGTAGCTTCAAATTCGATTGGCAGCTTGTCTGCAAAGGTTTCCTCCATTCTGGGATGTTGTTCGTCGATTTTGCGGATGAATCTAACTTCATTCAATTGAGGATCGTTTTCCATCAAGTTCCTACCGTCCTGAACGACTCCGGCAGGTACTCCTGCCTGCTGAAGGGAGTCCATCAGAGTTCTCGAGTCACATCGAAGCGTCCAGTTCGAAATCTGTTCGTCGAGGAACTGTCTATTCGCATAGCGCATTTCAGTTCCCGCGAGCTTCGGGCCTGCTGACCAGTCTGGATTCTCCATGACTCTACATAACGAACTCCATTGGGCGTCGTCGAAGCAAGCAATCGCAATCCATTCTTCTTTGCTTTTCCCATCGATTTCTGAATCTCTGCAGCGATAGCAACCGTGTGGGGCGATCCTATCGTATTGGAGATCGTTTCCGGCTGGTTCGGTAGCTTGGCCATTGCGAAAGAAGTGCATGAATGTTGGGCCCAACAAATTGACCGCAACTTCAAATTGAGAAATGTCAATTCTTTGACCTTTTCCTGAATGCCTCCGCGCTTCGATTGCACTTAGCACGGAGACTGCGGCATGGAGTCCGGCTTGATGATCGTTGTACGAATAACCAAGTCCTATATTTTCGCGACCTGGCATTCCCGTTGTGTAGGTCAATCCTGCTAGTGCGTGGATCGTTGGAGCATAGGTAACAAAATTGGACCACGGACCGCCGCTCCCCATTCCGGACATTTGAACGTAGATCACTTGTTCGTTGACTTGGCATACGGTGTCAAATCCGATGCCCCACCTATCCAGTACTCCCATCGAAAAATTGTCAATTACAACGTCCGCCAACTCTGCAAGCTGACCAGCGATTTCACGTGCCTTTTCATGATTCATGTCGAGTGACACTGTGCGTTTATTTCGATTCCACATAGTGAAGTACGGTCCAGCGGGAGCATTGATTTGCACGCGAGACGCTGAGTTCACCTTAATAACGTCCGCTCCCATGTCGGCCAATAGTCTCGTGCAAAAGGGACCAGCAAGCACATGCGTGAAGTCAAGAACCCTAATGCCTTCTAGCGGCCTCATCAGTACTCCCCCCAACCACAGAGCTCCACAATGTTATTCTCGGACACGCGAATTTCCTCAACATTCCTAGGGCTTGCCGGCGACTCACTCAACCTATAGGGTGATCCAGTCGTTCTTATCTCTAGTCCATCAATTCGGGTAGTCGACCACCAATCGCGAGCTTCCAATTGGGGGTTCTTGGCTACTTGCGGGATATTTTGAACCCAACCATAGGGAGCGTGATGTTCTTGTGCTTCAAAAAACAATGACTCAACATCCTTGGTAGCAACCCAAGATCTCAGAACATCCATCATTCGACGTGCCCATTTACCACGTTCCGCAGGGTCTTGATACTTCGGATCCAACAAATCTTCGTATGCCTCTTCTTCAATCAACCAGACCAACTGGTTGTCAAGACTAGGAGTAGGAGTAACCATGATGTGCCCGTTCTTGGCCGACATGACCTCGTACAAGTCAGTCCAATGGAGGCTGCCTCGACGATCTAGCACACGATTCCGTGCGTTGCGAAAACTCTTGCCAAAGAGATAGAACATGAAGACGTGCTCTAGGCATGATGCAATGCACTCGTGAACAGAGACTCGAACAGTCTGACCTTGACCGGTCTCTCTTGCATGTCGTAGTCCAGCTAGTGCCGCAATTGCTACGTATGCTCCTGATACAGTGAAGTTTAGGTCTCCAAACGGTTTCAAAGGTGGAGTGTCAACGTCTCCAGTTATAGCTACAGATCCACCGAGGGCACCGGCAATCAAGTCCGGGGCAGCGTAGTCCTTCCATGGCCCATCCTTTCCAAACGAG
>JAPOXO010000024.1 GCA_026707045.1 Gammaproteobacteria bacterium | reverse complement strand
CCTTTGTATTTCTTCTCGGGGGACGACTGCTTGCGGCTGGGATTCCAATAACGCAAGTCGATGGGATCTACAGGCACCAGCACTCAGTAGGACCATCGGTGGACCTGTCGTTTTCGTGGGATCGTAGCCCTACTACTGTTGAGTGCAAGAGAGCCCGGTCAAAAAAGAACTTAATCGAGCTTGCTGTCAAGGGGTGTAAGCAAGTCGAAAAATCTGGACGCTTTGGTGTTTTGGCACTAGACTGCTCGCTGCTGGTGAGACCAGAACATACTGTTCTAGAGATTTTCTCTCGCCAACTAAAGAGCAAGCACATTTTGGATTGGTTGGAAACCGAGATCTGGGCAAAGAGGATGAGAGACCTAATTCAAAAGTATTCAAGCGTTCTGGGTATGATTCTCTACTGCAGGGTGCCTGCCATGACAAGAATTTTGGAAGGTAGCCCGACAATAAAGTTTCGACGCGATTGTGTAACGACAATCGCGTGTTGTTCACCGGGAACCAGATCGTTGGGCAACCCAATGATGCAGGAAATTAACGATCGCCTTCACGCAACGGCTTCCGGAAAGGCAATTCCCAGACGAATCTTCTAGATTGACCCCACCCCCAACTTGAGCCCATATCTCGCATAAATTGAATGTCTGCGTTGGACTTTGTTCCAAGCTCCGCAAATTTGAACTTTGCAAATGAGAAACGTACTTCCAGGGTAGATTCTCAATGCTGTTTCATTCAGCTCGCTGTAGTGTTTCAGAAACCAGATTTCAAATAGACGAACAATACTTCTAACACCCTAGTTGGAATTCTCCCTAATAGGGTCTGATGTTCGATTCCAATTGAGATTTTGAAAGAACTGGATTGAACAATTGGATAGGCATAGACTCACCTCCAGTCACGAGTGAGAAAGAGACTTGAATTTCAATGTCTTCGTACACTTGTTAGCGAATTGAATCGCCTATGTGGACTCCCTCCTGAGGAGCTAAGAAATCGGAATCCACAAACAATGCAGAATGGTCCTGCCTGGGGCCACAGTGCTAGGTCGCACCATCGTGGTTGTTGAACACTATACAAGGTGAAGTCACATATATAAGCGTAAATCCTCCATGATCACAGCTGTCCATATCCTTATTGGAATTGAAGTATTACAAGCTCGATTAAAAGTGTGTTCTTAAGTCGGGCACTGTCGTGTTCCATCGTAGTCACCCCAAAGATCAAAACAACTCAATATCCTTACTGCTACTTAGAACAACCACTGTACGAATCGATGACTTGAGATCCTGAAATATCACGGTTGCCTAGTGATACCAAACGAGAAATCTAGACTAGCAATGTCCTTTGTCAGCGTTCCTAACGAGATAAAGTTGATTCCGGTTTCCGCGATCTGTACAACATTGGACAAACTAATTCCCCCCGAGGCCTCAAGTTCTATTGATTTGTCTTCGAATGTGGCGAAACTCCTAGCAAGCCTAACAGCTTCCCTCAACTGCAGGACAGTGAAGTTATCCAACATGATTCGGTCGACTTTGCTTTGAATTGCTTGGACGAGTTCGTCAGTGCTCTCTACTTCGACCTCCACAAAAACGCCAGCATGCTTGTCTCGCGCTCGAGATACGGCTGCTTCAATGCTGCCACAGGCGACAATGTGGTTTTCTTTGATCAGAATTGCATCAAATAACCCAATCCGATGATTGGTTCCTCCCCCGCAAGCAACTGCATACTTTTGAGCCAGTCGTAGACCGGGAATTGTCTTACGCGAATCCAAGATCTTTGCTTGTGTATGTGCGATCATCGAAACGAATTCGTGAGTACGAGTTGCTGTCCCCGACAAGAGTTGCAGAAAATTCAGTGCAGTTCTTTCTGCCGCGAGTAATGCCGAAGGTGGCCCTGAGATCGAAGCAATCTGGTTGCCCAGATTGAGAGTTGCACCATCCTCATGACTCCATTCAACGGAAACTTCCTCAGTAACTTGACGGTAGACCTCATTGACCCATGCGGTTCCACACAGAAGTCCTCGTGATCTAGTTATGATTGTTCCCCTAACTGGAGAATCATCGAGAACCAGATCCTTGTGGAGATCCCCTGTTCCCAAATCTTCTTCGAGTGCAGCAGCAACATTGCTTCGAATAACTTCGATTGGAACATTCATATGAAACTTTTGACTGGGCATGCAGATTGACTCGGACCACACACTAGGTTCGGCCCGGCAAATAGCGAGTCCAAATCGCGATGCAAGACCGGCGGGAGAA
Source organism: Gammaproteobacteria bacterium (assembly GCA_026707045.1). Classification (GTDB taxonomy): domain Bacteria; phylum Pseudomonadota; class Gammaproteobacteria; order Pseudomonadales; family Azotimanducaceae; genus Bin55. The sequence goes on along the minus strand of JAPOXO010000024.1, from coordinate 540 downwards.
CGAATATCGCTGGTTGTAATTCATGCGATATCCTTGCCGCCGGGGCATTTTGGCACAAAGTTCATTGAGGAACTGTTCACGAACTCTCTAGATGCAAGCGCACATCCAAGTTTTGATTCGCTCAGGGACACTCGCGTCTCTAGTCATCTCCTTTTGGCTAGGGACGGTCAAGTAACTCAATTCGTACCTTTTGACCTCAGAGCGTGGCACGCAGGACAGTCTAGCCATCGCGGTAGGTCAAATTGCAACGACTTTTCCATCGGAATCGAACTAGAAGGAACTGAAACCGATCCATTCACTGACTCGCAATACGACTCGCTTGTGGACGTATTGAAGACAATGATTTCAAAATACCCGGATATTGCCCTGGGGAACATTGTTGGTCACAATGAGATTGCTGGAGACCGAAAGTGGGACCCTGGTCCTCAATTCGACTGGCTTCGGCTAATGCAATCACTTACAAAATCGAGAGATTAGAAACGAGTTCGCGGACATGCGCATAGGAATTGATCTAGGCGGAACCAAAATCGAGGGAGCCCT
>JAPOXO010000120.1 GCA_026707045.1 Gammaproteobacteria bacterium | reverse complement strand
TCGAAACTTGGGCATTCTCACAGCCTGACGACCTGGTAGAAAGGCTTGGTGAACTGCCAAGCGAAAAGTTGAGATCGCGTGCGGTATATTCTCTAATTTCATTCAATCAATTTCGAAAAGCACTTACAGATGACCAAATTGATTCCATAAGGGAGTTCTTAACTGAAGACGATCTCGAGAAATTAGATAGCGGGCCTAGGATTATCGAATACTAAATGCCAACTAGAACGGGTAACGTGGCGCCGCAAGAGGTTAGCGACACACATGCGACCCTCCCTGTGATTGAGTCGTCCTAACTTTCTCTTTCGACGATCAATTCAGAGTCCGCTGGATTCAAGGTCTTCTCTAACGATTCAACCTGTTTCCCATATCTTGCTTCTAGGAACTGTCCCAATTCGATGGGAAAATTGTGAGTATGGAAAATGCATCCGTTTGTATCCACCAAATAGGATCTCGGAAGTCCACGCAAGTGGTACGCCATAGAGGTTGGCCCGACAAGACCTTGGTCGTTAATCTCTCCAACGTCTATCCAAGGAAGATTGTGTCTCTTTGACGATTCCTCCCACTGATCATACGTCAAGTCAACCGAAACCGAGACAATCTCGAATCCATCGTCACTATAGGCAGAATAGAGCTCCTTTAATGCTGGAAATTGAGCGATACATGGAGCACATGCTGTCGCCCAAAAGTCAACTAGCACGAATTCATTCTTGCTGAGCACCTCATATAGCGACACGTTCTCACCATCTAACCGGGGAAGCGTAAATTCCGGTACCTTGTCTCTCGGTCTTAGTTTTTGGTCCCTGGTAATTGCTCGAATCAGTCCCCAAGGGCGTTTCGACTTCTCTAGAGGTGTTATCTTTTTGCAGTTCTTCGAAATCTTGGAGTTTTGTCGCGACTCATCCAGAGAGTCGGTAGCCTCTGTTCCCAACGTTGCAGACGCGTCGTCAGTTGCAACTGATTTGGACGCTTCATTTGAGTTGATTTCAGAAATATCTGCATCCGAACTCCACGCAGCGAAAGAGCACGCAGTTAAGATCCAGGCAAGAATTACCTGCCCGGCGAAAGTCAGCTTAACGCTCATATCGTTTCTCATTTTCGACAATTGGACCAATTGCATCCCTGCATGATGAATCATAAAGCAGGCAACCACATCGGTTCAACGGCACAATCGTCACTTGCAGGTTCGCTACGACAGAAACTGCAGTGCTATAGGGTCATGCAAGTAACTAGTTTCTTTTGCGAGAGACTCAACTTTGTGCATTGCACGTTGGATATCCCGCCGAAATGCACCTCAAATGGCAATCACGAGGCCTACGAATAGTGGCTGCACTTGTTTCCTAGTGCAAAAGTTACGCGTACCGACAACAGTCCCAATTCAACAAATCTGTCCGAAAACTTGAAGTGGTTAGGAGCAAGCCACTAGTTCTCAATCACGTAAGCGCAGACGACACGGGATTGCCCTGGGGGTCTAAAGAGTGAACGCCTTGACCGTCAGACTGTTCGATTTTCGATCACAATTAGGAATCTCAATAATTCTGAGAGTTAGCAACTCGTGGCCAGCACCACGGGTCTCAATTTTCTTGATCGACAAATCGTACGTCGCGCAGTTAAACCATTTCTGTCAGCCAAGACCTTACAATTTTAAACTCACATTTCTGCCTCACTCAAATTGGATTCGAGGTCCAACCGAGCAACCAGCAGTTCCTCCATCTGTTTGAGGTCGATATTCTTGGCGACAATGCGCATGTCTCCATCTAAAACGTAGTTTGCGGGAACGTTTGAGACTCCATAGGAGACAGCAGTGGATCCGAAGAATCCATTCATGTCGCCGAGATCAAACCAAGGAAGCTCAATCTCCTTCGAACTCCGCCGCCAGTCTTCCTCGCTAGTGTCAAGCGAGATTGTCACAATCTCGAAACCATCTTCTTGATACTTTGTGTGCAACCTCTTTAGTTCAGGGAACTTCACAATGCATGGTCCACACCAGGATGCCCAGAAGTCAATGAGCACGATCTCCACGTCGTCCAATACATCCTTTAACGAGATTTCCTCGCCGAGTAGATTAGCCAATGTGAATGCAGGTGCCGTCTGGCCCGGCACGAGCCTTTCGTTATTTGCCGATCTTGCCGAGTTTTTCACGAGTCTGTCGCGTGGGAAGGCAACTCTTCGAGCAACAAAGTCTTCATCTAGCATTGTGGCAAGTTTGTCATACAGCTGCACTTTCTCGGCCTTGTTAAACAAGTTTGGAACCAACTCTTCCCTGGCCAGTTCTAGTGCAATAAGTGAATCGATAGGATCGTCCAATCTCATCGCAATGTCTCTTAGCGCACTTATTCGTAACTTCTCAGCTTCCACGATAAGTGACATGCGCTTACTCCCTGCCGCTGAGACCGCCGCCTCACCCAATTCAGTGAACTTCTCGCTCAAATGCCAACTGTCATAGAGTCTTGCATGCCTGCCTCCCTCGGACGAGGCTACAAGCCAATTTCCTGAGCCACGTCGCCTTGCGACGGTAACTGTACCTCCTGGCTCCATTACTAATGGCGTAGACCACACAAAGTCGCTTCCACGGGAAATTGTCAGCTTGCCAACTCTGGGTTCGTTAACATCAGCGTCAATGAAATAACTTCCGCTTTCTAACAATACATCGCCGTAATGGATTAGATTGGGGGATCCGTCCTCGTGATACTCGAAGGAAGTCAGGCTTGCCGAGAGAATTCCTGGTGCTTCAGTACCGTCTCCCAAATCGTATACGCCTGAAATCGAAAACCTGCTTGAGATGTCCTTTGCTCTTTTGGAAGTTCCTACTAAGAGCAATTGGTCCCATTCGACATCCTTACGGTCTACAAGTGCGAATGAAATCTGTTGCACTCCAGGCACGATCAATGCCTCAGTCGTCAATGT
>JAPOXO010000041.1 GCA_026707045.1 Gammaproteobacteria bacterium | reverse complement strand
CGGGGAAGCGCATGAAAGGGAAAAACCATGGTAGGCTGGTTATCGTGCCCGTTCCCACGGTGCGCGGGTTCCGCCGTCGTCTCGGGGACGAGCTCCGCATCCGCACCGACGGCTGGAGGGCGTACGGGATCCTGTCCCTCGAGCAGGGCATCGAGGTCGAGTCCCAGGCCACTCCTCCCTCGAAGGTCGACGAGTGGCTGCCGAAAGTGCACGCCGCCATCGCGAACCTCAAGCGCTTCCTGCTCGGGACGTTCCACGGAGTCTCCTCTCCCAAGCTGCAGAAGTATCTCGACGAGTTCGTGTATCGCTACAACCGAAGATTCTGGGAGCCTCAGCTGCCCCATCGTCTTCTGTCCGTGTGTGCCAATCACTTGCCGTCGCCGGCCAAAATCTTGTACGGCAAGCACTTGCTGTCATAGATGCAGAAGCGTGTTTATAAATTGTCGATGTCTGCAAACTGAGAAGTAATGCGCATTAGAGAATTAGAGGCCTTAAACAGAAAGTCCAAATGACCGAAACGCAGCGTGCAATTGTGCCATTGGATGAGTGCGTTACAGCGTTGCGCCAACTCGATGACAACCAATTGCGGCAACTGTACGAGCTTGGTCGTATTCGTGCAATTGGAATTCACTCTGTGGATGGTCGGGATCTCTTGCATGAAGCGATAATTCGTATGTTGCAGGGAAAACGACGTTGGCCGAGAGGCGTACCCCTTGTTGTTTTTTTGCTAGAGACAATGCGAAGTATTGCAAGCGACCATCGAAGACGTCTAGAGGATCGTGTTTTAGTCAATGCTACAGATGTAAATGTCGAACCGGACCTTGATGAAAACGTGATTGAACTAGCAGCGGATGAGTCAAGCAATCCTGAAACCAGAACAATTGCAGCTGAAGTTCTCTCGCATATTAAAGAGGCGTTTAAAAACGATAATGACGCACTCGCCGTGTTAAGAGGTAAGGCGCTTGGCAAAACGCCCCATGAGATTCAGGAGGAGAATGCAATGGATGGGACGCGGTATGCAACTACACAACGCCGTATCAGGCGTAGGTTGAGTCGGCTAGACAACAAGTAGGTTAAATTGTGGTGAGAAAAATGCATAAAGACAAAGAACATCTAGAAGCACTTTTGACTGGTCTAGAGGATGAGGTTTTGCGAGACGAAGCGGACTTGTCTTTGAAAGTCGACTCTTTGCGTGCCGAGATGGAAGAATTAATTTTGCAGCATGGAGTCAGATCTAAAGTCAGCAAAGATGAATCCTCGGGAACCAAATTCAAGACCAGAGTACAGAGCGCACTTGAAAAAGTGAGCCGCTGGTTTGGATCCTATGAATTAAAGACTCGCGAGAATGTCAGAGGCTCAATAAGTATGGCATTTTCGGTACCAAAGTCTTCAAGAAAGCACTCACCGGATCGAGCCACAAAGACCAAAGATTCTAAGGCGATCGAGAAGTCGAAGAAATCAAGTCGGAGGCGAGCAAATTCGGAGTAGAACATGACAGCAGAAGTTGTCGTAATGAATCGTAGCGGCATTGCACTTGCGGCTGATAGTGCCTTAACACTGGAAATGGGAGACAATACCAAAGTACGCGACTCAGCCGTAAAACTATTTATGCTCTCGAAGTATCGTCCCGTAGGAGTTTTGGTTTACCAGAACTCTTCGTTGTTGGGCGTCCCTTGGGAGACGATAATTAAGATGTTTCGACATACGTTCGGTAGTCAGGGATGCTCGACGCTTGTGGAATATGGGGAAGCTCTGATTGAGTACCTAGATGGAAACAGTTCTTTGTTCCCCAGTAGCCTGCAGGATCAATACTACCTAAGAACAGTTAAGTCAGAATACAAGCTGATCGAGAAGAGGGCACGTAAAGAACTAGCAGACCGGCATATACACCAGATTCACGACGATGCGAATAACAATCGCCAAGATAGGGAGTGTTTGGAACGAGAGATCAAAGAAGCCTCGGAGTCATGGCACGACACAGAAGATGCGAGCTACTTTAGCCACGTATCTGTGGGAGAGATAATAGGCCGAAATTCGGGCAGAATTAGTGACCTGATTCAGGAGGTTTTTGGAAGTTGGAGTCTCGAGCCCGAGCATCGACAGATGTTGCTGGAAATTGCGAGTGATATAATCTCCAAGGACAATCTGTCGGATAGCATTCGTTCGGGGCTTATAGTTGCTGGATTCGGTGAAACGGAGCACTTTCCGTCCGCGTGGCACATCGAAGTTGGTGGAGTATTCGAAGATAGACTAAAGGTTCGAATGCACTCGGCAGTGTCTGTCACTGAGGACAATCCTTCTCGCATTCTGTCGTTCGCCGATACCGAAATGGTAGATAGTTTTCTTGAAGGAATCTCCGATCGTGCAATCGACCATTTGCGGGATGCATTGTCCCTTATACAAAAGATGCCTGAGGAGGTTGTTAATGCAGTTCCCGGCCTCAACGACGAAGAACGAGTTGAGATTGCAGACTTGGTTCGTGCTTTGTGTGAGGCAAAGTCTCGAGAATTTGGGGCAACTGTAATTGAAGGATCGATAAGAAGGCGAACCGAGATTGAAGCTGCCCTACATTCGCTGTCACTGAACGAGCTAGCCCATGTGGCTGAAACTTTGGTCAGTCTGAGTTCATTTCAGAAGGAGATGTCACTTGGACACCAGACAGTCGGAGGGCCTATTGATGTCGCTGTGATTTCGAAAGGTGACGGTTTTATTTGGATTGAGCGAAAGCTGTATTTTCGGCCTGAGTTGAACGAACACTTCTTTCAGAACTATCATAGGGAGGCTTCATAAGGCAACACCTTGTAACCGAACGATTGGGCAGACGCAACCAAATGAAGGAACAGTCAAAAAAACACGATAAGGGAAAAACGGAACGGAAGAAAGGACTCAAACGAATGGAATACGAAAGAATTGACGAGTTAGTGCACAAGGCACCGAGGTTTGAACAACTGGCATCAGTGATAAAGAGTCCGGGTGGAGAAGTTTCAGAGACTCAGAAGAAGCTTCTCAAAGAATTCGCGGACGAATTAGCAAAAGGTCTTGAAAAGACTTGAATCCTACGACGATGTTAAGGATCGCGACTGTCAGACTCTTGCTCTCTTTCAGCAGCCAATTCAATTGATCCACTTTAAATAGATTTCTAATACATCATTCTGAAATTAGGTGCAGATTGTTTTTCCAGATCGAAGTGGAAAGGTGAACTCGTGAAATTCTTGCCTTTCAACAATCCCAAGTAGCTCTTCCCCACCATGTCTCTAGAGGAATCAACCGTGAAATTGTCCAAGAAGACTAGAAAATTCGCAAGGCAATACGCCACGGCGAGCAACTGCGACATCATCCTCTGCAATAGTCCCATAGACTTTTCATTGGAGAGGTCAATACGACAAAAAATCCAGAAGAAAAAAACGGGAGATAATGTATTAATTGTTCCAACTACGCTGGGTGGCAGAGCAGAAATCGCGTACCGAATAGGTAGATTACTCCAGAGATCCTATAAGAAGGTCACTGTGTGTATCGCTGGTTGGTGCAAGAGCGCTGGAACCCTACTCGCCGTGTGCGGACATGATTTAGTAATGTCGGACAATGGAGAACTTGGACCATTTGATGTACAGCTGCTTGGAAAAGATGATTTGTGGAGCCGAACATCTGGATTAGTGGAAACATCCGCCTTTGCCCCATTAGAAGAGATATCGTGGAGTTTGCTTCAAAGATTTGTTAGAGAAATCAAGAATCTTCCGGGAGGACACATAACATTTAAGACCGCTACCGAGGTTGCTGCACCTCTGGTCGCATCCACTTTATCACCCATCTACGCTCAAATTGACCCTCTCAAACTAGGAGAAACATCCCGTGCGCTCAAGATTGCGAGCACTTATGCAGACCGGTTAAACTACTTTTCCCGCAACCTGAAATCTGATGGTGCTGCTAAGCTAGTTTCTGGGTATCCAGACCATAGTTTTGTAATTGACCGGGAAGAGACCGAAGACTTATTCGTAAGAGTAACGAAACCCTGTGGTATGCTTAATCGCATACTCATCGACCTTTGGTGGATGGAACATCCAGCAGAACTCTTTGATGGTAAGTCCGAGGTTTTCATGATATGCAGAAAACCGTCCCAGCGTTCAAACACGAGGAATCCCAATGCAAAGGCTAAATGCTCCAAAAAAAACAAAGACTCCGCCGATGATGACGGCTGAGCAAAAAGAACTATCCAACCGAGTCTTTAGAGATCAATTGAAAGCATTGAGCTTGACCGACAGGATACGCAGCTCCCCCGAAGGCTCAAATTCAGCAACAGGCGAAATCACTCGAGAAACGTTAAAACGCTGAAAGACTTACTGGACTCCTTTTTTGTTTCTTCGTAGTATCAAGTTGTACGCAAATACTAAACGGACAGGTTTCGGTAATTCCTAGGGCAAATCGACTATTTGATTGTTTTCTTTCGTGGCGTCTCCACACTTCTATTCATGACATTGAGAGCATGAATTCGATCTTTCTTGCTTACTCGGGTCTTTCACTTCTTGAGTACGTAGCGTTTTCGGGTAGGAGTTGCTTAGCATACCCACTCCAATCATCGTAGCGCACAAGCGAAATGGTTCACCTACTTGCAACTCCATGTGCGTTTGGTGGATGCATTCAAACTCAATGTGTGCTTGAAGAGTTTCGAACTCAAAACGATGGCGTACAGGTATAGAAGGAGAGCTTCTCTTTGGGTTGATTCAACAAGACCCGAACGGTGGGAGGGTGGTTCGTCTTTGTAAACTTGCTACAGGTTAGTGGACACTCGTTCACTATAGACGCAGTGGTGGGTAAATGCAGATTTCCCCAGATCGAGTCTCATGCGGGTTCGACTCCCTCCGTGTTCTACGACATTTCTAGTTGCAGACAGCCACTCTTAAGTTACCGTGTCTTGCCATTCAAATTAGTCGGAATTTTTCGGTATAGAGAAATTTCGGGGAGGGCAGGATAGAAACGAATTTGAACTCTTCATGCAGATTGATCTCATAGTCGTGGCTTCTATATCCAAAGGTCACTGACTGATCGGCTGCAGCGTACGTTTTCGGTTATGTGATTGGCTTGCCGTCTAGGTCTTGTTCGTTGTTAGGAGAATTTCAAAGTGTGTGCGTATTTGGAGATTCCGTCCAGCATAGCAAAGTACGGACCCAAATCGGTATAGTAAGTCGTGAACTGTTTCTTTCGTATGTCGTCGGCTTGATACCTCCTCAGGTGCAGACGCATCCGCTGATCCATGAATTCAAACTGTTGACGTACGGTGGAGATATGTGCAGGCTTCGGTGTAGGAGGCTTGACATTGCTGTACATGAATGCAATAGCTTTCTGAGGGACGAGAAGGGTGTCATCGTGAATATTTTGGAACTTGTGCTTGGATTCATTAGACAATCTGTCATATAGCTTTGCAAGAGTGTGGATTTTTGGAACAGCTACACCCTCTACTGCTAGAACATACTTTACAAATGATTCGAACGCCTGGTGCAGTGTGAAGTGACTGACCGCTTTGTAAGCGACCCAAACCTCATGTTTGGTTCGAGTGTTTGGTCCACTTATAGGAGTATGGTCCTCGGGTGCAATGTCCATGCTCAAGATTTCCTTTTCCAACGATTCGGTGGAATATCGAAACGCAAGAGCAATACTAAGCATCATGTTTAGCTCGGAGATTTCATACTTCAGTTGTCCTTTTGAGCTTTTTGTCATCGCAATTTAAAGTCTTCCTATGGCTAGTCTTTTTCTTCCCATTCTCTGCTTAGAGGCAATGCTGCCGATTTGTACGTTTGAACCTATTACAAGTCAGTAGACACAGAAAAAATTGTTGTTGTTGGGCCTCGTGGGAATGTGGGTAACTCGCCAGAGTTATCCACATTTCCACAGGCCGCTTTTTTGTGAAAATTTTTGCATTTTTCAATTTGCGTCTCGTTCATTTCGCTCTCTCGTGTCGCCGTTCGAATTCCACGGGAGACAGGTATCCCAGAGCGGAATGCAGTCTCTGCGTGTTGTAGAACCCCTCGAGATAGTCGAAAATCATCGACTTCGCCTGCGCTCGATCCGCAAAGCGACTTCCAGGCTGCCGATCGATCAGCTCGGTCTCCAGAGTGGCGAAGAAGCTTTCCGCCATCGCGTTGTCGTAGCAGTCGCCCACCGAGCCCATCGAGATCGTGACGTTGGCGTCCTCGCACACCTTTTCGAAGTTGCCCGACGTGTACTGCGATCCGTGATCGGAATGATGCGTCACCCTGCTCCGTGGTCGGCGTCGCTCGACGGCCATCTCGAGGGCGCGGATCATCAGATCCTCCTTCTGCCGCGAGGCCATGGACCAGCCCACGATGCGGCGCGAGAACACGTCCTGCACCATCGCCAGATACAGCGTCCCCTCCACCGTCGGAACGTAGGTCGCGTACGCCACCCAGAGCTCGTTCGGACGCTCGGCCTCGAACTGGCGCTCGACCAGATCCTCGGCCACCTCGGATCCGTCCGATCGCGTGGTGATCCATCGGCGACGTCGGCAGACGCCTCGAAGGCCGTCCGTCTTCATCAGGCGACCGATCCTGCGACGGCTCGCCCGAACCCCCAGCTCGCGAAGAGCCGCCTGGATGCGGGGCGCCCCGTAGATACCTCGGGACTCGGCGTGGATCCGGCGAATCCGCTCCAGCAGCTCCCGATCCTCCACCTCCCATCGCGAGGGGGATCGCTTCAGCCACGCGTAGTATCCGCTGCGGGATGTCAATGTCAAGAAAAAATGTCACACTTCTGGCAACTTCAGGGGCTATGCTGAACTCGGCCCGGTGCGCCTTCATGAACTCGAAGACCGGCTTGGGGTCCTCGTGGTCTCCTTGGCGAACCAGGCCGTCGGCTTTGACAGGATGTCCCGCTCCTCCTTGATACGGGGCAGCTCGCGGCGAAGCCGTTGAACCTCCCTGGAGTCGTCCTGCTCTCCCGGTCCGTCAGCCCGGTCGAGCCAGTTGCGAATCGTCTGCGAGGTCGGCTCGAACTCCTCGGCCAGCGAAGCCACGCTGCGGCCGGATCGCGCCAAGGCAATCAGCCGTTCGCGGTACTCTTGTGGATAATGCTTTCTGCCCATGTAGATTCTCCTTGGGTCATTGTGCATTGTCCGCTAACCTGTCGCAACTTCACCTTGAGAGCAACACTTTTAGGAATTTCTGTACAATTCTTTTGCTGATGGCACTGGGCACCTCATGACCACGTACATTGTTGTTTCGTCTTCATTGAAAACCGAAAACATTAATCACCAGGTTGTAGATTCATTTGAACTCCCAAATTCGACCGGTGTTTGGGTAGTTACAAGCAACGATGAAACCGCCTATGACCTTTGGGGAAGATTGGATCCCAATGATGAAAACACCGGGATTGTTGTGAAATTCACTGAATATTTTGGTCGTCATAGCCCGGCGTTGTGGGACAAAATATCAGCATGGAGGCAGTAATGAGCAACATTGAAACATTGCGTAGTCCAAATCCTCAAACACCAAATGAACCATCGGGTAGTAATGGCAATCTCACCAATTACAGGCTGACTGAACTAGAAAGACGAACATCTGAAATTGAGAAAGACATAAAATCTATTAACGATCTATGCATTGAAATTAATACCAAATTGAACAATTTTGCAAGTAAAGCGCTTTTGTGGCAAATTTTCGTTGGTGTGTTAACGGCATCTGTAATCACTTTCATTGGCCACATTGTGCTACGCACGTTGGGTAGTTAACAGCTTGTAAGTAATCGGTTTTCCCTCAAATCCGCTCACCATCGGTACCATTTGATCCGAGGTATCCGTGCCATCTTACTTTTACCGGGTTCAAGGGCGCAAATACTTGCATTTGCTGAATCGCCTCGCTGAACTGAATCCAATAAAGCTTGACAAGAGCCTACGATTGGAGTCTTTTGATCCCATTTCCCGATACGTATGTTATGCATATGGAATCCACGACAATTGTGGAGCCAATCGAAATGTGTCCTAAAGCTGTATGTGTAGTACCAGTCATACCGGGAGAAGCAAGCAATTAATCAAATTTCACGAGGATCTCGTTTGATTCACTTGCAAGAAGCATTGAAGAAGAGGGAACGATGGGAGACGTTTCGTTAGGAGTCTCAGACTTTGGGCATCACATGAAGCTGGACACATTGAAGACAAACTGTCAGACTGAATAAAGAAACGAGACAGAGCACAATCGATGAACTCACCGAACTTATTCAATTATGCGACGAAGGAGCTGTCGCAGGATGCAGTGATCTGCTGGTTGATCGCATGGGCAGGCATTCAGTCAGCTAGAAATCCAGCAGACAGGGAGTTGCGTCAATGTGGTCGTGAGCTACTAAACGCTCTTTTTTTCAAAATGGCAATTCACGCCGACAGTTTATGAGCGCGTGGAAGTGTTTCATCAAGAAAGGCACATTGACGTGTTGGCACGAATAAATGAACGCCACGTCTTGTTAGTTGAGGACAAGACCTTAACCAGATATCACGATGAACAACTAACCCGATATCGAAACTTAGTGACCGAAGGAAAGACACTGCTCTGCAATGTCAATACAGATGAGGTATTTCCCATGTATTTCAAGACAGGCAACCATTCTCTACGGGAACTCGAATACGCGTAATCTTGCAATTATCGTGAGTTCGACCGAAACGACTTTCTCAGTGTTCTTGAGTCGTACCAGGGAAATAACGAGATCCTCGTTGACTTTCGCAATTATCTGAAGAATTGGCAACTGGATTGAACCAACTGCTACGAGCAAGAACAGCAGATTTGCAATGTGGATCGAAAGGGACAAGATTGGGTTTCGACTGTTCGGTAGTAAGAACAATCCGTGTAGGGAAGGAATGAATCTCGAGAAACAGTACTGGGCTGATGCATTTGTAAAGAATGGCTACGGTCGCTTCACATCACCGCGCCAACTTAACGCAACGAAAACGAAGCCAATGTGTGTAGCAGTGTGGCGTGGCTGGCTGGTTTTTGGAGGCAGTGGACTTCTCGATTTGAACGCATCACTCAAAAACCTAAAAGAAGCAAGGGAGATTCTAGTGACAACGATCCAACAATAAGACCGAATTCATTCCGACATTTGATAAGCGAGGAATCAAGCTACCTACCTTCCATAGCTATTAATCTTCGTGGCTTCAACGGATTTCTTTCACGACGGTTTGATTTGTTCGGTCTTGAAGGAAGTCACGAGAGTTTCAACTCTCTCATTCAGTTTCTTCAGCTGGACTATGACCTCTGCAAGAAGCTTGTTCGTTTGAATGTGGTCATGATGTACCCCGTGAGTAGTATCGTTGTATAGTTTCTTGGCTTCATCGCTTAGCATCTCGTTGGTTCTCCTTAGTCCAAGTTAATGTGTTGGATCGTCTGTAGCTCTAGCAACAGACAACCAACGCCCAAACTGGTGCCCCAGTTTTTCCGCACCGAATCCTTTGTCCAGACGCACCTTGGAGCTAACAGTACTCTTAAGTTCGATGTCTCTTGGGAGTAACTTGTTGATAAAAAATGATACTTAGAGCAAACTAGGCACCTCGTTTACCTATGTTATGGGAATCTGGCCTGTTTCGGATATTCATGGAATCGGACGAACAGTTTCAGATTGGTTTGGGGAGAGAGAACGGACTGCGAGAACGTTCGTACTCGAGGTGGCAGACTCAAAGAGGCAAATTGGTCGACATTGAATTTCTCCGACTGGATGTCACAAGAAAGTCCGTTCCATAGCAATATCGACAGTTCTAGTGGACACTACGGACTAGACTGCTGGTGTCAGGACAGTTCGTACAGAATACAGCCGAACACCGTTTCTTATGGTCTACAAGCGAGGTTTCGTGGTTCCAAATCAAATCGGATTGACGAGTTGATCGGTTAGCAACAAGCCTGTTGAGACGAACTGACGGGTTACAACATACTGACTTTCATCGCTAAAAGGGTTGTGGGCAAGCGAAAAATACAGGATTTATGAAGCCCCCACAAAGGCATGCATTGAAAATAGAATCACGACATCCTTTTTTTGAGTCCCCGTCACAAATGAACGAAGAAGCGTCGAAGAAAGAGAACGAAATTTATCCCACATCTGGAACCGTAATGTCCGATTTCGAATATCGGAGTCATTTGCACTTAACGAGATCCAGTGAAGCAGTTGAAACTCGTCGAGGCGAAGATGCGAAGTATGTGCTGAGCAAGAAATATGTCGCGTCAGTAAAAATCGTTTCGACCGACGGTCCTTTCTGGCACAAGATTGAAGTTCCTCAAGGATACATGAGCGACCTCACGTCTGTTCCGCGACCCGCTCGGTCCATTGTCAGTCGTGTCGGCCCACACCTTGAAGCGGCAATTCTCCACGATTGGTTGTACGACGCTTGCGATGTATATGGATGGAAACCTAAGCCTTACATGAAGGAGTTTGCGGATAGCGTGATGAAGATTGCCATGAAACATGCCCGAGTCCGGAAATGGAGAATTAGCGTGACTTATCGTGCTGTTCACTGGTGGGGCGGCAGGAAATTCAAGAGAAAGTCTAGGTTCAGAGTCCTAGAAAGGAAATTGATCGCTGGTACGGACGAATACGAGGCCTGCTGTCCTGATATCAAGACTTAATCGCTTCTATTACTTGAACTCAACCGGCGACAATACACACGATGTTGCTTGTTGGAGAGCAAACTATATTCTCGTGTGATTAACAACTAAAATCGGAATTGACTGATACGAGGACTATGGAGAGAGAATCGGGATCGAGAGATTCTCCAATTTGGCTGATAGGGGACTCTGCCCCTGCCAAATGGGAGTCTCAGTTAAAAGTGCCTTTGGATTCGAGGCATCCAACGCGCCACAACATTTGGACCCCGATTCTAGAAGGGATTCAATCGCACTTGTTTTCGCGGATTCCCGCGAGGCTGGATATCACTGGGCTTTACATCCGGAACGCAGTACATCAGCAATCCCAGAAACCTGTCAGCACCCGAATTGAATGGTCGTCGTTGCTCGAAACGGAAATAATCACATTAGGTCGCATGCTGACTACCCATGCGCCTGCACTTGTGCTGTCGTTTGGGGGATTTGCGTTTGAGTTTGCAAGGCGCAGTCTCGACAAGGTCCAAGAACGCTCGATCAGCTACTGGAGCGCCAAACGGCTTGGTGAAGAGTTCAGTGAAGGATTGCGAACATTCAACGTGGAAGAGATCAATCTGGTTCCACTATTGCATGCGAGCATTGCACGAGGTAAATTCCTGACTATTCACGATCACTTTACGCAGACCGAGGGCGGGAACTATTTCGAGTCTGTTGCTCGCGAAATTGGAGATTGCTTGCTAGAAAACGAGATGGTTTTCCGGTCACGCGGTGTTTTCGAATATATTTCTATGTAAAACCCTTTCGTCGCACTCGATTGGATTGAGCAAGGTTTTTGATGAAGAGTGTCAGTCGAATCACCAGGTATAGCTGTTGGGATTTGTAAGTAGAGTGCGTATGGAGTGCTGGTAATTTCTTCCGAGAGAGCAAACCAGCAAGTAATCTTGGTGACTTATTCAATTGTTGAATAAATGCCACACTCGTGAAATAGGTCTTGTCGTTTGCCTGGATCGAACGGTTGAAGAATCCAATTGAAGTCGAACAAACTGCTGGCAGACCTGACCGCAAGAATTCTCCGGAATGCCAGACTTGGGAGAGTCTTTCTCAATGAACGGTCCTGTATGCGCCTATTGTGGTCACTGCTGGAACTCCTTTTTCGGATGGCATGATCATCTTTTCAATGTACTCATCTTCAATTTGATAATCCAACAGCTCCGGAAAGAGTTCTTACTCTGGTGCGAAACCTTTGGGAATGTAATCAATGTTCGGCATTTAAGCCTCCATTGGTTCGGTGTGTAGACCGAATATACGAGATATGCTAGAAGCGTTGAACACATTGAGGCTTTAGTTGCAAGTCTTTAAAGCTATGCATCGGAGTTAGCCATTGATGCAATTCGCCTGTTGACTGGATCACCTGGATTCGCTAGGAAGAAAAATCGTCGTTGAGTGGAAATTACTTGGACCATTTGTTGTGTTGCTGAATCGAAGTGTCCCATGACGAGGGGATTGGAAAGTGACGAGGTGCAGTCTCAATAGTGAAACGGAAGACTAAACAGTTTGCGTGTTGGGTTCAACGCGAATCGGTTGTGAAGTTTGAATCAGTCTCTCTTGGAGCAGGTGTTAGTGGGCTCTGTGACTGCAACCAATCGAAGGAAACATGATTCTGGGAACGGTGCACTCAACAGAGCCGCAGTATTCACGAGCTTTCACAGGTTTAAATTCAAGGTGCAAGTTCATTCAGCAAGAAATTCACTGGCAATGGACTGTGGGACTTTTTGCCAGCTCGGTGGAGATGCAGTAATTTCCGCACTGTTGGCATGGAAGCGGTCGGACAGCCGTACTCTTTTCGAAGCGTACTGCCGAATTGTCCGTGTGTGAATACCCCGGCGAGAATTCGGGAGACCGCGAATATCTTCGAATGAATCAGATTTCGTCGTGCACTGTTTCAACTTTCAGCGTTTGTGGTCGCTCAATCGAGAAGATCAAGCTGTCCATGACTAGCAATGTGAAATTGCTATCCGTTCGAAGAATTGCGGACTCAAATTGAGTGTACTGAACCTTGTGCTGGACGTAGGATGGAGGCTGTCGTAATCGTTCTGTCCTGTGAAGGCATGATTTCTCGGGAGATCTCGAGTGTACAGCGATCGCCTGGTTGAGTACCGAGAAAGTAACGATTGTGTGGGAAGCTGCCCAAGTCGACAGTTGTCGCGGTTCACCTATACATACGGAATTACTTGGATCTATTGCCAATAGGTAGAGACCTGGATTGGGAATGAGCGTCCAAGCAAGCAAGAGTCCAAGATAGAGAAGATTTAGAAAGCGCTTGCCTTGCTCTGTGGCATCGCAATGCTCTACAGATACAGCCTGCTGGGCGGAAACTCTACCTACAAAACTTTTCTTGGAAGTTCCTCCCTATATAAAAGGTAGACATTTGCTATGTCTTGACCATGCTCGCCCACTCCCAAAATTGTAGATTGATTTGTTCTCTCCGCAACCATTGAAGAAAGGAACGGCGCGGATTGAAATGGACCATGTCCGACTCTGCTATACGTGGATTGGCTACCACAGAATGGTGTTGCTTCATGGGCTTGCCTCCGTCTAGGTTCGTGGATCCGCAACGTCGCGAGGACGGCGCGCCACAAAAATGTATCGAGGATTCCCGCATGGTTCCGGCCGTTCCTTTCCTCTCCGATTTATTCTTCAGTTTTCCGTCGTCACAAACGGCATTTCATGGCAGGCGATGTCCCACACGTATCCTGCGAGCTCCCGGGCTATCGCCGTGACCACAGTCTTGACGTTCTTGCATGGCATGGTAGCGATGACACAATCGTCGCTGTGCCGCCCATGATCGGTCCTTGGCGTACGTTGACGCATCCGCCGACTTGCGTTGCATGCGCATTGTCTCGCGAGCGGGAAATCGATAGGTCCAAGCACCTTCCACCAGTATTCGGCGCGCTGTACGGATGCCCGTCTTCGTGATGACTCCTCGACGTCGTTTCGCGCCGCTGCTGTGTTCGCTGGGCACAAGACCCAGATAGGCCATGAAGTGTCTTGCCGAGCTGAACCTTCGCAAGTCGCCGAGTTCCGCGAGCAACGTCACCGCCGAGAGGTGGTCCACACCGCGGAGAGCTCTTAGGGAGCCCACCAGCGGACCCAGTTTCCAGGTCGTCGTCTCACGAACCATGTCCTCCTCCACCTCCTTCTGACGATTTTCCAGATCCTCCAACGCGCTCAGCAGTCCGCTCAGTGTCAGTTGATGCGCCCGTTGCTCGAATTTGAGGTCTCTCATCCAGGATCGATGCTTCATCGTGTAGGACGTGGCGTTCCACACGCGCTCCTGACGCATCAGGAAATGAGAAAGACGCTGGCGTTTCACTTCTTCCTTCAAGTCCATGCGCAATCGAACCAGATCTCCTGTTGCCTCCTGCGTGGGATCGGGAACCCACAGCGGTTCGAGATAGTCCATGGCGGACAGACGAGCCAGTTCCCGAGCGTCGCGACGGTCCGTCTTGACCCGATTGCCACTGCGCTTTGGTATCGATGTCGGCGCGACGAGGTCGCATTGAAATCCCATGGACCGCAGACGTCGCAGGAGACCAAATCCGCAGGGTCCCGCTTCATAGACGAAATGAAGATTCGTTCCGTAGTCCCGCTTCAAGCGCTCCACGAGCCGAGACACTGCTTTTGTCGTATTGGAAATCTCCCCTCGATCCTCCACCCGAATCGAAGTCGATTCTCCCCGCTCCGCGACCGCCATGGCAATCGTCGTCTTGAGCATATCGAGACCCACAAAAGTTCGCGAACGACGTGGTAGTTTTTCCTGGTCTGCTCCGTTCATGTGACCTGTTCTCCGTATTGATTGGAAGCTCGCTGCTTCTCGTCATGTTACGGGCGAGCAAGTCAAGACATAGCGTCTAGTAAGGTTGACCTAATCAGTTACCGAACCCGGGCTTGGGAGCAGTCGGAGCCACAGTCGAGTGAGCATGCTCAGCTGAACTTGCAAAGAAGTAAGTAGATGGCGAATGGGAGGACTATTTGGAAAGGTCAGAGTCGCGCTTTGATGCTTGGCCGCTATTTGCTGTCGGTCAATGAGTGTGTTTTTCTATTAGTGACCTGGTTGACTTTTTATACGACTGAAGCCAGCTTATGTGTTATACGACTGAAGCCAGCTTATGTGTAACACAGCTGGAGTCTTTGTTGTCTAGCAGCTGTCTCGTGTCGGTAGAATCGAGGTCGAAATGCTATATTTCTCAGAATATTTGGTTGAAAAGCCTTGACAAGACTTAGCATTGTGGAGTATTCTCTACGATTTCATACTTCATTTAACCACAATGGTGGTAACCTTCGATTGAAACTATATGGTATACCCTAATGGAAGAATTCAATCTTGAACCTGGTGAAATACGTCGCATCCGCAAGCAACTTGGGCTCACACAGTCAGAAGCGGGCAAAATAATCGGTGGCGGACCGAGTGCTTTTGCCAAGTACGAATCCGGTGATGTTAAGCCGTCTACGGCAATAGTTAGGCTTCTTCAGGTTGCAAGGTCCTATCCGGAAGCTGTTGGACTGCCTTTAAAGAAACCAGCTACTCGCCCAGCCGCAGTCGCGCCGTTCGAAGTTACTACAGAACACATCGAAGTATTGTCGGAATTTGAGCTTCCTGTTTTGATTAGCAGGCTACTAAATGCAGAGGCGAAAGAGTTTGCACTTCCCCTTGATGGTATTCGGGTGTCTACTGAAATCAAATCGCCTGATGGAGGTGAGGATGCTCGGATTAAGTGGGACGGAGGGCCCGAACGGACAGATTTTGTACCCAGTCGATTTGTTCAGTTCCAACTAAAGTCGGGATCGATCAAACCATCGAGGGCTACACAAGAAGTGATTGCAAGCTCGGGCGATGTCAAAGAAATGATTAGTTCAGCGTTAAACGCCGGTGCGCACTATGTCTTGATTTGTACAAGACGATACAACCAAAAGGAGATCGAGGAACGAGAGCAACGAATTCACGATGCATTAACCGTCGGGGGGAAACAACCAGAACATGGACGAATACGGTTTTGGGATGCCGGACTACTCGCTCAATGGGTTAATCACTATCCGGCAGTTGCAATCTGGCTTATGGAACTTACGCAGCCTGGAACTGTGGCCCCGTTTCGCTCCTGGAAATTCTGGAGTGAACAGTCAAGCTACACAAACCTCTTCATTGACGACTCACGTCTAGCTTTGTTAAGAGATCGTGTAATGGATGAGCTAGCTGAAGCTCGACGAACGCTTCGAGTATTGGGTGCTGCCAGCGTCGGCAAGTCACGGCTTGTTTTGGAAGCGTTTCGTCTAAGAGAGGGTTTCAATGATTGGTTGTCAGACTTTGTGCTATTCGTGGACTGGCAACTAGTAGACCCCAATCAAGTTTTTTCCTCTGTCGATAGCCTAGTCGGTGCGGGTAAACGTGCAATATTAGTTGTCGACAACTGTCCTGACGATATTCATCGCTCGCTATCTGAAAAAGTCTTGAATTTCCGCAGCAACCTCTCGCTCCTCACAATCGATTGCAGCCAAGAATCTGCCGCAGAGCAACACCGCTCAGATGTGCACATCGTCGAACTAGCCCCACCTGAAATCACCGAAGGAATCATTGAGCAAATGCTGGGCGGGATTGCAACTGAAGACAAATTACGACTTACGTTGTTTTCGAAAGGATTTCCACGCATTGCAATCGATGTTGCCAATGCTTGGTCGAGTTCAGTTCCTGTAGCCCATGCTTCAGAAAAGTTCTTTGTGGATACATTTGTATGTGGCAGAACTGTTCAAGCAAGATTGATTCAATCCGCACAGCTTGTTGCGGCATACGGATTGATTCGAGATGGGGAGCACGTTACGGCTGTAGAGGAAGTTGCAGAGAGAGGGGGCATAACGGCTATCGATTTTCGTGCAGACCTCGTTGAACTGATTGATCGGAGAGTTGTTCAAAAACGAGGCGACCTTCTTGTTCTACAGCCTCGGCCAGTTGCATTCAACCTAGCCGAGCGCCAATGGAGGACTTGGTCTCCCACCGATCGAAGAATTGTTCTGGCGGGGGATGGAATGGACGAACTCCGTTCCAATGCTGCTCGACAACTTGCTTGGCTCAATACTTCGAAGGTCGCGCGTGAGGTCGTGGAACAATTATGTGGTCCAACTGGTCCTCTTGCAAGTTCAAATGCACCATTGGATTCTAGTCGTACGGAGCTGTTGGGTCGTCTGGTCGAGATCGATGCGAAGCCGTGTCTGGATCAGATTAGGCGTTTGTTTGAACAGATCCTCGACCTTTGCAAAATCCGAGGTGATATGCGCCGACATATTGTTGTCGCGCTGCAAAAGGCAGCCTTTTGCCGGGGTACCTTCCATGAGGCCGCAGACCTGCTGCTGAGATTGGCTGCCGCAGAAACCGAAACACACATTTCGAACAACGCAACAGGTCAGTTTAAGTCACTGTTCTATCCATCTGGAGGAGAAACTGAAGCGAATGGCTCGAATAGACTAGCTTTTCTTCAAAAGGCTAAGCTCAATTGCGACCGTCCAACTCGTTCAATAATCGTAGAGGGTCTGCTTGCTGGTCTGAGGACATTGCAAACCACCAGGTTACTTGGTTCAGAAAGCCATGGTTCTCGACCCGCGCTTCAATCGTGGCAACCCCACAGTAGAGAGGAATTGCTTCAGTACATGCGAGGATGCATGAAACAGCTTGAAGAGCTCGAAAAAATTGAAGAAGAGATGGGAACCTTGATTCGCGATGGCCTAGCTCGCAATCTCCGTGGACTTGTACGAATAGGACTCATAAATGAAGTCGAGGCGTTGACCAAGAACCTCAGCGTACCTTCGGGACCTTGGTCGGAAGCGATTGAGCAATTAGGGCACTTCTTGGAGTACGACTCGTCGCAAGTGGATGCTTTGACATCTGCTCGAGTCGAGAGCCTGATTAAGCACCTTGAACCAACTGAGCTAGCAGATCGTGCACGGTATCTTGTATTAGACATGCCTCGCGGCTATCCGTGCGGTAAAAATCTGGAGTTTGAGGTAAAGGCGAAGCTTCAACGCGAAGCAATTGAAGAGTTAGGCAAAAGACTAAGTCAAGCTTCAAGTATTTTGGCTGAGTTGCTGCCACAGTTTTCGGTCCACCAAAACCGACATTCTTTCCATTTCGGATTTTTCCTAGCTCAGTCTGTTGATTCGCCTCAAATATGGTTGAAGAACATTGTTTGCAATATTGTCAGCAGTCCATCCTCCGATCCTTGTTTTGACCTGCTCGTAGGATTCGTCAGTGGATTAGCCAAAGTAGACGAAGAATCTGTAACAAAATTCAAACGTCGAATTGCCCAAGACTCAGTACTTTCTTCTGCCTTGCCGAGAATCTGTCAGGCAATAGGTGTCTACGATGACGATGTGGATCTGGTTGTTTCGGCGTTGGATTTGGGAACTTTAGAGCCTAGGCACCTCTTGAATTGGAGTTATGGCGACTGCCTTTCGGAGGTTTCAAGCCCGAAGGTAGCCATGCTTCTCGATAAGCTCTTGGACGGTAGTTCAGCATCGTTCTTTGTCGCGGTAGACATCTTGTCCATGCACAGTCATAGTGCATCCCATAGATTGCAATCTCTGAGGCCTCAGCTGATGAAGATTGCTGAATTGACATGTCGAGACGGTGATGAATTGTTTGAATATGCACACACCACGCACGATGTCTCAAGGTTGATGGGCTGGTTGTTAAGACGAGGACGAGAAGACGAGGATGCGCGCAAATTGGCGTTGCTGTTGGGTCAGACAGTAATAGCTCAATTCTCGCGCCGCCTTGAACAGCTCATAGGACCTCTCTTGCGTGCGCTTCTGTCAGACTTTGCTGAAATCTTCTGGCCGTTCCTAGGACACGCTGCAATGAAGGAAGATGGAGAGGCCTGGCGTATTAGGGAACTGTTGAAAGGTCCAATGACCTTTGAACAGGACATCAAAGAACCACCAATGATGGGTCTGTTCAAAGAAACTCTGACGGGTTGGTGCAAGCTAAATCCTGACGGAGGGCCCGCGGTTGTGGCGAATGTCGTTCCCTTTCTGAGTCCAGAAGCTGAAGGTTCCAATAAGTATGAGCTGAATCCTCAGTTCCGTCGCCTTTTGGATGACTTTGGAGATTGCGACGAAGTGCTTCAAGCTGCGTCGTCCAGCATCTTTACGAACTTTAGCTGGGCCGGTTCTCTTGCTAGGTACTTTGATCGTTTCATTCCGGCGATTCAATCGTTGCAATCACACCCTCAACCGAAAGTAGCTCGGTGGGCTTGGAATTCCCTGTATTTCCTCAGAGAAGAGATCGAACGAGCCAGAAAGGAAGAAGACGAGCATCAAGCGATGCTTGAGGTTTGATTATGCCTGAGAAAACAACACACCGAAAACTAAAAGCGATTGAACGCGTAAGTTGTGATGAGCGAGGTTCTTGTGTGGTGACCAGCTGAGGCAAATAGTCCACTAAACATTCAATATTGATCAGCAAGACTGTGAACCAAGAAGAATGTGCTGGCAAGACCGAGCCAAAACGACGGAAGTGATCGACTCACGCGCTTTGACAGAGATTTTCTGTGTTTTTTGCAGCGATAAGCCGATTGGTTAGTAAAATAAGAGGTGAAGAAGTTCGTTCTTGGCAACCAACCTAGCAATACTCAGTAATCGCTAGCCTTGACGTATTTCTTCAACTTGAGGTACAGGCTCATTCGTTGGAGGTCTGGCTTCCCAAGGAGGGGCATGTTCGGTTCTTCGTGTGAGTCGAACATCCCTTTCTTGTGTTTCGAACTGCTCGTGTCGCAAAACTGACTGCACATTGAGTTTTACTCATTCTCAGTCAGAGCAGGAACGAAAGCAACTCCGCTCTACCGATTTGCGTACATTTGTGCCGAATCTAGCAACGATTTGGGCTTTATATCTTAGGTGCGGGTTTACTCCTCTCTTGAATTGCTTCTCTAACATATGATAGTTATAAAGTAAAGTAAAGTAAAGATAATGACGTATTTGATTCAATTCGAGTCAATCTATTTCAATCCCTTAGCAACTGTTCGTACTCGAGCTATACGGTGCCCCTCTTTGTTTGGTGAGTTGATTGCATTCCTCCCAATGCGCTTCGTTCTAGTGAACGGTTGTAGTTGGCAGGCAAACGAACGAGTCTGAGAGAGAACTGAGTATGCACTGAGTCGGACTAGCTGGTTGGCGATTCAGAATCGAGCCTCTTCAATAGCTCGAATAGCTTGAGAGGCGGCTTCGGCTACTGCTTGATTGTCACTCTGAGCGTAATGTTTCAAATAGCTCACCAAATTTGGATTACCCATACTAGCCAAAACGGTGATCACCATAGGGATGTCGATGAGTTCGTTGTTGTGCTGCAATGCATTCAACAGCAAGCGCTCAGCGCGCTCTCCTCCGTTGCTTAGGCACATCCCGGCCATCATGCGGCAAGTCTCGTCTTCGGATTCAAGGCTCCGTACCAATGATCGGCCAAGAGAATCGAAACCTGTAATACGCCATGCAGCTTGTGAAACGAAAATGCGGCTTAACTCCAAATAATTCATGAATTCTACAAGCAATTGGTGTGGTCAATGTATCGACGAGTCATTTCATCGACGTTTCGGCGACAATCCATCATTTTTATATTTTATGTGCAATACTATGCTTTTTCCACGTATCTGGGTCATGCGTCTGAGAATGGTCGAACCAAATCGGCAGAACTATGTCTCTAATTTTGTCACACTGTGGTTTCGCACTTCCACCCTTCCAAAGCGTGTCAACCAACACAATCAAGTCCAGCTTAACTCGAACTGAGGCAACTTCTCCTACTTTAGCAAAATTCGGACTGTAATGACCGGAAAAAGGGCAACTCATGAGTACGAGCTTCTCTATATTCAAGCCCTCTTGGCTTGCACACATCGCGACACTTCCCCCATGACTATGTGCAAAAACGTGATTCAGTTGCTCAGTAGGTTTCGACCACTCCAATAACTCTTGTGCGGCAAGCTTTCGAGCGGCGTGAGTATATATTCCGGACCACTTATAGTACGAGTTCCCTCTATAGAGATCATTACACACGTTTTTCTTAATGAAACAGTGAAAGTTCCCACCAGGTTGCCACCAGCTGGGATTTAGTACTCTAGGGAAGCTTCCGTGCACCAGCAGGCTTGTTGTACATTTCTTCGTAGATTTACTGTCAGATCGTCTATCAGGTCCAAATTCAGTATTTGCGTCTTTCAAAATGTGGTCGGACGCTATGTTCTCAAGTCCTGTAAATGCCATGTCTCTGGTCAAGTCGTCTTCTGAGTTGGTAGACCCTAGAATGAGACGCAAGAACGGACTTGATTCAGCATAGATACCACAGAGGGAAATTGCGGACGAAACACGGACGAGAGGGTCGGGATGATCCAAACATGCTTCCAACAGAGCTGCCGCAGCCATGTAGCTCTGTTCCATGTCGACTCTTTGAGCCATCATCTCTATAAGTCTTCTTACAATTGAAGGTCGAACACGTAAATCCTGCTTGTAGCCCAGAGGTGAGCTTTGGCGTAGTTCCTCCAAAACCTCTTGTCGTTCCACTTGTCGGCCAGAAGGATTCAAAGTGGGAACCCTTAGACTGTCGATTGCCTCCTCTTTATGTACATCATCAATCTCAGCTTGGTTTGGATACTTCACTATCATTTGTTCTGCCAGAAGCAATAAAAAAGCAGCTTGCGACAAGACCGACGCATTGTCCTCGTTTCCGAACGCATCTAGCCCTGAAACGGGCTGTTCTACTTCCTTTCTTTCCATGTGATGTTTCCTTTTGTACTAGAAATTCTCTTTGATATCAGTACTATACACAACACAGCGTTACTTGCTTTGAAACTCCTAACAACTGTCACATCCACAATTCAGTATCGATCTTCCGGATCACTGCTGAAGTTGTAGGTTGCACAGATGCTCGAATTATTGGCGTTCGAAGGATTCGACGAAGCCAAAAACGCCAGCACATCGGGAAATCCCAGACGAACGAAATTTTTGCCGGTGATCAAAAATCCTACTCTAGTTTCCGGAATCAGTCCATATAGGTCCGCTCTCCGCGGAGGCCGGATAACTACGCGTCGTCATTGGTTTCGCCAGTGAGATACGCTCAAATGCTTGAATACAATCCAAGCTCAGTACGCCATGGTGTACTCGACTGCTTGTGGGAAGATCGAGCCCCATGTGGGTTGATCGCGTGATTGCTTTCAAGAGCTAATCCTCTGTGGACCCTACTAAACATGCTTTGACATATGGCATCAGGTTGTCATCTTTCGCCGCGAGAGTAATCGTATGAACGAGATCTATTCGCGCATCTAGCAGTGAGGTCGTACCATTCTTGTAATTGTCGAGTACTTTGTTCAAATACTTATCGAGAATTTCGTGGTCTTGACCAGTCAGACAAAGCATTGCGTTCACTCCTGTTGTTCTTCACCTTCAAACGGGTTGAGACAGTTCACTTGCGCCATGATCTCGCCGAGTTTCGAGGCCTCCATTATCGTAGATAGTTCTCAAATTGTCTATTCCCGAGTCTTAACCATTGGACAGTTATGAGTTCAGGATTTCCCTGTATTCGCACTTCAGCATTCAGGTTACCGGAGATATCAAAGGAAGAGAAATAGGGAGTATTCTTGTCGAATAAGGGTAAATTCGGCACCGCATGTTTTTCTTGAGAAGGTCTTAAAAATGAGTTAACGGCCATACCAAGACGGCTAGGTGGTCCAATACACTTCACGGGCACTATCCAAGACATTGCAGGCGGATCCACTGAGACGAACAACGATCCTTCGCTAAATTTGTGGTATTCTGGGAATTGATAGCTTGATTGCCCCTTATTTTGCATTCTACAGTACAGATAAATCTATGTATATTGAATAGAGTTAGAAGAACAGTCACAGATCGGTTTAGAGCGTTTGAAAATTAGATACTGTTCAATATGAAAAATAAGTGAAGTCTCCTAGATTGGGAGCTTTCTGTACTTCTGAGGAGAAAGAAATGGCAATCGGCAAAGCAGCGGGAATAGGGGAAACCAAAGGTAAGAGTCCGAATAGAAAAAACGAAATGTCTGAGGAGGACAAATCTCCCGACCAGAATCATGAGCCACAGCACTTTATTCTGACAAGCATTGGCCAAACACTCATGAACGTCCTGATTGCAATCGACATAGTGGGAAACACGTTGTGCGGCGGAAGCCGATGGCACACGATCAGTGCGAGGACAGGCTACTTCGCATGTAACAATAACGCAACACAGCACTCCAGATTGTGGAAATTTTTGGCTTTCGTCATCGATCTCTCGTTCTTGCCGTGGCAGGGTTGGGGACATTGCTTTGACGCCTGGTGTAGCGAAGCCAAAGTTGTAGGGTCCGAAAAATTCAAAAATGGGTTCTGCTTGGGCAACGGTATTGCTTGCTATTCCTATTGCGATATTTTGCCCGCTCGTATTCGTGGTCGGTTGTCTAACTTAGACTCTTAGATGCAACAAGATCAACCAACCTGATGGGAAGTGATTGAAACTGGAAATTCTTCGCTAAATTCCCTAATGGGATCGATATTCGACAATTAAGGTGGCTCATTTGTAGTTAAGTGTTGAAAACCTCTGCATTTGATGGGTTCAGAACCTCGCTTTCGCTGAGCGAGGGCTTCCGAACGGCCTGAATCCAGGTGAGATAACCCTGCAGATAGCGGCTTGAGACGCCACGCGCCTGTCGATTGATGAAGGACTTCATGCCCGTGTGCATGGCGTTGACCCTTGCGAGGCTGAAGTGTCCCTCAAGTGACTGATTGAGCATGATGCCGTCAGGCGGCAAATTCCTTGGATTCTGGCCAGGCACGACGACGTGGGTGGCGGCCTCGGCATCTCGGGCCACGCTGCGGTAGGACGCAAGACCGTCGGTGCACAGCACCGATCCCTTCTCGATGCGATCCTGCAGGTCTTCCCTGATTTCGTCTGGATATCCCAGAACCTGCTTCAGTTGCGTGCCATGTCGGTCGATGGCGGTCAGCACCGGCAGGTATTCCAGAGACAAGCCCGGTCCCGACGCTTCGCCCCGACAACGAGGCTCGCGCCGTACGGGAGGATTGCCTCGCTTCCATCCCCGACTCCCCTTGAAGCTTTCCCGAAAGTAGGTTTCGTCGATCTCCACGATGCCCTTCAGCTGTTCAGGCTTCTTGTTTCCGAGAGCCTTGAACGCCACCTTGCGCCATCGCCACAGTGTTCGCGGGGAGACCCCGATTTTTCCAAATCTGTGCAGGTCGTCCACCGACCGATGACCCTCCGCGAGTGCCTCGAGAAACACACTTCACTTCTCCGGCTTGCGCATGCGTGCGAACGGCGTGCCTGTCCTTCCATTGAAGGTGCGTCCGCAGCCTCCCTGCAAGGAAGGGCGGCAACGAAAGCGTTGCGCTCCCCGGGAGTCGCGACCGTGTCAATACGCCTTGTCCTTCCCGCAGTGCGGACATCGTCTAACCTCGGTCATCGACTGGTCGAAATTCTTGAGAGCCTCCAGTCCCTTCCGACTGCTGCGCAACGAACGTGCACAGTCTTCCAGCTCTTGCAGCTCTTCCGAGGACATATCGCCCAGAAGATCCAGCATAAATGAAAATGCCTGTCTGTCCATAGACAACTTAACCTTGCAAATCAATCGCTTGCAATATATATGGGTACGATTTACCCAGTTTTTGACACTTAACTACAATTGAGCCCCGCTTACTGCGCTTAGGTTTCGGCTTGTACTTGACCAACTGGGCGAAGTCGACGTTTCCTTGTCAGAATGCATCATCCACCGCTTCTACATACGCCTCCAAACCATCAGTTGTCAGTTGAATACGTGTATCAATTCGCGAGTCGACATCGTACATGAATTCCCTTGCATCGTCCACTGTACAACCGCCAACATAGAACGAGATCAGTAGCTTGGTGTCTGAATCGAGCGCTGTCCAAGTCCATAGATGACCTGCCCAATATGGTAGATTGATGGCAGCCGGCAGCGTCCGTTCTTTGCAATAGCAGAACGCCCATATCTCGTCGCATTGGCCACGGTCAACCCAAAGGTTCTGAACTACGGCGTTATGAAACTTGAAGCACGCTTTTCCTGTATCAGCTACCAGCTTGTAGATCGTGTTGATGGATATTTTTCGATTTGGCTGACAGTTTGTAGGGACGATCCTTCGCAGAGCAAATGCAGAATTTTGGCTCGGGTGGAAGTAGGTAGTTTGTTCATGCCTAATATTATACCATGTAAGTAAGACGTATGAAATGTCTTATTGGACAATATGTTAGAACGAGATCTATCAGTGCGGTTCTTGACTGTCCAGACACTGGACATCTATAATCCAACATCCTAAGACCTAACTCAAGGACATGGCAATGCCAAGGGAACTTAAGGAACGTGAACTACAAATCATTCAAGCACTACGCTAATCAGGGTACCGTGGACAAACGTCCGGCAACCTAGTGAGTCGAACCCCCGCAGGATTTGAGATTAAGGATGTCGCAATGACAATACGAGATTTGGTTGATCGCGACAGTCCTGTTAGAAAACAAATTTATTTAATTTTTGACCATACTCAAGATCAGGAAGAGGATTTACAATTAGCAAAAACACAGACGACTACCCAAATTGGACTGAACAGGACAAATTAGATGTTTGGAATAAAGCGAGAAAAGCCAAATACATAAAAACTGGTAAACCTGCTAATCCAGATGAAATACGAATTGACGAAATGGATAATGTCATCCACTACTCTGAGTACGGAAATCGAAAATCCAAATTCGGTTGGGAAATTCATCACATAGTGTCACCAAAAGACGGTGGCTCACATAAACTGCATAATCTTCAGCCTCTTCAGTGGGAAGCTAATGTCAAGAAAGGTCAGCCTTGATTAATTAAACCAATCCCCACCTTTTCATGCGTTCAGCAGTTAAGGGAGGTGAGCAACCATACTCGTCGCGTTCAATTCCAAGACTCGTTTCTTCACTCTCTGTAAGAGCAACAAATGAATCTTCCGTATCCGTAGTTAACGCCTCAATATTGCCCTGTATTGCATAGAGACTGCTTGATATCTTTGCTAATTCAGCTGTAGTTTTCTTACTTAAATCTTCAGGTTCACTTCCGAGGCGTTTAGTCTCAAAATACTTTGCACGTTGTTTGGTAAAGAATACTGACCGTTCACTGTGATTCCACTTTTCCCAGTACAAATTACCGCTTAGAAACAACAACGTGCTGCCAACAATTGGAATGTAAAGTATGATAGTTTCTGTACGACTTCTGAGCAATTTATCAGATTTCTGATGGGCTTTGAAAATCGCGCCAAAGTAAAACCCACTACTGCTAGATTCTTCACCGATAGAGACTAAATAAACTGGTCTACCACTAGCACCCTTGAATTCTGTACCTGTAAATCGATCCATACCAAATCGGAACGGAGATCCCAATAATACGACCACTTTTATTGCACGCCAACAGAACAGTACATAGAGTGATGCAACTAACACAAAAACCAGCCAGTGTTCTGTTGTTTTCTCCAAACCAAAGTACTCAAATATACCAGGTATATATCGTGTTCCCATAAAACTCACTATCTCATAGTAGAGCCATGCGGATACAGCTGTTACAGTGACCAACCTTAGCCACAGTCCAAAATAAACCTGTTTATAGCTTTTGCTTTTCATTTTCATTTCACCTTCTGCTTCCACTCATCAGCTACTGACGTTGCGACAGGTTAGTGGATACATGTCTAAAATTAAGTTTTATTCCCGAGACGAAGACTCCCCGTTTGGCTCGCGTTGACTCATCCATTTGTCGAACTCCAATTGGTTTTCCAAGAACAGTTGATATTGTTCGTCATCATCTCGAGACGGGGGAAGGCGGGATTGATTTGGAGGTCTCTTCTCAATAAGAAACTCTTGAAGACTCTTTCGCCTAACCACTGGAATGTTTAGTCCCTTCGGCCACCTATTCCTCGCATTGCTTGAAGCGTCTGTGCTACCTCTTATTCGTAGTGCCTTTGAGTCGTCTCGGTCATACCGCCTACACAAGAATCTATGCATTGCGTATTCAACACTTTCCTTTTCGTAAAAGTAGATTCTTCCGGATTTCAGAGCTTCCCATTTAGGTGCGACGCACACTTTCTTACGGTCGTCAAACACCACAAATCGAACTTTAGCAATAAGCGTCTGGTGATATCGAATCTCAAAATAGTTCGCACTGTTGGTGTCGCTTCTTATCTCACCACGTGTCCACTCCTCATGGCATGCCACGTAATCTTGTCCAGCAACACTACGAATCGTGAACTCTGGAAATTGATTGTGAAAATCGACCTGTTCCTCATTGTCATCCATGGTTGACCAGTCAGGGTCCAAAAGATACTGCCTGACTCTTTCCAGCGGAGTCAGATCTAATCCAAATCGTTGTCTCCACATCTTCTCAATTTCATGAGATTTGGCCGAATCGTCTTTTGGCGTGTTCGTGTCGTTCCCACGTGTGTAAATGTAATACGGTCGTACACCATGTATGGGCTTTATAAGGGAGTAAGGCTTTTTCGCCACGTCTTCAATCACCAAGACATCAAGTGTCTTACCGCACAAGGTAATTTCCTCGAGTTGAAACTTTGGGATGACGTTTTCAGAGAAATTCTTTGCATTGTCTCGAAACAGAGCTGCGATATGGGCTTGGGTCTTGCGACCAGCGTTGTTTTCGACCCCATGGATTGAGTAATCCGAGTCATCGACTCCGAAAATCAAATAACGGTCTCCCTTGTGATCGCAATTTGCGAGACAGAGGACATCGTGAATCAATGTGCCTTTGTCCTCATGATGTTCTCGTTTGAAGTCCCAGTGAGTCCCCTCGCTCTGCAAGCGAATCAAGTCGACCACCACGCTTCTGGTATCTCTCTCATCTGTCATTTGCCTTCCATTTTGAAATCTTTCACTAAGGCAGAGCCAAGCTATCCCTCATGGATCCAGCGATTCGGAGATTCAGCTTCTTCTTATCGACCGGTTTTTCGCAATGTATTACAAACCTGTATTCCCGTTGGTCGCGATATTCGCTCTGATTGACGAATTGAGGGAACAGCAATTTGTTAGAACTGGGCTTTTCCTGTCCGAGAAAGCCATAGACGTCATCGGTGTACCAGATGGGACCGTGAAAGACTATCTGACCGCGATTTGGAGACTTAATTCCATCTTGATTTGTGAGTAACGATATTTTTTGTTTTGGGCCCAATTGATTGGCATACATTGCGCCAAGTGAACGAGCGAACTTGATTGGCTGTCGAATCGTAGTCGTATTTGGGATCCATCATTGCACGTTGTGGAATACGATCGGCAAGTGTAGTTGCAATCGACGTACAGTAAATCCATGAATTCTTTCCGAAAGTCAAGCGCTGTGTAATTTTGCGTGTATTGAGGGACTCTGTTGTAGAGGTAGTTTCCACATTAATTCCAAGATTTAGCATCGCAGTCTCGATCTCACGATTCAGAGTTTCAGCATATTGTGGATATTTTTCTATTGCGGCCTCTTGCTGTACTCGTCCTTCTTTGGGGTCTTGGATGAACCTCTCTCCAGGCTCGCGAAGTCCGGACAGCGATTGCAATTGAACAGTACAAGCGTGTTCAAGCGCATATCCTCTCTCGCTGTACTTTACTAATACGGTTGGACGTTGACGTAACTTTTCCATTCCTACGTCAACATAAAAGCTCAATACCAAAATGCCGTCATCAGTCACGACGGATCCATCGTTCAAGAACAAGGGTTCGTTCGGTACTAATCGATCAATGGCTTCAGACAGTTTCCCCAAGGTTCTTTCCTCCGCTGAACTTGGATTTGACTGCTTTTCGCATTTTGAGGGATCGGTTTTCAATATTGCTCTCCTGTTTTAACTGTGTTCTTGACCCACATTGATTTCCCTTGCTTCCCTCGTGTTTCGGAAGCAAGGGAGAACGATTTAGGAATCGTTGTCTTTTCGCCACAGTATTTTGAAACCCTCTATTCGTACTCTTCTGCCGAGAGAGTTCCAGGTAACTGGATCATCGTCTTGCCACTCAACTTCGCCAAGATTTCTGACATTCAGGATGTACACCAACTCGTGCCTCATCAAACACCGACGGTAAAGGACCCATTGGGAACGATCATCTGGTGGGGTGTCCAGATCCGCCAGTCGTTTTCTACGAGAAATACAGAATCTCTCCTGGTCGTGTCCATCGCGACTTCGATGTACCCAAAGCGGTTGCCAACTTGGATGCCTGTACTTTGCACCAGCTGAAAATATCCAACTGTTCAGTCTTGCGCTCCCAACCCACTCGAGTCCCACTTCGTCACTCTCCATGATTTGCCGGACCATGTGACCGATCATTTGTTTCGTACGGTCTTCGATTCCTCGTCTCCTTGCTCTGCGAAGAATCCTCCAAATGGGTTCACAGTCGGAATCCAAAGCGGCCACGGCAGGAACTCCTCTTCGCGAGAGCAGGATCATCTTTGCAACAAGTTCGTCCTCACTGAGATAGTCCAACAGCTCCGGAAAGAGTTCGTACTCCGGTGCGAATCCCTCGGGTATATAAACAATGTGTGGCATTGAAGCCTCCTAAATCGTCATTGATAGATAGCATATAGTATATGCATGAAAGACATTGTATGAATTGAGACTTTCGTTGCAAGTCCTTGAAGCGAGAAACTGGATGGAGCCGCTCAAGCAAGATCTGATTTGGAAGATTGAATTAGGTGTGTTACGACGGAAATCCGCCTTAGTGCGGATTTTCTGCGGCTTTGTGTCGAGTTGTTGAAACAATGAGTCCCAGAACGAATTCACGGGTCACCTGCAATGTGTAGCCAATCAGGAAGAGAACAGACACGACACACGCTGATTCACACGCGCATTAGCAATGGGATGCGGATCCTTTCTCGACTGATCCTGGAGTCGATGGATTCCTTAAGTGCAGCTTGTCGAATGCATCATGAGTCTGGAAACTGGGAATACAACGGAATCGCACAATTCACAAGTTTTCACGGCTTCGAATTCAAGGCGCAAATTTCTCCAGCAAGAAATTTATCGGCAATGGTCTATGGTCTTTTTACCGGCGCTGCAGAGTTGCCGTAATTTCCGCACTGTTGACATGGAAGTGATCTTGCGACAGTACTCATGTCGAAGACCAAGACCGAATCGCCGAAGTGTGGATTACAGTCGAGAATTCGCAAGGCCACGAAAATCTTCGGATGAATGAGAATTCTTCGAGCTTTGTTTTAACTCTCAATGATCGTGATTGCTCAATTGAGAAGTTCAAGCTTTGCAAGACTAGCAATGTGGAGTTGCGATCCGTTCGAACAATTTCGGACTCTGCTTGAATGCACCGGAAACCATGTGCGGAACACAGTACAAAGTCTGTCTTCAACATGCATTTCTGTGAACGCATGATTTCTCGGATGATCTCTGGTGTCTGGTCGAGTGCCGAGAGAGTACTGTTTGTATTCGATGTTGCCCGATTCAGCAATTGTCGAGATTTACCAATACGTACGGCACCAGTTACTTTAGATCTATTGCCAATGGTTGACGACCCCGATTGGGAATGAGTGTTCAGTCAAGAAAGAATCCAAGGGAGTCGATGAAGATACGAAACATACATGCCTATCTGTTTTCTGAAGCTTCGTTACGCTCTACGGATACGGTTTGTTTCTTGGAATCCCTGCCTACAGATCCACTCTCGCAAGTTCCCACTTATATATAAGGTAGACATAGGCAGTTACTGATCCCCGGCTCGGGACCTGTCCGAGCCACAGCCCCGTGAGAGTGCCTAGCTGAAAGTGCGATGAATCTAGAAGATGGAGAATGTGAATGCTATGTGGTGGGGGATGTAGCGATCAGAATCGAGTCGTGGTTAGTCTTGCGGACTCTTGTTTTTTCTTCAGCGATTGACTGAATTATTGGGTGATATTTGTATTGACAATTGGCTTGTCCGAATAGACTTCGTTTGCTACTATATGTGCGTGAGCGGTCGGCGCAGTCGACTGAGGGGTTTACGGTGAAATACTTTCAGTGAATTCTGTGCGTTGACCTTGGACTGAAACAATTTGAAACAATTTGTAAAAATTTCGGAAAAAGGGTTGACAATTCATTTCAATATCGCTTACACTTCACCGAGTTTTGCAAGGCAAAGTGTTTGTCGTGCGCTTCTGCGTCTTTATAAGAAGTCGCATTCGTCGCATGATTTACGGCGTTTGTAAGACTTTTGTAGCAGGGAGAATGTTGAGCGGAGGAATCAATGATTCGTACATCGTTAGGTGTAGCCACAAAACACAGACGCCCTAGCCTAGTAGGCTGCGCAGAATTGCGCCAAGGATGGGCGACAAACGGTAGCCAATTCGGCAATTACAGGAGGAAATCTCTAATGGAGAAACACAATGAGGTTGCGGGGTCTAACGGATTTCTGCGACTGGCAACGAAGGCAGTAGGCGGTGCGACCGTCCTGGCGTTGGGGCTGTTCGCTGCTCCAGCCTGGGCGACGTGTGCATTTACTGCGCCGACGGAAAGAACGTCGACGGGGAGCAACGGTTGGGACGACACATCGGCTACTTCCGGTGACCTCGTTTACATTCAGGGTGATACCACGGCTACAACCTTGCCTGCGATCGCGGACGCGGATGCATGCGATGGTGAAGGTACGGTGCAATTGACGCTCTGGAAGGACGGCGTGCAAGTGGAGGCCGGTGCGACCGATACCACTCTGATGCTTTTGGAGGTTGCTGATGGTGATGCGACGACTTCCAGTGAAATTACCGTTGGTACGACATCTGCTGGCGAAAGCACCATAGCTATTACAGGTGCTTCCCTTACATATACGCCGGCATCGACTGATCCAAGCTTTCACAATGCTGCTCCGGTAGCGTTGCAGCTGCGAGCCGAGAAGGCGTTCAGCGGCGGCGACGTTGCGACGTTCGACTTTACGGTGACGGTTCGTCCGACAGCGCTTACAACAGCGCCTGCTGATGTCGAACTCTATTCGGAGACGGCGACAAGCATCTACATCGAATGGACAGGTGACGGGAATCCCAGCAATACCACGAGTGACCCGGTAGTAGAAGACACTTCCGCGACAGGCTACGAGATCGAGTACAAGTGGACCCCTTCGGGTACCGGTGCAATGGAGCAGACCCGCACAATGATCGTGGACGATACCGCGACGGGCATCACAGCGACAGCTGCTGCTGCAGTCAATCCGCGACAGTCCGGGACTTTGACCGGTCTGTTGGCCAATACACAGTACACGATTACGGTTAAGGGTATTCGTGGAATGGGCTACTCACGTGCAGAGAGTGCGGCAACGACGCTTGACGAGGATGGAACGACCACGTTGATGGCCACGACACGGATGCCTTACTACAACCCACGTCAGGATCCTGACAACGAGATGGCGACGCCCTACAAGATTTCGGTAGGCGAAACTGTGGATCTACAAGTCAGAGACCTGATCTACCTCGGGTTGTCAGGTGTACCAGAAAATCCGGACATGTACGATCAAGCCATCGACGACACTGGTGATCCAGGTAATCCTGGGCTTGACAACACTGAAGGACGTGGCACCGTGCCGGCTGATCCAGCTAGTCCTACGGATGTAGAGTCTGCAGATCCGGTACCAACCTTCAACTTTATGGTGACGGGCGGCAGCAGCAGTTCGTTTAGCGTCGAATACTTGAACGACGGCGACAACAACAATGCCGACGACCTCATTCGTATCAACGGACTGGAAAAGGCCTCATCGAGAACGGTAACGCTCACAGCCACGTCTATGGACGGAATGACGACGCTTACCGGCACGATGATGGTGCAGGTGTTCGAAAACTTCGCACCAATGTTCGCGATTTCCGAGGCTACAGTTGACTGGAATGTAAAAGACGCCGATGAAGCATTGATGTTCGAAATCGATGTGATGTCCAGTTTCGTGACCGACCAAATAGCGGATGCGAACTCGGGAGACTGTGGCGGAAACGACAACGACAGCAACGAAATCAACTGCGACCACACATTGGAATTCTCCATGTCGGGAGGCAGCGGTTTCTTTGAAATCGATGAGGACTCTGGCGTGATCAGCGTAAGGGGTCCGACCGGAACTCAGACAGCAGAGGAATACCTCGAGCGAGTGAGAGAGGGCGATCAGTACGAGATCACCGTAACGGCCACTGACCAGAACGATGCAACGGACGAGATGACGATATTCGTCGATGTCGTGGGTGAGGAAAACGATGCGCCTAAGAAGCAAGCTCGAGCGACCGACGTTTACTTGCAGCCTCTGACGGAAGCGAACGGGGGAGGATTCCGGGTCGCACGCGGGCTGAGAAGCAAGTTCTCGGACGAGGAAAGTGATGATCTATGCTTCGACATAAAAAGCATGGATGTGACAGACTCCGACGGCAACACAATGGCGGATGCAGAATTGGGTGGTGCTTCTTCGTGCCAGAACGACACGCTGACAATCACGATGCGCATGCCTTCGACAGATCCGGAAGACGACAATTTCGGCTTGCTCGGCAAGTACGGCAAGGAGACAGTTACTGTCGACGTACGCGCATACGAACGGGGCTCCACTCCGCGCAGGTATACCGATACTGTGACGGTTTCGGTTCACGTTGTATACGGCCAAAACGAAGGTCCCAACATTCGATCAGTGGCGCAAGTCACAGGCAGCTCGACATATGTGACCTCCGGCGGACACGAAATCGACGAAGGCTCAGATATCAGACTGACCTTCACGGCGGACGACGCGCAACCTACAGGAGACGCGTTGTGCTGGAGAGTTGGATTCGGAAGCTGTACTCCCTGTACAGGTAGTCCCGATGAAGACCGAACCAGAACTGCCACTGGCACGACAATTCATCGACGAAGCTCCAATCGCGTATCGTCATCCGGCGTATCTCACGAATACGATCTGATCATCGCGGGTACCGCTGGCAATCCATGGACTGGCATGACGACAACGGTGACGGACTACGAGCGCTACGACGGTGTATACACCGTGCGGCTGTGCGCAGCCGACTTGGCAGGCGAGACTCACCGTGTTACGTTTGAGGTCATGCTTAAGGACGTAGAGGAAGCTCCAGAACTTGACGACATTGACCCGCTCTACATGGTGGTCGGCGACGACGCTGTGGATGTTGATCTTTCCGACTATGCTTCGGACGGCGAC